>NZ_JBWLUW010000031.1:0-24260 GCF_057784245.1 Mesorhizobium sp. CNPSo 4671 | reverse complement strand
CTGCCGGCTGGCACCGAGATGGTGATGCCTGGCGACAACATCACCGTCGATGTCGAGCTGATCGTGCCGATCGCCATGGAAGAGAAGCTGCGCTTCGCCATCCGTGAAGGCGGCCGCACCGTCGGTGCCGGCATCGTCGTCACCATCAAGGAATAATCGAGACCGGCATTAGCCGGATCGACAAGAAAAGGGCGGTCTTCGGGCCGCCCTTTTTTGTTTTCGCCACTGCGCGGCCTGCGAGCGGCGTCAGCCCTCAAAGCTGTTGCAAGCGCCATCACGCCAACTAGTATAGGTTGCATTGCGGGAGCTTGCCGAAGAGTGGTTCCAGGGCGCTGTTTCGATGGGAAGGCATGGTGGTCGCACGCGCTGGCTGGTCTTGCGCTTTTGATTGCCATGGTGCTGTCTGTCGCGGCGGCGCACTGCCAGGAGCAGTCGCTGGACATCCCGCCGATGCGGTTCGCCGTCGTGCGCAGCAATGCACCGGGCTGCGAGCCCAATTGTCCGGAATGGATATCGGCGGAAGGCACGATCGAGGCGGGCACGCCGGCGCTGCTCAAGCGTACGCTCAAGGCGCTCAAGGGCCGGCAATTGCCGGTGGTCGTCAATTCCCCTGGCGGCAATGTCGATGCGGCGGTGACGCTTGGCCAGATGATCCGCAAGGCTCAGCTCGACATCGCCGTCGGCACGACGGTGTTTTCCGGCTGCGAGCCGGAGATGAAGAATTGCAGGGACAACCAGGGCAAGGGCGCCGACTATTTCGGCATGGCCTATGACGACGGCGCCATGTGCAATTCCGCTTGCCCGCTGATGTTTTCCGGCGGTGTCCGACGCGTGGTCGGGGAGTTTGCCTATCTCGGTGTCCACCAGGTCACCACCACCTACAAGCGCGAGAAGCTGCTGTACCGAACCACCTACCGGATCGTGAACGGCAAGAAGAAGATCATCAGCTCCAAAATCGTCAGCCGCAAGAATGCGGGCAGTTACAAGACCTACGAAATGAGCAAGGCGGTCGAGAAGAAGCTTTCGGCCTATTTGCAGGAGATGGGGATAGGCGAAGGCGTGTTCATCACGATGAAGAACACGCCGGCCAGCGAAATCCATCAGCTGGTTCTCGAAAACATGCTCCACATGAACCTCGTCACCTCCCTCGACGCCGTCGAGCTTTTCACCGCTGCAACCATCTGCAAGGCAAATCCGATGCCGGCGAACTGCCGGGAGATACCAACGGGCCAAGAGGCGACGCCGGCCAATCTCCCGACCGCCCAGGCAAAACCCGCTCCCATCGCGCCGGCCGAGGCCACGGCGCCGAAACAGGCAGACATGCGCTTCGTGCTTGTCCGCGGCAGCAACCCGCTGTGCAATCCCGACTGTCCGGAATGGATCTCGGCGGAGGGCTCGATCACCGCGCAGACGCCCGAAAAGCTTCGGCAGGCGCTCGATGCCATCGCCGGCCGGCGGCTGCCGATCGTGATCAGCTCGCAAGGCGGCGATATCGAGGGCGCGCTTACCACGGGCAGGCTGATCCGGGAACGCAAGCTCGACGTCGTTGTCGCCCATACGGATTTCGTGGATTGTGATCCCTCGGCGGAGTGTTTGGCCAAGGATGGCGTGCACACCGGGCTCACCATCGAAGCCGAGGGCGAATGTGCTTCGGCCTGTCCGATCATGGTTGCCGGTGGCGTCAGGCGCCTCATCGGGCCGGCAGTGCGCCTCAGCGTGAGTTCCGTTGGGCTTGGGGACAAGGTCAAGGCGTATTTCGAGGAGATGGCGATCGGCCCCGGCCTGTTCGACGCCATACAGCTTTCCTCAGCCAAACGGCAGCTCTATCAGCAGGCGATACTGAAATTCGGGCTGGCGACCGGGCCACAGTCTGCCGACGAACTGACGGGGGCCACCATATGCAGGTCGGCTCCGAGGCCGGACAATTGCCGGATCGTGCCGTCCGCCAACGCCGAAGCCGACATGCCGGCCAAACTTTAGCGCGATATGTTGAACTGGCCATCGAGGCAGGTTGAGATCGGCCGGATGTTTCCGCTACCGTCTGCGGCGATCGAGGACAGGTTACCGCCATGCGCAAAGATGTTCCGACACTCTACGAATGGGCCGGCGGCAGCGACGCCCTGAACCGGCTGACGCAGACCTTTTATGACAAGGTGGCAAAGGACCCGGTCGTCGGCCCGGTATTCAAGACCATGTCGCCGGACCATCCCGCCCATGTCGCCGCCTTCATTGGCGAAGTCTTCGGCGGACCGAAGACCTACAGCGAGAAGTTCGGCGGCCACCGCGAGATGGTCATGCATCATCTGGGCAAGCATTTGACGGAGGAGCAGCGCCGCCGCTGGATCAACCTGCTCGCCGACGCGGCCGACGAGGTCGGCTTGCCCGACGATCCCGAATTCCGCTCGGCCTTCATGGGCTATGTCGAATGGGGATCGCGGCTGGCCAAGATGAATTCCAATCTCGGCGAGACCTGCGATCCCGAGACCGAGCCGATGCCAGCCTGGGGCTGGGGCGTGCCCGGCGGACCGTACACGCCGCCGGAAACAAAGTAGCTTCCAGCCGCACCGGAGTGCAGGACCATGTCGGAAGATTTCAAGATCGTGCGCTGGCGCGAGTGGGACGGCCCCGGTATCGAGCATCTTGAACTGCGCCAGCGGGCAGGGGAGGTCCTGGCCGACTCCGTCGTCATTTGCTCCGGTCACCCCCTTTCGCCGCCCGCTATCGCATAGAATGCGACGCGAATTGGCACGCCAGGCGTGTCACGGTCGACATGATCGGCAGCGGGCGGACCCTTGTCCTTGCCGCCGACGGCGAAGGCCACTGGCTCCTGGACGGCCTGCCGGTGCCTGAACTGGAGGGCGTGATCGACCCTGATCTCACCGTTACCCCGTTCACCAACACGTTGCCGATCCGCCGCTTGCGGCTTTCCTCCGGGCAGAGTGCCGAGATCACCACCGCCTTCATCGAATTCCCCGCGCTCACGGTCGTCAGCAACCCGCAGCGCTACACATGCCTCAAGGAAGCCAGGCAATATCTCTATGAATCGCGCGCCAGTGACTTCAAGCGCGAAGTCGAGATCGACCGTGACGGGCTGGTCATCGCCTATCCCGATTTCTGGCAAAGGGGATGAAGGCGCGTTTGCATGCAAACCACTCTTTACAGACAGCGCGGAAGCTTTTAGGAAGCCCCTGCTGCGCCGAGCGCGCGATACGGGCATAGCTCAGTTGGTAGAGCGGCGGTCTCCAAAACCGCAGGTCGTAGGTTCGAGCCCTGCTGCCCGTGCCATTTCTTGAAATGGCCATCTGAAACGACATTTCCGCGGACCGCCCTTTGAAAATCGGCGACACGCTTGCCATATTAGCCTGATTGGGGCATAAGAGCGCCATAGCCGGGACGGAACGACTGGATGGTTCCGAGGCGGCGTTTGGTCATAAAGCGGACACTTGCCACTTGCGTGGATCAAGAATCGGTTTTATGTAGACAGAACAGACACGCGACGCGTGGAGCTGGGAAGCCGGCTTTACGCGTCTGATTTGCATGGGCGAAATGATTGCGCTGATTCGGCGCGAGACTGGGCTCAGGCGGCACGTCCCGGCCAGCGGGATCATCCAGAGGACCCGGCCAACGGGTCTTGAAGACAGAGCGGCATATGGCTTCGAAAACCACAAATCCTTTCGTCTTTCTCCAGCAGGTTCGCTCGGAGACCGCCAAGGTGACTTGGCCGTCGCGGCGCGAAACGATGATCTCGACGGTGATGGTTCTGGCCTTCGCTGTGATTGCGATGATCTTTTTCTTTAGCGCCGATCAGTTGATGGGCCTCGCGATCGAACAGATTCTGGGCATTGGACGCTAAGTCCGGCGACTACGGAGAAGTCTAAAAAATGGCTGCGCGCTGGTACATCGTCCACGCTTATTCGAACTTTGAAAAGAAGGTCGCTGAGGATATCGAGAACAAGGCCAAGCAGAAGGGCCTGTCCGCCGATATCGAGCAGATCGTGGTGCCGACCGAGAAGGTGGTCGAGGTTCGTCGTGGCCGCAAGGTCGATGCCGAGCGCAAGTTCTTCCCGGGCTACGTGCTCCTGAAGGCCAATTTGACCGATGCCGTTTTCTCGCTGGTCAAGAACACGCCGAAGGTCACCGGCTTTCTCGGCGACTCCAAGCCGGTGCCAATCACCGAGGCGGAGGCGCAGCGCATCCTGAACCAGGTGCAGGAAGGCGTCGAGCGGCCGAAGCCGTCGGTCACGTTCGAGATCGGCGAGGCGATCCGCGTCTCGGATGGTCCTTTCGCGTCGTTCAACGGTTTCGTTCAGGAAGTGGACGAGGAGCGGGCGCGGCTCAAGGTGGAAGTTTCGATCTTCGGGCGCGCCGTGCCTGTCGATCTGGAATTCGGACAGGTCGAAAAGGGCTGATCCGAAATCCCTGATGCCGTCTGGCGATCAGGGGAGGCGGTGCGGAAACGCATGGCCTGAGAACGGTGGGAGGCGAATGTGGCTTTAGCCGGCCGCGCGAACCGCACCACCAGACTGCAACCGCCGGTGTTTCCCGAGATGGGGCCGGCATAGACAAAGGCAGGAAAAGAGATGGCTAAGAAAATTGCAGGCCAGCTCAAGCTTCAGGTCTCCGCGGGTTCGGCTACGCCGTCGCCCCCGATCGGCCCGGCGCTTGGTCAGCGTGGCATCAACATCATGGAGTTCTGCAAGGCGTTCAACGCGCAGACCCAGGAAATGGAAAAGGGATCGCCGGTTCCGGTCGTCATCACCTACTATCAGGACAAGTCGTTCACCTTCGTCATGAAGACGCCGCCGGTGAGCTATTTCCTGAAGAAGGCCGCGAACCTGAAGTCGGGCTCGAAGGAGCCGGGCAAGGTCAAGGCTGGCACCGTTTCGCGCGACAAGGTGCGCGAAATCGCGACCGCCAAGATGAAGGATCTGAACGCAAACGACGTCGAGGCGGCCATGCGCATGGTCGAGGGCTCCGCCCGCTCGATGGGTCTGGAAGTGGTGGGCTGAGATCATGGCAAAGATTGCAAAGCGTGTATCGAAGACCCGCGAAGGCATCGATCCCAACAAGGCTTACGCCCTGGGTGAAGCGCTGAAGCTGCTCAAGGACCGTTCCTCGGTCAAGTTCGACGAGACCGTCGAAGTCGCCATGAACCTCGGCGTCGACCCGCGTCATGCCGACCAGATGGTCCGCGGCGTGGTCAACCTGCCGAACGGCACCGGCCGCTCGGTTCGCGTCGCCGTGTTCGCCCGTGGCGACAAGGCCGAGGAAGCCAAGGCCGCCGGCGCCGACATCGTCGGCGCGGAGGACCTGGTCGACATCGTCCAGAAGGGCACGATCGATTTCGATCGCTGCATCGCCACGCCGGACATGATGCCGCTGGTCGGCCGTCTCGGTAAGGTGCTCGGCCCGCGCGGCATGATGCCGAATCCGAAGGTCGGCACCGTCACCACCGACGTCGCCGCTGCCGTCAAGGCATCGAAGGGCGGCGCTGTCGAGTTCCGCGTCGAGAAGGCCGGCATCGTTCATGCCGGCGTCGGCAAGGTCTCGTTCGACGTCAAGGCGCTGGAAGAGAACATCCGTGCCTTCGCCGATGCGGTGACCAAGGCAAAGCCGGCTGGCGCCAAGGGCAACTACGTCAAGAAGGTGTCGGTCACCTCGACGATGGGCCCGGGCCTCAAGCTCGACGTCTCGACGCTCGCAGCGTCCTGATTAAAACCATTTGGATCGGCCGCTGGAAGGCTGATCCGTGACTGAATTCCGGGCCTTGGATTTATCCTGGGCCCGGTGCCGGAAGTCGAAAGGCTTCCGGACATCCTGTCCGAGATTGCAGGCGGCCCAAAAGCCTTAATTCAATTGGGCCTGCATGAGACGGGTGAAGACCGGACAACGGAGCAAGTGCTCCAATGAAAGGTTCGAACCGTGTTTGCCTTTTGTCTGCGCATCGTTGGCTTGGCCGTCGGTGTGGCGAAAGGGGGCAGGATCCTCGAGCGTCGTTCGGGAGATCCGTTACTGGATGGCCCGGCCGGCAAAAGGCAACCCGACGCCTGTCCTCGTATTAGGGCAGGGGTCAACTGGAGATAGGCAGTGGACAGAGCGGAAAAGCGCGAACTCGTCACGGGCCTGAACGAAGCGTTCGGAAACGCAGGTTCAGTCGTCGTGGCCCACTATGCCGGTATCACCGTCGCGCAAATGAACGACCTTCGGTCGAAAATGCGCGCTGCCGGTGGCACCGTTAAAGTCGCGAAGAACCGTCTCGCCAAAATCGCTCTTCAGGGCACGGACTCCGCATCGATCATCGACCTGTTCAAGGGACAGACGCTGATCGCCTATTCGGAGGATCCGATTGCGGCGCCGAAGGTCGCGTCCGATTTCGCCAAGGGGAATGACAAGTTGATCATTCTCGGCGGCGCAATGGGCACCACCTCGCTCAATGCCGACGGTGTGAAGGCACTCGCCACACTTCCGTCGCTCGATGAGCTGCGCGCCAGGCTGGTTGGCATGATCGCCACGCCGGCAACCCGGATCGCCCAGATCGTCAATGCGCCAGCGGCCTCGGTCGCGCGCGTCATCGGCGCTTACGCCCGGAAGGACGAGGCGGCATGAGGCCGTTCCTCGCTATCAAAAACACACGTTCGAACCTAACGAAGGAATACAACAATGGCTGATCTCGCAAAGATCGTAGACGACCTTTCGAAGCTGACCGTCCTCGAGGCGGCCGAGCTGTCGAAGCTTCTGGAAGAAAAGTGGGGCGTTTCGGCTGCTGCTCCGGTGGCGGTTGCCGCTGCCGGCGGCGCTGCCGCTGCTGCTGCTCCGGCCGAGGAAAAGACGGAATTCGACGTCGTCCTCACCGACGCTGGCGCTCAGAAGATCAACGTCATCAAGGAAGTCCGCGCCATCACCGGCCTTGGCCTCAAGGAAGCCAAGGACCTGGTCGAAGCGGCTCCGAAGCCGGTCAAGGAAGGCGTTTCCAAGGCCGACGCTGACAAGTTCAAGGCCCAGCTGGAAGCAGCCGGCGCCAAGGTCGACCTGAAGTAAGCGTAAAAGCGGCGGGCGGCCTCGCGCCGTCCGCCACTCCCTTCGCTTGGAGGGAGGACGCGTAGCGCGAGATGTACGAGAACCTCTTTCCTGAGGGCCGCAACCGGCCTTCAGGAAACGGGTTTTCTCCCGTTTTAGCCGGCCGCCGAAAGGCGACCGGAGAACAGACAGAGAGCCGCCGCCCAGGCGGCTCGGTATGCAAGGCGGACCGCGGCGAGGTCCGTCCCGAGTTTAGAGCTAAGGAGCGACGATGGCCCAGACCCAGACTTTCAATGGCCGCAGACGCGTACGCAAGTTCTTCGGAAAGATTCCGGAAGTTGCGGAGATGCCGAACCTGATCGAGGTTCAGAAGGCATCCTATGACCAGTTCCTGATGGTGGACGAGCCCAAGGGCGGCCGTCCGGACGAGGGACTGCAGGCTGTTTTCAAGTCGGTCTTCCCGATCTCCGATTTTTCCGGCTCCTCGATGCTGGAGTTCGTGAAGTACGAGTTCGAAGGACCGAAATTCGACGTTGACGAGTGCCGTCAGCGCGACCTGACCTATGCCGCGCCACTGAAGGTGACGCTGCGCCTCATCGTGTTCGATATCGACGAGGATACCGGCGCCAAGTCGATCAAGGACATCAAGGAGCAGGACGTCTACATGGGCGACATGCCGCTCATGACCTTGAACGGCACCTTCATCGTCAACGGCACCGAGCGCGTCATCGTCTCGCAGATGCACCGTTCGCCGGGCGTCTTCTTCGACCATGACAAGGGCAAGTCGCACTCGTCGGGCAAGCTTCTGTTTGCCGCGCGCGTCATTCCCTATCGCGGCTCGTGGCTCGACATCGAGTTCGATTCCAAGGACGTCGTGCACGCCCGCATCGACCGCCGCCGCAAGATTCCGGTGACGTCGCTGCTGATGGCGCTCGGCATGGATGGCGAGGAGATCCTGTCGACCTTCTACAACAAGATCACCTATGTGCGCGCCGGCGACCACTGGCGCATTCCGTTCAACGTCGAGCGTTTCCGCGGCCTCAAGGCCGTCGGCGACCTGGTCGACGCCGATACGGGCGAGATCGTTGTCGAAGCCGGTAAGAAGATCACCGCCCGCCAGGCGCGTCAGCTCGGCGAAAAGGGCCTGAAGGCGATCAAGGCGACTGACGAGGATCTGCTCGGCAACTATTTGGCGGAGGACATCGTCAACTACGCCACCGGCGAGATCTTCCTCGAAGCCGGCGACGAGATCGACGAAAAGACGCTCAAGGTGCTGCTTGGCACCGGTGAGCAGGAAATCAAGGTTCTCGACATCGACCACGTCAATGTCGGCGCCTACATCCGCAACACGCTCAACGTCGACAAGAACGAGAGCCGCCAGGACGCGCTGTTCGACATCTATCGTGTCATGCGCCCGGGCGAGCCGCCGACGCTCGAGACCGCCGAAGCCATGTTCAACTCGCTGTTCTTCGACAGCGAGCGCTACGACCTGTCGGCTGTCGGCCGCGTCAAGATGAACATGCGCCTCGAGCTCAAGGCCGAGGACACCGTGCGCGTTCTGCGCAAGGAAGACATACTGGCCGTGGTCAAGACGCTGGTCGAACTGCGCGACGGCAAGGGCGAGATCGACGACATCGACAATCTCGGCAACCGCCGCGTGCGTTCTGTCGGCGAGCTGATGGAGAACCAGTACCGCGTCGGCCTGCTGCGCATGGAGCGCGCGATCAAGGAGCGTATGTCCTCGATCGAGATCGACACGGTGATGCCGCAGGACCTGATCAACGCCAAGCCGGCGGCCGCCGCCGTGCGCGAGTTCTTCGGTTCCTCGCAGCTGTCGCAGTTCATGGACCAGACCAACCCGCTGTCGGAGATCACCCACAAGCGCCGTCTGTCGGCGCTTGGACCGGGCGGTCTGACCCGCGAGCGCGCCGGCTTCGAAGTGCGCGACGTGCACCCGACGCATTACGGCCGTATCTGCCCAATCGAGACGCCGGAAGGCCCGAATATCGGTCTGATCAACTCGCTGGCCACCTTCGCACGCGTCAACAAGTACGGTTTCATCGAAAGCCCGTACCGCAAGATCGTCGATGGCAAGCTGACCAATGACGTCGTCTATCTCTCGGCGATGGAAGAAGCCAAGCACCATGTCGCGCAGGCCAACGCCGAGCTCGACAAGAATGGCGGCTTCGTCGACGAGTTCGTCATTTGCCGCAGCGCCGGCGAAGTGATGATGGCGCCGCGCGAAAACGTCGACCTGATGGACGTGTCGCCCAAGCAGATGGTGTCGGTGGCCGCGGCCCTGATCCCGTTCCTGGAAAACGACGACGCCAACCGTGCGCTGATGGGTTCCAACATGCAGCGTCAGGCCGTGCCGCTGGTGCGCGCCGAGGCGCCGTTTGTCGGCACCGGCATGGAGCCGATCGTTGCCCGTGACTCGGGCGCCGCCATCGGCGCCCGCCGCGGCGGCATCGTCGACCAGGTGGATGCGACGCGTATCGTTATCCGCGCGACGGAAGATCTCGATCCGGGCAAGTCCGGCGTCGATATCTACCGGCTGATGAAGTTCCAGCGTTCGAACCAGAACACCTGCATCAACCAGCGTCCGCTGGTGCGCATGGGTGACCGGGTCAACAAGGGTGACATCATCGCCGACGGTCCGTCGACCGAGCTCGGTGATCTGGCGCTCGGCCGCAACGTGCTGGTCGCGTTCATGCCGTGGAACGGCTACAACTACGAGGACTCGATCCTCTTGTCCGAGCGCATTGTCGCCGACGACGTCTTCACCTCGATCCATATCGAGGAGTTCGAGGTCATGGCGCGCGATACCAAGCTCGGTCCGGAGGAAATCACGCGCGACATTCCGAACGTTTCGGAAGAAGCGCTGAAGAACCTCGACGAAGCCGGCATCGTCTATATCGGTGCGGAAGTGCAGCCGGGCGACATTCTGGTCGGCAAGATCACGCCGAAGGGTGAGAGCCCGATGACGCCGGAGGAGAAGCTTCTGCGCGCCATCTTCGGCGAAAAGGCTTCCGACGTCCGCGACACTTCGATGCGTATGCCTCCGGGCACTTTCGGCACCGTCGTCGAGGTGCGCGTGTTCAATCGCCACGGTGTGGAGAAGGACGAGCGCGCCATGGCGATCGAGCGCGAGGAGATCGAACGCCTCGCCAAGGACCGTGACGACGAGCAGGCCATCCTGGACCGCAACGTCTACGCGCGTCTTTCCGACGTGCTCGTCGGCAAGGAAGCGATCGCTGGGCCGAAGGGCTTCAAGAAGGGCTCGACGCTGTCCAAGGACACGCTCGACGAGTATCCGCGTTCGCAGTGGTGGCAGTTTGCCGTGGAGAACGAAAAGCTCCAGAGCGAACTGGAAGCCCTGCGTGGCCAGTACGACGACTCCAAGAAGGCGCTCGAACAGCGCTTCATGGACAAGGTCGAGAAGGTCCAGCGCGGCGACGAAATGCCTCCGGGCGTCATGAAGATGGTCAAGGTCTTCGTGGCGGTGAAGCGCAAGATGCAGCCGGGCGACAAGATGGCCGGCCGTCACGGCAACAAGGGTGTCGTGTCGCGCATCGTTCCGGTCGAGGACATGCCTTTCCTCGAGGACGGCACGCATGCAGACATCGTGCTCAACCCGCTGGGTGTGCCGAGCCGCATGAATGTCGGCCAGATCCTGGAAACGCATCTGGGCTGGGCATGCGCCGGCATGGGCAAGAAGATTGGCGAGCTGATCGACACGTACAAGGCGGCTGGCGACATCAAGCCGCTGCGCAAGACGCTCGAGAGCTTCATGCCGGCCAATGACCGCAACGAGCCGGTTCGCGAATATGACGACGAGAGCATTGTTCGCCTGAGCGAGCAGATGCGCCGCGGCGTCTCGATCGCGACCCCGGTGTTCGACGGTGCGCACGAGGCTGACATCAACATCATGCTGGAGCAGGCGGGCCTGCACACCAGCGGTCAGTCGCAGCTCTATGACGGACGCACGGGCGAGCCGTTCGATCGCAAGGTGACGATGGGCTATATCTATATGCTCAAGCTTCACCACCTGGTGGACGACAAGATCCACGCGCGTTCGATCGGTCCGTACTCACTCGTCACCCAGCAGCCGCTGGGCGGCAAGGCGCAGTTCGGTGGTCAGCGCTTCGGCGAAATGGAGGTCTGGGCTCTGGAAGCTTATGGCGCCGCCTACACGCTGCAGGAAATGCTGACGGTGAAGTCGGACGACGTCGCCGGCCGCACCAAGGTCTACGAGGCGATCGTGCGCGGCGACGACACGTTCGAGGCCGGCATCCCGGAGAGCTTCAACGTGCTCGTCAAGGAAATGCGGTCTCTCGGCCTCAATGTCGAGCTGGAGAACACCAAGCTCGACGACAACCCTGTCCGGCTGCCCGACGCAGCCGAATAAGACGAAGACACGGCGCGTCGCGGAAGCCAGCGACGCGCCTATCGAATTCGACGGCCAGTGGCCGACAAAGACGGCGGGCGTTTGGTCCGCGTTAGATGCAAGGGGTTTTCGAGGACCCCGAAAAGGAGAACGGCATGAACCAAGAGGTCATGAATCTCTTCAATCCGCAGGCGCCTGCGCAGGTGTTCGATTCCATCCGGATCTCACTGGCCAGCCCTGAGAAGATTCTGTCCTGGTCGTTCGGCGAGATCAAGAAGCCGGAGACCATCAACTACCGCACCTTCAAGCCGGAGCGTGACGGTCTGTTCTGCGCGCGCATTTTTGGCCCGATCAAGGACTATGAGTGCCTGTGCGGCAAGTACAAGCGCATGAAGTACAAGGGCGTCATCTGCGAGAAGTGCGGCGTCGAAGTCACGCTGTCGCGCGTCCGCCGCGAGCGCATGGGGCATATCGAGCTCGCCGCTCCTGTTGCCCACATCTGGTTCCTGAAGTCGCTGCCCTCGCGCATCGGCACGCTGCTCGACATGACCCTGAAGGACATCGAGCGGGTCCTCTACTTCGAGAACTACATCGTCACCGAGCCTGGCCTCACCGCGCTGAAGGAGCACCAGCTGCTCAGCGAGGAAGAGTACATGATCGCCGTCGACGAGTATGGCGAGGATAGCTTCACTGCCATGATCGGCGCCGAGGCCATTCATGACCTTCTGGCCGGCATGGACCTGGAGAAGATCGCCGGCGACCTGCGTTCGGAGCTGGCTTCGACCACGTCCGAGCTGAAGCAGAAGAAGTATCTGAAGCGGCTCAAGGTCGTCGAGAACTTCATGGAATCCGGCAACCGTCCGGAATGGATGATCATGAAGGTGGTCCCGGTGATCCCGCCGGACCTGCGCCCGCTGGTTCCCCTGGATGGTGGACGTTTCGCCACGTCCGACCTGAACGATCTCTATCGCCGCGTCATCAACCGCAACAACCGTCTGAAGCGGCTGATCGAGCTGCGCGCCCCCGGCATCATCGTGCGCAATGAAAAGCGCATGCTGCAGGAAGCCGTCGACGCATTGTTCGACAACGGCCGTCGCGGCCGCGTCATCACCGGCGCCAACAAGCGTCCGCTGAAGTCGCTGTCCGACATGCTGAAGGGCAAGCAGGGCCGGTTCCGTCAGAACCTGCTCGGCAAGCGCGTCGACTATTCCGGTCGCTCGGTCATCGTCACCGGTCCGGAGCTCAAGCTGCACCAGTGCGGCCTGCCGAAGAAGATGGCGCTCGAACTGTTCAAGCCCTTCATCTACGCCCGTCTCGACGCCAAGGGTTACTCCTCGACCGTCAAGCAGGCGAAGAAGCTTGTCGAGAAGGAGCGGCCGGAAGTCTGGGATATTCTCGACGAGGTCATCCGCGAGCACCCGGTTCTGCTGAACCGTGCGCCGACGCTGCACCGCCTCGGCATCCAGGCGTTCGAGCCGATCCTGATCGAAGGCAAGGCGATCCAGCTGCACCCGCTGGTCTGCACGGCCTTCAACGCCGACTTCGACGGCGACCAGATGGCGGTTCACGTGCCGCTGTCGCTGGAAGCGCAGCTTGAAGCGCGCGTGCTGATGATGTCGACCAACAACATCCTGCACCCGGCTTCCGGCGCGCCGATCATCGTGCCGTCGCAGGACATGGTTCTCGGTCTCTACTATCTCTCGATCGTCAACCAGAACGAGCCGGGCGAGGGCATGGTGTTTGCCGACATGGGCGAGCTCCAGCACGCGCTCGAGACCAAGGCGGTGACCCTGCACGCCAAGATCAAGGGCCGCTTCCGCACGGTCGACGCCGAAGGCAAGGTCGTGTCGAAGATCCATGACACCACGCCTGGCCGCATGATCATCGGCGAGCTTCTGCCGAAGAACGTCAACGTGCCTTACGAGACCGCCAACCAGGAGATGACCAAGAAGAACATCTCCAAGATGATCGACACCGTCTACCGCCATTGCGGCCAGAAGGAGACGGTCATTTTCTGCGACCGCATCATGGCGCTCGGTTTCGCTCACGCCTGCCGTGCCGGCATTTCGTTCGGCAAGGACGACATGCTGATCCCGGATACCAAGATCAAGCTGGTCTCCGACACCGAGGCTTTGGCCAAGGAATACGAGCAGCAGTACAATGACGGCCTGATCACGCAGGGCGAGAAGTACAACAAGGTCGTCGACGCCTGGGCCAAGTGCTCGGAAAAGGTCGCCGACGAGATGATGGCCCGCATCAAGGCGGTCGAGTTCGAGGACAATGGCCGTCAGAAGCCGATGAACTCGATCTATATGATGTCGCACTCCGGTGCGCGTGGCTCGCCCACCCAGATGCGTCAGCTCGCCGGCATGCGCGGCCTGATGGCCAAGCCGTCGGGTGAAATCATCGAGACGCCGATCATCTCGAACTTCAAGGAAGGCCTGACCGTGCTCGAGTACTTCAACTCGACCCACGGCGCCCGCAAGGGTCTGGCCGACACCGCCTTGAAGACGGCGAACTCGGGTTACCTCACCCGCCGTCTGGTCGACGTGGCGCAGGACTGCATCGTCAACTCCGTGGATTGCGGCACCGACAAGGGCCTCACCATGCAGCCGATCGTCGATGCCGGTCAGGTTGTCGCTTCGGTAGGCCAGCGCGTGCTGGGCCGCACCGCGCTCGACGACATCAACCATCCGGTGACCGGCGACCTGCTGGTCAAGGCCGGAACGCTGATGGACGAGCGTGACGTGGAGCAGATCGAAAAGGCCGGCGTCCAGTCGGTCCGCATCCGCTCGGCACTGACCTGCGAGGTCAGGGTCGGCGTCTGCGCGGTCTGCTACGGACGCGATCTGGCGCGCGGCACCCCGGTCAACCAGGGCGAAGCCGTCGGCGTCATAGCGGCGCAGTCGATCGGCGAGCCGGGCACCCAGCTCACCATGCGTACCTTCCACATGGGCGGTACCGCGCAGGTGGTGGATAGCTCGTTCCTTGAAGCCTCGTACGAGGGCAAGGTCGAGATCCGCAACCGCAACGTGGTGCGCAACTCCGACGGCCAGCAGATGGTCATGGGCCGCAACATGGCGGTGCTGATCCTCGACGAAGCCGGCAAGGAGCGCGCCACGCACCGTGTCACCTATGGTTCGCGCATCTTCGTGGACGATGGCGACAAGGTGAAGCGCGGCCAGCGTATCGCCGAGTGGGATCCCTACACCCGCCCGATCCTCACCGAAATCGAGGGCAAGGTGGCGTTCGAGGATCTGGTCGACGGCATTTCCGTGCAGGAAACGGCCGACGAGTCGACCGGCATCACCAAGCGTGAGGTCATCGACTGGCGTTCGACGCCGCGCGGCAACGATCTGAAGCCGGCGATCGCCGTCCAGGACGCCAAGGGCAAGGTCGGCAAGCTGTCGAAGGGTGGCGATGCCCGCTTCCTGCTCTCGGTCGAGGCCATTCTCTCGGTCGAGCCGGGTGCGCAGGTTCGTCCCGGCGACGTGCTGGCGCGTATCCCGATGGAAAGCGCCAAGACCAAGGACATCACCGGCGGTCTGCCGCGTGTTGCCGAATTGTTCGAGGCACGTCGTCCGAAGGATCACGCCATCATCGCCGAGATCGATGGCACGATCCGCTTCGGCCGCGACTACAAGAACAAGCGCCGCATCATCATCGAGCCGCATGACTCGACGCTGGAGCCGGTCGAATACCTGATCCCGAAGGGCAAGCCGTTCCATCTCCAGGACGGCGACGTCATCGAGAAGGGCGACTACATCCTCGACGGCAATCCGGCGCCGCACGACATCCTGGCGATCAAGGGCGTGGAGGCACTTGCGTCCTACCTCGTCAACGAGATCCAGGAGGTCTACCGCCTGCAGGGCGTGTCGATCAACGACAAGCACATCGAGGTGATCGTTCGCCAGATGCTGCAGAAGGTCGAGATCACCACGCAGGGCGACTCGACCTACATTCCGGGCGACCACGTCGACGTGATCGAGCTGGAAGAGGTCAACGAGCGCCTGATCGAGGACGGCAAGAAGCCGGCCGAAGGTCAGCCGGTGCTGCTCGGCATCACCAAGGCCTCGCTGCAGACGCCGTCCTTCATCTCGGCCGCCTCCTTCCAGGAGACGACCAGGGTGCTGACGGAGGCCGCGGTTGCCGGCAAGACCGACATGCTGCAGGGCTTGAAGGAAAACGTCATCGTCGGCCGGCTGATCCCGGCCGGTACCGGCGGCACGATGAGCCAGATCCGGCGCATCGCCACCTCGCGCGACGAACTGATCATCGACGAGCGCCGCAAGGCCTCCGGTGTGGAAGTCGCCGAACCGATGCTGGCCGACATGACAACCGCCGCGCAGTAAGCGCGGCGGCAAGAAATCTCAGGCAACATGGCCGTCGGGGCAACCCGGCGGCCTTTTTGTTTGTTGGTATTCATGGCAGCTTTCCGATCCACAACCCGAGCTGCGCTCTTTTCGCGTTTTGGCTTTCAATGGATTTGAGGAAAAACGATGAGCAAGAAGACCTGGGCTGCTGTCGACGACTACATTGTTGATGCCCTGTTCGATGCAGATCCCGCACTCGACGCTGTTCTGGCCGCCAATCGTGACCAGGGCCTGCCTGCGATCGACGTCTCGCCTGCGCAAGGCAAGCTGCTTTCGCTTCTGGCGCGCATTCAGGGCGCGAAGAAGGTTCTCGAAATCGGCACGCTGGGCGGCTATTCGACGATCTGGATGGCGCGGGCCTTGCCCATGGACGGCAAGGTCGTGACGCTGGAACTTGACCCGCATCACGCCGGCGTCGCGCGGTCGAATTTCGAACGGGCAGGCGTGTTGGAACGCGTGGAACTGCGGGTCGGGCCGGCCCTTCAATCGCTGGCCGCGCTAGGCGCAGAAAATGCCGGACCGTTTGATCTCATCTTCATCGACGCCGACAAGCCGAACAACCCGAACTATCTGTCCTGGGCAATGCGGCTTTCGCGGCCGGGCACCGTGATCATCTGCGACAATGTCATCCGTGATGGCGCAGTGATCGACAAGGGTGGCCATGACGCCAATGTCGTCGGCGCCCGGGCGGCATTCTCGTTCATTGGCGGCGACAAGCGTCTGGATGGCACTGCCATCCAGACAGTCGGCGCCAAGGGTTATGATGGGTTTGCCATTGCGATCGTAAGGTGAAGGTCGCGCGGTGTATCGCAGTCCACGCTGCGAGCCGCGCGGTTGGCACGACAGGAGAAATCTCGGGCAACAGGGCCGTCGGGGCGATCCGGCGGCCTTTTTCCTTGCTCGACCAGCGCCTGCAAGCGAACCATATCACCCGGGAACTTGGTTCACTCATGTCGACATCTGCGTAGATCGCGCTCATTTTTTTTGATGCCGGGCTTTCGTTGCGCGATCCTCGACTATTCGCCTTGCATCAACCATGAGTAGACTATGCCCATGGCGTGTGATGCCAGCCGGTGTAGCGTGACGGATGCCGCCCCGCAGGATCCGAGATGTTAGAATGATCCGCCGTCGAGAAGCCTCCTTCATTGCCGCCATCATCATGGCTTTGCTGCCAACGCAGGCAATGTCCGCCAGTATCTTGGCCGGCAACTCATCGCCGCTATGTCTCATTCCAGTCAAGAACGGCGAACCAACCAACGTTGACTTTTACCAGTCGTTTCGGCTGACATCCAAGGTCGTCGCCGTGCGTGGTTTGGATCGCCCGATCATCTTCCCATTGAACCGCGGTGGTGTCTGGACGCTCGACGCCGCTGGGGCGTACGTCCTGTTCGGCGGCGATTTCCCCAACCATTATCAAGACCAGTACGCCTCTGACACGTCGACGGGAGACGTTATTTGCGTGAACTGGAAACTCGGAGTTTTCAGGCTTCGACCAGGTGAAGCCAAGTTCGAGCGCCTCTACGCGGCGGATGGAAAGCCTTTCGTTAGGCCTTTTTCAGCGGCATACGTGGCCCGCCTCGGTGGCACGGTCATATCGGACAACTCGGGCCTCTATCTTCTCCATGCCTCTGGGCAAGTCGAACAGTTGTACTGGGACACGAACGTCGGTGGGAAGACGCCAGGGAGAGTGTTCGACCTCCCCGAATTGAAGCTGCTTCTGTTCGCCACCTACGGCTTTATCTATGCGAGGGACGACAACGGCAACCTGACGATTTTCGACGAAGGTTTTGGTGGCCTTCTGGCCGCGCGAGTCACGGCGGACGGAAGAATCTTCCTGCAGCAGAACGAGCAAAATCTTATCGTGCCGTGGCCTCCTAACGACCCGACGCGAACTCCGGCCCAGCAAGGAACCAGCACCGAAGAAAACTTCCAAGGCGTCGAGACTCGTCTCACGAAATTGGTCAGGATCCACGACAGGCAAATGTCGATCAACCTGCCCCAGGGAGTCTATGGCGCGCCTGTGGAGTTTCCCGGTGGCGTCATGGTGGCGAGCGCGGGTAGAGATGGTCTCTACACCTTGAATGCCGACAACGGGTGGGAGCTTGTCGACCAGAGCCGCGAGATCGCGGGGAACATCATCTACCTCTTCCAGCTTCCCGTCGAAAATCAAGCCTTGTTGGTCAACGGGAGGAAAGGACTTTTCCTTCTCGTCCAGAAGACCGATGCTCGATCGGCCGGATGCCTCAGATGAATTGTCGGACAAAGCAGCCATTCGCTAATTTGCCGCCCGACCGCCTCAGCTATTAACGCCGCACGACGCGAGTGCGGCGTTCTTCGTGGCGGCCTAGTCGAAAAACGCCTCGACCACATTGCGCTTGCCGAGCATGAAGGCGTCGGCGACATGCTGCAGCGGCACAAGATCGACATCTGAGGCACCGGCGCGCACGATCTCGGCGAAGCGCCGGTAGAGCTGGGGATATTCAGCTTCCGGCTCCTCATGGACGACACGGCCGTCGATGGCGAGCTTTGAGCCACCGCCGGAAAGCACCATCTTGCCGGCATCCGTGTCGGCCAGGATGTCCCAGCTTTGCGGTCCGGTTTGCAGCCAGTCGAGGTCCATTGTCACCGGCAATCCGTTCGAGGTGCGGAAGGTGACTTGCGCCGCGACCGGGGCAGCGCGGTTTTCGGGAAAATCGAGCACCGCCGAGGTGATGAACATGGCCGGCAGGATGTGAGTTGCGATCGACAGCGCGTTGATGCCGGGATCGAAGACACCAAAGCCGCCGGGGGCCCAGATCCAGTCCTGGTTCGGGTGCCAGCGGCGCACGTCCTCTTTCCAGACGATCGCTGCCGACCGAATCCGGGTCGATGCGAGGAAGCCGCGCGCGGCCTCCACCGCCGGCGCATAGCGCGAATGCCAGCTGGCAAACAAGGAGACGCTGTTTTTCGCGGCCAGCACTTTTAGATCCTCGACCTCGCTGACCGTGGCGCCCGGCGGCTTTTCCAGGAAGACGTGCTTCTTCGCCTCGAGCGCGGTGCGCGCGGCATCGTAACGGAATTGCGGCGGCATGCAGAGCGAGACGGCGTCAAGCTCCGGCACCGCGTCGAGCATCGCCTCGATGGTGGGGAAGTTCGGGATGCCGTCGACCTTGCCGTGCCTGCTGGCAGCCGCGATGAGCCGATAGTCCCGGTCTTTCGCCAGGGCCGGCAGGTGCTGGTCGCGGACGATCTTGCCGACGCCGACGATGCCTATCTTGATGGGCTTGGACACGGCCGCTCCGTCTGTTTGATGATGGTGAGCGTTTCTATCAGAACACTTGCCCCGGGCAAGCTGGAAGCGGCCATGTGGAGGTCGAAAGCTCAGCCCCAGCTTTCCTCGAATTCCACCGTCAGTTTTCCGCCCTCCAGAAAGGCCTCGATCGCTGGCTCGAAAGGCGAGGGGTCGAGGCCGTTGGCCGCCAGCCATTCATCGGAATAGTAGGTGTTGGCATAGCGGTCGCCGGAATCACAGATCAGCGTCACCAGCGAACCGGTCTTGCCATGCTCGATCATGCGCGCCGCCTGAAAGCACATGGCGATGAAGTTGGTGCCGGTCGAACCACCGACACGGCGGCCGAGCCGGCGCGACAACACCCGCATCGCCGCCAGCGATACGGCATCCGGCACCCGCAGCATGTGATCGATGACACCTGGCACGAAGGACGGCTCCATGCGCGGCCGGCCAATGCCTTCGATGCGCGACGGCTGCTCGCAGCGGCACTCGCGATCGTGCGTGGCAAAGCCTTCGAAGAAGGCGGAGCGCTCGACATCCGCCACCGACAGCCGCGAGGCGTGCTGCCTGTAGCGCAGGTATCGGCCGATCGTGGCCGTGGTGCCGCCCGTCCCGGCACTCATCACGATCCAGCTTGGGATGGGATGCCGCTCCTCGCGCATCTGTCCGAAGATGGAATCAGCGATGTTGTTGTTGCCGCGCCAGTCGGTGGCGCGTTCGGCATGGGTGAACTGGTCCATGAAATGGCCGCCGAGCCGTTCGGTCAGTTCGGCCGACTCAGCATAGATGCGCCTGCCGTCATCGATGAAATGGCAGTTGCCGCCATAGTGCTCGATCGCGGCGATCTTTTCGCGCGACGTCGACCGGGGCATCACCGCATAGAACGGCACGCCGATCATGCGGGCGAAATACGCTTCCGACACCGCGGTCGAGCCTGATGACGCTTCGATCACCGGGGTGCCTTCGCGGACCAGGCCATTGCACAGTGCATAGAGAAACAGCGAACGCGCCAGCCGGTGCTTCAGGCTGCCGGTCGGATGGGTGGACTCATCCTTGAGGTAGAAGTCGATGCCCGACAGCGCCGGCAGGTCGAGTTTCCAGAGATGCGTGTCGGCCGAACGGTGCTGGTCGGCCTCGATCGCGGCAACCGCCCGGTCGGCCCAGGCCCGGGATGCAGGTCCAACCGCTTTCGGTCCAGCCATTATCTATGCCCTGGATTCAAATCGGCACGTCGAAGGTGACGATCGACACTTCGCCTTCGAGCGCGCCCTGATAGGCAGACAGATGCGGCTCGTCGTCCGGCACGCCGTCCATATCGCCGATCTGGTCGAGCTCGGCCTCGGCGTAACCTTCCGCCGCAAGCGATTCGAGGGCGCGGCGCACCGCCGAATCGTCGTCGGGCGCAACCAGCATCACATGCACGCCTTCTACCTTGCCGCCTTTGCGCTTCCACACCCGGCCGGTGATGATGGTGACCGGGCGTTCTTCATTGTCGTTCACGGGCTGATTCCTCCTGGCAAAGCGCGGGCGAGGGGATTTTGACTGCTCAGGCGGACTTTTCGCATGAAGCCGGGCCGTGCGACAGCCAAAAGCCGGTCACTTTCTTCTCCGTCCTTGCAAAACGGCGAAAGAAAATTACATGCGCCTTTCGCATAGCTGCCAAGCCCCGGCTTCAATGCAATATTTGCCGCTCCGGGGTTGACGGTTCGCGGGCTTACGAGTAGAAGCCGCCCAGTCAGAACCGATGTGAGGCTCTCCCTTCCGAAGCGACACGCTTTGGAGTTTGTCTCAAACAGGGTTCGTTTTACGAGCGAAAAGACATTTCCGGCGTGCACGAAGCGGCTTCCGCTTCCTCTGCCATTTGTTCGGGCAAGACCGCGAGGCGCGGTTTATGGCCCGAATTTGCGTATGGAAATGACGCTTTGAGCGGCCCTGACCGGGCGAGACACGGAATTGAGAGACAAGAGGGTTTAATGCCTACCGTCAACCAGCTGATCCGCAAGCCGCGCATAGCGCCGGTGAAGCGCAACAAGGTCCCGGCCATGCAGCAGAACCCGCAGAAGCGGGGCGTCTGCACGCGCGTCTATACAACGACGCCGAAGAAGCCGAACTCGGCGCTGCGCAAGGTGGCCAAGATCCGCCTGACCAATGGTTTTGAAGTGATCGGGTACATCCCCGGCGAAGGTCACAACCTTCAGGAACACTCCGTGGTCATGATCCGCGGCGGCCGCGTCAAGGATCTTCCGGGCGTTCGCTACCACATCATCCGCGGCGTGCTCGACACGCAGGGCGTGAAGAACCGCAAGCAGCGCCGTTCGAAGTACGGCGCCAAGCGTCCGAAGTAAGATTTTCCGGCCCTGGCGCTGCTTGAATGCGTCGGGCTACGAGATTGAGAGACAAAAGCCATGTCGCGTCGTCACAGTGCAGAAAAGCGTGAGATCAATCCGGATCCGAAGTTCGGTGATCTGATCGTCACCAAGTTCATGAACGCCGTCATGTATGACGGCAAGAAGTCGGTCGCCGAGACCATCGTCTACGGCGCGCTCGACCAGGTCCAGTCGAAGACCAAGCAGGAGCCGGTCACCGTCTTCCATCAGGCGCTCGACAATGTCGCGCCGCATGTGGAAGTGCGTTCGCGTCGCGTCGGCGGTGCCACCTACCAGGTTCCGGTCGACGTGCGTCCTGAGCGCCGCCAGGCGCTGGCCATCCGCTGGCTGATCGCTGCCGCCCGCAACCGCAACGAGACCACGATGGTCGACCGCCTCTCGGGCGAGCTGATGGACGCGGCCAACAACCGCGGCACCGCCGTCAAGAAGCGTGAAGACACCCACAAGATGGCTGAAGCCAACCGCGCTTTCGCACACTACCGCTGGTAAAGCGCGAACAGGACTGAGAGGCAGCTACGATGGCCCGCGAATACAAAATCGAAGACTACCGCAATTTCGGTATCATGGCGCATATTGACGCCGGCAAGACGACGACCACCGAGCGCGTCCTCTATTACACGGGCAAGTCGCACAAGATCGGCGAAGTGCACGACGGCGCTGCCACCATGGACTGGATGGAGCAGGAGCAGGAACGCGGCATCACCATCACGTCCGCCGCCACCACGACCTTCTGGAAGGGCCGTGACGGCAAGATGCGCCGCTTCAACATCATCGACACCCCCGGACACGTCGACTTCACCATTGAAGTCGAGCGTTCGCTGCGCGTGCTCGACGGCGCCATTGCGCTGCTCGACGCCAACGCCGGTGTCGAGCCGCAGACGGAAACCGTCTGGCGCCAGGCCGACAAGTATCGCGTGCCGCGCATGATCTTCTGCAACAAGATGGACAAGATCGGCGCCGACTTCTACCGCTCGGTCGAGATGATCGGCTCGCGCCTTGGTGCGCAGGCTGTCGTCATGCAGCTGCCGATTGGTGCCGAGACCGAATTCAAGGGCGTTGTCGACCTCGTCGAGATGAACGCGCTTGTCTGGCGTGACGAGACCCTGGGCGCTGCCTGGGACGTCGTCGAGATCCCGGCCGACCTTCAGGCTCGTGCCGAGGAATACCGCGAGAAGATGATCGAAGCCGCCGTCGAAATGGACGAGACGGCCCTCGAGAACTACCTCGAAGGCAAGATGCCGGGCAATGACGAGATCCGTTCGCTGATCCGTAAGGGCACGATCGCAGTCAAGTTCTTCCCGATGTTCTGTGGCTCGGCCTTCAAGAACAAGGGCGTGCAGCCGCTGCTCGACGCCGTCGTCGAATACCTGCCGTCGCCGGCCGACGTTCCCGCCATCAAAGGTGTCGATGCCAAGACCGACGCCGAGATCGAGCGTCATGCCGTCGACGACGAGCCGCTGTCGATGCTCGCCTTCAAGATCATGAACGACCCGTTCGTCGGTTCGCTGACCTTTGCCCGCATCTATTCGGGCAAGCTGACCAAGGGCATCTCGGTCGACAACACCGTCAAGGGCAAGAAGGAGCGCATCGGCCGCATGCTGCAGATGCATGCGAATTCGCGCGCCGACGTCGAAGAAGCTTTCGCCGGCGACATCGTCGCCCTGGCTGGCCTCAAGGACACGACCACTGGCGACACGCTGTGCGATCCGCTGCATCCGGTGATCCTCGAGCGCATGGAATTCCCCGATCCGGTGATCCAGATCGCCATCGAGCCGAAGACCAAGAACGACCAAGAAAAGATGGGCCTCGCCCTTCATCGCCTGGCTGCCGAGGATCCGTCCTTCCGCGTCAAGACCGACGAGGAAAGCGGCCAGACCATCATCTCCGGCATGGGCGAACTGCATCTCGACATCATCGTCGACCGCATGCGTCGCGAGTTCAAGGTCGAAGCCAATGTCGGCGCTCCGCAGGTGGCCTATCGCGAGACGATCACCCGCAAGCACGAGCAGGACTACACGCACAAGAAGCAGACCGGCGGTACCGGCCAGTTCGCCCGCGTGAAAGTTATCTTCGAGCCGAACACGGAGAGCGAAGAGTTCGTCTTCGAATCCAAGATCGTCGGCGGCGCGGTGCCGAAGGAATACATTCCGGGTGTCGAAAAGGGCATCCAGAGCGTCATGGGCGCTGGTCCGTTCGCGGGCTTCCCGATGATCGGCGTCCGGGCGACGCTGATCGACGGCGCCTACCACGACGTCGACTCCTCGGTTCTGGCCTTCGAAATCGCGTCCCGCGCCTGCTTCCGTGAAGCCGCACCCAAGCTTGGCGTGCAGTTGCTCGAGCCGATCATGAAGGTCGAAGTCGTGACGCCGGAAGACTACGTCGGCAGCGTCATCGGCGACCTGAACGGCCGTCGTGGCCAGATCCAGGGCCAGGAAGCACGCGGCGTGGCCGTCGTCATCAATGCGATGGTGCCGCTCGCCAACATGTTCAAGTACGTCGACAACCTGCGCTCGATGAGCCAGGGCCGCGCGGCTTACACGATGCAGTTCGATCACTACGAGCCGGTCCCGACCGCGGTCGCTCAGGAAGTCCAGAAAAAATACGCGTAACTCGAAAGAGCCGTCGCGGTAACGCAATTCAAAGCCCGCTTGGGCGAGCAGGAAATGGAGACATCACATGGCAAAAGGTAAATTCGAGCGCACTAAGCCTCATGTGAACATCGGCACGATTGGTCACGTTGACCATGGCAAGACGTCGCTGACGGCGGCGATCACGAAGTATTTTGGCGAGTACAAGCGCTACGACCAGATCGATGCGGCGCCGGA
>NZ_JBWLUW010000004.1:0-802330 GCF_057784245.1 Mesorhizobium sp. CNPSo 4671 | reverse complement strand
GGGGGGGGGGGGCCAAGGCGCCGACGCCGGCGCCAGTCACCCCCACCCCCGAGCTGCGCTCGGGACCTCCGCCATCGAGGGGGAGGTAAAGCGCACGCCGGTCGAAGCTGCGCCCCCGGCGGTCGAGCCGCGGCCTGTCATCGCTAAGGTAGCACCGGTCCCACCCCAACCCCTGCCCGAACCAAAACCCGCGCCCGGCAAGGTGACCGTCGCCAAAAAGGTCGAGCAGAAGGCCGAGCCGGTGAAGGCGCCGGAGCCGGCGCCGCGGCGCTCCTGGTTCCAGCGCATGCGGGACGGGCTTGCCCGTTCGTCGCGCGAACTGACCGGCAACATCGCCGGCGTCTTCACCAAGCGCAAGCTCGACGAGGAGACGCTGCAAGACCTGGAAGACGTGCTGATCCGCGCCGATCTCGGCATGGAAACCGCGCTTCGTATCACCGACGCGCTGGCCGCCAGCCGCTACGGCAAGGACGTCTCCGATACGGATGTCCGTACCGTCATGGCGGCCGAGGTGGAGAAGGTGCTGACCCCTGTCGCCCGGCCGCTGGAGCTCGATCTCTCGCACAAGCCGCATGTCATCCTCGTGGTCGGCGTCAACGGCACCGGCAAGACCACCACCATCGGCAAGCTGGCGGCGAAACTGACCGATGGCGGCCTGTCGGTGATGCTCGCCGCCGGCGACACCTTTCGCGCTGCCGCGATCGAGCAATTGAAGATCTGGGGCGAGCGGACGAAATCGCCTGTCATCGCCTCCAAGCTCGGCGCCGATGCCGCCGGCCTCGCCTATGACGCCTTCGAACGGGCAAAAGAAGCCGGCTCCGACGTGCTGATCATCGACACTGCCGGCCGGCTGCAGAACAAGACCGAGCTGATGGCGGAACTGGAAAAGATCGTCCGCGTGCTCGGCAAGCTCGATCCGGAAGCGCCGCACACCGTGCTGCAGACGGTCGACGCCACCACCGGCCAGAACGCGCTCAACCAGGTCGAGATCTTCCGCAACATCGCTGGCGTCAACGGCCTGGTGATGACCAAGCTGGACGGCACGGCGCGCGGCGGTATTCTGGTGGCGATCGCGGCAAAGCACAAACTGCCGGTCTATTTCATCGGCGTCGGCGAACAAGTCGACGACCTCGAACCTTTCTCCGCAAGCGAATTCGCCAGGGCGATCGCTGGAGTGGCGTAACGGCAGGATCCCTTTTCAACGGGATCGTGCGTAAGAAGGAAGATCATGAACCCACCCATTCTCGAACGCGATCCGTCCGACCCGCAGAAAGAGAAGAAGGAAGGCGTCAATCCCGTGCTCAAGCTGGTACTGGAGCTCGGGCCGCTGTTGGTCTTCTTCTTCGCCAATGCGCGCGGCGAATGGCTGGTGCAGAAATTTCCTGTTCTCGGTGAATTCGGCGGCCCGATCTTCGTCGCCACCGGCCTGTTCATGGCCGCCACGGCCATCGCGCTCATCGCCTCCTGGCTGCTGACGCGCACGCTGCCGATCATGCCGATGGTGTCAGGTGTCGTCGTCTTCATCTTCGGCGCGCTGACGCTCTATCTGCAGGACGACATCTTCATCAAGATGAAGCCGACCATCGTCAACACGCTGTTCGGCGGCGTGCTGCTGGGCGGCCTCTACTTCGGTAGGTCGCTGCTCGGCTATGTCTTCGATTCGGCCTTCAAGCTCGATGCCGAAGGCTGGCGCAAACTCACCTTCCGCTGGGGCCTGTTCTTTATCTTCCTGGCCGTCGTCAACGAAGTGGTGTGGCGCAATTTTTCCACCGACGCCTGGGTTACCTTCAAGGTCTGGGGCATCATGCCGATCACGCTTCTGTTCACCTTCAGCCAGATGCCGCTGATCCTGCGCCATTCACTGGACGACAAGGCAGGCGGGGAAGAGAAGGCCGGCAAGTAAAGCAATTCCAGGAAAAGTGTGAAGCGGTTTTCCCACAGGAATTGCGTCAAAACAAAAGGGGAGAGGGCCATGGAATTCGTCACCACGCGCGAGGAATTGCGGACGATCTACAAGACGCCCCGGCCCACCGACGGTTCGATCCGCAAGGAATTGAAGGCGCTTGACGGCCATTGCCGTTCCTTCATCGGCAAGAGCCCGTTCGTGCTGATCGGCTCGTCAGACGGCGAAGGCAATGCCGATGTGACGCCCAAGGGCGACAAGCCCGGTTTCGCCGCCATTCTCGACGACAGGACCATCGCCATCCCCGACCGGCCCGGCAACAACCGGCTGGATACGTTGGAGAACATCCTGCGCAATCCCTCGGTCGGCCTGCTTTTCCTCATCCCCGGCATGAACGAGACGCTGCGCGTCAATGGCGATGCCCGCATCACCGTCGATGCCGGTTTGCGCGAACGCCTCGTCGTCGACGGCAAGGAGCCGCAAAGCGTCGTCGTGGTTACGGTCAAGGCGGCCTACATGCATTGCGCGAAGGCCTTCATGCGCTCCGATCTGTGGAAGCCGGAGAGGTGGTACGACCGCTCGACGCTGCCGACGCTCGGCCAGATCCTGCGCGACCAGCTGGTGGTTGCCGAGTCGGCCGATGCGACCGACCGCTGGCTCGACGAGGAATACAAGCAGACGATGTGGTAGGTTTTGCGGACGTCGATTCGTCCTGACTGGCTCCATACCTTGCTGAACATCCTCGCCATCTCCGGCAGCCTGCGCGCGGCCTCCACCAATTCGGCCCTGGTCGCGGCACTGGCACGCAACGCGCCGCCCGGCTGCCGCGTCACCGTCTATGACGGGCTCGGCCGCTTGCCGATCTTCAACCCCGACGACGAGGGCCAGCGGACACCGCCCGAGGCCGCCTTCCTGATCGACGCCGTCACCAGTGCCGACGGCATCATCGTCTCCTGCCCCGAATATGCCCATGGCGTGCCCGGCGGGCTGAAGAACGCGCTCGACTGGCTGGTCTCGCGCGACGCCGCCGTGGACAAACCGGCCATGCTGGTCCACGCCTCGCCGCGCTCGCTATTCGCCCGCGCCGCCTTGGCCGAGATCATGCGGACGATGTCGTTCGCGCTTTATGAGGGCGAACTGGAGATCTCCCCCTGTGGGAGAAGGTGGCCTCGCGAAGCGAGGTCGGATGAGGGGTGCTCCAGCTTGGCGCCGACAGCACTCCGTCACCCACCCCTCAACCGTCTCGGCGCTCCGCGCCGATCCACCTTCTCCCACAAGGGGAGAAGGGAAGACCTACCCCTTCCGCAACGTCTCGACATCGGTCTTGCCGACATACCAATCGCGGGCGTTGACCTCTTCGAAGACCACCCAGACATCGTTATTGCCGAGCCCGGTGGCCTCCATGATGGCCGCCGTGACTTTCTTGGCGATGTCAGCCTTCTTGCCTGCCGGATCGGCGGCGATCACTTCCTTGACGATGCGGATGTTGACGAATGGCATGACGTCCTCCCCTCGGATTGTGCCTGATACCGGCAAGAGACTGCTTCGAGATCCTCTCCGGCGAACTGGATGGCGGCAGCTCCGGCGGCCGGGACGCAACTGGCGACCCGGGTATGCGCAGCAATGCCATCAAGACCCGCCAGAGGAGCGTGCCGAATAGCTTCAAAAAGTCTTGGCCCCGTTCACCATCAGCCGCACCGAATAGAGCGAGGTGGTGCCGGCGATGTAGAGGCAGTTCAGCTTGGCGCCGCCGAACACGCAATTGGCGGTCACTTCCGGCACCTTGACCTTGCCGATCAGCGTGCCGTCCGGATCGTAGCAATGGATGCCGTCGGCGGCACTTGTCCAGATGCGCCCGTCGGCATCGAGCCGGAAGCCGTCGAACAGGCCGGCGGTGCAGTCGGCGAAGACCTTGCCGCCGGAAACCTTCTTGCCGTGCTTGCCGATGTTGAACACCCGCATATGCGCGGGGTTCTCAGCACCATGCGTGCGGCCGGTATCGACGACATAGAGCAGGCTTTCATCCACCGAGAAGGCAAGCCCGTTCGGCCTCACCATGTCGGTAATGACGGCCTCGACCTCGCCGCTGTCGGGATCGACCCGGTAGACGTAGCAGGCGCCGATCTCGCTCTCGGCCTTGTCGCCCTCATAGTCGGTGTCGATGCCATAGGTCGGGTCGGTGAACCAGATCGAGCCGTCGGACTTCACCACCACGTCGTTGGGCGAGTTCAGCCGCTTGCCCTTCCATTTGGCGGCGATCGTGGTGACCGAGCCGTCATATTCGGTGCGGCTGACGCGGCGGCCCGAATGCTCGCAAGTGACCAGCCGGCCCTGCCGGTCGACGGTGTTGCCGTTGGAATTGCCCGACGGTTGGCGGAAGACACTGACGCTGCCGTCCGTCTCGTCATAGCGCAGCATGCGGTTGTTCGGGATGTCGGACCAGACGACGTAGCGCCCGGCGGCGAACCAGGCCGGTCCTTCCGCCCAGCGGCATCCGGTGAACAGCTTGTCCACCTGCGCGTTGCCGTTGAACAGGCGCGCGAAGCGCGGATCGAGAACTTCATAGTAATCTGCGGCCGCCATGTATTTCCTCCCGGCATCACGTGAAACCGGATCAAGCCAGCCCACGATCGATATGGCAAGACGCGGCCGTCGCAATTTGTATGACAAAACGGAGAGGAACGGGTGCGGCCCAGGTCTGGCCCGTGGCCACGCGCCTTAGGGTTCGATTAACCGGCTATGCGCTGCGCGCAATGGTGCATTGCAACATCTTCTTTTTGCAATGCACCATTCCTATGTCATGTTCCGTATTGACCAAGGGAGGAAGAAACCCGCCGCCAGAATGCGGCACGAAAGGACCCTTGCTATGATCTTCAACGATCTCATGACCCGCGCTCGCAGCAGCATCGCCAAGCGCAAGCACTACAACCGTCTCGTCGCCGAAATCGACAGCTTCACCAGCCGCGATCTGGCCGACATGCGCGCCGACCGCTCGGAAATGCTCTACCAGATCCACAAGCAGATCTACGGCTGAGTATTCGGTCGACCAATCACGTTCGTCATCCTTGGGCGTAGCGACGCAAAGCGGAGCGAAGACCCAAGGATCCATGCCGTGCTCTTCGAGCGCCGCAGCGGTGCAGAATTTCTGTCTACCGCTGTACGCAACGCCTATTCTGATCTGAAGTATCCTTTGACCGACGTCCCGGCATGGATTCTAGGGTCTGCGCCGCGTCGCTTCGCTCCTTGCTTCGCCCTAGGATGACGAAGGCGAGATAGCGCCGTCAGTTCGGTGCGGCTAATGCCTTCTCAATCTGCGGCAGCAGCAGATCCCGCGCCGACTCCGCCGTCAGCGGGCCGACAAACTTGTAGGCGATCTTGCCGTCCTTGCCGACGATGAAGGTTTCCGGCACGCCGTAGACGCCCCAGTCGATCGCCGCGCGGCCGGCTTCGTCGACGCCGATCGCCTGGAACGGATTGCCGAGGTCGCCAAGGAACCGGCGGGCGTTTTCCGGCTGGTCCTTGTAGTTCAGCGCCGCCATCACGAACCGCTTGTCCTGCGCCAGCGCCAAGAGCACCGGATGCTCTTCGCGGCATGGCGCGCACCATGATGCGAACACATTGACCAGCGTGACCTTGCCGGCAAAGGCCTTCGAATCGAGCCCTGGCAGGCTTGACCCCTCCAGTGCCGGCAAATTGGTCTGCGGCGCCGGCAGGCCGATCAGCGCCGAGGGCACTTCCGAGACATCGCGCCCAGACAAAAGCTGCGACAGGAATAGGCCGGCGAGGCCGAGGAAGACCAGCAGCGGCAACAGCACGAACAGGCGGCGGCTGGGTGGCGGCGTTTCGGTTTCGCTGCTCATGGCTTCTCCGCCTTGTCGGAACGCCGCCGCACGCCGGCCGCTTCGAGCTCGGCAAGCTCGCGCTTGCGCGCCCGCTGGTCGAACAGGATCCAGCCGATCAGCCCGGCCAGCACGACCGCCGTGATGCCATAGGCTGCGGTGACATAGAGCGCATGCGCACTCATGCGACGCACCCCACATGATCTTCCGCTATTGCTTCACCGTGCTCGATCATCGCCTTCCCATAGCTTTGCGCCCTCGGCTTCGCAATCGGACGCCGCGTCGCGCCCTGTGCGGCCACATCAATCCGTTCCATGCCGCAGCGCCAGCGCCGCCGAGACCGGCCCCAGCACGGCAAGAAACAGCGTCAGCGCGGCAAGAATGAGGAAGGGCTGCAGGAACGGATCGGGATTGGCCGTCGCGCCATAGCTTGCCGAAACGCCGAAGATCAGCACCGGGATGGTTAGAGGCAGCACCAGCACCGAGATCAGCAGCCCGCCCCGCGGCAGCGCCACCGCCACCGCGGCACCCGCGGCGCCGATGAAGGTGATGGCCGGCGTGCCGACCAGCAGGGTCAGCGCCGTCGCGCCGATCGCCAGCGGCTCCATGTTCATGAACAGGCCGAGCAGCGGCGCGGCGACGACCAGCGGCAGCACGCTGCCCGCCCAGTGCGCCAGGCATTTCACCAATACGGTCAGCGCCAGCATGTGCCGGTCGTTGCCGAGCACCAGGAGATCGAGCGAGCCGTCCTCGCGATCGGCCTGGAACAGCCGGTCAAGCCCGAGCAAGCAGGAAAGCAGCGCGCCGATCCACAGGATCGCCGGGCCGATGCGGGCCAGCAACTTCAGGTCCGGCCCGACGCCGAAAGGAATGGTGGCGATAACGGCGAGGAAGAAGATGACGCCGGTCAGCGCGCCGCCGCCGGCGCGAATGTTGAGGCGGATGTCGCGGGCGAAGAGGGACCACATTACCATGTGGTCCCTTGTTGAGGACGGTGTTCTGTGGCGCCCCCCTCTGGCCTGCCGGCCATCTCCCCCACGAAGGGGGAGATCGGCAATTTCGCCGAAGGCGCACCTCTTACAATGCTGGAGATTGTCGAAAGCCGAGACAGCATCCAATCTCCCCCCTCATGGGGGAGATGGCCGGCAGGACAGAGGGGGGCGCCGTAGAGTGCTGTCATCAAAAGGACTGCCCCATCACCAACGCCTGTGCCCCCTCCAACCCCAACGGCAGATGCGTCGCCGCGACAATCATCCCACCCTCGGCGCAGTGTTTCATCATCAGCCGCGCAAACCGCTCCTCCGAAGCCTTGTCCAACCCCGCCGTCGGCTCATCCAGCAACCACAACGGCCGATGGCTGACCAGCAATTTCGCAATCGCAGCGCGCCGCCTTTGCCCGGTCGACAAATACCCGAACGGCAGATGGCCGATACCCCCCAGACCGACCGTCTCCAGCGCCTCCTCGGCGCCGACATCGCCGCCGCCATTGAAATTGCGCCAGAACCGCAGGTTTTCCGCCACGCTGAGCGCCGTCTTCATCGCATTCTGGTGGCCGAGATAATGGCAGGCCGAGGCGATCGACGGAAACGCCTCACCGCCGCCTTCGAGCAGCAGCCGGCCTTCCGCCTTCGGCAGCAGCCCGGCAATGATCCTGAGCAAGGTCGATTTGCCCGATCCGTTCGGCCCGGTGACGACCAGCGCCTGGCCGTCGTCCAGCGCAAAACCAATGCCGGAAAAAACCGCCTCGCCGCCGCGTTCGCCGCCCAGATTTTCGGCGATAAGCCGCATCCCTCGCCTGCCCTGAAAACAATGTTTCGCGAGCGCTGCCGCATCGCACAAATTTGCTCTCCGACTGTCTAGAACTATTCCAGAAAATTCTCTATATGCGGTGCATCCGTGCCAGCGGTCGGCGCGGGAACAGAATTTGCGCCGAACCAGCGCACGCGCCGCCTTGAACGGCTCGGGTTGCTTGGGAACGGACAGCGGAAATGGCCGTACCCGCACCTTTGCGCGTGATTGCATGCCATCGGCGTCCGTTCCCTTTCAGGCTGAACAGACAAGGACGGATCGCACGTGTCAAAATCCCTCGATAGTTTCAATTGCCGTCGCACGCTGACCGCGGGCGGCACTGAGTATGCCTATTTCGACCTCATCGAGGCCGAGAAGAACGGCCTCACCGGTATTGCCCAGCTGCCCTATTCGATGAAGGTGCTGCTGGAAAACCTGTTGCGCAACGAGGACGGCCGCTCCGTCACCAAGGAATCGATCCAGGCGGTCGCCGGCTGGCTGACCGACAAGGGCACTGCCGGCGTCGAGATCGCCTATCGCCCGGCCCGCGTGCTGATGCAGGATTTCACCGGCGTTCCGGCCGTCGTCGACCTTGCCGCCATGCGCGATGCCATGGCTTCGCTCGGCGGCGACCCGCAGAAGATCAACCCGCTGGTGCCGGTCGACCTCGTCATCGACCATTCCGTCATCGTCGACGAATTCGGCACGCCGCTGGCCTTCGCCCGCAATGTCGAGCTCGAATATGAGCGCAACGAGGAACGCTACAAGTTCCTGAAATGGGGCCAGCAGGCGTTCCGCAACTTCCGCGTCGTGCCGCCCGGCACCGGCATCTGCCACCAGGTCAATCTCGAATATCTCGGCCAGGTCGTATGGACCAACACCGAGGACGGCGAGACGACAGCCTATCCCGACACCTGCGTCGGCACCGATTCGCACACCACCATGATCAATGGCCTCGGCGTGCTCGGCTGGGGCGTCGGCGGCATCGAGGCCGAGGCGGCCATGCTCGGCCAGCCGGTCTCCATGCTTCTGCCCGAAGTCATCGGCTTCCGCCTCACCGGCAAGCTGAAGGAAGGCGTCACCGCCACCGACCTCGTGCTCACCGTCACCCAGATGCTGCGCAAGAAGGGCGTCGTCGGCAAGTTCGTCGAGTTCTTCGGCCCGGGCCTGTCCAACATGACGCTCGCCGACCGCGCCACCATCGGCAACATGGCGCCCGAATATGGCGCCACCTGCGGCTTCTTCCCGGTCGATTCGGAAACCATCCGCTACCTGACGATGTCCGGCCGCGAGGAAAGCCGCATCGCGCTGGTCGAGGCCTATTCCAAGGCGCAAGGCATGTGGCGCGAGGCTGGCTCGGCCGACCCGGTCTTCACCGACCTGCTCGAACTCGAACTGAGCAGCGTCGTGCCGTCCATGGCCGGCCCCAAGCGCCCCGAGGGCCGCGTCGCGCTCGAAGGCATTCCGGCCGGCTTCGCCAAGGCGATGGAGACCGAATACAAGAAGGCCGCCGAAATCTCCAAACGCTACGCTGTCGAAGGCACCGACCATGATCTCGGCCATGGCGACGTCGTCATCGCCGCCATCACCTCCTGCACCAACACCTCGAACCCGAGCGTGCTGATCGGCGCCGGCCTGTTGGCCCGCAACGCCAACCGCCTCGGCCTCAAGCAGAAGCCGTGGGTGAAGACGTCGCTCGCCCCCGGCAGCCAGGTGGTCGCCGAATATCTGGAAAAGTCCGGCCTGCAGAAGGAGCTCGACCAGATCGGCTTCAACCTGGTCGGCTTCGGCTGCACCACCTGCATCGGCAATTCCGGCCCGCTGCCGGCGCCGATCTCCAAGACCATCAACGACAAGGGCTTGATTGCCGCCGCCGTGCTCTCCGGCAACCGCAATTTCGAAGGCCGCGTCTCGCCCGACGTGCAAGCCAACTATCTGGCGTCACCGCCGCTGGTCGTGGCGCATGCGCTGGCCGGCACGGTCACCAAGGATCTCACCACCGAGCCACTCGGCGAGGACAAGAACGGCAATCCGGTCTACCTCAAGGATATCTGGCCGAGCTCGGCCGAGATCCAGGAGTTCATCGAGAAGAACGTCACCCGCGAGCTTTTTGCCCGCAAATATGCCGACGTCTTCAAGGGTGACGAGCACTGGCAGAAGGTGCAGGCGCCGGAAGGCCAGACCTATGCCTGGGACGACAATTCGACCTATGTGCAGAACCCGCCCTATTTCGCCGGGATGACCGCAGGGTTCGGCAAGATCGGCGACATCAAGGGCGCCCGCGTGCTCGGCCTGTTCGGCGACAAGATCACCACCGACCACATCTCGCCGGCGGGTTCGATCAAGGCCGCCTCGCCGGCCGGCAAATACCTCACCGACCACGGCGTCGGCGTGGCCGACTTCAACCAGTACGGCACGCGGCGCGGCAATCATGAGGTTATGATGCGCGGCACCTTCGCCAACATCCGCATCCGCAACCACATGCTGGGCGAGAACGGCCGCGAGGGCGGCTACACCATCCACTATCCGTCGAAGGAAGAGGAATCGATCTACGACGCGGCGATGGAGTACAAGAAGGAAGGCGTGCCGCTGGTCATCTTCGCCGGCGTCGAATACGGCAATGGCTCGTCGCGCGACTGGGCGGCCAAGGGCACGAATCTCCTTGGTGTCCGAGCCGTCATCGCCCAGTCCTTCGAGCGCATCCACCGCTCGAACCTGGTCGGCATGGGCGTCATCCCCTTCGTCTTCGAGGAAGGCACGTCCTGGGCCTCGCTCAACCTCAAGGGCGACGAACTGGTCGAGATCGACGGATTGAGCGCCATCAAGCCGCGCCAGACGATGACCGCCAAGGTCACCTATGGTGACGGCACGGTGAAGAACGTGCCGATCATCTGCCGCATCGATACGCTGGACGAGCTCGACTACTTCAAGAACGGCGGCATCTTGCAGTACGTGCTGCGCGATCTGGCGGCATAGTCGCAAGGGAATAGGGCAGTAAGGGAGCAGGCAAGGAAGTCATCTCCCTACTGCCCTACTGCCCTACTGCCCTACTGCCCTTCGGCGCCCCAAACCGCGCCGTCGCCGCCAGCAGCACGCCCAACATCAGCGCGTTGAAGATGTGCCACAGGAAGTGCGTGCCGAGCGGAAAGCTGGCGCAGACCATCGGGTCGATCATCCGGCAGATGGCGGACACCACGAAGATCGCCGACCCCGCCAGATTGTACCAGCCGGCCCGGTTGCCGTTGACTGCTACCCAGACACCGAAGAAGGCGAGCGCCAGGAATGGCGGCAGATAGGTTGTCGTACCGTTCGACGCCTGGCGCAGCCAGTCCGGCACGGCGAAAGTAATCGCCCCGGCCACCGCATAGAAGACGACGAAGACCGCGGTCGCCTTGCCCCATTCCATGCGCAGGAAGCGGCGCAGATTGAACAGCGTATAGGCGAGGGTGAAGCCGGCAATCGGCAGGATATCGGCCCAGATCGTGCCCTTGGTGGCAAAGGTATGGAAGATCGTCGAGCCGATGCCGATCGCCACCACCCACCAGGCCAGCACCTCGGCGAAGGTGCCGGCCTTGCATCGGCGTACTTCCCGCACGCCCCACAATCCCGCGGCAATGAAAGCGAGGTTGGTCAAAGCATTAGCCGGCTCGGCCCAAAGTCCAGGACCGGTCCGCTCGCAATAAAGATCGACAGGGGTCAGGAGAGTTTGCCACATGGTGATGATGCCGCTCCCGAATCGAACCACGTCGTGAAATGCAGTGCCTCTCCTATTGCGACCTTACCTGTGGCCACAATGGCAAAATTTCACCGCAACGTGACTTCCCGTTGACTTCCGCTTCTGCCACATATTTCAGACAATCAGAACAAAGCCGGCGCCACCGGCGGGAATTGGAATGGTCATGGCCTGGCGAAGATCACTTTGGCTGGCAGCCTTTGCGCTGGCCTTCTCGGCTTTTGCCGGTGCCGGCCATGCCGCCGAGTCCGAAAGAATCCAGGCCGAAAAATCCCAGCCCGACAAGCCGCTCGGCGTGGTCGAACTGTTCACCAGCCAGGGCTGCAGTTCCTGTCCGCCCGCCGATGCCTTCTTCGCCGAACTTGCCACCAAGGAAGACATTGTCGCGCTCTCCTATCACGTCGACTATTGGGACTATCTCGGCTGGAAGGACACGCTGAGCCGCAAGGAAAACACCGAACGGCAATATGACTACATGCGCGCCTTCGGCAGCCGCTCCGTCTATACGCCGCAGGCGGTCCTCAATGGCCGCGTCCACGTCAACGGCGCCAATCGCGGCGAGGTCGACGGCGCGCTCGCCCGCATGGCCAGAGGCGGCGAAGGCATTCGGGTCCCTATCAAGGTCAGCCGCACCAGCGACCGCGTCATCATCGATGCCGGCGATGCCGGCGCCGGCCCCAACGACGCCCATGTCGTCATCGTCTATTTCGATGCGCCACAGACGGTCAAAATCGCCCAAGGCGAGAACTCCGGCCGCAAGATGACCTACTGGAACGCGGTGACCGGCATCCAGACCGCCGGCATGTGGCACGGCAAGGCGCAACGCTATGAATTGCCGTTGAGCGAGATCACCAAGAAGGGCGGCTGCGCCGTGCTTTTGCAGTCGGTCGGCAAGGACGGCATGCCGGGCCCCATCCTCGGCGCCGCCTTCATCCACAAGCCGTAACGCCTCTTCCTTCTCCCCTTGTGGGGTCCGAAGGACGGGGCGAGACCCGCGGCTCGCCCCCGGGTGGTGGATCGGCGCGATAGCGCCGGGACGGATGAGGGGTGCTGGACGGATCGCAACGTCGAACTAATCTTGCGCAATGCCGCATCAGCCAGTTCCACCAGCCATACGTCGCTTCGCTCGCTCACTTCGGCGCGACAAGCCAACACGCTGAATCAGCGTACGACGACACTGTTAGTGCGGAACTGAAAGCGAGGCTTTCGTGTGTTGCGTTTTTGGAACGACGCCGTGCTGAAGGATTTGAACGGCGTTTGCGCCACCATCATCGCCTACGTACAGGATCTCAACCTGCAACCGTGGCGGTGATCGAACGCCGGCGTCAAGCTGGAACACCCCTCATCCGTCTCGGCGCTGCGCGCCGATCCACCTTCTCCCACACGGGGAGAAGGAAAAAGGCCAACAAAAAACCGACGTCAGCTTGCTTCTGACGCCGGTCATTTAGGTTTTGGGATCGTCGCACCCGATTCTTCCGAGGAAAAACCGAGGTTGGTTCGATCCGACGCAGACCCGTGGGCGGGGGGCTTGGGGTTTACGAGCCGGTGCCGGACCGAACCGTCTCAGGCAACGCTGGTAAATTCGTCGGACATTGGGGCAGGAGCGCGGATAAAAAAAGGCAGAAATGTGGCGAAGCATCACCAATTCCAACATGCGTTTCGCAAACGTGACTGGACGTAACGGAAAAGGCGCGCCGCTGCAGTCGCTTCGCCGGCTCTTGCAATTGCGGCGCGAAGGGGCCAATTTTGGTTGGCAAAGATTCATTTTGAAGGATCGAGGCATGACTGACGACAGCGGCGGGACGGGGGATGGTGACGCATCCGCAATATTGATCCCGCTGCACGAGGCGCGCAACGCACGCCTCGACCAGCCGGTGCGCTTCGACCGGCGTGAACTGGACCAGATCCTCAGGCTCTACGGACGCATGGTCGCCGCCAATGAATGGCGCGACTACGCCATCGATCATCTGACCGACAGGGCGGTGTTTTCCGTCTTCCGCCGCGCCAGCGAAGTACCGCTGTTCCAGATCGTCAAGGATCCGAAACTGGCCCGCAAGCAGGGCGCCTTCGCCGTCATCGCCGCCGGCGGCCGCATCCTCAAACGCGGCCAGGAGCTTGGCCGCGTGCTTGGCGTCTTCGACAGCAAGCTGGGGGTGGTTGAGGCGTGAAGGGGAACTGGGGAATTGAGGAACTGAGGAATTGAGGAACTGAGGAACCGAGGAACCGAGGAACCGAAGAACCGAGGAACCGAACAACCGAAGAACCGAAGAACCGAAGAACCGAAGAACCGAAGAACCGAAGAACCGAGGAATTGAGGAGGAACTGAGGAACTTGGCGCTAAACGCCTGATATTAAATCATTTTTTTTCAGTTCCTCAATTCCTCTTCCCCCCGAAACTTCCGCTCCGGCAAAGAGGCCGGATCGGGCGGCAATGACGCACCGCCATTCAGCGACAGCTGCATGAACACCGTGTCCAGCCAGCGCCCGTGTTTGTAGCCGGAGCCTTCGAGCCGGCCGGAATGACGAAAGCCGAGCTTTTCGTGCAGCTTGACCGAGGCGCTGTCGGTATGGCCGTCGCCGATCACCGCGATGATCTGGCGGAAGCCCGCCGCCTCGGCCGCCGCGATCAGGCTCTGCATCAGCATGAGGCCGACGCCCTGGCCCTTGGCTTCAGGCGCGACATAGACCGAATCCTCGACGATGAAGCGATAGGCCGGGCGCGGCCGGAAGGCGCCGGCATAGGCATAGCCGAGCACGGCGCCATCCTTTTCCGCCACCAGATAGGGGAAGCCGCCGGCCGTGAGCGTGTCGAATCGCGTGCCCATCTCTGCGCGGCTGGGCGGCTCCAGCTCGTAGCTCGCCGTGCCATGCGTCACCGCGTCGGCATAGATTTCGGTGATGGTGTCGAGGTCGGCGGCATTGGCCGCCCGAATCACGATATTGCTCATTCTTTATGCAAGCCTTCCATGTGCCTGCGATAACAGCAAAGACCGGCGCAAAAGAAAAGGGCGGCCGTTGGGCCGCCCTTTCCAAACACGATGGTCCAGTCAGACCATGATGCGAACCCTTAGCGGCGGTCGCCCATGAACTGCAGCAGGAACATGAACAGGTTGATGAAGTCGAGATAGAGCGTCAGCGCGCCCATGATGGCCTTGCGGCCGGCGACATCCGAAGCGTCGCCCTCGAAATACATCTCCTTGATCTTCTGCGTGTCATAGGCGGTGAGGCCGGCGAAGATCAGCACTCCGATCGCCGAAACCGCGAAGGACAGCGCCGACGACTGCAGGAAGATGTTAATCACCATCGCTATGATCAGGCCGAACAGGCCCATGATCAGGAACGAGCCCATCGCCGTCAGGTCACGCTTGGTCGTGTAGCCGAACAGCGACAGCGCGCCGAAGGAGGCCGCGGTGGCGAAGAAAGTCTGCGAAATGCTGGCCGAGGTGTAGACCAGGAAGATCGACGACAGCGACAGGCCGACGAGGCCGGCATAGACCCAGAACGTGGTCTGCGCGGCAGCGACGTTCATCGACTGGATCCTGAACGACAGGAAGAACACGGCGGCCAGCGGCGCCAGCATCACCACCCAACGCAGGGGCGACCCGAAGATCGCAACGCCGAAGGAGGTCAGCATCTCGCCGCTCGGCAGCGTTGCGACAGCCGAGGCCGGATCGGTGGTGGTGGCCAGCATGATCGTGCCGATGGCGGCAAGGCCGGTGATGAGGAGGCCAAGCCCCATCAGATTGTACACCTTGATCATATAGGCGCGCAGACCCTGATCGATGTCGGCGCGGACGCCGGGCACCGCCGACGTCTGATAGTTGCGAATGGGATCAGCCATTGGAATCCTCTATTGCTTCTGCCCCGTCCGGTGTCGGGCCTCTTGCGGACCCAGGCGCCGCTGGCAGGGCTCCAGCATGCCTGTGGCGAAATATGATGGTTATTCGCGTCAAGAACAAGACCGTAACCGGATGTAACGGTTCGTGAGAGGCCGAAAGGCCGATTCCCGGGCTTTCCAACCGGCATCCTTACCAAGATTTAATCCGGGATGGCCGCTCCGGCCCTGGAATTACAGGTCGCGCAGCACCGGTGCAGCCTTGTGGCCGAGCACCCGCCAGGTGCCGGCAAGACCGATGCCGACCGTAATCACCAGCGCAAAGACGATGGTCGCCACCGCCACCTGCGGCATGAAATGCGACGGCAGGGTCATGATGCGGGCGACAATGTACCAGGCCGCGATGCCGCCGGCCGCCAGCGCGAAGATGGCGGTGGCCAGTCCGATCAGCATGTACTCGAGAGAGAATGCCGTGATCAGCGTTCTCCTCGTGGCGCCAAGCGTCTTCAGCACCACCGCGTCATGGATGCGCGCCCGGTTGCCGGCGGCGAGCGCGCCGGCCAGCACCAGCACCGAAGCGATCAGCGCCACGCCGGCCGCCGCCCGGATCGCCGTGCCGAGTTGGCCGACCAGCCGGTTGACGACATCGAGCGCGTCCTTGACCCGCACCGTCGTCACCGCCGGAAAGGCGCGGGTGACGGCATTGAGGATGCGCGCGTCGTCGGCCGCCGTCGCGCTCTTTTCGGTCAGCGTCGCCATCCAGCCATGCGGGGCGCCGGTGAATGTGTTGGGCGAGAACACCATGACGAAATTGATGCCCATCGTTTCCCATTGGACCTGGCGGAAATTGGCGATCCTGGCCGTCACATTGCGGCCGAGCACATTGACGGTGACGCTGTCGCCAAGCTTCAGCCCGATTTCCTTGCCTTCTTGCGCCGAGAACGAAACCAGCGGCTCGCCGGTATAATTGTCCGGCCACCATTTGCCCTCCGTCAGCGTCGCGTTTTCCGGCTGCCTGGCATCATAGGTCAGGCCGCGATCGCCTTTCAGCACCCAGGCGCCTTCGGCCGGCACCTTGACCTTGTCGACATCGACGCCGTTGAGCGCCATCACCCGGCCGCGCAGCATCGGCACCTTGGCCAGCGTCCCCTTTGGCGCCTCCTTGCCGATCAATGCGGAGAACGCATCAACATCGCTGCCCTGGATGTCGACGAAGAAGAAGTTCGGCGCCCGCTCCGGCAGGCTGCCGGAGATCTGCTGCCTGAGATTGCCGTCGATCAGTGCCAGCGTAACCAGCAGCGTCAGCCCGAGCCCCAGCGACAGCACCACCGACGGCGTCAGGGCGCCCGGCCGGTGGATGTTGCCGACGGCGAGCCTGAGCGCCACGAAGCGCACGCGCGGGCTTTTCCTTGCCGCCCATTGCACCAGCGCGCCGACCAGCCGCAGCACCAGGAAGGCGAAGATGGTGGCGCCGACGAAGATCGAGGCGATGCGCTGGTCGCCCGAAAACAGGATGGCGAGTGCCGCCAGAATGAGCGCAATGCCGATGGCCGATGCGACATAGACGGGGCGCGGCAGACCACGGCCCTCCAGCCCCATCTCCCGGAACAGTGCTGTCGCCGGCACGTCGCGGGCGCGGCCGAGCGGCAAAAGCGCGAAGGCCAGCGTCACCAGCAGGCCGAACAGCGCCGCCATGGCGAGAGCGCCGGGATAGAAGCCGCCCTCCGCTGGCACCGGGATGACGGACTGAAGTGCGGCACTCGCCACAAACGGCATCAGCGCGCCGAGCACGAGACCGAGCACGATGCCGAGGGCGGCGATGATCAGGATCTGCACGAGATAGACAGCAAAGACGAAGCCGCCGGAAGCGCCGAGGCTCTTGAAGGTGGCGATAACGCCGCGCTTGCCGTCGAGATAGGCGCGCACCGCATTGGCGACGCCGACCCCGCCGACCACCAGCGCCGTCAGCCCAACCAGCGTCAGGAATTGCGAGAAGCGTTCGATGTTGGATGAGAGCGCCGGGGCTGCATTGCTTCGCGTGCGGATCGACCAGCCGGCCTCGGGAAAATCTTTCGCCGCCTGGTCCTGGATGGCCTTGAGCCGCGCCTCGTCGGCGCCGGCGGGCAGCCGGACCTTGTAGGCATTTTCGACCAGGCTGCCCGGCTGCACGAGTCCGGTCGCCGCCAGTGCCTCGGTCGAGATCATCAGCCTTGGCGCGAAGCCGAAACCGTCGGACACGGCATCCGGCTCGGTGACCAACCTGGCGCGCAGTTCGAAGGTCGCGGTGCCGAGCTTCAGCCGGTCGCCGAGCTTGAGATGCAGCCGTTCGAACAACAGATCGGGCGCCGCCGCGCCGAAAACACCGAATTCTTCGCCGAACAGTTCCTGCTTCGACAGCTTCGGTTCGGTTTCCAGCGCGCCATAGAGCGGATAGGCCTCTTCGACCGCCTTGGCCTCGACCAGCGCCTGGTCCGAGCCGTCGGCAAGCCGCGCCATCGAGCGCATGCTGGCGGTGCGCGAAACGGTGCCCAGCCCGTCGAGGAAACCGCGCTCGGCCTGGCTGGCGTCACGCTGATTGATCTGGAAGCGGAGGTCGCCGCCAAGCAGCGTCTGGCCCTGGTCGGCGACGCCGGCACTGATCGAACGGGCAACCGAATTGACGCCGCCGATCGCCGCGACGCCGAGTGCGATGCAGGCGAGGAAGATCAGGAAGCCGGACAGGCCGCCGCGCATCTCGCGCAGCGAAAAGCGAACCGCGAGTTTCAGCATCCGTGCCAGCGGCATCAGGCGGTGACCTTCAAGGGCGCCGGCGCCTCGATCCGGCCGGAGCGCATCGACACCTGGCGCGAGCAGCGCGCCGCGAGTGCTGGATCGTGGGTGACCAGCACCAGCGTCATGCCGCGCTCGGCCGCCTTGGCGAACAAAAGGTCCGCGACCTGCCGCCCCGTCGCCTGGTCGAGATTGCCGGTCGGTTCGTCGGCGATGAGGATGCGCGGCGACGGCGCCAGCGCCCGGGCGATCGCCACGCGCTGCTGCTCACCGCCGGAAAGTTCGCCGGGATAATGGGTGACGCGGTCGCTCAGGCCGACCGCCGCCAGCTCGCGCGCAGCCACCGAAAACGGATCGGCATGGCCGGCCAACTCCAGCGGCACCGCGACATTTTCGAGCGCCGTCATGTTGGGGATGAGGTGGAAGGACTGGAACACAATGCCAATGTTTCGGCCACGAAACGAAGCTATCTGGTCCTCGCTTTTGCCGTTGAGCAGCTCGCCGGCGATTCGTACCGTACCCGAATCGACCCGTTCCAAGCCTGCCAGCACCATCAGCAAGGTCGACTTGCCTGATCCCGAAGGACCGACGATGCCGGTCGCCTCGCCGCGCGCCACCTCAAGGCTGACGCCCTTCAGCACATGCACGGACGAAGCGCCTTCGCCGAGCGTCAAGGATACGTCTTTCAGCGCGATGACGGCTTCTGTCAAAATGAAAGCGTCCTATATCAGGGATGAAGGCTCTGGTTGCCGGAAGCCGTCGCCCGGAAGAATGTTTTTGTCATATGGGGCCTGCCGCATGTCTTTCAAACGCCAGATAGCCGCAGGGCTGATCCTTTTCCTCGCCCTTTGCGGCGCCATTTCGTCGGCTCGGGCCGAGCCCTTCAAGATCGTCGGCTTCGGTGACAGCCTGATGGCGGGCTTCGGCCTCGGGCCCGGCGAGGGTTTTACCGACAAGCTCCAGGCAGCCCTGCGCGCCAAGGGCCATGACGTGACCGTCGCCAATGCCGGCGTTTCCGGCGACACCACGAGCGGCGGCCTGGCGCGGCTCGACTGGTCGGTGCCGGACGGCACTCAGTTGGTCATCCTCGAACTCGGCGCCAACGACATGCTGCGCGGCGTCTCGCCCGATATCACCAGGAAGAACCTCGACGAGATGCTGGGCAAGCTCAAAAAGCGCAAGATCGCCGTGCTGCTTGCAGGCATGCGCGCCGCGCCCAATCTCGGCGCCGACTATCAAAACGCCTTCGACGCCATCTTTCCGAATCTGGCAAAGACATACGACGTTCCGCTCTATCCGTTCTTCCTCGATGGCGTCGCCGGCCAGCCCGGCCTGCGGCTCGAGGACGGCCTGCACCCGAACGCCAAGGGGGTCGACCAGATGGTCGAGCGCATCCTGCCGACGGTCGAGAAGGCCATCGCGGCGACGCCCGGAGGTTCGTGAGGCCGGATAAAATGCCTTCCCTAGCGGAAACTTTTAACAAAGCGTGTGACCAATAAACCTCTTGCTCCGTTTGACTATCGATGATTCGCTAGGGATGACAGTTCGATTCGAGGAAGGGAGGCTCTTCATGCCGCGTCTTTTCACCGCCCTCGAAATTCCGCGTGACGCCGCCCTTTCGCTGTCCCTGCTCCGGGGCGGCCTGCCCGGGGCCCGCTGGATCGATGTCGAAAACTACCATCTGACGCTGCGCTTCATCGGCGATGTCCCCGGCCACGTCGCCGACGAGATCGCCAACGCGCTCGACCGGGTCCACCGCCCCTCCTTCTCGCTGACCTTGTCAGGCGTCGGTGCTTTCGGCCAGAAAAAGCCGCACGCTGTCTGGGCCGGCGCCTCCGCCTCGCCCGATCTGGCAGCGCTTCAGGGCGAGATCGAGCGCATCTGCCAGCGGCTCGGCATTCCCGCCGATCCGCGCAAGTTCATGCCGCATGTCACCCTTGCGCGGCTGCGCAATTCGACCCCGCTGGATGTCGCGCAATACCTGTCGGCGCGCGGCAATTTCTCGACGCTACCCTTCCGCATCGGCCGCTTCGTCCTGATGTCGTCGCGCGATTCGGTTGGCGGCGGCCCCTATATCGTTGAGGAAGCCTGGCCGCTGTCGGGCACCGACGCCCGCGCCGCCAGCCGTGTCGCCAGCGCCTCCGACGCTTCGCGGATCATGCGGTAAACCTCGGCAAAAGCCTCCGGGCCGTCATAATAGGGATCGGGCACGTCGCGCGCCTGCCCGTGCGCGAACTCCAGGAACAGCTGCACCCGGTCCCGCGCGGGCGCCAGCGCTTTGAGATCGGCGACGTTCGAGCGGTCCATGCCGAGGATCAGGTCGAAACGCGAGAAATCCTCCGGCCTGACCTTGCGTGCCCTCTGCCCGGAAATGTCGATGCCGTGACGCAGGGCAATCGCGATCGAGCGTGGATCAGGGGGTGAGCCGACCTCCCATCCGCTGGTGGCGGCAGAGTCCAGTAGCATGTCGCGCCCGCGTTCCGCCAACACGGTGCGAAACACGCCTTCGGCCAATGGCGAGCGGCAGATGTTGCCGAGGCAGACGAAGAGTATGGAATTTATCGGCTTTATGCTCATTCGATATGCGCCGTTTGTGCATTTGGAACCCCAAAACCGCAAAGCACTTTTGGGCAACTTGCATTATGGTGAGGGTCAAATTCGAGATAGCACGGGAAATCATCATGACGAGAGAAAAACTCAGCAAGGATGCCATCGACGCCGCCCTTGCCGAACTCGGCGGCTGGTCGCTGGCCACGGACGGTGCCTCGATCAGGCGCAGCTTCGTGTTCAAGAATTTTTCCGAAGCCTTCGCCTTCATGACCCGCGTCGCGCTGGCAGCCGAAAAGATGGACCATCACCCCGACTGGTCAAACGTCTACAAGACCGTGGACGTGACGCTGAACACCCATGACGTCGGCGGCGTCACGGCGCTCGACATCGCGCTGGCCAAGAAGATGAACCGCTATTTCGGCGACTGAGTGTACGCTTGGCCGTGAGCGGCGATCCAAATTGGCACCCGCATCTTGCAGCCGGGTTCACCTTTCACCACATTTTGCCTCGCGAGGTATGCGCCAGGACGCGCACGCAAGGAGTGATTGATGGCGCAACAACCCGGTTTTGATTTCTTCGGCTTTGGCGACAAGCTCGGTGGCGAAAGCGAAGTGCGCGAGAAATTCTGGCGCACGGCGAAAAAGGCCGCGCGGCAGATCCCGTTCATGGAAGAGGTCGTCGCCGCTTACTACTGCGCCATGGACAAGAACACGCCGCTGCGCGCCAAGGGCATATTGGTGGCGGCACTCGGCTATTTCGTCCTGCCCTTTGACCTCATCCCCGACTTCATCTTCGGCCTCGGTTTCACCGACGACATCGCCGTGCTGACCGCCGCGATCACCGCCGTCAGCGCCCACATCACGCCGGCGCATCGGCAGGCCGCCAAGGACGCCATCGCCGACAAGGGCTGAGCACCTTCAAATGGCGCGCGCCCTGTGAACAGAGGCGCTTGGAGGCCAGCTGAAAAGTCAAACTCTTGCCGCTTTCGTGGCCTCCAAGTCGCCGAAGGGACGTTGCGCCGGCCGCTGAAGAGGCGGTGGCGCGGGAATGGCGGCGGTTTCCTGGGGTGAGCGTCCTTTTGTTGAGGGAAATTCACCGTTTGGTAACCCAGATTAAATCAAAATGAAGCGACGGCAGGACGCCATGCGGCCCGCCTCCGCACCATTTGGAATACGGGAAAGACAATGCGCGGATTGATAGCACTCGTTTCGAGCCTGGTCCTGGCGGCCTCGGCGGCGCCGGCACTGGCGCAGCAGGCGACCAAGATCGGCCAGCACAATGCCTGGGGCACTTACAGCTACCAGGCATCGGGCGGCAAGGTCTGCTACGTGCTCACCGTGCCGACCGACAAGCAGCCGCCGACGCTCGACCATGGCGACATGTTCTTCTTCGTCAGCCAGCGGCCCGGCCAGCAGGTGTCCTACGAGCCGCAATTCATCGCCGGCTACAATTTCCAGGAAGGCTCCAAGGCCACCGTCACCATCGACAAGAAGTCCTTCTCGATGTTCACGAAAGGCAAGTCGGCCTGGGTCGAGAACGCCGCCGAGGAACCGGTGCTGATCGCCGCCATGAAGACCGGCACCGACATGAAGGTGACGGCGAAGTCCGGCCGCGGCAATCCCACCTCCTATGTCTTCTCGCTGAAGGGCATTTCGGCCGCGCTGTCGTCGATCGCCAAGTGCAAGTAGGCGAAACTTCGCTCTGAAACCAAAAGGCCGGGCCGCAAAGTCCGGCCTCTTGCTTTTCAGCCGTGGCCCGATTCTGGCGCTGCCTCCGCTCGCCGCCGCCGGATCGCCTCCGCGATGAACACCCGCGACAGCGCGTGATAGAGCGGCTCGTGCGAGATCATGCGTGCGGTGCCGTAGCCCAGCATCGAGGCCAGCATCAGCGCGATGACATTGTCGTGATTGCCGGTCATCTCCAGGATGATGACGAAAGCCGTCATCGGCGCCTGCACGACGCCGGCGAAATAGCCCGCCATGCCGAGCAGCGCGGCGGCACCCGCGCTGGCGCCGAACAGCAGGCCGAGCGAACTGCCGATGCCGGCGCCGACCGCGAGCGATGGTGCGAAAATGCCGCCGGGAATGCCGGAAACCATCGACAGCAGCCCAGCGAGGAATTTTTCCACGAAGAAGAACCATGGCAGCGGCGTGCCCTCGACGGCGCCGCGCGCCTGCGCATAGCCGGTGCCGAAGGTCAGCCCGCCCGAGACAATGCCGATCACCGCCACGCCAAGCCCGCAGACAGCAGCCACCAGCAGCGCACGCGCCAAGGGCTGCTGCGTGCGCCACCGCCGGATCCGCCGCGTGGTCTTCAGCGCCAGCAGCGAGAACAGCGCGCCGAAGCCGCCGCCGATGATGCCGCAGCCGAGCACCAGCGGCCAGTCGCCGCCAAAGGCGATTGTCTCCTTCGAGACGCCGAAATAGGTGTAGTTGCCGAGCAGCCCGAGCGAGGCGAGGCCGGCCAGGATCACCGCCGTCAGCACCAGCCCGTTGGTGCGCGCCTCGTAGGTGCGGCCCATCTCCTCGATGGCGAAGACGATGCCGGCCAGCGGCGTGTTGAAGGCGGCGGCAACGCCGGCGGCTGAGCCGGCCAGGATCAGGCCCCGCGCCTGCGCCATGCCGCCCCAGCGCGCCGCCTGCAGCATCAGCGAGGCGCCGACCTGCACGGTCGGGCCCTCGCGGCCGATCGAAGCGCCGCAGAACAGGCCGACGACGGTGAGCGCGATCTTGCCCGCCGCCAGCCGCAGCGACAGAAGGTGGCTGCGATCAGCGTCGTCACGCAAATGGCGCGCGGCGATCGCCTGCGGAATGCCGCTGCCTTGCGAGCCCGGGAAAAAGGCGTGGGCGAGCCACGCGCACAGCACGAAACCCAGCGGCGTGACCATGAGCGGCAGATAGAAGCGCCGGCCGCCGCCGTCGCCGATCATCATGTGGAACAGCGCCTGCGCCTTGTCGGCCAGCACCGCGAACAGCACGCTGATGACGCCGATCGACAGCGCGCCGGCTCAGAACACCAGCCGCGGCTGCCAGACGCGCCGTGAGCCCAGCATGGCGCGCGAACGCCGCAGCATGGGGTATTTTCGCGATGTGCCGGCCATGTCCGTCCTCGTAATCGAAGCCCAGCCCTAGCATGGACGTGACGTCGATCAGGCCTGTCGGATCAAGCCGCTGTCACACGATCCCTTGAAGGAGGAGCACCCGCCAAACGTCTGCGGTCGCAGTTGTTGAAGATGCGCGGGCTGTTTGGAGGCTGTTCCTGGACGCGACCCGAGGGCTTGCGCCAGCGGCAGTGATCTGCGCGCAGAATGCTCCCGCCGGCTCTTCCAGGCGGGAGCGGTCTCTACAGATCCAGGTTTCACATGGCCATTTTTTCACATTCGGCCTGGGCCTTCTTGGTCGACGTATCGATCATGTAGGCTTTGCCCTTGGCATCGGTGATCATCATCATGCAATGCTTGATCGGCTTTGCCATCTTCATCATCTCTGCGCCCATCTTTGCGTCCGGCATCATGGTGCCCATGTGTCCATCGGGCATGATTGCCATCACCTCCCCGCCTTTCATCATGGTCATTGTGCCCATTGCGTCTTCGGCAAAGGCCTGCGGGGCGGACAAGCCGACGAGGCCGGCAATGACAGCGAGCTTGATCGAGTTCATTCTGCGTACTCCCATTTTGCAAGGGCGTGGTTGCCCCCTTCAGCCTTCGAAGGCGGCAAGGGAATCGTTACGTCAACACGACTATGTGATCGGCTCCCGCGTGGCGGGAAGATTGGGCGCAAGGCTGCCAGTCGGTCGTAGCGGGCTGTTGTCGTGCGACAAACTGGTTGGTCCGATGAACTCTCGGTTCAAACGCCAGAGACCGTCTGTCGATCAGGACATTCGCGATCGAAACATTGCCGGCCCACTCGGGGTTGTGTTCGCCACCGCATGACTCCGCCCTCAACCTGTGCTATGCGCCGCGCTTCAGTTCCCGGCACGATGGATGAAATCGGCCGCAAACAGCTTATATCAGTGCGACCATGACCCTTTCCTTTGACCTCACCACTGAGGGTGCCCGCGACGCGTTGCGCGCCCGCGCCACGCCCGAGAAGCCGTCGCTTATCGGCCTGACCCGCGCCGAGCTCGCGGAGGCGCTGGTCGCGTCCGGCATCGTGCCGGAGCGCCAGGCAAAGATGCGTGCGCAGCAGCTCTGGCATTGGATGTATGTGCGCGGCGTCTCCGACTTTGCCGGCATGTTCAACATCTCCAAGGATCTGCGCGCCGAGCTCGACAGGCATTTTACCGTCGCCCGGCCCGAAATCGTCGAGGAGCAGATTTCTTCCGACGGTACCCGCAAATGGCTGTTCCGCTTTCCGCCGCGCGGCGCTGGCCGGCCGGTGGAGATCGAGACCGTCTATATTCCCGAGGAAGGCCGCGGCACGCTCTGTATCTCCTCGCAGGTCGGCTGCACGCTGACCTGCTCGTTCTGCCACACCGGCACGCAGAAACTGGTGCGCAACCTGACCGCCGAGGAAATACTGGCGCAATTGCTCACAGCCCGCGACCGGCTCGGCGATTTCCCCGACCGCGACACGCCGGACGGTGCCATCGTCCCGGCCGAGGGCCGCAAGGTGTCCAACATCGTCATGATGGGCATGGGCGAGCCGCTCTATAATTTCGAGGCGGTGAAGAAGGCGCTGCTGATCGCGTCCGACGGCGACGGGCTTTCCTTGTCGAAAAGACGTATCACGCTGTCGACCTCCGGCGTCGTGCCCGAGATTTTCCGCACTGGCGAGGAAATCGGCGTCATGCTGGCGATCTCGCTGCACGCCACCAATGACGATCTGCGCGACCTCCTGGTGCCGATCAACAAGAAGTATCCGCTGAAGGAACTGATCGCCGCCTGCCGCGCCTATCCCGGCCTGTCGAACGCCAAGCGCATCACTTTCGAATATGTAATGCTGAAGGACGTCAACGATTCCATCGAGGACGCCAAGGGCCTGATCAAGCTGCTCAAGGGCATTCCGGCCAAGATCAATCTGATCCCGTTCAACCCGTGGCCGGGCACCAACTACCAGTGCTCGGACTGGGAGACGATCGAGAAATTCGCCGATTACATCAACAATGCCGGCTATGCCTCGCCGATCCGCACCCCGCGCGGCCGCGACATCCTCGCAGCCTGCGGCCAGCTGAAGTCGGACTCCGAGCGCATGCGAAAAGTGGACCGGCTGGCGCTGGAAGCCATGATGATCGCGGGGCACGGCGAGGCGTGAGCCGTCTCGTCGCCGGACTCAAACGCATCGCCATCATAGCAGTCGGTTATATCGCCGGCGTGCTGACCTCTATCCTGGTGCCTGTGCTGTTGATCACGCTTCTGGAAGGGATCGAATATGGCAACTGGTCCATGGTTTTCACCTTCGACTGGCTGGGTTCCTTCCCGCTCGCCGTGCTGACCGTGGCACTCTGCGCGCTGCTGATCGTCGGCCCGGCGATCCTGGTCGCCGAATGGCTTTCGCTGCGGGGATGGTTCTATTTCGCGGTCACGGGGGCGATCACCTCGATCGCCTTTGGCGTTCTTGTCCCGGGCTCGGCCGGAGGGTTTGTTTTCAATCCGGGATTTCTCGGCTTTCTGGCCACGGCCGGCACCGTCGCCGGTTCGGTCTACTGGCTCCTGGCTGGGCGCAGGTCAGGCCGTCTTGTGAGGCGAGACCCCTGATGGGCCGCTTCGTTTCCTATCTCGTGCGCTTTGCCATGATCCTGTTCGGTTATGCCGTCGCCTCGCTGGCGGCGAGCGCCTTCCTCAACGTCCTGTTCCTGGCCTCGCTCGGCTACACGCCTGACCACACGCACCCGACGGCGACGGCTTCGCTGTATTTCTCGATTCCCTTCGTCGCCCTGTTCGTCGCTTATTTCGCCTTCATGCCTTCGGTGATCGTCATCCTGCTTGCCGAAATCCTCGGCCGGCGCGACTGGCTGTACTATGCGCTGGCGGGCGCGGTGGTGGCGGCCGTCTTCCTCGGCCTGGTCGACCACGCCCAAGAGTCCACCTTCGCGGTCACCGACACCAGCGCCATCATGGCGGTGATCGGCGCCGGCATGGTCGGCGGCATCTTCTACTGGCTGAGCGCCGGGCGCTGGGCCGGAAGCTGGTGGAAAGAAGACAACGCTTCTACTTCGCCTGGGCCGTCAGGATCTTGAGCGCGAAGGCCGAGAACACGCCGGCGAAGAGATAGTCGACAACCCGCGTGACGCGCGGGCTGGCCTTCATCGCCGCGGAAAATTTCTCCGCCGCCAGCACCATCGGCGCCGTCACCGGGATCGACAGCACGATGAACATCGAGCCCAGGAAGAACAGCTTTCCCGGCGCGTGCGGATCATGCGCGGAGACGAACTGCGGCAGGAAGGTCATGAAGAACAGGATGATCTTCGGGTTGAGCAAATTGACGCCGAGCCCCGCCACCCAGCTGCGCAACAGCGAGATTTGCGGACCCGTCTTCTTTTCCGGCGAAAACGCCGAGCCCTTGGCGATCGCCTGCCACGCCAGGAAGACGAGATAGCCGGCGCCAAAGATCTTCAGCACGAAGAAGGCCATCGGCGAGGCGACGATCAGCGCCGAGACGCCGACCACCACCAACGTGGTGTGGATCAGTGTGCCGCACAGCGCGCCCGCCATCGAAGCAAAGCCGGTGGCACGCCCCTGGCTCAGCGTGCGCGAGACGAACAAGGTCATGTCAGGCCCGGGCGTGATCGCCAGGATGACCGTGGCGATGGCGAACTGGATCAGCGTGGCGGTGTCGGGAATGAAGGACATGGAGGGCTCCGGGGAACGCGCGAGCCTATACAGGATGTGCTGCGTCGGCGCCAGATGAAGCGGTGATCCAGCTCCGCAATCGCTTAGGCAACTGCTGGTTCCACTTAGGGCAGAGACCCCTCATTGTCGAAGTCGTCAAGAGCGGGCGAGACAAGCGCGTCAGCTGGCGGCAGCCAGCACCCTGACAGGTCCCTCGAGGGCGGGTGGACCATCCTGGGGGTCGAGCCCCGCGATCAACAAGATCTGATCGATCGGCTTGGGGCGGCCGAGGAAATAGCCTTGCGCTTCGTTGCAGCCTTCGACCTGCAGGATGGTGAGCTGGACGTGGGTCTCGACGCCTTCGGCGAGCACGGGAATGTCGAGGCTGCGCCCCAACGTCAGCACGGCGCGGATGATTGCCTTGGCCTGCGGACTGCGCTCGACATCGGCCATGAAGGAGCGGTCGAGCTTGATCTTGTCGAACGGGAACGAGCGCAGCGTGTCGAGCGAGGAATAGCCTGTGCCGAAATCGTCGATCGCGATCGTCACGCCCAGCGCCTTGATCTGGCGCAGCACGTGAAGCGTGCGAACCTTGTCGGCGACGATCGTCGATTCGGTCAACTCAAGCTCGAGACGCTTCGGCGACAGGCCGGTCTCGATCAGGATCTGATGGACGAGCGTGGCGAGATCGGCATGGGCGAACTGCACCGGCGACAGATTGACCGCGATCTTGTGACCATTGTCCCAGGAGGCCGCCTGGCGGCATGCGGTGCGCAGCACCCACTCGCCGATCGCCAGGATGGAGCCGTTCTCCTCGGCGATCGGAATGAATTCGGCGGGCGGGACCATGCCATGCACGGGGTGAGTCCAGCGCAGCAACGCCTCATAGCCGCAGGTGGCGCCGGTCTGAACCGAGGTCTGCACCTGATAGTGCAGCGAGAGTTCGCCGCGGTCGATCGCCTGGCGAAGGTCGGTGGCGAGTGCCCGGCGCGCCCGCGCCGTCTCGTCCATGACCGATTCGTAGAAGCAGACGGCCCGCGTCACGTCGTTCTTGGCCCGGTACATGGCCAGGTCCGCGTTGCTGACCAGCCTCTCCCGGTCGGCCCCGTCGCGCGGAAAGACGGCGACGCCGATGCTGGCGCCGGTGACGGTCTCGAAATCGTCGATCCGCAACGGTTCGAACAAGGATTTTTCCAGCCGCGACACCAGGCCGAGCAGCTCGTTCTGGTCCTTGAAGCGCTTGATGGCGGCAAATTCGTCGCCGCCGAGCCGGGCGACGAACTCGCCGTCGCCGGCCAGTTTCGCCAGCCTGCGGGCAATGATCTTGAGCGCCTGGTCGCCGGCCGCGTGTCCCCTGAGGTCGTTGATTTCCTTGAAGCGGTCGAGATCGATGACGATGACGGCGGTCATCGTCTCCTCACCTTCGCGCGCCCGCTCGATCTCATGGTCGAGGCGGTCGTTGAAGGAGACCCGGTTGGCAAGGCCGGTCAGCGAGTCGTTCAGCGCCAGATGCTGCAGCCGCTCGAAACTCTCGAGCCGGCCACGCTCGTCGATCAAATAGCTGGCGAAGCCGGTGGCCGCGACGATCAGGCCGACGACCGCAACCGCGACGGCCATCGCTTCGAGAATATCGGGATTGGTGCCCGTGGTGATGAAGGAGAGCGGCGTCACCGCCACCGCCGCCATCGCCGTGAAATGCAGGCCGACGATCGCCAGCACCAGAAGCCCGATGCCGAGATAGTGCGACCACCGGTGCGGCCTGCGCACTGCCTGGCCGATCGCCACGGCGGAGAATGCCATCGCGATCAGCACCGAAGCGACGACATAGCGGGCGTCCCATTCGACGATGCCGGCCACGTGATAGGCCATCATGCCGGTATAGTGCATTGCCGAGATCGCCAGGCCGACGGCACAGCCGCCCCATTCCGGCGCCAGCCCGCGGCCTTTGTCGAGCGCGAGGCCGAAGCCCGCCCCGGCTCCGACCATGGCGATGACCAGGGAGATCATGGTGAGCGCCGGATCGAAGGTGATCGGCGCGCCGGGCTGATAGGCCAGCATGGCGATGAAATGCGTGCACCAGACCGAGGAGCCGGCGGCGACCGCGGTCAGGAACAGCCATCCCCGCATCTGCACGCCGACAGTTTTCCTGGCGCGGTCGAGGAGGCCGATCGTCACCCAGCAGCCGGTGACGCACATCAGCGCCGCCAGCAGGACGAGCCACAGATTATGCTCCGTCACGATGCAGGAAATAACGCGCATCAAGAATGGTCCAAGCCTGAGGACACCCGCAATGAGCAGGCAAAAGCTGCATCGGCCGGTTGCATGGTCGCCGCAGCTCTGTCTCACTGGTTTAGCGGCAGGACATGAAAACTTGCTTAAATCCTGGGCAAAAATGCAGCCCATGATTGTAGCAGGTTGTTTCCGTGGGGCATGATCACCGCCCGTCCAGGCTGGATCAGCAGTCTGGCGCCGCGCGTGCTTGCTCGCTTTGCCGTTCCTGCTAAAAGGCGCTCCGACAAGCCGTGACGCCCATGCCCCTGGCGTCCGCCATCGACGGAGCAGAAATGTCCAAGACCAAAGACGTCAAAAAGGTCGTGCTCGCCTATTCCGGCGGTCTCGACACATCCATCATTCTGAAATGGCTGCAGACCGAACTCGGTGCCGAAGTCGTCACCTTCACCGCCGATCTCGGCCAGGGCGGCGAGCTGGAGCCGGCGCGCCAGAAAGCCGAGATGATGGGCATCAGGGACATCCGCATCGTCGATGTGCGCGAGGAATTCGTTGCCGACTTCGTCTTCCCGATGTTCCGCGCCAACACCGTCTATGAAGGCACCTATCTGCTGGGAACCTCGATCGCGCGGCCGCTGATCTCCAAGCACCTCGTCGAGATCGCCAAGGAGACCGGCGCCGACGCGATTGCCCACGGCGCCACCGGCAAGGGCAACGACCAGGTCCGCTTCGAACTGTCGGCCTATGCGCTGAACCCCGACATCAAGGTCATCGCGCCGTGGCGCGACTGGTCGTTCAAGTCGCGCACCGACCTGATCAACTTCGCCGAGCAGCACCAGATCCCGGTGGCCAAGGACAAGAGGGGCGAGGCGCCGTTCTCGGTCGACGCCAACCTTCTGCACTCCTCTTCCGAGGGCAAAGTGCTGGAAGACCCGTGGAGCGAGCCGCCGGAATTCGTCCATCAGCGCACCGTCTCGCCGATGGACGCGCCGGACAAGGTCACCGAGATCGAGATCGAGTTCCTGAAGGGCGATCCGATCGCGCTCAACGGCAAGAAGCTGTCGCCGGCGACCATGCTGGCCGCGCTCAACGATCTCGGCCGCGACAATGGCATCGGCCGGCTCGACCTGGTCGAGAACCGCTTCGTCGGCATGAAGTCGCGCGGCGTCTACGAAACGCCCGGCGGCGCCATCCTGATCGTGGCGCACCGCGCCATCGAATCGATCACGCTCGACCGTGGTGCCGCGCATCTCAAGGACGAGTTCATGCCGCGCTACGCCGAGCTCATCTACAACGGCTTCTGGTTCTCGCCCGAGCGCCTGATGCTGCAGGCGATGATCGACAAGAGCCAGGAAGACGTCGAAGGCACGGTGCGGCTGAAACTCTACAAGGGCAACGTCATGGTCACCGGCCGCAAGTCGAAAAAGACCCTCTATTCCGACGCGCTGGTCACCTTCGAGGACGATCGCGGCGCCTACGACCAGAAGGACGCCGCCGGCTTCATCCGCCTCAATGCGCTGAGGCTGCGCACGCTGGCCGCACGCAACCGCAAGGGCTGATATCCAGACAGCAGCCAAACGCTATCAATCATACCTAAGAAACCCGACGGAGACGTCGGGTTTTTATTTGGGTCTTCTAATATAAGAAAAATGAAGGCGCCCGAACTCGGTTCCTGTTTGACCTTTTGGCGGCATCATCTAAGTTCACTTGTGGGTTTAGGGGGGTTTGACAGTGAAGAATAGTATTTCTCTTCTGCTTGGCGTGGTCGTCGTCTTGGTGGTGTGCCAGTCCTCGCAGGCAGGCGCGAAGCGTGACCCGAAGGCGGATATGAACGAATGTATCGCCTCCGCCCGCACGCGGGACCTTACGTTCAAGCATGACATGGCCTTGTTCATGGGCGTCTCGCAGGAGCGCATGCCGGCTTTGTTTTGCCAGCGCCTCGCCGACGGGATACGCAGCGGCCGCATCAGCTATTCCGACATAAACAACCTGCAGCTCGACCAGCCGACCGAGATCTGGATGGTTCTCAAGGGCAAGCCGAAAGCGGCTGCGCCCACGCAAGCCCAGGCGCCGCGGTCGCCCAACTTCCGTGACTGCAGCGGTATTGACGGCACTTTTCAGGTTCCCGCTTCCCAGAAATGCCCGTTGAGCGGCTGGGCGCAAAATTCCGGAGTCCCGACGGCCATCGAAGGCAAGCGAAGGGCGGTTACCCCGCCGCCACAAAACCCCAGATTCCGTAACTGCAGCGGTATTGACGGCACTTTTCAGGTTCCCGCTTCCCAGAAATGCCCGTTGAGCGGCTACGCGCATTATTGAGAGTCATGTGCCCAGGGGCTCGGCCACTCATAGAATCGGTTTCCTGCCGGCGTTGGCTGTCCTGGCGAGTTTGGTTGTTGCCAAAGCCGACGACTATGATCCCGCCTCGCTCGACCTTGCCGCGCTGATCGAGTGCAGGGCCGACCTGTCGGCTTATACTGGCTATGCCCTTTGGCTGGCCGGTGATCCCGGCGCGGCGAGCACGCTTGGCTGGAAAGAGGTCCCGTCAGGCAATGCCTTCCTGCGGCAGTATCAACTGCCCGCCCCTGCCCATGTCTTCGGCCGCGAGACGGAGACAATCGTCTTCACCGCGTCAGGGCCGATGGCGGTGCTTGAGGGCATTGCCGCGCCCGACCTCGCCCGGCAGCTCGACGTCCCGGCAATGGTCTCGTCGCCGGATAAATTCCTTGGCGAGAAGGTCGTGGCCGAAAGCATCGAGGACAGCGGCGGCGTCAGTCTTGCCACGCGCATCACGCTCAATGTCTCGACCGTCGATTCCCATCCCGGCAAGACGCTGGCCGGCTGCTCCTACGCGATTGACGTTGGCGATTAGCGGGCAACATCAATGACTTCGTCATCCTATGGCGGAGCAAGGAGCGAAGCGACGCGGCGCAGACCATAGGAACCATGCCGCGACTTCGAAGCGTCGCTACGGTGCAGAATTCTGCTCCGCTGCACGCTTCGATTAACGTCGCGGAATGGATCCCAGGGTCTCCGCGACGGAGCTTCGCTCCTGCTACGCCCAGGGATGACGACGTTGGGGAGGCTTCGATCTATCCCGGACATCAGCAATGCTCCCATCAACAAAAAGCCCGGCGCATGGCCGGGGCTTTTCGTCGAACAGAGGGTACAATCAGCCGCCGTCGATCGCGTCGGCGATACGGGCGATCGCCTGCTGATAGACGCTTGCGGAATTCCAGCCGGCAATCGCGCCCATATTCGCGCTCGCGCTCGCGCCGGCCCGCCAGCCATGGCCCTTGAGGAAGTTGGCGGTGGAAGCCAGCGCTGTCGCCTTGTCGCGCAGATTTCCGCTGCCGACTGCATATTTCAAGACATTTCCAGGCAGGAACTGCGTATGGCCAACCTCGCCATGCATGGCGCCGACCGACGAGGCGGTCAACGCGCCACGATCGACCAGCTTAAGGGCGGCGATGGCATGCGGGTGAAAATAGTCCGGGCGGCGGCAATCATAGGCAAGCGTCAAAATGGCGGAGACCGTATTCTGGTTGCCCATGGAAGCACCGAAGCCGGTCTCCATGCCCCAGATGGCAAGCAGCACACCCGGCGACACGCCGTAGTTCTGTTCGATCTGGCTGAACAGCGCCGCGTTCGACTTCTTCAGCGCACGGCCCTTGGAAATGATCGCGGCCCCGCCACGACGCTTCATGAAATCGTCCACCGAGCCGCTGAAGGCCTTGTGGATGGCGCGGTCGGCCGAGATCGTCCTGGTTGCATAGGTGGCGCCGGCCAGTGCGGCCAGCCCCTTCGAACCGACACCTTCGGACTTGGCGTCCGCGGCAAAATCCTGTTTCCAGGCATCGAAGCCGGCACCGGTCTTGCCGCAACTAGGCGCCGCCTGTGCACCCGCCGCCAGCCCAAGCACAGCCACCACCGCTGCCGCTAAAATCCTACCCTTGGCAAGAAATGCCATGTTGTTCTCCTGGTTGCCTGATTTACGTCCCATCTGCGAATTTGCCAGCGAAACGCGCATTTGTCACCGTCTGCGCCGCAATGCTGGCGAATGCCGGGGAATTTGCCTACGATCAAGTGATTATTGTGGCGGGGTCGAAATAGCCATGAGACCTGCGGCGGCGAAGAGGTCGCAAGACAGGTCGCCACCCAGCTTGCGGCGAAATAGCTTCGAGACATGCGGAACGCCGGCCGACGATTGGCGTTAGGCACTGCCGCCGCACACTTATATGCTGGCTCTGATGGTTTGAGACCGACATGAAACTCTTCGACTGCCCGCATTGCGGCCACCGTCTCTACTTCGAGAACGCGCAGTGCCTGAATTGCTCAAGCCTCGTGCTTTACGATCCCGAACATGCCCGCTTTGCCCTGTCGGGTGTCGACGGAATCTTCCAGTGCACCAATGCCGATGAATGCGCCTGCAACTGGATGGCCGAACCGGGACATGGGTTTTGCCGTGCCTGCGGGCTGAACCAGCTGATCCCCGATCTCTCCGTCGACGGCAACCGCCGCCGCTGGATCCGGGTCGAGGCGGCGAAGAAGCGCGCCATCTATTCGCTGCTCGCCTTTGGCCTGCCGGTGGCGCCCAAGCAGAACTCGACGGACGAGGTGGGCCTCGCCTTCGACTTCCTCGCCGACCCGATCGGCGGCGGCCCTGGCGGCGAACGCATCCTCACCGGCCATGACAATGGCCTGATCACGCTCAATGTCGCCGAGGCCGATTCCGCCGAGCGCGAAAAGCGCCGCATCGAGATGGGGGAGAATTATCGAACGCTGCTCGGCCATTTCCGCCACGAACTCGGCCATTACTATTGGGACCGCCTGATCCGCGACAATCCGCAAAGGCTGGACGCCTTCCGCGCTCTGTTTGGCGACGACCGCGCCGATTACGAACAGGCGCTGAAGGCCTATTACGCCAATGGTGCTGCGCCCGACTGGCAGCAAAACCACATCTCGGCCTATGCCACCTCGCACCCTTGGGAGGACTGGGCCGAGACCTGGGCCCACCATCTGCACATCACCGACACGCTGGAGATGGTCCATGCGCTGAACTTTCCGCTTGGCCGGCTGGAGACGGTGGAAGCCAACGAGTTGCCCAGAGGCGACACCGGCGGCGAACTGCAGGCCGCCCCTTCGGAGCCCGCCAACGCACCCGAGCCGTTCGAAAAGATTCTTGCCCGCTGGCTGGTGCTGTCGGAGGCTTCCAACTCGATCAACCGCTGCATGGGCCTGCCCGACCTCTATCCCTTCGTCATTTCGGACGTGACGGCGCGAAAACTGGCCTTCGTTCACGAGCTTTTGACCGGCCTGCCGAAAGACGCGCGAACAAATCGTGAGTTGGCGCCGGCGTTTTAGCCGGAACGCATGCGCCGCTGCCCCGTTCTCACCCCCGAGGGACCATGAAAACGGAGAGAAAACCATGAAATCCCTAGTGTTTCCCGCAATCGCCGGGATGATAACCGTGATGTCGGGTGCCGCTTTTGCCGACACCGCCGTCTCGGCCGTCACCGATCTCAACGTGCGCGCCGGCCCTGGGCCGCAATATCCTGTCATCGGCGTGCTCGCCGCCGGCCAGTCGGCGACGCTCAATGGCTGCATCGAAAACAGCAAATGGTGCACCATCGCCGAAGCCGGCGGCCAGGGCTGGGTCTACTCCGACTATGTGACGGCCGATTTCAGCGGCAGCCGGGTGATCCTGACGCAGCGCCCGCACGGCTCCAGCGTGGCCATCGTCTCGCCGCCGGAAGACATCGGCAACACGTCGACCGACTATACCGGCGCGATCATCGGCGGCGAGCCGGCAGAAGGTGATTTTCCCCCGCCTCCGGCCGAAGTCCGCACCTATGTCGATACGCATCGCCTCGACCCCGTCTATCTCGACGGCGAGGTGGTGACCGGCGCGACCTTGCCCGACACTGTCGAGCTGCGCGAAATTCCCGACTACAACTACCGCTATGTCTATGTGAACGGTCAGCCGGCGCTGATCGATCCGCAGACGCGGCGCATCATGTACGTGGTGCGTTGATGCCGCAAGGCGACCGTCCGAGACAGCGGCGGTCGCCTTGATGGTCTATACACTCAACCAGACTCGCTCCGCGACGCGATGGTCGCAGAGCAGGAAATTGGGATTCGGCACGAAACCTTTGACCTGCGTGCTCGCCGCATCGATCCAGCTTGCAAAGGCCGGTATGATGGTCGGGCATTCATCGTGGATGATTTGCTGCAGCTCAAAATAGACCTCGCGGCGTTTTGCCGGATCGGCGAGCGAGCGCGACTCGGCCAGCTTGCGGTCGAAGCCCTCGTTCTTCCAATGCGTTTCGTTCCAGGGCGCGCCCGAGGCATAGACGGAGGAAAACATCATGCTCACCGACGGCCGTCCGGCCCAGAAGGAGGCGACCCAGGGCTGCTTCATCCACACCTCGCTCCAGTAGCCGTCATCGGGCTCGCGCTTGACATTGATGGTGATGCCGGCGGCCTTGGCCGACTGCGCGAAGAGCTCGGCCGTGTTGATGGCCTGTTCGAACGCCACCGGCGCGGCATGCAGTTCGAGCGTGAGGTCGCTTTTACCCGCTTTCTTGAGATGGAAGCGAGCCTTGTCCGGATCGAAGGCGCGCTGTGCGATGTTTGGATTGAAGTTCGGATCGCTGGCGGCAATGGGGTGGTCGTTTCCGACGCGGCCATAGCCCGCCATCAAGAGCTTGACCATCTGCTCGCGGTCGATGGCATGCTTGAGCGCCAGAACCACGTCCGGGTTGTTGAACGGTTCCTTGGTGGCGTCCATGGGCAGCGAGAAATGCTGCTTTCCTTCCGTGACCACCAGATAGGAGCGTGGGTCTTTCTTCAGGAGCGGCGCAATCTTGTAGTCGACGCCGTTGATGATGTGGACCGAACCGCCCTGCAGCGCCGAGACGCGGGCCGTCAGATCGTTGATCACCACCGTCTCGACGGAATCGACATGGCCGCGATCGCTTCGCCAATAGGCGTCGTTGCGCACCACGGTCGCGCGCACGCCAGGCTGGAAGACTGTCAGCTTGAACGGTCCGGTCCCAACCGGCTTGAGCCAGTCGGCAAAACCCGCGGGCACCATGGCGAAATGCAGGTCCGACAACACAAAATCCATATCGGGATTGGGTGACTTGAGCACGATCTCGACCTGCGTCGGCGAGGCGGCGCGCACTTCGGAAATGTCGGCGACCAGTCCTTTGGCCTTGGATTTGGTCTTCTCGCCGAGATGCAGCCCAAGCGAATATTTGACGTCCTCGGCATCGAAAACCTTGCCGTTGTGGAATTGCACGCCCGGCCTGAGGTTGAGGATCCAGCGCTTGTTGCCGTCGCTGGCTTCCCAACTCACCGCCAGTTCCGGTGCGGGCCTGCCGTCATCGCCGATCTCGACCAGCGTGTTGTAGACCTGCCGCGAGACGTTGATGGAATAGGTGCCGATCAGCTGCGTCGGGTCGAGCGTGTCGGCGGAGCTGCCGCCGTTGAGGCCGAGGCGCAGCACGCCACCCTTGCTCGGTGTTTCGGCATGGCTGGCGCGCGGGAGTGCTGCTGTGGCGAGCACTGTGGCGGCCGCAGTCAGAAGGAAACGGCGGCGGTCGATGCCGCGATGGTGGATCAAGGAAGCGATCTTGTCGTGCATGTCATTCCCCCATTTTCTGGTTTCAGTAGGCGCCGAGGACTTCGTTCGGTATCAGCGGGCGCGCCGGCAACGCTTGATCGAGAACCGAATTCAGCTTGCGCGCCTGGCCGCTGAACTCTTTTTCGCCAAACAGATTCCAATGCTCCCAAGGGTCATCGCGAAGGTCGAAGAGCTCGCCCCATGCGGGTTCGTTGGGATAGCGGGTGAACCGCCAATCCTTGGTGATGACCGACTGGTTGTAGAGGCAGGCGTCCCGGCGGGGATGATATTCGGCAAGCAGGAAATCCCGCACCGCGGTGGCTCGTCCGTCGATCAGTGGCTTGAGGTCGATGCCGTCGGTTGCGGGCGCCGGCAGGCGAAGCAGTGATGCGACCGTGGCGAACAGGTCGATATGGCTGGTGAGGGCATCGACGCTGGTTCCAGCATGAATTCCCGGGCCGCAAAGCACCAGCGGCACCTGCAGCAACTGCCGGTAGGGCGGTGGACCCTTGCGCAACAGCCCATGGTCGCCGAGCAGTTCGCCATGATCGGATGTGAAGATCACATAGGTATTGTCAAGCGCGCCGGCGCCGGCCAGCGCCTTCAGCAACCGCCCGACGGCATCGTCGATCATCTGCACCATGCCATGCGTGTGGGCGATGGCTATGGCGAGCGTCTGCGCCGAAATATTGTCCGTCCGCAGCAGGAAACCCTGCTCGCGCTGCGGCTCACCGCTGGCGATATAGGGCTCTTTCCTGGGATCATCCCCATTGCCAAGATAGGCTGGCATACGCTCCAGCTCGCCCGCACGGATGGTTGGCCGGGGCATATGATCCGGCTGGAACAGATCGCAATAGGGCCGGGGCGGAGCGAAAGGATGGTGCGGGTCCGGAAAAGAGACGAAGAGACCGAACGGCTCCTCTCGCCCGCTCTGCCGCTCGATGAAATCGACGGCCCTGTCCGCGATCCAGTTGGTATAGTGCAGCTCGGCCGGCACCGCACTCTTCCAGACCTCCCTCAAATCCTCTGCCTGGCTGTCGGCACTGGCTTCCGGCTCATAAAGAGCCACCACCTCTGGGTGGTTTTGCCGCAGCCAGGCGGCATAGTGGCCGGCTCGGGTGGATTCGTTGGCTTCTCCCATGACGAGGTCGACGGCGTCGAAGCCGAAATAAGGCCCGCGCCAGCGCTCGCTGCCGGGTTTAGCCCAATAGGCAAGCGATTCCGGCATGCCGCGCTCGGCCGGCGCCAGCAGCGGCTGGAAATGGAGTTTGCCGACGCCTCTGGTGGCATAACCCGCCTGCGAGAGCGACTGCCAGAGATTGGGGAGCCGCTCGTCGAGCGCCACGCCGTTGCGCCACAGGCCGTGATGGCGCGGGTATAGTCCGGTCGCCATGGTTGCCCGGCTCGGCGAACAGATCTGGTTCGGCGTGAAATGCCGATGGAATGTCGCGCCCCGCGTGGCGATCCGGTCGATGTTGTCCGTGCGGGCGACACGGTTGCCGGTGGCCGACAGCGCGTCGTAGCGCAGTTGGTCGGCACAGATGAAGATGAAGTTGCTGCGCTTCACGACCGTTCCCGTCCGTTCCCTGTCAGACGTGCAGCTACGGCCTGAAACGCAACGGAATCAAAGATCAAGATTTTCGTCCGGTATGTGCTAATCCTATACAGGGAGACAAAGATGCGCTTTTCGGGACTTAGCGTTCGGCAGTTGGAAGCCTTCGAGGCGACCATGGTGGCCGGCTCCGTGTCGGGTGCCGCGACCGCACTCAGCGTGTCGCAACCAAGTGTCAGCCGCCTGCTACAGGAACTGGAAACCGACACCGGCCTCAGCCTGTTCGACCGCTCGCATGGCCGGTTGGTTCCCACCGAGCAGGGCCTGCTGTTTTATGGCGAGGTCAACAAGACTTTTCACGGCGCCCGCAACTTGATCATGGCGGCGCAGGAGATCAGGGAGCTGAAGCGCGGCGTCGTGCGCATCGGAACCTTGGCCGCGATGTCCTTCAAGATCGTGCCGGAGGCGATCCAGCAGCTGCGCACGCGGTTTCCGGAAGCAAGGACGACGATCGCGGTGCGCAGCTCGACCGAGATCGTATCCTCCGTCGCCTCGCGCCTGACCGACGTTGGCGTGGTGGACGCCGGCGTGTCCTTTCTCGACACGATATGCGTCACCACTTTCGAACGGAACAGCGTCTGCGTGATGGACGGCCATCATCCGCTTGCCGATCGCGAACGGGTCCAGCTCGAGGATTTTCCGCGCTATCCTTTTGTTTCCCTGGGCGAGCTCTACTTCCGGCGCAACCGCGACGGCGCGAAGCTGCTTGACGCGACTGGCGCCAATACGGTCGCCGATATCTTCCAGTCGTTCTTGGCCTGCGCGCTGGTCAGGGGCAGCCAATCGCTCGCGGTCGTCGATCCGTTCACCGCGAGCTTCTACTCCGAGTTTGGGCTGGTGTTGAAGGAAATCGAGCTCGACATTCCATTTCGCACGTCGATCATTGTCAATGAAAGGTCTGCCACGGGCGCCGCGGCTCAGAAAGTCGTCGACGCCATGACCCTTCTGATTCGCCACGCCTAGGTTGCGAGCATATTTCTGCTTCGACGACCGCGGGCCAGGAGATTGCATGCTGGATGCTGATCTCCTAGATCATGCGGGCGAAGCACCCACCCAGAGACCAGCGTGACGATCGACGACACTGCCTTCGAGCGCTACCGGCGGTCGCCGAACGCCAGGACCCACCTTGCCGCGTCTGTTGCTGGGAACGCTGATCGTCATCGTGTTGTGGGGCGCCACCACCGCGGCCGTGCTCATCGGCGGCGCCCGTCTCTTCTTCGCCTGGCAGGCATCGGCGGCTTCATCCGGCATGGCGGGGTTCCTTGCCTCCCCGATCGGCATCCTCAGCGCGCTCACCTCCTTCGCCGGCATCTGAATCGGCCTGTGGATCGCCATGCGCTGGGTGCACGGCGAACCGTTGTCGGCGCTGCTTGGAGCCAGCCGTCGTGTGTCGCGGCCGGACTTCCTCAAGGGGCTGATCGCGGTGCTGATCACCTCGGCTCTGTCCGAAATCCTGCTCTACCTCCTGCAGCCGGGGATCGCGCGCGGCACGATCAGCCTGTCGTCGTGGCTGCTGTTTCTGGTCCCGATCGTCGCGCTCACATTGCTGCAGACGTCCTCGGAAGAGGTGCTGTTTCGCGGCTACCTGCTGCGCGGTCTGGCCAACCGATTCAGCAACCCGTTGATCTGGGCGTTGCTGCCCGGCCTGCCGTTCACCTCGCTGCACTGGAGCAGCGCTTCGTCACCCACCATCAACGCATGCGTGCTGGTCTCGATCGCCGCTTTCGCGCTGCTGCTGACACTCGTGGTCCACGCCACCGGCAATCTCGGTGCCGCACTCGGTCCCATCTCGGCAACAATCTGACGGGCTTCCTGCTGATCTCGCACCAGGAGAGCTGCAATTCCTTCGCCCTGTTCACCGCGAGACCCCTCGAAGGGCCGGGCTGGATGATGTCGGATGCGCTTCTCATCGCCCTTATCGGCATCGCCTGCAGCCTGCTGACGATCGTGCTGCTGCTGCATCCGCGTTCGCCACTCAGGGTTGGGGCCAAGCTTTCGGACGCCACGAGCACGGCCTGATTGCGACGCGAGGGGCCGCCAGACTGGCCCTTGTCTTGACTCCGCGGCCGATTTCCTGTCTACACGCCTCGAATTCCGCGACGAGTATCCCTCCGAGCAAGCCGACCAGGACGCCGAAGCCTCTTTGAGGTGGGTGCTGTAAAGAGATCCTGGAGGCCAACACCCGGCAGCGCAATGCGCCCCCGGGTGCTTTTTGGTTTTGGGCTTTGCTTTTGATTGGACAGTTGGCGCGAACGCATTACCTCTCGGGCACCATCCGGGTGCCAGGGAAAAGGAAACAGTATGTTTGAATCGCTACAGGAACGTCTTGGTTCGATCCTGAACGGCCTCACCGGCCGCGGCGCGCTGTCGGAGGCTGATGTCTCTGCGGCGCTGCGCGAGGTGCGCCGTGCGCTGCTCGAGGCCGACGTGGCGCTGGAAGTGGTGCGCTCCTTCACCGACAAGGTGCGCGAAAAGGCCGTCGGCGCCGCGGTGCTGAAGTCGATCAAGCCTGGCCAGATGGTCGTCAAGATCGTCCATGACGAGCTGGTCGACATGCTGGGCGCCGAAGGCGTCGCCATCGACCTCAACGCGCCGGCCCCCGTCGTTATCATGATGGTCGGCCTGCAGGGCTCCGGCAAGACGACCACTTCGGCCAAGATCGCCAAGCGGCTGAGCGAGCGTCAGAACAAGAAGGTTCTGATGGCCTCGCTCGACACGCGGCGGCCTGCCGCGCAGGAGCAGCTGCGCCAGCTCGGCGAGCAGACCAAGGTCGCTACGCTGCCGATCATTGCTGGCCAGAACCCGGTCGACATCGCCAAGCGCGCCGTCCAGGCGGCCAAGCTCGGCGGCCATGACGTCGTCATCCTCGACACCGCCGGCCGCACCCACATCGACGAGCCGCTGATGGTCGAGATGGCCGACATCAAGAAGGTGTCGAGCCCGCACGAAATCCTGCTGGTCGCGGATTCGCTGACCGGCCAGGACGCCGTCAACCTGGCCAAGAGCTTCGACGAACGCGTCGGCATCACCGGCCTGGTGCTGACCCGCATGGACGGCGACGGCCGTGGCGGTGCCGCCCTTTCGATGCGCGCCGTCACCGGCAAGCCGATCAAGCTGATCGGCACCGGCGAAAAGATGGACGGGCTGGAGGAATTCCACCCCAAACGCATCGCCGACCGCATCCTCGGCATGGGCGACATCGTCAGCCTCGTCGAAAAGGCCGCGGAAAACATCGACGCCGAGCAGGCGGCGGCGATGGCCAAGAAGATGCAGTCGGGCAAATTCGACCTGAACGACCTCGCCCAGCAGCTTCAGCAGATGTCGAAAATGGGCGGCATGGGCGGCATCATGGGTATGATGCCCGGCATGGGCAAGATGAAGGACCAGATGGCCGCCGCCGGTCTCGACGACAAGATGTTCGGCCGCCAGCTCGCCATCATCTCCTCGATGACCAAGGCCGAGCGCGCCAATCCCGACATTCTCAAGCACTCGCGCAAGAAGCGCATCGCCGCCGGCTCCGGCACCGACGCCGCCGAGATCAACAAGCTGTTGAAGATGCATCGCGGCATGGCCGATATGATGAAGGCGATGGGCGGCAAGGGCAAAGGCGGCGGCCTCATGCGCGGCATGATGGGCGGCCTTGCATCCAAGATGGGCCTTGGCGGCATGATGCCCGGCGGGATGGGCGGCATGGGTGGCATGCCCGATCTCTCCAAGATGGACCCCAAGCAGCTCGAAGCCTTGCAGAAGCAGGCGCAGGCCGCCGGCCTCGGTGGCATGAAGGGCTTGCCCGGCGGCCTTCCCGGCGGCGGTGGCCTGCCTGGCCTGCCCGGCGGCATGAAACTTCCGGGGCTTCCCGGCCTCGGCGGCGGCGGACTGCCAGGTCTCGGCAAGAAGAAGTGAGGACGCTATGAACGAAGAAAAAGACATGGCCGACGCGCGCACCATCCTGGCCGGCTACCGCGCCTCGATCGACAACATCGATGCCGCCCTCATCCACATGCTGGCCGAGCGCTTCCGCTGCACCAAGGCGGTGGGCGTGCTGAAGGCCGAGCACGGCCTGCCGCCGGCCGACCCGGCGCGCGAGCAACAGCAGATCGCCCGTCTTCGCCAGCTGGCCAAGGATGCGCATCTCGATCCCGATTTCGCGGAAAAATTCCTCAACTTCGTCGTCCGCGAAGTGATCCGCCACCACGAACAGATCGCCGCTGCCAACGGCGTGATGAAAACCGGCTGACCCAACCAGCCTTCAACCAATCAACGAAATCAGAGCTTTTAGGAGAAAAGAAAATGGCACTGAAGATCAGACTGGCCCGTGCGGGCTCGAAGAAGCGTCCTTACTACCACGTCGTCGTCGCCGACGCCCGTTCGCCGCGCGACGGCCGGTTCATCGAGTCGCTCGGCTCGTGGAACCCGCTGCTGCCGAAGGACGGCGAGCGCGTCAAGGTCGACGCCGACCGCGTCAAGCACTGGCTGTCGCACGGCGCCCAGCCGACCGACCGCGTGCTGCGCTTCCTCGACGAGGCCGGCCTTGCCAAGCGCGACGCCCGCTCCAACCCGAAGAAGGCCGAGCCGGGCAAGAAGGCGCAGGAACGCGCCGCTTTGCTGAAGAAGGCGCAGGAAGACGCCGCCGCCGCCGTTGCGGCCGCTTCCGCGGCACCCGCCGAAGCCGCCACGGCCGAATAATATCGCTTCATCGCAACGACAAAACGGCGGGCCAGTGCCCGCCGTTTTGCTATTGTCCGGCATGTCATGGCGGCATTCAGGCTGATGGGAGCGGATGGGCAAACAGGCCGTCACGGAAGAAATCCTGTCCGGCGGTGTTGCCGGAACGCTCTTGCGATGCGCTGGCGCCAAAACGGGCGTCGTGGTGCTGAGTGGATCCAGCGGCCGCGTCGACGTCGGCCGCGCCCGGCTGTTTGCCAGACAAGGGGCGTCCGCGCTCGCGCTCCAGTGGTTTGGCGGCGAAGGCCAAGTACCTGGAATCTGTGAAATCCCCTTGGAAACGTTTTTCGCCGCGGCCGACTGTCTTGTCGGGTTGGGATGCCGCCGCATCGTCTATGTCGGAACCTCGAAAGGTGCCGAGGCGTCCCTGCTCGCGGCGGTTCACGACCCGCGCATCGATGCCGTGGTAGCGATCAGCCCGACATCGGTGGTCTGGGGCAATATCGGTCCGGGCCGCGACGGCGCCAGCTGGCCCGAACGATCGTCATGGATGCTGAAGGGGGTTCCGCTCCCGTTCGTTCCGACCGAACCGAATTGGGACGCGAGCTACGTCGATGGCCTTGTGTCCCACAGGGGGCTTTTCCAGCACTGCCTGACAAGCTTCAAACAGGAAGCCGACAGGGCCGCCATTCCCGTCGAGCTTATCTCAGCGGAGATTGTGCTGGTCGCGGGCAGCGATGATGCGCTGTGGCCATCCCTGGATTTTGCGGAATTGATTGTCCGGCGTCGAAAGCAGGCCGGAAAGGCCACGCGTCTCGTTTCAAGCCCTGATGCCGGCCACCGCATTCTCCTGCCGGGCGAGACCACGCCGCGGTCCGCGTCGCACGCCCATGGCGGCAATGATCACGCCGATGCGCGTCTCGGCCGCGACGCTTGGGACTTGATCCGGAACCTGCTGTAGGGTGTTTTCAAACGAAGACGGCGGGCCAGACGCCCGCCGTCTTGCTTTTTTCGCTGCTGGTCGCCGCTCAATAACCACTCGGGCAGCGGTCGACATAGACCCGCCCATGGCGGTCGCGATACCGGCACTGGCCGCTTTCGCTGGCATGGCCGATCAGCGCCCCGGCCACCGCACCGACAGCGCCTCCGACGACCGCGCCTTGCACCGGATCACCGGCGACCGCGGCACCGACCGCCGCGCCACCCAGTCCACCGATAGCTGCGCCTTTTTCCGTCTGCGAACACGCGCCCAATGCCATCGTCAGCACCAGAATGGTCATGATTTTCTTCATTTTTGTTCCTCTCACAGGGGGATCGCCATCGCTCCGCCAAGTGCTTAACTCGCGGACGGCAAATTTGATCCAAGAGAGGATGAAGATCTTGGCGCCGCTCGCTCGGGCGACTTCCGGCGAGCGGCTGTGTCCAGTCGGATCATGCCTCAGTGTTGCGCTTTAGATTGGCGAGGCCGACCTCGAAATCCCGGCCGATCAGCGTGTCGAAATTCATGAACAGGCCCATAAGCTTGGCGATGAAGGGCCGGCTGCCGCGCATGGACCAGCTGACGGCGGTGTTCTCGCCCGATGGAATCAAGGTGAAGTCGACACTGTTGCTGGCGCGGAACGGCTTCTCGAAATCGAGCTTGAGCGCGACCAGCGAGGACGGCACCGAATTGACGATCTCCATGCGCCCCTTGCCGGCCTTGCCATTGCCTTCCCAGGCATAGGCGGCGCCCTTGCCGCTCTGCGCGCCGGAAAGCGTGCGCTTCATGTTGGGGTCGAGCTTTTCGTAAGGCGACCACTCGGGCCAGCGGCTAAAATCGTTGATCAGCGGGAAGATCGCCTCCGGCGGCGCCTTGATGGTGGCGGTGCGGGTAGTGACGAAATCATTAGGCCGTGTCGCGGCATAGATGAGGACGGCGGCGATGATGATGACCAGGACAATGAGGATGGTGCTGAACATCTTTCTCTCCCTAAGCAATTCCAGGAAAACAATGAGACTATCGGCTGAACGGGATCAGCGCGCGCACCTTGGGGTCGCGCAGGTAGAGGCCACCCCACAGGACGAGGCCGAGATAGACGCCGAACAGCGTGTGCGAGAACAGCGGATTGCCGATCCGCGCATTGGTGGCGATGGCGCCTCCCATATAGGCGGTGAGCAGGATGGCGCCGAGCACCGATGTGCGTGGCAGTGCGTAGAGCGCCGTCGCGAACAGGCCGATCATGCCGAGCAGGCGCGCGACATTGGCGTCGGCCGGCCAGCCGAGCGGCACCATCGTCTGGGTGACGACATCGAGCGGCGGCAGCTTGATGACGCCGTCGAAGATCATGAACAGAATGATGAGGCCGCTGAGCACGCGGCCGGTCCACAAGGCGCCGGACGAGATTGGCGCGGTTTCGGAAATGCTCATCGGTGTTCCCTCCTGATGGCTAGAACCCTTTTTGTTGGGGTCGAACCAAGGACGCGGCATCGGCCGGCAATCCTACAGGGGTCGCATTCTTTTTGAGCCGTCCCCCAGATGGCAAGCAGGCTGGGCCATGGTCTAGGAGAAATAAAACTTCTCAGCCGGCAGCATCTTCGGCGGCGGCTCCCCCAGGGCCTCGAACACCGAGACCTCGCAGACACGGCACAGGCCGTCCAGCGCCAGGTCGTTGGCCTCGGTGCCGAACGGATCCTCGAGTTCTTCCGAAAGCGCGTCGAGGCCGAAGAAGGTGTAGGCGATCAGCGCCGTGAACAGTGGCGTTGCCCAGCCGGTGCTCGAGATCAAGCCGATCGGCAGCAGCAGGCAGACGATGTAGGCCGTACGGTGCACGAGCAGTGTATAGGCGAAGGGCAGGGGCGTGCCAGCGATCCGCTCGCAGCCGGCCTGGATGGCCGTGATCGACGCAAGCCTCTCATCGAGGATGCGGAAGCCGATCGGATCGACTTCACCCGCCCGCCGCTGCGCATTGGCGCGCCGGCCCATGCGCCTGACCATCTCGTCGGCCGGATTGGCGAAGGCTGCGACCGTCTCCGCCTCGGCATCGATGAAGGCACGGGCGTCCTTGATGCTGTCGGTCTTGCGCAACTGGCCGCGCAGGAAATGGCAGAAGGCCAGCGCCTCCATCAGCAAGGCGCGCTGCTCGGCGGGGTCAGGAATGAGACTGGTCGTGGCGCGCGCCAAGTTGCGGATTTCGAAAACCAGCGTGCCCCACAGTTTGCGCGCTTCCCACCAGCGGTCATAGGCGGCGTTGTTGCGGAACGACAGATAGATCGACAGTGTCACGCCGACCAGCCCGAAGGGCGTGATGTTGAAGACGCCGAGATCGAGCTCGAACCATCGCGCCAGGACCAGGATGACCGCCGAATAGATAGCGAAGCCGAAGATCTGCGGCAGGATGCGCGGCACCACGGAGCCGCGCATGATGAAGAACAGCTGCAGGAAGTTGGGGCGCGGGCGAACGATCATGGACTGGCCTTTCACGGGCCGGCATCGGCCCCAAGCTCCTGTATTGTGCGATGCGACGGATCCGCAAGCCCGGCCGCCAGCGACATCGCCATGTCGTGCGCGGCGCGGACTATCGGCATGTCCAGGTTGCGGCTATCAAGAAGCCTGTTGCCCGTCCCAGTTCAGGCGAGAAAAATGACCGGCGAAACCGATCTGAAGACACTGTTGGCATCGATGACGCCGGAATTGCTCGACGGCATTTATGTCTTCGCCACCCTGGCGCCTGGCGTGCCCCAACCGGAAGGCCTCGACCCGGTGATGGTGTTTCGCGAGCGCGAGGGCGTGACGCTGATCGTGGCTGAGGCCACGGCAGAGGCAGCCGGACTGAGCGCGTCCTTCCGCTGCCGGATGATCACGCTGAACATCCACTCATCGCTGGAAGCCGTCGGCTTCCTCGCCGCCATCACCAAGCGTCTGGCCAGCGCCGGCATGGGCGTCAATCCGGTCTCGGCTTTCTATCACGACCATCTGTTCGTGCCGGCGGAACGGGCGCAGGAGGCGTTGGTGTTGCTGCGGCAGCTGGCGAAAGAGAACAGGGCATAGGGGGTGACGGCATGCCAACCTCGCTGCTCATTTGAGACCAACAAAATCAGCGAACATAGTGATATCTATTGAGAGGATAGAGGGCCAGCGCCCCCTCTGTCCTGCCGGACATCTCCCCCACAAGGGGGGAGATTGGCTTTCATCAATGGCGTCGCGAGTCTTTAGCTCCCCGACCGAAGGCCGAGCCCGCGACTGCGGGCCGCCGGTCGTCCGGCGCGCCCCGCGCAGGGCCCGCCGCGGCAGCGGCGATACGGCCCGTGAGCGAAAGAAGAACCGCCGTCAGGCCGCCTTCTTCTTCGGCTGGATCAGGCCGCGCTCGACCAGAAGCTCGGCGATCTGCACGGCGTTCAGCGCCGCGCCCTTGCGCAGATTGTCGGAGACGACCCACATCGACAGCCCGTTGTCGACGGTCGAATCCTCGCGGATGCGTGAGATGAAGGTGGCGTCCTCGCCGGCCGATTCCAGCGGCGTGATGTAGCCGCCGTCCTCACGCTTGTCCAAGACCTGGCAGCCGGGAGCGTCACGCAGGATATCACGCGCCTCGTCGGCGGTGATCGGCTTCTCGAACTCGATGTTGACCGCTTCCGAATGGCCGATGAACACCGGTACGCGCACGCAGGTCGCCGTCAGCTTGATCTTGGGGTCGAGCATCTTCTTGGTCTCGGCGACCATCTTCCACTCTTCCTTGGTGAAGCCGTCGTCGAGGAAGACGTCGATATGCGGAATGACGTTGAAGGCGATGCGCTTGGTGAACTTCTTGACGTCGACCTGGTCGGCGACGAAGACCGCGCGCGTCTGGGTGAACAGCTCGTCCATGCCTTCCTTGCCGGCGCCGGACACCGACTGGTAGGTGGCGACGACGACGCGCTTGATGGTGGCGAAATCGTGCAGCGGCTTCAGCGCCACGACCAGCTGCGCCGTCGAGCAGTTCGGATTGGCGATGATGTTCTTGCGCGTGAACAGCGAGATCGCGTCCGGGTTCACTTCGGGCACGATCAGCGGCACGTCCTGGTCGTAGCGGAAGGCCGACGAATTATCGATGACGACGCAGCCCTGCTTGCCGATCTTCGGCGACCATTCCTTGGAGACGTTGCCGCCGGCCGACATGATGCAGATGTCGGTGTCGGAGAAATCATACTGGTCCAGCGTCCTGACCTTCAGCGTGCGGTCGCCGAACGACACTTCCGTGCCCTGGCTGCGCCGCGAGGCCAGCGCCACGACTTCGCTTACCGGAAAGCCGCGCTCTTCCAGTATGTTGAGCATTTCCCGGCCCACATTGCCCGTGGCGCCGACGACTGCAACCTTGAAACTCATAAAGATCTCCTGTCCCTCTCCGCTTGGTTTTTGGAGAAAACCCGCCGGCCAATGCGGGTTCCGTCCCCCGGGCCGAACCCGGGAGAGGGTGGTTAGGCCAAGGGAATCACACCGTTTTGGTGGTGGTTTTGGCCATGGTTTTGCTGGAACGGACGGACACGTCCAAGCGCCCGGCCCAATGCTTTACATTGTGGCTGGGGGCGTCGAATGCAAGAAAAGCCATCAAAAGGCCGCGCATCGAAAAACGATCCCGTTCGAAGCGGGCTTTTACGCGGTTTGCGGCAGGAGTCAATTGGCGCTGCGTCGCATGGCCTTCATGGCGCGCCCTGTACAAGAGCGGCGGCAGGAAGTACGAACGGCCAAGATTGTTTGGCTGGCGCGGCGCCGGCCCCGGCTCGTGCTCCTTGATGAGCGCGGAACCCTGAATTCCGAAAGAGTGAGATGTCCAACTTCGAAGGTATCGTCCCGGCGCTGGCACAGGCGTTGGAAAAACGCGGCTATTCCGAACTGACGCCGGTGCAGAAGGCGGTGCTGGAGCTTGGCCAGGCCGATGCGCTGGTGTCGGCGCAGACCGGCTCCGGCAAGACCGTGGCCTTCGGCCTCGCCATGGCGCCAACACTGCTCGACGGCGCGGAGCGCTTTGGCGCGGCCACGGCACCGCTGGCGCTGGCGGTGGCGCCGACGCGCGAACTGGCGCTGCAGGTGACGCGCGAACTGGAATGGCTCTACGAACCGACCGGCGCGACGGTGGCGTCCTGCGTCGGCGGCATGGATATGCGCACCGAGCGGCGGGCACTGGAACGCGGCGCCCATATCGTCGTCGGCACGCCGGGCCGCCTGCGCGATCACATCACACGGCAATCGCTCGACATGTCGGCGCTGAAAGCCGTCGTGCTCGACGAGGCCGACGAGATGCTCGATCTCGGCTTTCGCGAAGACCTCGAATTCATCCTCGACGCCGCCCCGGCCGAGCGCCGCACGCTGATGTTCTCGGCCACCGTGCCGCGCTCCATCGCCACGCTCGCCCAGGGCTACCAGCGCGATGCCGTGCGGATTTCGGCGGCCGGCGAGGAAAAGCAGCATCTCGACATCGAATACCGGGCGCTCAACGTCGCCCAGGCCGACCGCGAGAACGCCATCATCAACGTGCTGCGTTTCTATGAGGCGAAGAACGCGCTGGTGTTCTGCAACACGCGCGCCGCCGTCAATCATCTCACCGCGCGTTTCAACAACCGCAATTTTTCCGTCGTGGCGCTGTCGGGCGAGCTCAGCCAGAACGAGCGCAGCCATGCGCTGCAGGCGATGCGCGACGGCCGCGCAAAGGTCTGCATCGCCACCGACGTCGCGGCGCGCGGCATCGACCTGCCCAATCTCGAACTGGTCATCCACGCCGACCTGCCGACCAATCCCGAAACGCTGCTGCACCGCAGCGGCCGCACCGGCCGCGCCGGACGCAAGGGCGTCAGCGCGCTCATCGTGCCGGGCAGCGCCCGCAGGCGCACCGAGCGGCTGTTGCAAAACGCCGGCCTCAAGGCGACATGGGCCAGCCCGCCCTCGGCCGACGATGTGATCCGCCGCGACGACGAGCGCATCCTCGCCGACCCGGCTTTCGACGGGCCGGTGAAGGAGGATGAGCGCGGTTTCATCGACGCACTGCTCGCCAAACATGGCGCCGAACAGGTTGCGGCCGCCTTCGTGCGCCAATGCCGTGCCAGCCGCTCGGCGCCCGAGGATCTCATGGACGTCGCACCCTTCACGCCCTCGCGTGAAGGATTGGCGCGTGAAAGACCGGCGGGTGAAAAGTTCACGCCCCGCGACGAGGCGCCCAGCCGCCGCGACGATTTCGGCGCAAGCGTCTGGTTCTCGCTGTCGGTCGGCCGCCGGCAGAATGCCGAGCCGCGCTGGCTGATCCCGATGCTGTGCCGCACCGGCAGCATCTCGAAGCGCGAGATCGGCGCCATCAAGATGCAGCCGGAAGAGACCTTCGTGCAGATCGCCGAGGACTGGGCCGACCGTTTTCTCACCGCCATCGGGCCCGACCGCAAATTGCAGGGCAACATCGTGGTAAAGCGCCTGGACGGCGCGCCGGACCTGTCGCGGGCCGGCTATCAGCCGCCGAGCCCGGACAAGAAGCCGCATCGCGGCAAGGCGCCATTCGACCCGAACGCGCCGAAGCGCAAATTCGAGAAGCGCACACCGGCTTCGGCCGACCAGCGCCCGGCAGCCGCGCATGCGGCAAAGTCATGGGCGAAGAAGCCCGGCAAGCCGAAATTCGACAATGCCGGCCCGCCGAAACACAAGAAGGCGAAGCGGCCCTCCTAGTCTAAAATCTACAGGCGGCGGGACGCGCTGTCCTTCAGGCCGGCCTTAATGGCGGCCCAGCTTGCCGAAGCCGGTGTCGGCCGGTGGTTTTGGGCGATGCGCTCCACAAGCGACGAGCGCCAGGCATGGTCGTCGGCCATCTTGCGGATCGCCGCGTACCAGCCCTGCTGGTCTTCGGAATCGATCGCCGGCATCAGCCCGCCGCTCGCCTCGATCAGCGACGGTGTGGTCGAGACGATGACCGGAACGCCGAAATCGAGACATTCCGAGGCGCCGTAGCCCCAGCCCTCTATATGCGAGGGAAAGACGCCGAACGTGGCGCTGCGGTAATATTGGATGAGCTGCTCGTCGCTGACCAGTCCGGTGAATGTGACCGACTGGAAGAGCTCGGGATGCGCCTTGAGATAGGCGCGCAGCGGCTCGATCATCCAGCCCCAGCGCCCGGCGCAGACAAGCCTTGGCAGCTTGACGCCCTCTTCCCGTGCCTGCTGCCAGATCCGCGCCAGCAATATGTGGTTCTTGCGCACTTCGATGGTCGAGCAGTAGAGCACGAACGGCTCGCCGGCCTCGATGCGCGCGGTCGCGCCCATGCGCGATGCCGTCTCGTGCAGGATGGAAGGCATCGGAAAACGGTACACCACCGGCGCGCCGACGCCGGCCTTGCGCATATATTCGCTCAGCGTCGCGCCGACCTCGTCGGAGGCGCAGAATGCCGGCGCACCGGCGCGCACCAGTTGCTCGAGATCGGAGCCGAAACGGCGCTCGCCGGCGCTCGAGCCGAGCAGGTCAGGGCGCAATGCCGGGATGATATCGTGGCACAGGAAGGCAAGCTTGCCGGCGCCGCCCGAAACGGCGGACCGGTCTTCCTGGGTCAGGATGTGATGGCTGATCAGCACAAGGCCTGGCTCCGTCTCGACCGGCCGGGCTGGGGCATCCTCTCGCCAGCCAAAGCGGATCCGCGCCCGCTGGTACAGGCGATAGGCGCGGATCAACAGTCGCGTCGCCTGCCAGGCGATCCCCATGCCGCCATTGGTCACCGTCCTGGCCAGATGGCGGTCCGCGTCACGCTTGTCCCAGGGCTGTTGCCGCACCGCCTCGAAAGCCCGCGACAGCGCCGCGCGTCTCCCCGGCCACCGCTTGACACGATGCGGTGAAATCCCGCCCGCCGCGACATGGTCCTGTTCGAAAGGCGCGAGCGGCCGGAACCGGCCTTCTCCGGGCCTGAACGCCACCACCTCCACCTCGGGATCGGGATCCGCCAACGCCGCGTTGACGAGAAAGCTCTCCACCCGCGGAATGCCCGCCAGGCCCTTGCCGGGCGGCCAGAACATCAGCCCTGTGGCATCGACGGCTACGGCAGGGGCCAGCCTCGGCGGCCTTGCGACCTGCCCATCCGCGGTCGCGGCGCTGGCATCGGATTGCTCGACTGTCATGGTCTGCTTTGGCGAAGACGGCTGCACGTGAAGCCTTATGCTCGATTTGCCGCTAAGATGGTAGCCATGTCGCACGGCCTTGCCCGCGGGCTCGGCCCTGTGTCACACCTTGGCGGGGACGTGGCGATAAAAGGGGGGTGGGTGATGCGTGGCGAAGTGCTTCACTATGACGAGGACCAGGGCTTCGGCTTCATCACCGGAGCCGACGGCAACCGCTACACCTTCACCCGCGAGAACCTTCGCCGGCAAACCGCGATGCCCAGGGGCACGGCGGTCGAGTTCCAGGCCGGCGGCGGCCAGGCGCGTGACGTTTTCGCGATCGCCGCCCAGGCGGCAGGCCCGGCTGCCGACGCCGGCACCAGCGCCGCACCGGCTCAAGCCGCCCCCGCACCGGCGGCCGTCGCAGCGCAGGCGCAGCATTTCGGCCGGGCCGCCGAGCCGGCCGAGCCCACCGATCTCTGGTCCTATTTCTGGCGTGGGGTGACCCAGAACTATTTCAATTTCGCCGGCCGCGCCCGGCGCAAGGAATATTGGGGCTATTGCCTGTTCTGGACGATCGCGTTGCTGGTGATCATCGGCATCGGCGTTTTCGCCGATGTCGAGATCGGCAATTTCGACAACGCCGAGGTGCCAGCGATGACGGTCGGGCTTTTCGGCCTTTTCCTGCTGGCCACCTTCCTGCCCAGCCTCGGCATGATCGTGCGCCGCCTGCACGACCTCGGCCTGACCGGCTGGCTCTGCCTGCTGATCCTGATCCCGACCTTCGGCAGCCTGATCATCCTGGTCTTCGCGCTGATCCCGACACAGGGCCGCGAAAACCAGTGGGGACCGGTGCCGGCGGGCGTCAGGATTTAGCTTTTCGCACAGAACAGGCTCCGCGCCCTTCTTTCTGTCGACGTTGGTGCTGCCCCTCACCTGCCTGCCGGCATCCTCTCCCCGTAAACGGGGCGAGGGACGCTGTCGTGGCTGATTTCGCCAATCGCCAACGTTGCAGGAAGGAGGCCGGCGTTGCGGCTGCCTCTTTCTCCCCGTTTACGGGGAGAAATGCCCGGCAGGGCAATGAGGGGCGGCGCCAACCTTGAAGATTGGCCCCTTCGAGATGCCCGATCAGCCCAGGAACTTGGCGATGATCGCGTCGCCCATCGCAACGGTGCCGACCTCGGTCATGCCGGCGGACAAAATATCCTTGGTGCGCAGGCCCTGATCGAGCACGGCGGCGATGGCGCCTTCCAGTCTGTCGGCTTCATCGACCATGCCGAAGGAATAGCGCAGGCACATGGCGAAGGAAGCGATCATGGCGATCGGGTTGGCGATGCCCTTGCCGGCGATGTCGGGCGCCGAGCCATGCACCGGCTCGTAGAGTGCCTTGCGCTTCTTGGTCTTGACGTCGGGCGCGCCGAGCGAGGCCGACGGCAGCATGCCGATCGACCCGGTCAGCATGGCGGCGATGTCGGACAGCATGTCGCCGAACAGATTGTCGGTGACGATGACGTCGAACTGCTTGGGCCAACGCACCAGCTGCATGCCGCCGGCATCGGCCAGCATGTGGTCGAGCTTGACGTCGGAATAGCGCGCCTTATGGGTCTGGGTGACGACCTCGTTCCACAGCACGCCCGACTTCATGACGTTGCGCTTTTCCATCGAGGTGACGTGGTTCTTGCGGGTCCGCGCCAGCTCGAAGGCGACGCCCGAAATCCGCTCGATCTCGAACGTGTCGTAGACCTGGGTGTCGATGCCGCGCTTCTGGCCGTTGCCGAGATCGATGATCTGCTTGGGCTCGCCGAAATAGACGCCGCCGGTCAATTCGCGCACGATGAGGATATCGAGGCCCTCGACCACCTCCTGCTTGAGCGAGGAGGACGCCGCCAGCGCAGGGTAGCAGATGGCGGGGCGCAGATTGGCGAACAGCTCCATGTCCTTGCGCAGCCGCAGCAGGCCGGCTTCGGGACGCACCTCGTAAGGCACGGCATCCCATTTCGGTCCGCCGACCGCGCCGAACAGCACCGCGTCCGCCGCCATCGCCTTTGCCATGTCGGCATCGGAAATCGCCGCACCATGCGCGTCGTAGGCGCAGCCGCCGACCAGGCCCTCGTCGGTGACGAAGCCGCTGCCGAGCTTTTCGTTCATGGCCGCGATCAGTTTCTTGACCTCGGCCATGGCCTCGGGGCCGATGCCGTCGCCGGGGAGCAGGAAAAGATGCTTCGTTGCCATGGAGAAACCGTCCCAGAAAAGAATTTGAACCGGCGCTTTGCTAAACGCCAAGCGCTTGCGGCGCAAGCCTGCGCTTGAGAAGCGCCATCACCGATGCGAGAGAATGTTGACCAGCCGGCCCAGGGGATCGCGCACATAGAAGCGCCGCACGCCCCATGGCTCGTCGGCCGGCCCGTATTCGATGGCGAAGCCGGCGCCCTTCATCGCGGCCAGCGCCGCATCGACATCGTCGACCTCGATCGACAGGTCCGGCACAGGCGTGCCGGAGCCGCCTTGCGCCATGAAGGAGACCTGCACCTGCATCTGTTCCCCGGAACCGTAGGTGGCGATCCAGCCCTGATCCATCAGCACGTCGAGGCCGAGCACGTCATGGTAGAAACGTCTGGCGGCTGCCGCATCCTGCGTGTCGATATTGGCTACGATGCGCCGGACCTTCATGGCTTTCCTCAGGATCCCGCAGCTGTCCGCCGCAGCGCCGTCACTTCGATCTCGATCTTCATTTCTGGCTTGTTGAGCTGGCAGACGATCATCGTCGCCGCCGGCCTGATGTCGCCGAACGTCTCGCCGAGGATCGGGAAGACGACGTCAACAAAGGCCTGGTCGGTGATGTAGTAATGCGCCCGCACCACATCGGCCATGTCGAAGCCGCCGTCGGCAAGCGCCTTGCCGATCGTCGCCAGGCAGTTGCGCGTCTGCGCCTCGACCGTCTCCGGCATCGTCATGGTGGCGTAGTCGTAGCCGGTCGTCCCGGAGACGAAACACCAGTCGCCCTGCACCACGGCGCGCGAATAGCCGGCGGTCTTTTCGAAGGGCGAGCCGGTGGAGATGAGTTTGCGCATGGATGTCCTCAAAAATCGGCGCCGCAACTTTGCAGGCAGGACCTGATCCGGCCATAGGCCAATACAGACGAATCGACGGTGCAATATCTCGGCAAACGGGCTCTCCAGGCATTTGTGGTCGGAAGCCTAGCAATCGGCTTACCGTTCCCATCCACGTCCATCTAATGAAAGACCGATCGCTTCAAATGACCACTGCAATTTCTGCTTGCATTGAGGAACAAAAACGGAACTATAAGTATCCGTGAGAGCAGGCGCAGTAACTCTGGGGGTCAGAACCATGTCACGTCGCACCGACGCGCTGGCACGCGCATTTTTTGCAGGGCTTATGCGCGGGCCGCTGGTGGCCCTTGCAGTTGTTATCATGCTTGGCGCTCTGACCGCTCCGTCTTCGGCCGTTACGCGGGACTATGCGCTTTGCTTCGGCGATGAAAATGGCTCGGACGACGACGGTGGGCCCATCTACAGCAACGAAGCGAGCGTCGACGATGGCGCGGCCGACCGGCGAATCGCCGCCTGCTCGGTAATTGCAGAGGACACGACCGAAGCGCTACGCCTGCGCGCCAAAGCCTACTTCTACCGAGCTTCCGCCCGGAACGACAAGGAAGACTGGGACGGTGCGATCGCCGACTATGGCGAGGCGATCGCGATCGATCCCAAGCAGGCTGCGGCCTACTTCAACCGTGGCGCCGACTGGTACAACAAGGGAGACGACGACCGCGCAATAGCGGACTTCAACGTCACCATAAGCCTTGAGCCGTCCGCCAGCGAGGCCTATTCCAGCCGCGGCGCGGCCTTCCTGCGCAAGGGCAATATCGACGCGGCTATGGTGGATTACCAGCAGGCGATCAAGGCTGATGCGCAAAACAGCGCGGCGCATACAGGACTGGGTCAAGCTTGGGACAGGAAAGGCAAGCGCGACAAGGCGAGCGCCGAATATGATGAGGCTATCCGGCTTGACCCGACCGACATGATCGCGCTTCTCAATCGCGCCCTCAACCGCCTCGACAGGGGTGAGTTCGATCAGGCGATGGCCGATTACGACGCCGCCATCGGCATCGACCCCAAGAGCGCCGAAGCCTATGCCAACCGCAGCGCGGCCTGGCTCAGCAAGGATGGCTGGGGGCGCGCGATCGCCGACGCCAGCAAGGCGATCCAACTCGATCCCGCGATCGTCGACGGCTATTATTTTCGAGGCGTCGCCTGGGCAAGCAAAGGCAACAACGATCGCGCCATTGCCGATTTCGACAAGGCGATCGCGCTCGATGCGAACGATGCGCGGGCCTGGTTCGTCCGTTCGCTGACCCGGGCGCTGAGCGGCGATGCCATCGGAGCCGCCGCCGACTGCCGAAAAGCCATCGAACTCGATCCAAGGCGGGCCGGAACCTGCGGCGACCAAGTTGCCGGCGGCGGCGGCAAGCCGACCTCGCCATAAGGCTTCAGCCGAATTTCACCACTGCCTAAAGGCGCGAAGCAAGTTCCGTTCGACCGGCCCGATGGCGGGCCCACAACAGTGAGCCGGTGGAGATCAGGCTCGCAGTTGCGCCAGCACGCCAGCGATATCGCCCATGCCCCAGTGCTCGACGATCAGACCGTCCTGCAACCGAAAAATGTCGCATGAGGCGAAGCGCAGCGTCCGACCGGTCGGTGCGACACCGAAATAGGTGCCCTTGTGTGGGCCACTGTAGACGAAGCTCGCCGCTACATGGTCCTGATCCGCGACCACCGCTTCCGTGGCGACTTTGAGATCCGGCATTGCCGTCAATCGCGCCTTGAAGAAAGCGACGGTCGCCTGTTTCGGGCTGACATTGGCCGGCGGCGGTGCCGCGGCGCTTTTTTGATGATTCACATAGGTGTCGGCGAACAGTTCGGAGAAGGCATCGATATCGCCTGCGCTCAATGTCGCCGCGAACCGGTCCGCCAGCGATTGAGGCGAGGGCGCCGCCCGGGCGAGGGTCGGTGCGAGCAGGCCGCCGCCGAGAAGCAGCCCGGCTGCCGTTATTTGTCGCCGATTCTGCATCGTGACCTCCGTCGGCAAATGGCAACAGGAAGACCGTCGCTCGGCGAGGCCCGTTAGTTTGCCTCGCCCTGCGCGTCGTCGAGCGCCTTCTTGATGTCGTCCGGCCAGTCCTTCAGCTGCGGCCAAGCCGCTGGTTGGCCATCGTCGCCGCGCCGCGAGAAATAGACCTTGTGCCTGGCCGCGTCGACCGCCATGAAACCGTCATTGCCGCCGCAGTCATGCGGCACGCAGCCGGTGGCGTAGAAGGCGCCCGACGCGGTCTTCTCCGTGCCGCCGCCGACCAGCAGGCTGGTCGCCATGTCGGGCATGGTGTCGCCGAGCAGCGCCTTGGCCGCTTTGTAGACAGCCTCGTTGTGGAAGGCATCGATGATGTTCTCATACTTCGCCGGATCGACATCCTTCCAGTCGGTGCCGGGTTCCGGCGTATAGGCGAGGTTGCCGGAGGTCGTCAGGCCTTGGGTCGGCGACCATTGCAGCGTCGCCTTTGTCTCGCCCGGCAGCAGGTAAGGCACGAAATAGATGGCGTCGTCGGCGATGGCGGCCGGCGGCGCGCCGCATTCGTCCTGTTCGACCGTGGTGGTCTTGATCTCGCCGTCCTTCGGCTTCCAGACGATGACCTTGGCCGGGCCGCATTGATTGCCGCCGTCGCCGACATCGACCAGCGCGACATTGACGTCGCCGATCTTCACGATCTTGTCGAAGAAGACATCGTAATTGCTGGCCAGCTGTTTGCCGTCATAGGCGAGCACTTTCTCGCCATCCTGCTCCGGCTGGGTGATGGTCAATTGGCCGCCCTCGAACGCTATCGGCGCCTGCTTGTCGTCGTCGGCGGGCGCCGCGTCGCTGCTGCTCGGCGCTCCCTGGTCGGTCGCCGGCTGGTCGGCCGGCTTCTGGGCTGCTGCGGGTGTCTGTGTCTGCGCAAAGGCACTCGCTATGGGCACTAGCAACAAGGCCAGCCCGCAAACGCCGGCAAGAAGCGAACGTGCCATGACTGTCCCTCCCTTCAGTCGCCGCCAAACCCGGCCTGAAAGGGCCGGGCCTATATTCGGATGGTGCTGTTCAGGCCCAGGGGCGCTGTTCGGCGTTGCGCTTCTCGAACGAGGCGATGGCGCCGGCCTTCTCCATGGTCAGGCCGATATCGTCGAGGCCGTTGAGCATGCAGTGCCGCTTGAAATCGTCGAGGTCGAACTTGACCACGCCGCCATCGGGGCCACGGATTTCCTTGGCCTCGAGGTCGATCGACAAAGTGGCGTTGGAGCCGCGCGAGGCGTCATCCATCAGCTTCTCGAGATCCTCGGGGCTGACGGTGATCGGCAGCACGCCGTTCTTGAAGCAGTTGTTGTAGAAAATGTCGGCGAACGAGGTCGAGATGACGCAGCGTATGCCGAAATCGAGCAGCGCCCACGGCGCGTGCTCGCGGCTCGAGCCGCAGCCGAAATTGTCGCCGGCGACCAGGATCTGCGCCTTGCGGTAGGCCGGCTTGTTGAGCACGAAATCCGGGTTTTCCGAACCGTCGTCATTGTAGCGCATTTCGGCGAACAGGCCGGTGCCGAGGCCGGTGCGCTTGATCGTCTTGAGATAATCCTTCGGGATGATCATGTCGGTGTCGACATTGACGATCGGCATGGGAGCGGCGACGCCGGTGAGCTTGGTGAATTTTTCCATGGCTTTGGCCCGTGTTTTCGTTGCGGGGGGATTTGCTGAAGCTCCGTTTACACAAAGCCGAGGGCAAATAAAAGGCAACTGTTCGTGCGCATTGGCACAACAGCCACCCCACAAAGCGGCTTCGAATTCGCTGGCCGATGGTGCAGTCTGCCGGCATGGCTGAAAATTCCCATGTCCTCTACGCAAGCGAACCCGCGCTCAATGTCGCAGAATTCCGCAAGGTGCTGGTGGAATCCGGCCTCGGCGAGACACGGCCCGTCGATGATCCCGCCAGACTGCAGGCGATGCTGTCCGGCGCCAATCTTGTGCTGACCGCGCGCCTCGACATCGAAGGCAAGCCGCTGATCGGCGTGGCGCGCGCCGTCACCGACTTTGCCTGGGTCTGCTACATCTCCGAGCTCGCCGTCTCGCAATCGGCGCAAGGACTCGGCATCGGCAAGGGCCTGATGGACGAGGCGCGGCGGCAGCTCGGGCCATCGGTCGCCATCAGCCTGATCTCCATGCCCAACGCCGTCGGCTTTTACGAACGCATCGGCATGAAACGCATGGCCGACGCCTTCTGGTTCTCCCGCAAGGGCTGATTCTTTCTGCTGTGACGGCATCCGGTTGCCGATGGTGTGCGATCTTGCCGCTTGACATGCAACCAAATGGTTGCATATTAAAGCCATGAGCATGGATGACGTCTTTCGCGCCCTGGCCGACCCGACACGCCGGCAATTGCTGGACAAACTCCATGCCCGGAATGGGCAGACGCTGAACGCGCTGTGCGCGGAGATGGACATGACGCGCCAGGCGGTGACCAAGCATTTGGCGATCCTGGAGGAGGCCAACCTCGTCACCACGCTGCGCCGGGGACGCGAGAAGGAGCACTACCTCAACCCGGTTCCGATCAACGAGATCGCCGAGCGCTGGATCGGCAAATTCGAGCGCCATCGGCTGAATGCATTGAGTGATCTGAAGAAACGCCTCGAAAGGGATGACTGATGAGCAACAGCTTCGTTTACGTAACCTACATCCGCACCACGGCCGAAAAGCTCTGGGAGGCGCTGACCGACCCGGAATTCAACCGGCAGTTCTTCCTCTGCTCCCATCAGGAGAGCGAGTGGAAGGTCGGTTCCAGCTGGAAACTGGTCTTCCCCGACGGCCGCGTTGCCGACTCGGGCGAGATCCTCGAGATCGACCCGCCGCGACGCCTCGTCATCAAATGGCGCAATGAATGGATGCCGGAGGTTAGGGAAGACGGCTACACGCGCTGCACCTTCGCCATAGAACAGGATGGCGAGCTGATGAAGCTTGCCGTCACCCACGAGGCCGACGGCCCGCACCGGCTGATCCCGAATGTCAGCAAGGGCTGGCCGCTTGTGCTGGCCAGCCTGAAAAGCCTGCTCGAGACCGGCAAGGGTTTCGAGCGCCCGCCATCAAAGGGTTGAAGGATCGTTTTCGATATCGAAACAAATTGGATCGGAGGCATCGATGATGCACTTTCCCAAGATACAGAGCATGACCAATGGCGAGACGATCATGGCGTCAGCCGAGATCGAAGCGCCTGCGGAACGCATTTTTCGCGCGCTGATCACGAGCGAGATAGAGCACTGGTGGGGGTCCGCCGACACCTACCGGATGGCCGACTGGTCGGCCGACCTCCGCGTCGGCGGCCGCTGGACGGTTGTCGTCCGCACGGCCGACGGCAAGGACCTGCCGGCCGGCGGTGAATTCCTCGAGATCGAAGCGCCGCGCCGGATCATACAGACGCGGGCCTATGCCTGGGATCACGCGACGCTTGGCCGGCGGCAAACCACGGTCGCCTGGCTGCTGCAGCCGATCACCGGGGGTACGCGTCTCACCATCTGCCATGGCGGTTTTGCTGGGCTCAGCGATGCGGCGGCTGAACATGCCGAGGGTTGGGGCCGGGTGCTGGCCTGGCTGCAGGACTATGTCGCGGCTGGGAATCTGGCGGCGGCGTAGACACTTCCTTCTCCCCTTGCGGGAGAAGGTGGATCGGCGCGTTAGCGCTGAGACGGTTGAGGGGTGTTCCAGCGGAGTGAGACGTTGGCGTTCCCTGGAGCACCCCTCATCCGACCGAGCTTCGCTCGGCCACCTTCTCCCGCAAGGGGAGAAGGAAGAAGCGCGCCCTCAAATCACGTTCAATTCCCGGAAGGCCCGCCCCTCGGCCACGCGTTCGTACCCAAACGCCGAGCAATCGATCGTCCGATACCCGCCATGCACGATCAGCTCGGCCAGCGCCTTGCCCACCGCCGGTGCCTGCTGCAGGCCGTGGCCGGAAAAACCGTTGGCGAAGATGAAATTGCCGATTTCGGGATGCGGGCCGATCACGGCATTCTGGTCGAGCGTGTTGTAGTCATAGTGGCCGGCCCAGGCGCGGGTCGCCTTGATCGCTTCGAAGGCGGGAATGCGGGTCGCCAGTACCGGCCAGATCACCTCTTCGAACAGCGGCCAGTCGACTTCGAAATCGCTGGGGTCGGCTGGGCCGTCGCCCTCTTCCGGCTCGGCGCCGCCAGTGAGGTAGACCGAGCCTTCCGGGCGCACATAGATGCCCGAGGGATCGACCAGCAGCGGCATGTCGGCATATTTCTCGCGCGCCTCGAAAACGAAGACGTTACGCTTGCGCGGCTCGACCGGCAGCGCCAGCCCGGCGAGAGCGGCGACCTTGCCGGCATTCGGCCCGGCGGCGTTGATGACGGTACCGGCCTCAAGCGTCTGGCCATTGTCGAGGGAGACGCCGGTGACGCGGTTGCCGTGGCGCGCAATGCCGGTGACATCAGCAGTGATGAAATCGATCTTCTTCTCGCGCAGCGCCTTGCGGAACAGCATCAGCATCGCATGCGCGTCGAACCAGCCTTCGCCGGTCCGGCCATAGGCGCCGGCGGAAATGCCCTCGCTCGACAGCCAGGCGAAGCGCCGTGTCAGCTGCTCGGCGTCCTCGAGCACGATGTCGGCGCCCTCGGCGACCTGCGCATCATGGTTGGCCTTGAGGACCGGCAGGCCGTTCTCGCCGGCCAGGATGAGATAACCACCCTCGCGGAAGCCGATATCGGCATCGGTGCCGAATGTCTCCTTCAGCCGCCGGAACAGTTTTAGTGTGAACTGCGACAGCCGGATGTTTTCCGGGATGGAGAATTGCTGGCGGATCGAGGCCATGGACAGCGTCGTTGCCGCATGGGCGAATTGCGGATCGCGCTCGATCAGCGCGATGGAGCCGGAAAAGCCTTCCTCGCGCAGATAATAGGCAATGGAGGACCCGACGATGGCCCCACCGATGATGACGATGTCGTAGCGCATTTTTTCTCCGATCCGGTCGGCGGCCTGTCTATGCCACCGGCAAAGTGATCTCGAAGCGCGTGCCGCGCTCGCTGTCAACCAGCCGGATCATACCATCATGCGCTTTCAGGAGGGCCAGCACGATGCCGAGGCCCATGCCGGTGCCGCCGGTGGCGCGCCGCGTGGTGAAGAACGGCTCGAAGATGCGCGCCCGGTTGCTCGGCGAAATGCCGTCGCCATCGTCGCCAACCAGCAGCGTCGCCTTGCCGCCGGCGCCTGTCGCCGCGATCGAAACCAGCGTCGCGCCATGCCTGGCGGAATTGTCGATGAGGTTGGCCAGCACGATTACCGCGTTCTCGGCCGAGATGCGCAAGGCGAGATCGCCGCCCGCCTCGACGCGAACCGCCAGCCTGGTGTCGACGGGCAGCTGTGCCAGCGCGGCACCGATCGAGGTGCTTTCGCCGCTGGGGGCGAGGTTTTCGGCCTTGGCCAGATCGAGCAGCCGCCGGACCAGCAGATTGAGCCGCCCAGCATCGGTGACGATGTTGTTTGAAAAACGCCGCCGCTCCTCATCGTCCATCGCACTGCCTGAATCGCGCAGCAATTCGGCCGCGCCCTGGATCGCCGTCAGCGGCGATTTGAGCTCGTGCGAGACATGGGTGGCGAAGGTCTGGATCGAGTCCGACCGCGCCTGCAGTTTTTCCGCCATGTCGAGAAAGGCGGCGGAGAGCTCGGCCATTTCGTAGGTCCCGTGATGGTCGAGCGGCCGGATCGCGTCGCGCTCGCCGGCGGCGATGCGTTGCGTGCGGTCGATCAGCGCGTAGATCGGCCGGCTGACGGTGCGCAGGAAAACGAGGCCGATGAGCAGCGTGCCGGCGAGAATGGCGATCGCTGCCAACGTCACCTTGCCGCGTTCGCCATAGAGATGTTTTATGATGTTGTTGGGCGTGCGCGAGACATAGACCACGCCGGCGACATGGCCGTCGACGGCCACCGGCAGAGCGACGAAAACACGCACCTTGGTGCCGCGGCTGACCGAATAGAGCGGTGGCGTCGGCTGGTCGGGAATGCGCAGCCTGAGCGCACTGGCATAGCGGCCGGCGAGCGCCTCGCGCACCTCCTCGACCTCGCCAAGCGACAGCCCGACCTCGCCGCGCCCGGCAATGACGACGCCTCGGGGATCAAGCAGCCGGAAGCCGGCCAGCGTGGTTTTCTGCGTCGCGTCGAGAATGCCGGACAGGCGCGTGCCGATGGCGGCAAAGGCGGGATCGGCGGTCGCCGGCGTCGCCGCCGGCCGCGTCGGCAGCACGTAGTCGGAGGCGAGATCGAGGCTTGGCTCGATCGGCCGGTACGGTCCGTCGGGATTGACGCTTCGGCTGGCACTGCCATTGGGTTCCGGCATCGGCGCGCCGAGTTTTTCCGGGAGAATGCCGGCGTCGCGCACATCCTGCGCATAGATGGCGGCGATGGCCGCCCCTTGCGCAATCAGCTCGGCCTCGGTCTGGCGGATCAACTGGTTCTCGTAGAGGCGGAAGAAGAACAGGCCGACCAGCGGCAGGGCCATAACCAGGATCAGGATGGCGACGACGACGGTGGCAAGCCGTGGCCGCCATTTGCGGCCGATCCATTTGCGCGAAGTCGTCAGCCGCATCGGCCAAGCCGGAAGCCGACGCCATGCACGGTCTCGATGGCGTCAAGGCAGCCTACAGCCGCCAGCTTGGCGCGGATGTTGCGGATATGGCTGTCGACAGTGCGGTCGGCGACATGGATTTTTCCCGCATAGGCACTGGCCATCACCGCGTCGCGGTCGAGCACATAAGTCGGCCGTGCCAGAAACCCTTTCAGGATCGAGAACTCGATCCCCGTCAGCGCAAGCGGCTTGCCGTCGAAGCTGACGGCATGGCTGGCCGGCGCCAGTGTGAGCTTGCCATGCGCGAACTGCCGGTCGTCGGCCGGTTCGGGCGCTGCCGGGCGGGCGCGGCGCAGAATGACGTTGACGCGGGCGACCAGCTCGCGCGGGGAAAACGGCTTGGTCACATAGTCGTCGCCGCCCATTTCCAGCCCAAGAATGCGGTCGATCTCTTCATCGCGCGCGGACAGGAACAGCACCGGCACATCGGAAGTGTGGCGCAGCCGCCGGCAGACCTCCAGCCCATCCATCTCCGGCATGCCGATGTCGAGCACGACCAGATCCGGCGCCCGGCGCCCGATCTCCTGCAAGGCGGCGGCGCCGTCGGCCACTGCATGCGTTTTCATGCCGGCCTTTTCCAGCGCGAAGCAGATCACTTCGCGGATATGCGGGTCATCGTCGGCGACGAGAATGTGATGCGGCATCGGTCAGCGGCCCGGCAAGGAAGGTTGCGAAGGCCGAGGAAGCACGAGCGACCCCTTGCTGTCGAGATATCGCAGCAGCCGCCAGTCGCGAAAGCTCCAGGCGCGCCAGTTCTGCTGGACGGTGCGATACCAGTCTTCGTCGCTGGCCCGCAATCCTTCCAGTTCGCGCATAGCGCCCGCGGCAGCCGTCTTGGCCTGATGATCGAAGAAACGATCGAGCGCGGGAAACGCGCCCGGCCCGAGCGAGCGCAGATACCAGGCGTCGAGGGGGATGCCCTGGCCGGTCATTTCAAGGGAATGGTCGACATTGTAATTGGCGATCGTTGCGGCGAAATTGACGAAACAACAGGCATAGAGCGTCGCCGATAACGTCAGAAGATTGGCGGAGGAGAGCCATTCATTGGATTTTCCAAGCGCGATGCGGGCGATGATCAGCGCCAGCCCGGCCGCCACCAGCCCCATCCAGACGAAGGCGGCGATGCGCCAGTAGGTCAGCGCATAGATGCCGATATAGAGATCGAGCCGCAGGATCGACGAGATGACCAGCATGATGTTCTGCGCCACCCAGGCATAGACCAGCCGGCGGATGATGGGATCGCTTGAGGTCTCGCTTCCCGGCCTGAGCGCCGCCAGGACAAAACTGGCGGCAAGCAGTGCGGTGACGATCAAGGGATAGGCGCCGCGATGCGCATAGGCGGCGTAGCTCAAGCCGTCGGGAAGCGCTGCGCCGCCCCACAGATAGGTGGCGTCGAGCCCGGTCTGCAGCGCAAACAGCACGTTGAAGACAACAAGCGCGCGCAGGATGGCGGCCTTGCCGAACACGATGTCCTCGACGACGTGCCTTTGCGGATTGGTCGGCGGTTGAACAGCGGCAACGGCATTGTTTGGCCGGGCGACGCGCTTCGAAAAACGCGGCAGGCGCGGCCGCAAAAAGGCCCAGACGCCGGCGAGCACGAGCAGCCAGAAGGCAATCCGCGCCAGCTGGATCAGATCGAGCAGCTTCATCAGATCGATCAGCGACAGCCAGTATTCGATGACCGGATTGGCGGCGCCGAACAGCGCCAGGAATATGGCGCCCAGCGTCAGCGGCATCACCCAGACAGCGATCGCCGCCAGCCGCACGCGGCGCCGGCCGAGGCGCCGCGCCGTCTTGCGCCAGCGGATGAAATCTCTGATGAAGCGGAACGGCGCTGCCAGCCAAAACAGCGCGACCTGGCCGGGAATGCGGGCGATGCCGTGCCGCAGGCGTCCGCTCAGCGAAAGCGCGAAGACGACCAGCGCCGCCAGCGCGATTGAGACAGACAGGGTGCTGACATTTTCGGCGAGCGGCAGCAGTGCGACCAGCAGGGCTGCGGGCTTGAGCCAGACCCTGATGTCGCTGAAGGCCGCGGGGTGCACGGCCACGACCGCGGCGGCGATCAAGGTGGCGAACAGGAAGACCGTGATGCCGGCGGGCTGGCCGTAGAACAGGAAATCCGCCAGCACGACCAGCAGCACGGCAACGCCGAAGCGGCTGCAATAGCCTGGTGCGGCGGTGAAAAACGATGTCATGAACTGACCTTCCTGATGGCATCTGGCCTGATCGTGCCCGGCCGCCATGGCGGCGGGCTCTTGCGGACAAGGGGAATGAGGATCGCCACGGAATTGGCGCGCGGCGGATCGACCAGCCACCAGCCTTCGCTGCGCAGGCGCCGGGGCAGGGACCAACGGGGTTTTGCTCGCTTGTGCATGCCGCCTGTTTGGCAGGCCGGCAGGGAGATGGCAGGGTGGATCCGAGGAGGTTTTCGGCAGGTGCGTGCAGTTTTCGTGCAGAGGCTGCGCCTGAGAGCGCTGCCCGCCATCCTTTACAGACGTTGGCGCTGCCCCTCATCTGCCTGCCGGCATCTTCTCCCCGTGAACGGGGAGAAGGGAGCTGTCGTCGCTGTTGTCGCCAATTGTCAGCGGTGCAGAAAGGATGCCGGCGTTGCGGCCAGCTTCTTTCGCCCCGTTTACGGGGAGAAATGCCCGGCAGGGCAATGAGCGGCAACGCCGGCTTTCGCGATTGGCTAGTCTTAGGCACAAGTCGGGCGCTTGCCTCACCCGTCCACACGCTGCATAGATCGGACATGACCGAACCCTACCGCCCGCGCCGCTCGGTGCTCTACGTCCCGGCCTCCAACGACAAGGCGCTGGCCAAGATCGCGCAGCTGTCCTGCGACGCAATCATCATCGACCTCGAGGACGCCGTCGCCCCGGCTGACAAGATTGCCGCCCGCGAAAAGCTGCCCGCAATCTTCGCCAGCCGCCCGGTTGCCAATCATCTTGGCCATCGCTGCGAGATGGTGGTGCGCGTCAATGCGCTGGCCAGCGAATGGGGCGCCGACGACCTCTTGGCCGTGGCGAAAGTCGAGCCCGACGGCATCCTTTTGTCCAAGGTCGCCACGCCGCGCGATATCCTCGAGGTCGGCGACGTGCTCGACGACAATTTCGCCCCCGACAGCGTGAAATTATGGGCGATGATCGAGACGCCCAAGGCGCTGCTCAACATTGGCGCCATGGCCGAACTGGGCCGCGATCCGGCCTCACGGCTCAACTGTTTCGTTGCCGGAACGAATGACCTGGCCAAGGACACCGGTGTGCTGGTGACGCCGGACCGGCGCTACCTCGTGCCATGGCTGATGCAGATGGTGCTGGCCGCGCGCGCCGGCGGCCTCGACATGCTCGACGGCGTTGCCAATGATTTTCGCGACCTCGACGCCTTTGCCCGTGAGTGCGCGGAAGGCGCCGCCATGGGCTTCGACGGCAAGTCCCTCATCCATCCCGCCCAGATCGACGCGGCCAACCGCGCCTTCGCGCCTTCGCCGGAAGCGCTGACCGAGGCACGGCTGATAAAGGATGCCTTTTCACTTGCGGAGAATGCCGGCAAGGGCGTGATTTCGCTGAATGGAAAAATGGTCGAGCGCCTGCATCTGGCGCAAGCCGAAAAATTGCTGGCGAAGGCGGCCGCCATCGGCGCATGATCCCGGCCAAAGCAATTCCAGGAAAAGTGCGTGGCGGTTTTCCGTCCGGAATTGCGTAAAAAGAACGAGTTATTTACGACAGGACTTGAGACATGAAACTCTACCGCTTTCTGACCGCCCCGGACGATGCCAGCTTCTGCCACAAGGTGACGGCGGCCTTGAACAAGGGCTGGCACCTGTTCGGCTCGCCGACCTACGCCTACGACAAGAAAGCCAAGACCATGCGCTGCGGCCAGGCGGTGGTGAAGGATATTGACGGCCAGGAATACGGACCGGACACCAAGCTCAGCGAGTGGTAGGGGAAGCCGCCGAGGCCCTTCTCCCTTCGTCATCCTCGGGTCTGCGTCGCGTCGCTACGCTCCTTGCTCCGCCCGAGGATGACGAAGAAACGGGCGTTTCCGCCAATCGCCAAGGCGCGCGTCGGTCGACGCAAGCGTCGCTTCAAAAAGCCCGCTTCACCGGCCTAATTGAACACCGCCTCGTAAAGCCGGCCGGACGCGTCGGCGGCGACCGGCACGATGAAGATGTCGTGCACCCCGCTCTTGCCGGCGAAGCGATAGGTCGCTTGCGGCAGCGGCGTTTCGCGCGGCCCCCGGAACATCAGCGAAAAGCCGCCGCCCGGACGCGGACTGGCGGGAATAGGGGTGACCGCGCTCAGTTCCAGCGGGACCGGCCTGCCGCCGGCCTCGACGGTGAACTCTTGACCCTGTTCGAAATCCGTTACCGACGCCATGCCATTCAGCCTCAATCCGCTTGCTGGAGCGGTTTCAGTGTTTGACGCCGACCCGCTCCGACCTTTCATTTCCCGCAATTGCAGGAAAACCGTTTCACGCTTTTCCTGCAATTGCTCGTGGCGGCAATCTCGCCGCTTCGCGGCAGGCTGTCCATAGGCCCGTCAGCCTGTCCGGCCGCTGGGCGAGACAATTCGCCGGGGCAAACCGCAAAATACCGCGGCGGTCGTGCTTTTATGCGTGCCGCGGACACTGTAGTACTTTGTTCCAGCGCCGGAGTCTTGGCCCGACCAAGATCAGCGCAACAAGAGCAGATGCCAGTCTTGGGGTCTGATGCGGAGGATCCGGCCTGATCGGCTGGCGGGAGAAGGGACGGGACCATGGCTGACAATGAGACAAAGACGCAAGCAGCGCCGGCGGACGCCATGCCGCTGTTCTATTCCAAACCCGAAGCGCTCAATCCGGTGCGGCATGGCTCGCTGGGCCTGACCGCGCGCAGCGACTTTGCCTTCGCACGCACCGCCCATGCCATTCCGGTGGTGGCGTCGGAAATGCCGGCGGCGATGCGCTCCTACCCGATCGTCTTCATCGGCCCCGGCAAGGCACCTGTCATCATCACCGGCGTGCGGCAGGGCGAGAACCTGTTCGTCGACGCCGACGGCCGGTGGACCGCGCCGCACTACGTCCCCGCCTATGTCCGCCGCTATCCCTTCATCCTTGCCGAGGACCCGACCACGGCAGGCCGGCTGACGCTGTGCGTGGACAGGGCAAGCGAGCGCGTTATCGACCAGCTCATGGCACCCTTCCGCGAAGACAAGATCGCGCCGTTCTTCAGCGGCAACGAGCCGACCGAAGCAACCAAGCAGGCGCTCGCCTTCTGCAACCAGTTCCAGATCGACTTCAGGGCCACACGCGAAATGATCGACAAGATCGACGCGCACGGCCTGTTTTCGCCGCGCCAGAGCAAGGTAACGCTGGAAGGCGGCGAAGTGCTCAACCTCACCGACTTCCAGGTGATCGACGAGCCGGCCTTCAACAAACTGAGCGACGAGGCCTTCCTCGACCTGAGAAAGTCAGGCGCGCTCGGCCTGCTCTACTGCCACCTCGCCTCGACGAACAGCTGGACCTCGCTGGTGCACCAGGCATCACTGCGCAAGGCGGGGTGAGGGCGAAATGAGGCCGATCGTCTCCAGGCCGGATGAGACTTAAATTATGGCTGTGACCTTACGAAGTTGGCCAAGAATCGACGCGAGTTTTTGCCCGTCATGTTTTAGGGCTGCCAGTCTGGCTTCGGCCTCAGAGTGCTCTAACACCAGTATGGTGCGGTCAGGCTGACGCGAGCGGATCGACAGCGATCGAATGATTAAAGTCCATTGGCCGTTATGCTCAACCGTCACCTTGAACATTCCGTGACATAGCAGGGTGCGGAAGGTCTCATGCTTTTCGCGATACTTTGAAAGTTCGGTAAGGGCGCGCTGACCCGCCTCACCAAATGGACCGTCGGGGCTGATCGCCGCTGCCAAGTCTTCGAACCTTTGCCCGATCAGATGTCGCAGGCGCACTGCAATCCCGCCCTGTGCCGTGGCGCTCAACGCAAGCAGTGTTTCGGTCGCCGCTGCTTCGACCATTGAAAAATGGTGCATACAAGCACCACGCCAGGAATTCACTTCGGAAAAAATTGCATCCCAGTTAATTGGTTGCAGTGATGGTGTTGTTTCGTCGGGGGTAACGGCCATCTATTCCTTGTAGCGTCATCGTGTTAAGCATCAAATAAATAACGTTGACTGCTTTACCTTGGCTCTTTGATGACAAGACCGACGCTTGCTCGGCTCTGCATGGAGGGCGCTGCACACCGGCTCGACGCTGCGATTTCAAACTGCGTCGAAGCCACGAACGGACTGCGCGGTAGCCCGTGCATTCAGGCAACCGCGATCTAAACCGCCCTAAAACGCGAAAAAGCCGCGGCGGACCGCGGCTTTTCGATGCTTGATTTCCCTGGAGGAAATTGGAGCGGGTGAAGCGATTCGAACGCTCGACCCCAACCTTGGCAAGGTTGTGCTCTACCCCTGAGCTACACCCGCTCACACGGCGTCTTGGCCGCAAGCCGGGCCTATATGGCTGAAGAGCGCGGCGATTGCAACAGGGAAATCGCAGGCTTTTTTCAACACGTCAAACGATGCCGGCAAACCGCCCGCGCCGCAAGGATTTCGCCACGCCGCTGCGCGACGGCCTTGTGTCGGCTACCGCATTGGCCGTAAACGGCAAGGCGGAAAAACGACAAAGAAGACAATCGATGCCGAAGACCGAAGCCGAACTTTTTGCCTTTCTCGCCGAACTCGGCATCGCCGTTTCGACGATACGCCATCCGCCGCTCTATACGGTGGCCGATTCGCAGGCGCTGCGCGGCGAAATTGCCGGCGGGCACACGAAGAACCTGTTCCTGAAGGACAAGAAGGACAATTTCTTCCTGGTCACGGTCGGCGAAGACGCTGTCGTCGACCTCAAGCAGATTCACCAGCTGATCGGCGCATCCGGCCGTGTGTCCTTCGGCAAGCCGGAGATGCTGATGGAGCTTCTGGGCGTCTCGCCGGGCGCCGTCACCGTCTTCGGCGTCATCAACGACACGGAGAAGCGGGTGAAGCTGGTGCTCGACGAGGATTTGATGGCGCATGCCGTCATCAATGGCCATCCGCTGACCAATGAGGCGACGACATCGATCGCCGCTAGCGATCTCATCAGATTCGTCGAGGCAACCGGGCACGATGCTGCTATCTTGAAAGTCTCGGCATGATCGCCACATGGATGGCGAAAACCGACTTCCAATGACATGGGCGCCGACCTGCGGGCCGGCGGCGCGACCGAAAGGGTGACGAGATGAGCGACAACAAGCCGTTTGGCGGGTCATTCGGCAGCAGTGGCGGCCAATATGCCACCACCGTTCAGTATGGCGGAACCGCCCCCGCGCCGGCAAAGGTCTCGCTTGGCGATGCGCCGGCCGCGCCTCCCGCCGGCGATGTCATCAAGGACACCACGACCGCGGCCTTCGCCGCCGACGTCATCCAGGAATCGCGCCGCCAGCCGGTGCTGGTGGATTTCTGGGCGCCGTGGTGCGGGCCTTGCAAGCAGCTGACGCCGCAGCTGGAAAAGGCGGTCCGGGCCGCCGGCGGCAAGGTCAAGCTGGTCAAGATGAACATCGACGATCACCCCTCGATCGCCGGCCAGCTCGGCATCCAGTCCATTCCCGCGGTCATCGCCTTCAAGGACGGCCAGCCGGTCGACGGCTTCATGGGCGCCATCCCCGAGAGCCAGATCAACGAATTCATCACCAAGGTCGGTGGCAAGGGCAATGGCGCTCCGGCCGTGGCCGAGGCTTTGGCGGCAGCAGCCGAAGCGCGCGAGGCCGGCGACATGCAGACCGCCGCCGACATTTTTGACGCCATCCTGGCGCAGGCGCCGGAGACGATCGAGGCAATTGCCGGACTGGGCGACCTGCTGTTCGAGGCCGGCGACACTGAAGGCGCCGAGGCGTTGCTGGCAACGGCACCTGAGGCCAAGAAGGACGCACCGCCGCTCGCCGCCGTGCGCGCCAAGATGGCGCTTGCCGCGCAAGCAGCGGCGCTGGGCAATCCGGCCGAGTTCGAGCGGCGCCTGGCCGAGAACCCCAAAGACCATCAGGCCCGCTTCGACCTGGCCATGATCCAGAACGCCAGGGGCGAACGCACGGCCGCGGCCGACAATCTGCTGGCCATCATCAAGGCCGACCGCGGCTGGAACGAGGACGGCGCCAGGACGCAATTGCTGCAGTTTTTCGAGGCCTGGGGCATGACCGACGAGGCGACGCTGGCCGCGCGGCGCAAATTGTCGGCGCTGCTGTTTTCCTGAGCCGGCGGCTGTTTCGTCGCATGGGCTTGTGGTCGGCGGCGGCCGCGCCAGATTAGGAAGCTGACTTCGGCCAAGCCGACGAGCCCCGGCGGCGGCGGAAGAAGTCGATCGGAGGAATGTGGTGCAAGCGGGAAACGCGCATTACCGGCTGGCCAAGGATCTGCCGTCGACGATCCCGATCTTTCCGCTGGAGGGCGCGCTTTTGCTGCCGGGCGGCCGCATGCCGCTCAACATCTTCGAGCCGCGCTATCTGCAGATGGTCGACGAGGCGGTCGCCGGCTCGCGGCTGATCGGCATCATCCAGCCGAGCCTCGACGGCGCGCTGCGCGAGGATGGCGAGCCGGAGCTCTGCAATGTCGGCTGCGCCGGCCGCATCATCGCCTTTTCCGAAACCGGCGACGGCCGTTACCTGATTTCGCTGCAGGGCGTATTCCGGTTCCGCATCGCCCATGAACTGACGGTCAAGACGCCGTTTCGCCAGGTGAAGCCGGCGCCCTTCCTCGCCGATCTCGATGACGATCCGGCGGCGAACGAGATCGACCGGCCGGCATTGCTGAAGGCGTTTCGCGCCTATCTGCAGGCCAATGATCTCGAAGCCGACTGGGAAAGCGTCAGCCGCGCCGAAAATGCCATGCTGGTCAACGCGCTGTCGATGATGGCGCCCTATGGGCCGGCCGAGAAACAGGCGCTGCTCGAAGCCGCTGACCTGAAGACGCGGGCCGAAACGCTGATCGCCATCACCGAAATGGCGCTGGCGCGCGAGAATGAGGATTTTGGTTCGAGTCTACAATAAGAGGGCGCGATGGCAGCGGATGGGCGTGACGGAAAGAAGATCAATGTCGACCCGAAGCTGCTGGAGCTCCTGGCCTGTCCTTTGACCAAGGGGCCGCTGGCCTGGGATCCGGAGCGGGGTGAACTGGTCTCGCGGGTCGCCAAGCTCGCCTATCCAGTGCGCGACGGCATCCCGATCATGCTGCCTTCGGAGGCGCGGACGCTTTCGGCGGAGGATGTGCTGGCGCCGCCGCCGAGGCTGAGCGGGCCTTCCTGAATTCGAGCATTGCTGCGGCGAGGCTGGCGGGAAAGCGCTCCCCTCTGTCCTGCCGGACATCTCCCCGACAAGGAGGGAGATTGGCTGTTGTCTTCGCTTTCGCCAATCTCCAACGTTGAAAGACAGGCCGGACGGCGAAGCTGCCGATCTCCCCCCAAGTGGGGGAGATGCCCGGCAGGGCAGAGGGGGGCGTTGACCCGCCAGCGTCAAGGTTTTGCACCGCCGCGACGCGTCGATGTCGCGGCATGGATACTCTCTGCGACGGAGTTTCGCTCCTGCTGCGTCCGTGGATGATGAATGCATGTGTGAGCCGCGCCTACTGAAAGTTGCGCCCCTTGGGCATGACCCTTTCCGCCTCCTCCGACAGCACTGCGAAATCCTGCCTGACCGGCGCCTTACTTGTCATGGATTGGCTGGAGGGATCAGGACCGTTCCTGGAGGCATGTCCCTGGGGAGGGGCCGCCCCGCTGACCTTCTCCAGGAGTACGGTCAGCCAGGGCGTCAGATCCTCGATCTTCTCCGCGACGATATGGATCACATCCGATTCCGACTGCAATTTCCCGGTCACCTTGACGAACCGCGCGCCCATGACGATGGGGCGGAAGCGGGTAAAGGTCCGCTCCCAGAAGATGACATTGGCGACGGCCTTGTCGTCTTCCAGCGTCAGGAAGATCGCATTGCCCTTGCCGGGGCGCTGCCGCACCAGCACGAGGCCGGCGACGGAGACACGCCTGCCGTCGCGCACCGATGGCAGGTTGGCATTGGGCGTGACGCCGGCGCGGTCGAGCCGCTCGCGCAGGAAGGCGACCGGATGCGCCTTCAGCGACAGGCCGAGCGAGCGGTAGTCGTGGATGACATGCTCGCCGAGCGGCATTTTCGGCAGCTTCGTCTCCGGCTCCAGTTCGCGCAGGCGCAGCGCCGGCTGGTCGAACAGCGGCAGCTTTTCGGCGGCACTCCTGGCGCCCAGCGCGCGCACGTCCCAAAGCGCGGCACGGCGGTCGAGACCTATCGAGCGAAAGGCGTCGGCCTGGGCCAGCCGCTCGATCTCGTCGACATTGAGGCCGGAGCGCAGCCAGACGTCACGGACGCTCGAGTAGCCTGAGCCGCGGCGTTTTGCGAAATCCTCCATCCGTTCCTTCGACAGGCCCTTGATCTGCCGGAAGCCGAGCCGCAGCGCATGGTTCGTCTCGATGACACCGCGCATGTCGGCATGGCGCGGCAGGATGCGGGCCGGATCGAACGGCGCTTCTTCCAAAGTGCAGTCCCAGACAGAAAAATTGACGTCGACGTCGCGGATGTCGACGCCATGGTCGCGCGCATCGCGCACCAGTTGCGCCGGCTGGTAAAAACCCATCGGCTGCGAGTTCAGGATCGCGGCGCAGAACACGTCGGGATAGAAGGTCTTGAACCAGCACGAGGCATAGACGAGCAAGGCGAAGGAGGCGGCGTGGCTTTCGGGAAAGCCATATTCGCCAAATCCCTCGATCTGCTTGAAGCAGCGCTCGGCGAAGTCCCTGGTGTAGCCCTTGCCGACCATGCCATTGATCATACGGTCGCGGTAATTGCCGATGGTGCCGGTGCGCTTGAAGGTGGCCATGGCGCGGCGCAGTTCGTCGGCCTCGCCCGGCTTGAAGCCGCCGGCGACGATGGCGATCTTCATTGCCTGTTCCTGGAACAGCGGCACGCCGAGCGTTTTGCCGAGGATCTCTTTCAATTCTGCCTTCTGATATTCGGCCTTCTCCTTGCCTTGCCGGCGGCGCAGATAGGGATGCACCATATCGCCCTGGATCGGGCCGGGCCGAACGATCGCCACCTCGATGACAAGGTCATAAAAATCCCGCGGCTGGAGCCGCGGCAGCATCGACATCTGCGCGCGAGACTCGATCTGGAAGACGCCGAGCGTATCGGCGCGGCAGATCATGTCATAGACACGTTGGTCCTCTGCCGGGAGGGTGGCCAGCACATAGGGTTGCCCGTATGGGTCCCGTGCCTTCGGATAGTGGTCCGTAAGCAGAGTGAAGGCGCGCTGCAGGCAGGTCAGCATGCCGAGCGCCAGGATGTCCACCTTGAGGATCTTCACCGCGTCGAGATCGTCCTTGTCCCATTCGACCATCTTGCGCGCGTCCATCGCCGTCTTGACGATGGGGACGATCTCGTCGAGCCGGTCTCTGGTGATGACGAAGCCGCCGACATGTTGGGAGAGGTGACGAGGGAAGCCCATGATCTCGTTGGCGCGTTCCATCACATGCCGCGATGTGGGGTCGCTCCGGTCGAGGCCGCCGGCGCGGGCTTCCTTCTCGCCGAGTTCCGAGGTCGACCAGCCCCAGATCGAGCCGGACAGGGACGCCCGGACATCCTCGGACAGGCCCATCGCCTTGGAGACCTCGCGCAGCGCCGACCGGCCGCGATAGCTGATGACGGCAGCGGCGAGCGCGGTGCGTTTGGAACTGTACTTCGTATAGATGTACTGCATCACCTCTTCGCGCCGCTCATGCTCGAAGTCGACGTCGATATCCGGAGGCTCATTGCGCTCCTCGGAAATGAAGCGCTCGAACAGCGTATCGATCTTGTCCGGTCCAACCTCGGTGATGCCGATGCAGAAACAGATGATCGAATTGGCGGCCGAGCCGCGGCCCTGGCAGAGGATGTTCTCGCCGCGGGCGAATTTGATGATGTCATGGACGGTCAGGAAGTAGCGGGCGTAATTCAACCGCTCGATCAGGGCGAGCTCTTCCTCGATGCGTTTTATGACGCTGGCCGGGACACCGCCCGGGAAGCGCCTCACCGCACCTTCCCGCGCCAGCCTCTCCAGCTCGGCCTGCGGGCCGAGGCCGGATTCCGTCGGCTCGTCGGGGTAATTGTACTGAAGATCGCTGAGCGAGAAGGTCAGCTCTTCCGCGAACCGCAACGTCTCGGCCAGCGCCTGCGGATGCCTGCGGAACAGGCGGGCCATTTCCAGCGGCGGCTTCAAATGGCGTTCGGCATTGGCGGCGAGCTCCAGCCCGACCTCGGCGACGGGTGTGTTGAGGCGGATCGCGGTCAGCACGTCCTGCAGCGGGCGGCGTTCGGCCGTGTGGTAGAGCACATCGTTGGTCGCCATCAGCGGAATGCCGGTGCTCTGGGCAAACGCCGCTGCCTGTTCGATGCGGAAGCGGTCATTGCCCGCGTAACAGGGCGAGACGCCGAGCCGCAGGGCCTTGCCGAAGCGGTCCTTGAGCTGCCGGAGCAAAGCGAGACTCTCTTCCGCGTCCGCCGCCAGATCGGGCAGGACCGCCAGCGACATCAAATCCCCCCATTCGAGCAGATCGCTGCGCTCGAGCAGGGTGGCGCCCTTTTCGTTTTCGTCGCGCAGATTGGCTTGGGTGAGCATGCGGCACAGATGCCCCCAGCCGGCGCGGTTCCTGGGATAGGCGAGAATGTCAGGCGTGCCGTCGCCGAAAAGCAGCCGGCAGCCGGGATGATAGGAGAGTTTTTCGACCTTGGCCTGCTGCCAGGCGCGCACCACGCCGGCCACCGTGTTGCGGTCGGCAAGGCCGATCGCCGAAAAACCCAAGAGCTTGGCCGCGACCACCAGCTCCTCCGGTTTGGACGCACCGCGCAGGAAGGAGAAATTCGACTGGATGCCGAACTCGGCATAGGGAATGACGGTCAGCGCGTTCATGCGAAGACCCCGTGCATGAACCAGCGCGGCGCGGCTTGAGAGCCGCCGTAAAGCCCTTGCCGGTAGAGCCAGTAGCGGCGGCCGGCGGCATCCTCGATGCGGAAATAGTCGCGTGTCGATGCCGCCGCGTCGCCTGGCACTTCCTGCCACCATTCGGCGGCGATGCGTTCCGGCCCCTCGGCACGGGTGACCCGGTAGAGCGCGCGCCGCCAGCGGAAATTGAGCGGCGGACCCTCCGGCATTTCGGTGGCCGGCACCTCGATCGGCTCGGGCGCGCGGAACAGCCGGATCGGCCGTTCCGGCGGGAAGATGGTCGTGGGCGCCTGCACCCTGTCCGGTCTCTTCGGCGGCGTGGTCCGGCGCGGCGCTTCGCTGAAGGGGATGATGGCGACGGCGCTTTCCGGCAGATGGCTTTCCACCGCGACCGGCTGCAGCACGGCGCCTTCGCCGAGCCGGGCGCGGATGCGGTCGGCGAACAGCGCGATGTCGGCGCCGTCGTCGGTCACCTCGCCGGTCAGATCGGCCTGCGCCATGTCGAAGGCGGCAGCCGCCAGCACCGAAAGCCGCACCAGATCGAAGCCATAGCCGGCATCGATGTCCTGCTCGAGCGCCGCCAGCCTTTCATGGAACAGCTTTTGGATCAGCCGGGGATCGCGCATCGGCCGTGAGGTGCCGAGCGCAATGCGGCTGACGGCGCCGTCGACACGGAAAAGCAGCAGCGCCAGCGTCCGGGCGCCCTCGCCGCGACGCTCGAGATCGGTTTTTAACGTCGTCGCCAGCAGGCCGACCAGCCGCTCGATGTCCTCGGTGAGCGTGACGGGCTCGGCGAGATGGCGTTCGACCGAAAGCGGCGCCACGGGAAGGCGTGGCGACACCGCCTCGTCGAGACGGCCAAGCGCCTGGTCGAGACGCAACAGCAAGGTGGCGCCGAAGCGGCGGGCAAGCGGCGCGCGCGGTGCCGCCATGACGGCGCCCGCCGTGCGCAGGCCGACACTTTCCAGGCTGGCGCGGGTTTCCGGCGCGATGCGCAGTGCGGCCAGCGGCAAGGGTGCCAACAGGGCTTCTTCCTCGCCGCCATCGACGATGCGGTCGCCGCAAAAGCGGGCCGCCGCCCAGGCCGCGCCCGGCGTCGGGGCAAGGCCGGCGCGGACATCGAAACCCTGGTGGAAGAAGCGCGACAGGATGTCGTCCAGCATGGCGCGTTCGCCGCCGAACAGATGGGTGCAGCCGGTGACGTCGAGAAACAGACCGTCCGCCCCATCCAGCGCCACCAGCGGGGTGTAGCGGTCGCACCAGTCGGCAAGGCCTTCGAGCAGGCGCCGGTCGGCATCGGGATCGGCCTCGACGATGTCGATCGAGGGATGCATGGCGCGCGCATCGGCAATGCCTATGTCGCGCTTCAGGTGCAGCGCCTCAGCCCGCTCGTCGAGGGCTGAGATGCGCTGGGCGTTGCCCTGGCGGTGGCTGATCACCAGTGGCGGGTGATCCGACGGCCGGGAACGCCAGGACCGCCCCAGACGCTGCCGCAGGATCCTTTCGGCCGCCAGATAGGGAAACCACAGGGACAGGATTCTTTGTCCGGTCTGTCCGTCTTTCGTCGCTCCGTCTTTCCTCGCCCCTTCTTTCGTCGAATACGCGTTCATCGGGGTTCCACTCCAGTGTGAATTGTCCAGGCAGGGCCGTGCGGCTCTTGCCGATGCTGATGGTGAAGGCGGGGCGGCCGATCGACCCGGCGAGCGGCCCGGCGACCGTGGTGCGCGGCACGGCCGGCGCCGAGGAGACGATGAGGCGGACGGGCGCCGCCGTCGGTTCGGGTTCGGCCGCCTGCCGCAGCAGGAATACGGGGCGGCCCGCACTTTGCGCCCTCGCATGCAACCGGCGCGTCGCGGTCAGGTCCAGCCGTTGCGGGTTGCCGCGGATTTCCAGGATGACGGCGGCGAGCGCCGTCATCCGCGCTGCTTCCTCGGCGATCCACAACGCATCGACAAGTTTTGGCGCCTCGGAAAACAGCAATTGTTCTGATTCAATGCCGAAGCAGGCCTGTAGCCCCCTGGCGTAGGGAAAGCCGGCCTCGCGGAAGATTTCCGTGGTGCCGATCCACAAAACCGGCAGCCCTTGCGCCCGTTTGAGGATCAGGCTGGTGAGCGACAGGGCAAAACCGGCGACGGCCCCGGCATCGCGGGTTTCCAGGCCATGGATTTCGCTGAGCGCCGCTTTCGGCAGGCCACCGCTCAGGGCGGCATCGAGCCCTTCGATGCCGATCGGCAGGAAGGCATCCGGCAGGGCCGCGGCAAGACCGCGCCGGACGATCGTGAGATCGGCACCGCTGGCGTCGGCATCAAGCGGCGCGCCAGCCGGCGCCTGCAGGCACTCGGGCAGCGTTCCCTCGATCTTCGCGATCTGGCGGCGCAGGGCAAAAACAGTCTCCCGCGCCACGGCGGTCATCGCCATGACGGTCAGTGTCCACTCACAATTGTTCCTGTTATGTTCCCTAGGATTCCAGAGGGAGCTGGAAGAGTCAAGCAGAGTCACAAGGAATTTATTCCTGCGAACGCGTGCTCTTCAGCGTTGACCGCCAAACGCCAGCCGTGCGGCGAGCCCCGCGAATACGGTTCCGAGCAAGATTTGCGGCGCCCGCTGGAACCGCGTGCGCCTCGACAAGGCGGCTCCGATCCGGCTGGCGGTCAGGATGACCAGGCCGTTGACCACCAGCCCGGTCAGGTTGAGCACGGTCGCCAGCAGCAGGATCTGGCCAGCGACGGAACCGGTCTCGGGGCGTACGAATTGCGGGAACAATGCCAGCACGAACAGCGCCATCTTCGGGTTGAGCAGATTGGTCAGCAGGCCTTGCCGGAAAATCCGGCTTCTCGAATAGCGTGGCAGGCCGGCGACCGGGGCAAATGCCGTTCCGTCGGAACGGAACGCCTTCCAGGCGAGATAGGCGAGGTAGGCGGCGCCGGCATAGCGCACGATGTCGTAGGCGATGGGCGCCGCCAGAAACAGTTGCGACAGGCCGAAGGCGGCGGCCAGCGCGTGGCAATAGGTGCCGGCGGCGATGCCGGCATAGGTCGCCAGGCCCGAGGCGCGCCCCTGGCTGGCGCTGCGGGAGGCGATCAGCAGCATGTCCGGCCCCGGCGTCGCGGTCAAAGCGAGGCAGGCAATGGCGAAAAGTCCGATGGTGGAAAGGTCCGGCATGAGAACTCCTGAGAGATGGCCGGAACCGACCCCTACGCGATTCCACGGCAGCGGCAAAGGTGCCGCGGCAGGAATTGCCGCTTCATTTGCCTCGACCGGCGCGAAAGCCTATATGCCGGTCAAAGGACAAAGCATGGCCCGCATCTACAAGACCCGCACCTGGCATGGCGAACTCGCGCCCTCGATGGAGGAGTTGGAGTTCCTGGCGCTGGAGGCCTACGCCCACTTGCCGGAGGATTTTCGCAAGCTGACCGGCGAGATCGTCATCCAGATCGCCGAATTCCCGACCGACGAGATCATGGACGATCTGTCGCTGGAGACGCCGTTCGACCTGCTCGGCCTGTTCGAGGGGCGCGGCATCGCCGAGCGCTGGAACCCGCAGACCGGCGAAGGCCCGAACCGCATCACGCTCTACCGACGCGCCATGCTCGACTACTGGGCCGAGAACGAGGAGACGCTGGGCGACATCGTCACCCATGTGCTGATCCACGAGATCGGCCACCATTTCGGCCTTTCGGACGAGGATATGGAGCGGATCGAGGAAGCGGCCGAATAGCCTTCGCGTCTTCGTCATCCTTTGGTTGATGTCGCGGCATGTATCCCAGGTCTCCGCGACGCCGCCGCGCGGCGGCTGCGGCCCATCACACCCCGACCGCACCACCTCCAGGCGGTGCGCACGCCATCAAATCATAGACGCCCTTGTCCTCGAGCACTGCGAAGCCAAGCTCGACATAGAGCCGCCTTGCCGGATTGTTCTTCTCGACATGGATCGACACTGATTTGCCGGCTAACCATGCCTCGTCGATCAGGTCGCGCAGCAGCGCCGAACCGTAGCCCTTGCGGCGATGCTCCGGCAGAAAAGCGATGTCGATGATGCGGTGCTGGCTTGGCCAGCGCTCGATGTAGAGGCGGCCGATGTCCTGCCCGGCCCGCTCCACCACCAGCCAGTCAGCCTCGGGATAGTGTTTTCTGTAGTGCGCGTGCTGCGCCTGGAACTGCATGTCGAGGAAAGCCGCCTTCTGCGCCTCGCTCCACGCCGTCACGGCGAGTTCTTCCAGGCGCGTCGAGGCGTAGAGAAGCGACAGGAACGGCAGATCGGCCTCCGTGGCAGGACGAAAGCCGAGCCCGGCGTTATCAGACCGGGGATAATGATGTGCTGGGCCGGATTCCGCCACGCTGCCTACAGTCAATGCTTAGACCGGCGGCGTCAGGTCGCGCACGACGAAGAAGGATGCCCCGGCGGGCATGTTCTTGTAGGCGGGCGAGACGCTGGATCGCCGCGAGCGGGCGCCACTCGTGCTCTTTGCGACAGTCGGCGTGCCCGGCGCTTCGGACTTCGTCGCCGCTTTCTTGGCCATGATCTTGGTCCTGCCTGGTGTCAGCCTCTTGGCGGGAAAACGCCTTGCAATGCGATGCAGAATGTAAGCGCCAGGTAGGGCTGCAGATTGTTATGGGGCAGTGAACCGCCGGCAAGCGAAAGGGCCTGAACATTCATCAGCGCCAGATTGTTTGCGGTATTCGATTGATAAATCGTGCCGGCCTTGGAGCGGCCCAGAAATTCGGACGGCGACGGAGCCTTGAGCGCCCCGAATTCGGTCGAGGCCAGAATATTATGGTTGTGGATAGGCATTTCGGAGCTCAGCACGGTCACCTCCGGACTGCCGGCCTGCTCGCCCAGAAAATGCTCCGATCCACCAGCTGACGCTCCCGGATGCATCGGCGCCGACCCGGCCAAATCCGGCAGCGCGAAATTCGACTTGCCATCGCCGCCATAGGTGGTGCCAAGCAAGGAGAACAGCGCCGTGTTTTGCGAGATGGGCAGCAACTGACCATCGCAGGTCGCCCAGCCCGTGGGCGCGAAATTGAATCCAAAGATGCGGATTTCGGCGACGAACGGGTCGGCCATGACAAGTCCTCTTAGGTCTGGGTCGGAAAAACCCCGAACAGCGAGATGATGAAATTGACGCAGAGATAGGGCATGAGATTGTCGTGCGGGTTGCTGCCGCCGGCGTTGGTCAAGGAATTGCCGGCAAGCGCGGGGCCCGCAACGTCGATCACATAGGCCTGGATCGTCGGGGAGGTTGCCAGGATGTTGCCGTCTGGATTGGGGTTCGATGCCGCGTTCGACGATGCCATCAGGGCATGGCCGTGCGCCGGGATTTGGCTTGTCGTCAGCGTCACGGACTCGACGCCGGCAGCCTCGCCGATCGTGTAGATCTGGCTCAACCCAGGCCCTTGGCCCGCATGGATGGGAATACGGCCGCTGAGATTGGGCAGGGCGAACGTCTCCTGGCCATCGCCGCCATAGGTCGTCCCGATCAAATTGAACAGTGTCTCGTTTTCGGATATCGGCTGCAGGCTGCCATCACAGAAAGCCCAGCCGGCCGGCGCGAAATTGCCGGCAAACATGCGAATCTCGCCAACATAAGGTGAGCTCATTGCCGCTTCCTCTAGTTCTGCGACGGGAAAATGCCTTGCAGGGCGATGACGATATTCAGCGTCAAAAAGGGCTGTCGATTTTCGTGCGGATTGCTGCCGCCAACGTTGGAGATCGATGCGGGATTCAACGTCGTCAGATTGGCATAGCCTGCATAGAGGACACCCACCTCGCGAGCCAGTACATTGCCGGAAGCGGTGTTCTTGTCGCCTTGCGTCAGCGACGCATTGATCAGATGGTTATGGGCCGGCATTTCGCCCTGCGTCAGCGTGTGGAATTCCTCTCCGCCTTTACCGCCAACGACTGCCCCAATGGCACCGCCAGAGTATATTGGAACTCTGCCTCGAAGATCCGGTAGAGCAAAGTTAACTCTGCCGTCCCCGCCATACATTGTACCAAGAAGTGAAAATAGAGCCTGATTCTGATTTATGGGAAGCAACTGTCCATTACAGAATGCCCAGCCTTTCGGCGCGAAATTCCAAGAAATGACTTTGAGTTCACCTATATAAGGCGTGCCCATCTTGGCTCCCTCACCTGACCTTGCGTAACGTAGCCAGTTTCATTGCTGCCGTCGACAAGTATTTAACAGCAGAGCGAAAATTAATACCGGCCAAGCGCGGGCGCTGGTTAACAGAACATTACCAACGACCGAAGTCCGCCCGCCGGCATCACGGCGTGGCTGGCGGCAGCGGCGGTGCGGCTTGATTGAAGAAGACATTGGTGTCGACGCGCATCGTGGTGCCGGGCACATTGCTGACGGTGAGCCCGTTGTCCGAGGCAAGCGTGGCCGCATTGGCCTGCGTGACGTTGACATGGTCGGTCCCGGCAGGCGCGCCGCCGATACGCGCGGTGGTGACAGTGCCGGTGCCGTCGGCATTGGAGAAGGTGTTGTTCTGCAGCAGCAGGTTGATCGCGCTGTTGCCGGCGGTGTTGGAATTGAGCACGGTTAGCCCGCGGAAATCGAGAATGTCGCGGATGGTGTTGTTCGTCACCGTGGCGTTGAGGATGCTCGACGAATCCTGCGTGCCGATTCCGTTAGTGATCGCGATGGCGTCGGCGCCATTGCCGTCGCCGCCGAGGCTCTGGATGATGTTGTTCGTGATGCTCACCGTCATCGTTCCGCTGGCGGCCTCGTCGTGGATGTCGAAGCCGCTGCCGATCTGGACGCCGGAATCCTGCACACCCTGGATGCCGACGGTGTTGTTGCGCAGGAAGCCGGTCACCGTGCCGGTGCCGAAGTGATTGGCCGTGATGCCGACCGCGCGGTTGTGCGTGAGCGTATTGTTGTTGACGTCGAAGTTCAGCGTCGCCGACCCCGTTTGGGTCAGCGTGATGCCGGAATTGTTGCTGTCGAACGTGTTCAGCCCGCCAGCGGTGCCGTCGCCGATATGGACATTGAGCGTGCCATCGTCGACGGAACCGGCAAAGCCCGTCGCCGTGAAGTTGGCCGGCGTCGAGATGTTGCCGCTGAACGTGTTGTTCGTCACGTGTACGGTTGCGGTCGGCGATCCGGCAACGCCACCGGTGGTCAGGTCGATCTGGAATTCGTCGCCCGCATGCGTCGAGGCGCCGTTGTTGGAGAAGGTGCTGTTGCTCACCACCAGGTCGGTCAGCGTGCCGCCGGTGTTCTGAATGAACACATTGTGGACGTAGGCGTTGCTGACCGTGAGGTTGTTGAACGTCGTCAGATGCGACGCATCGCCGGTCAGTTCGAAGAGGTATACGTTGCCCTCGCCGTTGCCGGACGTCGAGTTTCCATTGCCGGAAACGGTATCGCGGTTCAGCACCATGCCGTTCACGCTGTTGCCGAGGATGCCGTTTCCTTGCGAGTTGGTGATGTTCATGTTGGTCAGGCTGACGTTCTGCGTCGAGGTCAGGCTGATGCCGTCGCCGGTCGAGTTTGTAATCGTGCCGCCGCTGCCTGCCGTCGTGCCTGTACCGGTAACGGTCAGCCCGCCGCTGGCGCCGGTGTTGTTGAGCACGATGCCGTTGACCGCGCCGTTGGACGAGATGCTTTGGAACGTCAGCCCCGTGGCGCCGATCGTCGTGTTGGCGACGTTGAGCGCCGTGCCTGTGGTCGAGGTGATCGTGTTGCCGGTGCCCGTCGCTGTCACCGTGCCGCCGCCGGTAGCGTTGAAGCCGGTGCCGCTGGTGGTGGTGATGGCCAGACCGCCGCCGGTGAAGTTGACGGTCGCGCCGGTGTTGCTGGCCAAATTGACGGCGGTGTTGGCTCCGGTGGTCAGCGTCTTGCTGCCCGAGAAATTGATCACCGCCGTGCCGGAATTGCCGCTGACGTCAATGCCGTTGGCAACGCTGCCAGTTGCGCTCAGGCTGCCGCTGAAAGCGACCGTTCCGGCAGTACGGCCACTGACCTGGACGACATTGCCGGCCGTGGTTTTGGCCACCGACGCGGCGATGGTGACGGCGCCCGTGCCGCCATTGATGTCGACGCCGACGCCGGTCGGGTCGTTCGTCGCACCGATCGAGCCGCCATTCACATTGACCGCATTGGTGTTGTTGTCGATCCTGATACCGGCCAGCGCCGTGTTGTTGATCGTCACCGTCGTGAAGGTCACCGCGCCGTTGGCGCCACTGAGCAGGATGCCGTTGCCGGCGGTCGCCGAGACGGTGGCGGAGGCAAAGTTGAATGTGGCGCCCGACGCGTTGATCTCAATACCGTCGCCGCCGGCGGACGTGCCGGCTACTGTGACAGCACCGCCATTGAACGTGCCGCCGGACACCCCGGTCAGATTGATCGCGTCGCCGGCGACCGAAGCGGTCGATTGCAGCGAGCTGAAATTGACGCCGCTGGCGCCAACGGCAACGCCGTTCCAGTTCAGGATCTGACCCGATGATGTCTGGACGGTGTTGCCTGCGCCCGTGACATTGATCGTGCCGCCGCCGGTCGCGTTGAAGCCGATGGCGCTGGTGGTGGTGATCGCCAGGCCGCCGCCGGTGAAATTGACCGTCGCGCCCGTGTTGTTCGCCAGGTTGACGGCGGTGGTGGTTCCGGTGTTCAGCGCGCTGCCGGCGCCGGAGAAGGTGATCGTGCCGCCGGTGTTGTTGCTGACGTCGATACCATTGGCGGTGCCGACACTCTGGTCCGCGCTCAGGGTTCCGCTGAGCGTGACGGTTCCACCGGTACGGCCGCTGATCTGGACGACGTTGTTGGCAACGGTTCCCTTCGACACCGACGCCGCGATGCTGACGTTGCCGGACCCGCCATTGATGTCGATGCCGATACCCTGGACAGCGCCGAACCCGCCGATCGCACTCGTATTGTCGCTGATCGTGACCGCGCCGGTGTTGTTGTCGATCCTGATGCCGCCGCCGGTTGCCGTGCCCGTCTGATTTGCGATCGTCACCTTGGCGAAATTGATCGTTGCGCTGGTGCCGTTGAGGAACAGGCCGTTGGAGTTGGTGCCGCCCGAAACGCTGAGCGTGCCGCCATTGAAGGTGCCGCCGCCGACATTGGTCAAACTGACCGCATCGCTGGCGACTATGCCAGTGACCGACATCGTGCTGAACGTGGCGCCGCTGGTGCCAACAGTCACGCCGTTCCAGACCAGCAACTGGCCAGCCAGGCTTGATGTGATCGTGTTAGTGCCGGTGACGTTGATCGTGCCGCCGCCAGTGGCGCCGAAGCCGAGGCCGGACGTGGTGGAGATCGCCATGCCGCCGGCGAAATTGATGGTGGCACCTAGGTTGGTCGCCAGATTGACCGCCTGGCTGGTGCCCGTGCCGAGCGTCATGGCGCCATTGAAATTGAAGGTGCCGCCGGTGTTGCCGTGGACAAAAATGCCGTTGTCACTGCCGGTATTGGCGCTGAGCGCTCCCGACAGCGTGACCGTGCCACCGGTCACGCCGGCGATGTCGACGATCTTGCCAGCGGTGGTCTTGGTGAGCGAGGCGGCGACGTTCAACGTCGCGGCGCCGCCCGAAACCAGGACGGCACTGCCGGTCGGGTCGTTGGTCGCGCCGATCGAGCCGCCGTTGATGTTGACCGTGCCGGATGTGTTCAGCAGTTGCACCGCGGACGAGCCTGTGTTGTCGATCGTCACCGTGTTGAAGGTGACGGTACCGGTCACGCCAGTGTCGACATCGATGCCGTTGACGCTGGCGCTGGCGATCGTCGCGCTGGTGAAATTGACGGTCGAAGAGGTGCCGTTCTGTATCGCTATCGCGGTGTTGCTCGCGCCGGCGATGGACACATCGCCGCCATTGAAGACGCCGCCGCTGACATTCGAGATCTGGACGCCCGCGCCGCTGCCGACCGTTCCGGTTGCTTTCAGCGTTTCGAACGTGACGCCGCTGGCGCCGATGGTCGCTGTCTGCATCGACACGACGCGCCCGGTGGCCGTCGTCACGGTGTTCGTGGCGCCGGTCACGGTGATAGCGCTGCCATTGATGACGAGCATGCCGTCGCCGCTGGTCGTATCGACCGTCACGCCGCCGGTGAAGCTGGTCGTGCCGCCGGTTTGCGAAAGCCCGGCGCCGCTCGTGGTGTCGATGTTGGCCAGGCCGGAGACGTTCAGCGTGCCACTGGCCAAGCCGATGCCGCCGCCGGCCGTCGCGGCATTGTTCACCGTCAGCGTGTTGAAATTGAAGGTGCCGGTGTTGGTGTTGATCGCGCTGATGCCGAAGCCCGTCGTGTTGGCAATGCTTGTCGCGCCGGTGACGGTGAAGGTGCCGGCAACGCCATCGAAGATGATGCCGCTGGCGCCGCCGTTGGCGGTCACGCTGCTGAACGTCATGTTGACGGTCAGCGGATCGAGATCGAATGCCGCGCCGTTGGTGGTGGTGACCACGCCGGCGCTGGTGTTCAGCGTGAAGGTGGTGGTCTTGGTGTTGGCGATGACACCGGTACCGCCATTGTTGGCGAGGCTGAGCGTGCCCAGATCAAGGGTGCCGCTGGTGTTGGTGAAGCTGAGGCCGTTGCCCTGGACCCGCACGCCGGGAGTGCCGATGCCGAGCGTACCGGCGCTGACGGTACCGCCGGCGCCATCGGAATCGAAGCGGACATTGGTGAAGGCGATACCGCCGCCGGTGCCGCCGGTCACTTTGTTGCCGGCAAAGGACCTGATCGCGATCGAGTTGTCCGTCGCGCTGATGTTCTGGCCGGAGAAGGATGCCGCCAGGGCGGATCCGGTCGATTGCAGCGTGTTGCCGTCGATCGAAAGCAGAAGCGTATTGGCCGGCGCGCCGGTCGTGGAGAAGTCGAGCGCGCTGCCGCCGGCGGCGATGTTGTTGTTTCTAACGAAGAAACTGGAGGCGCCCGTCGCGTTGACGGCGACACCGCTGCCGCTGCCGAGATTGCGGACGATCAGGTTCTGGATGCCGCCGGTGAAGGTGCCGGTGCCGCTGGTGGCAAAATTGATCACCGAGGAGGTATTGTTGCTCTGCAGGATCGGCCGCAGTGTGTCGATGCCGCCGGGCGCCGAGATGATCGGCGAATTCTGCACCGTGGTGAAGTGGAACGCCGCCGACGCCCCGGCGCTGGTATCGACGCCGAGCTGGGAAACATCGACCGCCGCATCGCCGCTCTTGAAGGCGAGCAGCACCTGCCCGTCATCGAGGCTGAACGTGGTGCCGCTGAGGTCGATGGTTTCCTGGGCGCCGTTGACGTTCTGGTCGATCAGCACCACGACATTGGCCGTGGACGCCTGCGCGCCGATATAGCTGCCTGGATTGGCGAGGCTGCCGTCGCCGGTGCCGCCTGCGGTGACATAGTAGACGCTGATCGACGCCAGGTTCGACGTGTCGCCGGTGAAATTGACGTCGTTGAAATTGTAGTCGCCGTTGGTCGGCAAACTGTCGGTGGCGTGGATGACTTGGCCGCCGGTGGTCGCGATCGACGATTCGGCCGGGCCGGCGCCGTCGCCGAACACCAGCTTGGCGTTGGTGGCGCTGGAGAACTGCACGCCATAGCCGACATTGGCGATGGTCGAGGTCTGGCCGGCAGGGCCGGGGTTGTTGTTGACGGTGTCGCCGAGCTGGATCGTGCCGGTGCCGGTGGTGCCGGCCATGTCGATGCCGATTGTGCCGGCGAAGCTGCCGCCGTCGACGTCGAAATCGCCCGCCGTGATGTTGCTCGCACCGAGCGCCGCGCCGTTGAGGTCGAAGCCGACCGCATTGGCGGCATTGAGCCCGACCTTCAGGCTGGTGAAGTCCAGCACCGAGCCGAGCGTGCCGGAAATGTCGACGCCGCGAGAGGTAATGCCTTCCAGGTCGACCGCACCGAGATCGAGCGGGCCGCCGCTGACATTGTTGAGCGAGATGCCGGTCGCCGCGCCGTTGACCGAGATGGAATCGAAGTTGATGCCGCCGGCGCCGACCGTCGCGCCGTCGAGGTCGAGCGCGGTGCCCGTGCCGGTGGTGATGGTGTTGCCGGTGCCGCTGACGCTGACCGTGCCGGCACCGAAGGTGCTGGCCGTGAAGCCGGCGCCGCTGCTGGTGGTGATGACGAGGCCGCCATTGGTGAAGGCCAGCGTACCCGTGCCCTGGCCTAGGCCCGGGTTTCCGCTGGGGTCCTTGACGACTGCATTGTTCGTGCCGGTGTCGAATGTCTTCGATGTACCGGAGAAGGTGATCGTTCCCTCCGAGAAGCCATCGACATGGACGCCGGTGCCGCCGGTATGATCAATGGTGCTCGAAATCGTGTAGGTGCCGTCGGCGCCGGCGAAGTCGAAGGCGGTCGAGGACGTGGTCGAGGTGACCGAGCCGCTGAGATTGAGCGTGGCGAGATCCGAGAAGGTGACGCCCACCACGCTGCCGGCGAATGCAGTGCCGCCGCTGACATTGATCGAACCATTGTAGTTGAGCGTACCGCCGGTGTTACCGTCGATCCCGATGGCCCGATCGATGGTGCTCGTCGTCGCGCCAATCTTGGCGCTGCCGCCATTGCCGCCGATGTTGACGGTGCCACCCATCACGCCGTTGAACGAAATCCCAGTCGAGCCGCCGTCGATGGTCAGGCTGGAGCTGGCGACATTGGCGATGTTGACCGTGCCGACCTGGCCACTGAAATTGAGGCCGTTTCCGTTGACATCGATGTTGGTCGTTCCGGTGAAGTTGACCACCCCGGTGCCGGTCACGCCGGCCACCGTGACGCCTATCGCACCCGTATTGGTCAGGCCGCCGATGTTCACATCGCCGGCGAGGTCGACGCCGTTCAGGACCACACCGCCACCGGTCGCGGTGGCCGCCGACGAAATGTTGTCGAAGGCAATGCCGCCACCGCCGACATTGGTGCCGACCACGATAAGCCCGTCGCCACCGGAATTGATCTTATTGCCAGTGCCCGTGACTGTAACAGTGGAGAGAATGGCAGGACCGCCGATTGCTTCGAAGCCCGCGCCACCTGTCGTCGTTATGTTGAGACCGCCATTGGTAAAATTGATGGCGGAGTTCGTGTTCGGGCTCGGAGTGCCGCCAGGGAAGCCGATGTTGACGGCGTCGGTCGCGCCCGAACTGATCACCTTGCTCGAGCCCGAGAAGGTGATCGTGGCCGAATCGTTGCCGGCAACGACGATGTTGCCGCCGGCCGCCGCGTTGTTGTCAGTCAGATTGCCCGACAGCGTCACCGAGCCGGCGGTCATGCTCTGGATCGAGACCGCGGCACCGCTGCCGTTGGTGGCAATCGTACCGCCGTAGGACATGGCTGCAGTGCCGCCGCTGGCTGGGGTCGCCGAGCCGACATTGAACGACGTGCCCGCACCGGTGTTGGTCAGCGTGCCGGTGCCGAAGCTCGCCGTGCCCGCCAGGTTCTGGAGGTTGATGCCGCTGCCGGAACTGAAAGTCGCGCTAGTCGAGGCGAAGTTGATGCCGGCCGTGATGCCGTCAAGCGCCACCGCTTGTGCATTCGTGGCGTTGATCGTGCCGGTCGTGACATTGACCGTGCCACCGCCGGAGGCGTTGAACGCCGTCACGCCGTTGGTGGTGATGTCCAGATCGGCGAAGGTGGCCGTGGAGCCCGTATTGCCGGTGAGCGAGACGCCGTTGCCGTTGACCGTCACCTTGTCGGTGAAGTTGACCAGGCCGGCGGTGCGGTTGGCGATCGAGATGCCGCCGCCGGTCAGCGTGCCAGGGGTCGCGCTGTTGGGCAAGGTGCCGCGCGTGACCGTGATGTTGCCGGCGCCGCCGTTGACGTCGAGCAGCGTGCCGGTGACGTTGACGTTGTTGTTGATGATCGACAGGTTGGTGTCGAGACCGGCGACCTTGAACGCCGTGCTGCCGGCGGCGACATTGCTGACGGTGACGCCTTCGATGACGATGCCGCCGGCATTGTTGAAGCCGCCCGCGCTCTGGTCCACGGTGAAGACCGAGCCGCTGGCGCCGCTGAAGTTGAAAGCGGTGTTGCGCACCTGGTTGCTGCCGAGCAGATGCAGGAAGTCGCCCGTGCCGGTGACCACGCCTTCATCGCCGGTGACGTTGCCGCCGGTGGCGCCGAGATTGCCCTGGACATTGACCGGCTGGATGGTGCCGGAGGTGAGGATGGAGGTGTTGTTGCCAAAGCCGGTGATCGACTGGCCCGAATCCAGCGTGAACGGCGTGCCGCTGAGATCGACGGTGCCGACAAAGGCGAAGGTCTGCGTGCCGAGCAAGGCATCGGCCTGGACGACCGAGATGGTCGTCACCGCGGCGCTGAGCCCGTCCGTGCCGGCGGCGATGACGCCGCCATTCTGGGACACCATGATGGTCCCGCCGACGGCGCTGGCCAGATGGGCGCTGCCGGTGAAGAACACGTCGTCGAAATCATAATTTCCGAGCGTCGGATCGAGCCCGATCGTGTTGACGGTGTAGGCGCCAACGGCCGTGGCGCTGATGGAGGACTGCAGCCCGTCGGCCGAAGTGCCGTCGCCGAAGGTGAAGTTGGCGTTGGCCGAGGTCGCGGTGGTGCCGCCCGACGACAGGTCGACGCCGATGCCCAGATTGGTGATGCTGGAGCCGCGCTGGAAGGTGATGGTCTTGTCGCCTTGCGTCGACGACAGGTCGATGCCGCGCGAAGTCAGATCGCCGGTGCCGGTGATCGTCGTCACGCCGAAATCGGCCGTCGTGGCCGATATGCTGAAGTCGATGCCAGTCTGGTTGGCGCCGGCGCCCATCGTCACGGTCGTCGTGCCGAAGGTGACGTCGGCATTGGTGCCGGCGAAGTTGATGCCGGCGGTGTTGGCCGCCGAGCCCAGGGTGACCGAGGTCGTGCCGAACGTCACCGCTCCGGCATTGCTGCCGCCGCCACCGATATCGATACCGTTGCCGCTGGCTCCCGACACAGTGACCGAGCCGAAGGTGGCGCTGGCGCCGCTGGCGACGTTCGAGACCGACACACCGTTGCTGGTCGGGTTGGTGACCGTCACGGGCGCGGTGGCGTTGAAGGCCGCGGTGCCGCCAAGGCCGCTGATGACAGCGCCGCCACCGTTGGCCGTAAGCGCCGAACCGGTGAAGCTGATCGTGCCGCCGGTCGGTGCCGTGGTCGAGCCGATCGCAAAGAGATTGCCGGTGCTGGTCGAAGTGATCGCACCGCTGAAGGCCACCGAGCCGCCGGTGATGCCGTCGACCTTGACCGCTGTGCCGGGCGCGGTCGCGGTACTGTTGACGGCCGCGCTGATGGTGATCGCGGCGGTGCCGCCGGCGACGACGACGCCATTGCCGCTACCGGAGTTGGTGATGGTGCCGCCAATGCCGATCGTGCCGGTGTTGCCGGTCAAGTTGACATCGTCGCCGTTAACACTTGTCGTAACCAAGTTGTTGACGGTGATGGTCGCCGCACTGTTCTGCACCACGAAGCCCGGTACGCCGATGGCGGTGGTATCGATCGTCGTCGTGCCGTTGAAGTTGTAGATGCCGGCGACATTGGTCAGACGGATGGCATCCCCGCTGACGCGGAACAGATCGACGCCGCCGAAAGTGACGTTGCCGCCACTGGTATTCTCGATGACGATGCCGGTCGAAGCCCCACCACCCGAACCGTCCACGTTGACGCTGGAGAAGTTCACGCCGGCCGCGCCGATCGTCATTCCGCTGATGACAATACCTTTCTCGCCCACTCCGGCACCGGTCGCCACAGTGTTGCTGGAGCCCGTCACCGTCAGCGTGCCGCCATTGATGGCGCTGAAGCCGTAGCCGCCATCCGTGGTCAGGTCGAGGCCGCCGGTGAAATTGATCGCGGCGCCAGTGTTGCTGTTCAGGCTGACCGCATTGACCGCGCCGGTGCTGGCGGTGATCTTGCCACCGAACGTGACGCTGCCGCCGGTCTCATTGTTGATCGCCACCGCGCTCGCCGCGCTGCTGGTTTGGTTGATGGTGCCATTGTAGGTGACGTTGGCCGTCGATCCGGCGACAGAGAAGGCATTGAGTGTATTGGCGATGGAGCTCCCGGTCCCGAAGGTCAAGGTCCCGCTCGAGCCGTTGACGATGGCGACACCCCCGCCTCCACCGCTAATATCGAGATCGTCGAAGGTGGCGGTTCCGTCGAAATTATTGACCAGCAGCGCACCACCGGCGGCACCGGTGACATTTGTGTTGCCGGTAAAGTTGACGGTCGCTGACGAATTGAGAAGCCTGATGCCGGTTTGGCTCACATTCTGGACATCGAGATCGTCGACCGAAACCGCGCCTGTCACGCCGTCGAGGATAAGACCTGTCGCGACATTGCTGACCGTCACGCCCTGGATCGTCAGGCCGTTGATCGCGGTTGCGTTGATCCCCGCGGCGCTGCCGCCCGAAATGTTGAAGTCGAGCAGCGAATTGCCATTGGCCGCCGTGACGACATCGCCGGCGCCGGAATTGGTCAGCGTCGCCGCGCCGGCGGGGTCCGAGATGGCCACGTCATGCTGGACATTGTCGCCGGTAACGTTGATCGGCACGCCGCCGAGCGAGAAGGAGCGGCCATTGCCGAACGAGGCCAGCGTCTGGCTGTCGCTCAACGAGAAACCGCCCGTAGCATCGATCGACGTGCCGTCATTGACCAGCACGAAGATGGCGTCGCTGTCGGTAATGGCGTCGGCGGTCGCGACCGTGGCCAGGTTCGTCAGCGAAGAGCCGTCGCCACTGCCTGTGGCCGACGAGCCTATGAAGATCACATTCTGCACGTCGAACAGTTGCGGGCCGCTGAAGGTGGTCGAGCCGAACGCGTAGAGACCGAGCGTCTGGTTGAGGCCGCGCGCGTCGAGCGAAGCGGTGATGCCGGCAATCGAACCGCCGCCGAAGCTGAACTGGGCATTGGCCGAATTGGCGAGCGACCCGGAAATGCCGAGGCGCACGCCGGTGTCGACACCCGAAATCGAGCCGCCATTGGTGATGATTATCGAGGCGCCGCCGGTGGTGCTGGCGAGGTCGATGCCGATCGTGCCGGCGGCACCCGGGCCGGTGATGTTGAGCGACTGCGCGGTGAAATTCGTCTGGCTGCCGGAGAAGTCGATGCCTGTGCCGACGCCCAGCCCCGAAATGACGATGTTGTCGGCCACCACCGCCGCGTTGACGCCGCTGAACGACATGCCGTCGGCGCCGGGATTGGTGATGTTGATGTCGCCGAAGCGGATCGTCGCCGGCGAATCGGTAATGGCGATCGCCGGTCCCGTCGTGTTGGAAATCGTCGTCGCGCCGTTGACGGTGAAGCTGCCTGAGACATGGTCGAGCACCACACCCGACGTGCCGCCGGTCTGGGTGATCGAATCCAGCACCACATGCGCGGTGATCGGGTCGATGAAGACGGCCATGCCGCCATTGCCCGACACGGTGCCGCCGGTGGTGGTGAAGCTGCCGGCAATCGACGTGCCCTGCACGGTGATGCCGCGATCGGTGTTATCAAGCGCATTGACGGTGGCGAAGGTGTAGGTGCCCTGGCCTGATATATCCAGACCGTCGTCGAGATTGCCCGACAGCAGTGTCGTGCCGGTGAAATTGTAGGTGCCGTTGTCTTCTATATGCAGGCCGTCGAGGCCATTGCCGGTCGCGGTGAAATTGGACGCGCTGACATTGGTCGAATTGCCCTTGAATTCGGCGCCGTTGCCGCCGGCACCCGTCACCGTGACATTGGTCAGCGTCGTGCCGGTGACGTTGTTGCCGAAGATGCCGTCGGCGCCGCCGGTGATGGTGATGCCGTTCAGCGTGTTGCCGTTGCCGAGCGTGATGACGTTGTTGGCGACGTTGGTGCCCTGGATCGTGCCGTCGCTGCCGCCGAGGTTGAAGGTGGCCGTGCCGCCGCCGAACAGTTTCGCGGTGACGCTCTCGCCGCCGCCGATCAGCGTCTGGCCGGTGGCAAGCGTCTGGCCGGGGGTCTGGAGGTTGCCATTGCCGCCGAGCGCAACGATGAAGCCGCCACTGCCGGCCTTGGTGACCGCGTCGTCAAGCGTCGTCGGGTCGGCCTGCGTGCCGGCGCCCGCCAGGCCGCCATCGGCGAAATAGAACTTGCCGAAGGCCGAGTTGGTGGCGGCGTTGATGGCGACGCGCGTCGTCGAGCCACCAGTCTTGTCCTGCGACTGGATCCGGACGCCGATATCGCCGCGCACGCGTTCGTTGACGCGCTTGCGCAGGCCTTCGCTGACCGGATAGACCGGGTCGGCGGCGCTGATGGCCCCGGTAGTATCAGAGCCATGGCCGGGATTGAACGGAATGTTCAGCCGCACGCTGCCGGCGAACTGGGTGTGGTCGCGATTGTCATCGCGCACCTCGCCGGCCAGCACCAGTTCGGTGCCGCTGCCGAAGACATCGCCGATCGTGTATTCGAACCCGGCCTTGGCGCCGGTGACGCTGCCGTCGTCGCCATGCGGATCCTCGAAATGGTAGCCGCCGATGTCGAGCCGCAGTGAATGCTTGTCGGGCAGGTTGATCGGCACCTGGGCGCCGATCTCGCCTTCGATGCCCCACGCCGCGTAGTCGCGGTGGTCGAGCACCGATATCTGTTCGATCAGCTGGTTGCTGACCATCGACAGGGTGGAGCTGGTCGAGTGGTCGGTCGAGTCGCCCTTGATCGGGACGAAGACGTTCACATGCGCGTCGAAGTTCGGCGTGATCGCCTCGACACCCAGCGTGCCGGCCGTGAACTGGGTGCTGTTGTAGTTCTCGACGTTGAGATAGGCGTAGCCGCCGAGCATCAGGTCGGGATTGACGATGCGGCGAATGCCGAGGCCGATGTCTTGGCCCGAAGCATCCTTGAAATCGTGCTTGGCCCGGACATCGAGGAACAGCACCGATTCGGCCGTCTGCTTGATCGGGATGAAGCCTTCGAGCGCGGCGTTGCCGCCATTGTTGTCGGCGCCGACGATGGCGCGGATCTGCGGCTGCCAGAGCCCGTCCGGGTCGCCATAAGCAACCACGCCAGAAAGGCCAAGCGCCAGGGTCGTCAGCGCCGTCGTCTTCCACAGATGCCTTACAATGCGCGAACGGCGATAGCCGGCACGCACGCGGAAATCCTCCCCACGCGCCACCATCCCACCAACTTGCCGAGACTTCTCGGTAGTTCCCATCCCTGGCGAGTCCTTCTGGGACTACACGTCCCGCGTGTTAATTCTTACGCGAATTCTATTGTATAGCGAGCCCGGAACGTTGGGAGTGTTGTTGTCTGGCCTCAAAGTTCTGTCCTGTGGCCATATTGCCACAGTAGATTTGCCGGCTTGCTTGTCCGGGGACTCGGCTTTCGGAACAGTCGCCCTTGTTGTATCAAGCCTTTTCCAGGAGAATACCTGCCGGGGCAAGGAAAACTGCGGGGAATGAAGAACATGGCAATTACTTTAGCAAGGTCTAATCTACTCCACATGGTCGCGGCATCGGCTGCTCTGTGGCTGCTATCGGCTTCTTTTGGCCCGGCATTTGCCGAGGACGCCGCCAAAGAGGCCCAATCCAAACAGTCCCAGCCCAAAGAGGCCGGACCCAAACCGGCCGACGCCAATCCATGGGCCGTGAACTGCTCCAGCGGCTCGGCGGCCGGCGAGCTGCAGTGCCAGGCGTCGCAGAACCTCACCGAAGCCAAGACCGGGCAGCGCGTGCTGACCGTCACCGTGCGCCGCGACAGCAGCAATGGCGGCTTTGCCATGCTGCTCGCTTTGCCGCACGGCCTGTTCCTGCCGTCGGGCGCCAGCTATCAGGTCGACCAGGGGCAAAAGGTCGTCATCGCCATCCAGACCAGCGACCAGAACGGCGCCTATGCCGCCACGCCGCTGTCGCCGGAACTGGTCAAGACGATGAAGTCGGGAACCAACCTGAACATCGGCATGGAATCGGTCACCCGCAAGCCGGTCACCATCCCGGTGTCGCTCGCCGGCTTCACCGCGGCCATCGCCAAGCTGGAAACGATCAAGTAGGGGGTTCGTCGTTCGCTTGGGTGGACCTCGCCAGATGCCTCAGCGATTAGCAGAGGGCCACCCGTCACTTCGTCATCCACGGGCGGAGCAAGGAGCGCAGCGACGCGGCGCAGACCCGAGGATCCATGCCGGGACTCCAACGCGCCACCACGGTCCAGAATTCTGCTCCGCTGCACTCCATGGTCGAGGTCGCGGCATGGGTCCTCGGGTCTCCGCGACGCCGCTGCGCGGCTGCTCCGCCCGTGGATGACGACGTTGGGGAGGCATCACAGAACGCGCTTGATTGTCCGCACCCACAATGCTCCGTTGCCGCTTCGGACATCCGGAGAAACACATGACGGGCTTTGTCGACCGCCAGCGCGCAACGCATCTGATGGAACGCGCCGGCATGGCGGCGCTTGTGCTCTCGGCACCCGAGGCCTTCCACTACGCGACCGGCGCATGGATCGGCCCGGCGGGACTGTTCCGGCGCGCCGGCGGCGGCTTTGTCGTCATCCCGGCCAAACAGGACCTGCCGATTGGCATCGTCGTCGCCGACTTCAACGCGGCGCAGCTAGGGATCGCCGCGCCCGAAGCAATCGTGCGTTCGCACCCGATCTGGATCGAATCCGCACCGGTCGATACATCTCACGGACTTCCCCTGGCCGAGCGCATCGAGGCCGGCCTCGCCTCGCTTGGCCGCACGCCGCATTTCTCGCGTCCCGCGACCTTCGACCTCGCCGGCTCGGTGCGCCAGCTGCAGCTTCTGCTGCACGACTTCGGACTGGCGCGGGCAACACTCGGTATCGACCTCGACTTTGTTCCAGCCGCCGATTTCGTGGCCATCCAGGCTTTGCTGCCGCATAACCCGATGGTCGACGGCTCACCGGTCCTAGACAGGCTGCGGGCCGTCAAATCGCAGCGCGAGATCGACCTCTTGCAGCAAGGCATTTTTCTCTCGGAAGCCGGGCTGGAGCGCGTGCAGGTGGATGCGATGGGCGGCATGCGCCAGGCCGATCTCATCGCGCTTTACCGCAAAGGCGTCGCCGACGCGGCCGCCGGCCTGTCGCATCCGGTCGCGACGGCCGAATATATGACGCTGGGTGCTCGCGCCAAGCGCGCCGACGCCAGGGCCGTAGCCGGCGATCCGTTGAAATGCGACATGGTCTGCACGGTTGGGTTCTACGCTTCCGACATGTCGCGCAATTTCACCTTCGGACCGCCTTCCGCCGACCAGGCCGAGTTGCACGCGATCGCCGAGCGCGCCTTCGAGGACGGGCTGGCGGCGCTGATCCCCGGAAACACGCTCGCTTATGTGCACCGCATCACCACCGAGAGCCTGGCGCGGCAAGGCCTGCCCTCCTACCGCCGCGGCCATTTCGGCCACAGCGTCGGGCAATCGGTGTTTTCAGAGCAATGGCCGTTCATCGCCGCCGACAGCGATGTCGTGATAGAGGCCGGTATGGTGCTGGCCTTCGAAATCCCGCTCTACATAGACGGCCTCGCCAGCTTCAATCTCGAGGACCAGTTCCTGATCACGGCGGATGGGCCTGTTGTGATGAACCTGCTGCCGAGGCGGCTGGAGATGGTTGGGTAAATGGCATCTCGGCACCGAAACTGCGGCGCGCTGTTGGACTACGCGCCATAGCATGTGTTGAGATTCAGGTCAGGCCGCGCCGAAAGCGGTGGTTCCCGAGAACCCGAGCGGAGCGTACTTAAAGTACGTGAGCACCGGCAGCGCAGGGCACCGCCGCTTGCAGGCCGGCATCACCTGAATATCAGCACATCCTAACCACTCACCGCCGGCCGCCTGTCCCTCCACGGCATCTCCTGCTCCAGCTGCGCCGACGCCGCCAGCACCGTCGTCTCGTCGCCATAGCGGCCGACCAGCTGCACGCCGATCGGCACGCCGCCCTTCGACCAGCCGAGCGGCAGCGAGATTGCCGGCTGGCCTGATATGTTGAAAGGAAAGGCAAACACCGCATCCGCCCATTTGGCGTTGTAGCGGTCGATGTCGGTTTCCGACATGTCGTAATAGCCGAACGGGCGCGGCAGCCGCGTCAGCGTCGGTGTGATGAAGAGGTCGTAGGCGTTGAGATCGCCGACAATGTCGCGGCCGATCTGGCGGAGCTGCTCGACATCGGCGATGTGCCTGACACCGCTGGTCGCGCGGCCACGTTCGATGATTGCCCAGGTCACCGCCTCGACGTCCCTTGGAGTAACCGGCCGGCCGATCACTGTCTCAAGATAGTCGAAGGTCGCCGCCGTCTGCACGCAGGTCATGTTGGTGTAGGTCGCCCACACGCCGTTGGCGTCGAGCGGCATGTCGTGCTCCTCGACATGATGGCCCAGCCGCTCGAGCGCAGCCACGGTCGCCAGCACCGCCGCTTTCACCTCCGGGTCCATGGCCGTGCCGTTGGGCGGCGTGACGGTGAAGCCGATGCGCAGCTTCTTCGGCGCCCGCGCCGACAGGTTGAGCCATGACGCATCCGGCACCGGCGGCGTGTAGGCGTCGCCCGGCAGCGCGCCGGCCACCGCGTCGAGATAGGCCGCGGTGTCGCGCACCGAGCGCGAGCAGCAGAGAAAATAGGCGCTGCCATACCAATAGTCGCCGAACGGCGCGAGGCTGACGCGGCCGCGCGACGGTTTCAGGCCGACAATGCCGCAGCACGACGCCGGAATGCGGATCGAGCCGGCGCCGTCGCTGGCTTCGGCGATCGGCACCATGCGCGCGGCGATCGCCGCCGCCGCACCGCCGCTCGACCCGCCGGGCGTGATGCCTTCCTTCCAGGGGTTCTTCGTCACGCCATAGAGCTTCGGCTCGGTCGTGATCGACCAGCCATTCTCGGGCGCGTTCGACTTGCCGACCAGCACCAGCCCTGCCGCCTTCATGCGGCGCACGACTTCGGTGTCGAAATCGGCGACGACGTCCTTCAGGTAAAAAGAAGAATTGGTGTTCGGCGCACCTGTCCAGGACGAGGCCAGTTCCTTGAGCAGGAACGGTACGCCGGCGAAGGGCGCCGATCTCTCGACCGTTTGCGCTTGCGCACGTGCCATGTCGTAGAGGCGGTGGATCACCGCGTTCAGCGCCGGATTGAGCCGCTCGACCAGCGTGATCGCCGCCTCGACCAGTTCGCCCGGCGACACCTGGCCGCCACGCACCAGCCCGGCCAGGTCGAGCGCATCGGAGTCCGCGTAGGTTTTCAACAGACTGTCGGTGACGGCGGCCATGTATTGCTCCTCTATATCGGATTTGAGAGACTCACCCTCACCCAGCTTCCGCTTCGACTGGTGTGGCTGATCGGCCCGCGGCTTGATTGCCACGTGGTTCCCCCAATCCGTCGCTGCTTCGCAGCGCCACCTTTCCCCCCTCCGGAGGGAAAGGAAGGGAGCACCGTTGGAAAAAGCGTTGACGGCAAAAAGCTTGGCGCCCTTCCTCTACCCCGTCGATCGGGGGGTCCGAAGGACGGGCGAGACCCGTGGCTCGCCCCGGCAGGTGTCTCGGCGAAGCCGAGACGGAGTGGGGGTCGACCAGCGCAGCATAGGAAATGCATGCGCGAAGCGGCCGGATGAGGGGGCGTCACTTCAAGCCAGCTCGACGGTGCGCCCCAATTCGATGCTCTCCTCTGCGGCGAGCACGATGCGCAGGCTGTTGACCGCCGCATCCATCTGCTCGGTCAGATCGAGATCCTCGCGGATGGCGCGCAGGAAGAACGCCTGCTCGCGGTCGCATAGCTCCTGATGGCCGGGTTCGTCCTCCATGCTGACGATCTCGTCGGGTTTGGAAAAGTTCTTGTCGCCGTCGACCGCGGCGTAATGGATCTTCAACGCATCGGTCTTGGTGTGGCGGTCGATATCGGCCGAATTGGAAACCTCGGCGTCCGAGGCGGTGCTTGCAGCCTGGCCGGCGACGATCGACACCGCGCCCTTGGGGCCGACCACGTCCTTCACGAAATAGGCCGTCTCGCTCATCATCGGCCCCCAGCCGGCCTCATACCAGCCGACCGAGCCGTCATCGAAGGTGACGTGCAGATGGCCGTAATTCTGCTTGTCGGCCTCCGCCCAGAGCTTGGCGCCGATGCCATGCACCCGCACCGGCCTGGCGCCGGTCAGCTGGCACATGACGTCGACATAGTGGACGCCGCAATCGACGATCGGGATCAGCGAATCGATCAGGTTCTTGTGCCAGTGCCAGGCGCTGCCGCTGCTCTGCTGGTTGAGGTTAAGGCGCATCACCAGCGGCTTGCCGAGCGTCTTGCCGACCTCGATGAACTTGATCCAGGAGGGGTGGACGCGCAGGATGTAGCCGAGCACCAGCTTGCGGTTCTTGGCGCGTGCCGCCGCCACGACCTTCTCGGCATCCTCGATGTTGGTGGCGAGCGGCTTTTCCATGAACACATGGCAATTGGCCGCGATCGCCTTCAGCGCGTATTCGGCATGGGTGTTCGGCCAGCTGTTGATCGACACGGCGTCCGGCTTCGTCTCCTTCAGCGCCAGGTCGAAATCCTCGTACAGCGGATAGCCGGCTAATTCGGTCGGGATCTTGGTGTTGCTCTTGATCGAGCGGCTCATGATGCCGACAATCTGAAAACCCTCGGAGCGGTGATAGGCGCTGGCGTGCGACGCCCCCATATTGCCGAGACCCACCACCAGCACTTTTACCTTGTCGGCCACCGCCACCTCCCACGCTTTCTTCAATGGATTGCGGGCGGCAACTCGTCGCCGCCCGTTGTCGCCGACAGCAGTCCTTACTTCACCGCCGAATCGAACAGATGCGCCTTGATCTTTTCGACATCGAGCGCGGCGAAGCCTTCCGACAGCTTGACGCCGTCGGCATCGGCCTTGACCTTGGCCTTGTCGAAGTCGTTGGCCGCCGGGATCAGGTCGTTGGTGCAGACATCCTCGGCCTTCACCGGATTGGTGATCTGGCCGATCTTGTGGATCTCGTCGAAGAAGCCCTGCCAGCTCGCCATGTCATGCGAGCCCCAGCCGCCGCGCTTGTCCATGTCGCCGCGGAAGACGTTGATCTGCTGCAGGATCGAGGTGGTGCCGAGTTCCGGCCCGAGATTCTTGGCCAGCGTCGGGAACTGCTCGAACACCGCTTCAACGGCGGCGCGCGGATTCTGGTAACCGAATTCGAGGCCCATCGCCCAGCCACGCAGGTATTTTTCCAGGAACGCCTTCTTGTCGGGATCCTCGAGATCTGCGGCGCGCACCACAAAAGTGTTGGCCGGCAGCTTGGAGTTCTTCACGCCGAGCCAGTATTCGAAGTCGAGACCCTTGGCGATCCATTCGGCACGCAGCCCTTCCCAGGAAAGGGCCGCGTCACCCTGGCCGCCGGCGAGTGCGGTACCCCAGGTTGGCCAGCCGGCCTCGACATATTTGACCTTCTTGATGTCGACGCCTTGCGCGGCAAGCAGCGGATCGGTGATCGACTGCCAGGCGGCGGAACCGAGCAGGATGGTCTTGCCTTCGAGCTTCTTCAGATCGTTCGAGCCCTCGCCCTTGCGGAAGGCGATGCTGAACGTGTCGCGGGCGCCCATATGGAACACCGACTTCAGCTTCATGCCGTTCTGGATGGCGAAGGAGAACACGCCGGGCGAGGGGAAGCCCATATCGGCCTGGCCGACATCGACGAACTTCACCGTCGCCGTGCCGTCCGACGGCCCCGGCTGCATGTCGGTGTTGAGGTCGCCGAAATAGCCGGCCTTCTTGGCCGACCAATAGGGATAGTCGTCGAGCACTTCGAGCGTGCCACGCGGCGAGATCCAGGTGAATTTCTCATAGGCCGCCGCCCTGGCTTTGAGGCCGGATGCGCCGAGCGCGGTTGCCGTCACCAGGCCGGCGCCGGTGACCTGCAGGAAATAGCGGCGGGACATCCCCGCCTGGCGGATCGAATTGTCTTTGGTCATCGCTTTCCCCTTTTTGTTTGATGTCAGTCTCATGGCACCCGCCTCCCGGGCACCGTCATTTCCTCCTGCTCTAAGCCTCCCAGCTCGCCCATTTCTTGCCGATGAGGAAGAACAGCACGTAGATCAGGATGCCGAGCGTCGACAGGATCAGCACCACGGCGAAGAATTGCGGCATCTGGATCATCGACGAATAGGTGGTCAGCCGGTTGCCGAGGCCAAAGCCGCCGCCGACCATCTCGGCGCCGACGGCGGTGAGCAGGCCGAAGATGGCGCCGATCATCAGCCCGACCAGAATCATCGGCAGCGCCATCGGCGCTCGGATCTTCCAGAAGATCTGCAAGGTGCTGGCGCCGTAAGAGCGGGCGAGCGCGATCTTGGCGCTGTCGACGCGGCGAAAGCCGGTGGCGGCGTTGATCATCACCATCGGCCCGGCGGCCAGCGCCACCGCGATGATGCGCGGCGTGTAGCCGAAGCCGAAGCGCAGGATCAAAAGCGGCACCAGCGCCAGCATCGGCGTGGTGACCAGCAGCAGGATGTAGGGCGCGACGATCTTCTCGGCGAAGGGGAACTGGGTGATGACGGCGGCCAGCACCAGCCCGACGACGGCGCCGATGGCAAAGCCGGACACCAGCTCGACCAGCGTGTAGCCGAGATGCGGCGCGATCAGCGGGAACTCGTCGAACAGCGCATAGGCGATCGAGCTCGGCGGCGGCATGATGTAGAGCGGCACATGGAACAGCCGCAAGGCCAGTTCGATGCCGCCGATGATGACCACGGCAACGGCGATGATCGCCGCCACTTCCTTGCCCGACTTGATGCCGGGGCCGCTGGCGAAGGCTGAAAGATTGGTCAGGCTGACCTCCTGGCCATCGCCTGATTTGGATTTGGAGAATTCCGGGATGGCGTCGCTCATGGCCTGATCCTCACGATCTCGGCGCTGGTGCGCTCCTGTTCCGGCGCCTTCGGCCTGGCACGCTCGCCGACAATGTCCATCTTGATGCGATTGGTGAGGTCGAAGACTTCCTTGGTCGCCATGATCTCCAGCGAGCGCGGCCGCGCGAACGGCACGCGGTATTCACGGGCAACCTTGCCCGGCCGGGCGCTCAGCACCACCACGCGGTCGGAGAGGAAGATCGCTTCCTCGATCGAGTGGGTGATGAAGACGATGGTGGTCTTGGTGTCGAGCCAGATCTCCTCGACCAAGCGGTTCATCTCCTCTCGCGTAAAGGAGTCGAGTGCGCCGAACGGCTCGTCCATCAGCAGCACCGAAGGTTTCAGCGCCAGCGCCCGCACGATTGCCGCGCGCTGCTGCATGCCGCCCGAAAGCTCGCGCGGGAACTTGCCGCCGAAGCCGTCGAGGCCGACGCGGTTCAAGAGATGCGCGATCCAGGCACGATCCGGCTTCTCGCCCTTGATCTCGAAGGGAAAACGGATGTTGGCGTCGAGATTGCGCCAGGGCAGGAGGTTGGCTTCCTGGAAGACGATGCCGATATCGGGATGCGGGCCGGTGATCTTGAGACCGTCGAGCCGGATCTCGCCGCTGGTCAGCTTGTGCAGCCCTGACATCGACCACAAAAGCGTGGTCTTGCCGCAGCCGGACGGGCCGACGATCGAGACGATTTCATTGGCCCGGACATCGAGGCTGCAGCGGTCCAGCGCCAGCAGATCGCCCGACGCCGTGTGATAGATCTTGGTCGCTGCCTTCACGCCAAGCTTCGGCGTTGTTATCTCGCCCGCGTTCATCCGCCCCTCGGAGATTGCGTGATGATCCAGTAGGTCATCAGACTGCCAAAAATCAGTCTGTAACTATCCTACTTTGCTGTCAAGCGGTCGCGGTGGTACGCTTACCATCAAAATTCCAGGTTTGTGTTAGTGCCTTGTTTTTGCGCCATTTTCTTCGCCTTGAAATGTGTGTTGCTTTCCTACATACTCCGGAAAGGAAACGCGAACATGCCGTCGCGGCACGCAGCGGTTGTAGCGTGGCCGGTGCATGGAACGACGGCGTGCAAACATGATAAGAGGTCAGGTCGAAAAGCCAGGGAAGACCGACTTCATGACCGAAGCTGACAGCCAGCAAGTGCCTGTTGCAAGCCAAGACACGGAGGGACGCGACGTCAGGCGCATCCCGGACATCATCTCGCTGGTCAAGGATTCCTACGCAGAGTTGAGCCCGGCGGAGCGCCGCGTCGCCGATGTCGTGCTCGACGATGTCAAATACGCGGTCGACGCCTCCAATGCGGCGATTGCTGAACGCGCCGGGGTCAGCGAACCGACGGTGACCCGCTTCTGCCGCGCCATTGGCTGCGAGGGCGTGCGCGATTTCAAGCTGAAGCTGGCGCAGAGCCTCGTCGTCGGCGCGCTCTATCTGGCCAAGTCGCCGGCCGTCAGCAACGACAACGGCATGCCGTTCTGGAACGCCGTGTTCGGCGAGGCACGCCGCGCGCTGCAGGAGGCCGAGCGGCAGCTCGACCCGGGTGAGCTGCAGAAGGCGGCCGAACTGATCGCCAAGGCGCGCCAGGTGACCGTCTTCGGCCTTGGCGGCAGTTCCTCGGCGCTGGCGCAGGAAACGCAATACCGGCTGTTTCGCTATGGCATCACCGTCAGCGCCCAGTGCGATCCTTATCTGATGCGCATGACCGCCTCGACCTTGAAGCCCGGCGATCTGGTGATCGCCATTTCGGCGACGGGGCGCACGCGCGAGGTGATCGAGGCCGTCGAACTCGCCAAGCACTACCGCGCCAACGCCATCGCCGTGACCGCGCCCGACACCGATCTGGCGCGGGCCTGCGATGTCCGGCTGACGGTGGCGGTGCCCGAATATCCGGACACGCTGAAGCCGACCGCCTCGCGCTATGCCTTCCTGATGATGATCGACCTTCTGGCGGTGGCTTCCGCCTACAAGCTCGACGGCTCGGCGCGCGAAACGGTGCGCCGCATCAAATACAACGCCCAGATCCACCGCACCGGCAAGGAGATGGAGCCGCTCGGGGATTAGGGCACAGTCTTTTCCTTCTCCCCTTGTGGGAGAAGGTGGATCGGCGCGCAGCGCCGAGACGGTTGAGGGGTGGGTGACGGAGTGCTGTCGGCGCCAAGCTGGAGCACCCCTCATCCGACCTCGCTTCGCGAGGCCACCTTCTCCCACAAGGGGAGAAGGGAAGGCCGAGCCCGCGCCAATGTGAAACGAAAGAGGGAAAAGAATGCTCGAAATGGCACCAACGAAACAGGCAGCCGCATGGCTCCAATCCCTGGCGCAGGCGCTTGCGGCCGGCGATGCGACGGCGGCGGTCAACCTGTTCGTTGACGACTGCTACTGGCGCGATCTTCTGACCTTCACCTGGAACGTCGCCACCATGGAAGGCCGCGACGCCATCGCCGACATGCTCAAGTCAACGCTCCCCACGACCAAGCCAACGGCTTGGCAGCTCACCGGCGAAGCAACCTCGGACGAAGGCACGATCGAGGCCTGGTTCACATTCGAGACCGCAGTGGCCACGGGCCAAGGCATCCTGCGCCTGCGCGACGGCCGTTGCCGCACCCTGTTCACGGCGATGACCGACCTCAAGGGATTCGAGGAACGCAAGGGCGCGGCGCGGCCGCTCGGCGTGCGCCACAAGGCCGACCCCGAACGCGAGACCTGGTCGGAGGCGCGGGCGCGCGAGACGCGTGAACTCGGCGCCAGCGAACAACCCTATTGCCTGGTCATCGGCGGCGGCCAGGGCGGCATCATGCTCGGCGCGCGGCTGCGGCAGCTTGGCGTGCCGACCATCGTCATCGAGAAGAATGCAAGGCCCGGCGATTCCTGGCGCAACCGCTACCGCACGCTCGTGCTGCACGACCCGGTCTGGTACGACCATCTGCCCTACATTCCGTTCCCGGAGAACTGGCCGGTCTTCACGCCCAAGGACAAGATGGGCGACTGGCTGGAAATGTACACGCGCGTCATGGAGCTCAATTACTGGGTCGCCACAAAATGCCTCAGCGCCTCCTATGACGAGGCGCAGAAAGAGTGGACCGTGGTGGTCGACCGTGTCGGCCGGCAGATCACACTGAAGCCGAAACATGTCGTCTTCGCCACCGGCGCCTATGGCCCGCCGCGAAAGATCGACCTGGCCGGCGCGAGCGAATTCAAAGGCGAATTGCTGCATTCCAGCCAGTATGCCAGCGGCGACAAATTCCGCGGCAGACGCGTTGCAGTCATCGGTGCGGCCAGCTCCGGCCATGACGTCTGCGTCGATCTCTGGGAAAGCGGCGCCCATGTCACCATGATCCAGCGTTCGCCGACCACCGTGGTCAAATCCGACACGCTGATGGAAGTCGGCTTCGAGATCTTTTCGGAAAGCGCGCTGGCGCGCGGCATCACCACTGAAAAGGCCGACATGATCGTCGCCTCGACGCCCTTCGCGCTGGTGCCAAAGGGCCAACGCGCGCTCTACGAGGTGATCAAGGCGCGCGACGCGGCCTTCTACGATCGCTTGCGCGCCTCCGGCTTCGCCATCGATTTCGGCGACGACGAGACCGGCCTGCTGATGAAGGCCTATCGCACCGGCTCGGGCTACTACATCGATGTCGGCGCCTCGGACCTGATCATCGACGGCAAGATCGGCATCCGCAGCGGTGTTGCCATCAAGTCGCTGACGAAAAACGGCATCCTGTTCGAGGACGGCAGCGAACTCGAGGCCGACGCCATCATCGCCTGCACCGGCTACCAGTCGATGAACGAGAATGTCGCGGCACTCGTCTCGCGCGAGGTCGCCGACAAGGTCGGCCCCTGCTGGGGCCTCGGCTCCGGCGTCAAGGGCGACCCCGGCCCCTGGCAAGGCGAATTGCGCAACATGTGGAGACCGACGGCGCAGGAAGCGCTGTGGTTCCACGGCGGCAATCTGGCGCTGTCGCGTTTTTACTCCAAATACGTGGCGCTGCAGATCAAGGCGCGTATGGAGGGGATCGCGACGCCGGTTTATGGGAAGCCGAGCAACGCGGGGCGGTGAAGCTAGCGATCTCCCCCCTCGTGGGGGAGATGGCCGGCAGGCCAGAGGGGGGCGCTGTCCCGCCGGCGTATCAATTGATTGAACTCGCGCGCCCTCGGAGGTTCTTGCTCGATCGCAGCCTAACGAAGGTTTGCGTTCCGTCACGCCCCCCTCTGCCCTACCGGGCATCTCCCCCACGAGGGGGGAGATTGGCTAATCAATCATGCCGGTGCCCGAAGTGCCGGGCGGCCACCTCGACATGCGTATGCGCGGCATGAGCCTCGAAACGCTCGGTCTCGCTGACATCGTCCACTGCCTCGTTCGGCCACCAGGTGCCGCCGATGACGATGCCTTCCGAGACCAGCCGCTGATCGGCGACCAGCGCAGCGCCGACCGCGTCGACGAAAGTGAAGCGGCCCGATCGTTGGCGAAGCAAAGCGACGTCGCCGACGGTGCCAACCGCCAGCGTGCCGAGATCCGGCCGTGCGATCGCCCGCGCCGGCCCTTGCGTCGCCGCGCGCAGCACCTCGACCAGCGGCATGCCGAGCGCCATCAACTTCGACATGCAGACCAGTATATCGAAGGCCGGACCATCGACGCAGTAGAGATGCACGTCGCTCGAAATGACGTCCGGCGCCAGCCCCTCGGCGAGCATGGCGCGCGCCACTTCGAAGTCGAACGAGCCCATGCCATGACCCAGATCGAAGATGACGCCGCGCTCGCGCGCCAGCCGCATGTCGGGCCGCACCGCGCCCGAAGCGAAGACTGGCGCGTTCGGAAACGGCCGGAAGCAATGGGTGAGGATATCGCCCCGGCGCAGGCGCGGCAGCACTTCCGAGCGGCCGGGCGGCGGCTCGTCAATATGCGCCATCAGCGGCAGGCCGGCCTTGTCGGCGGCCTCCAGCGCCAGATCGACCGGCGCGATGCCGCTGGTGCCGCCGGCATGCTTGCCGGAGCGGACTTTGACGCCGACCACGACGTCCGCGTGTTCCCGCACTGCTGCCACCACCTCGCGCGGCTCGCAGAGCCTCAGATCGCTGCACTCGCCGACCGACACCGTCTGCGAGAAGCCGAAGATGCCGGCAAAGGAAATGTTGACATAGGCCAGGATGCGCACCTTCGAGCGCTCCATGACGTGTCGGCGGAAGCCGAGGAAATTGCCGGCCCCCGCGCTGCCCGCATCGATGAAGGTGGTCGTACCGCTTTTTGCCGCCAGCCGGTCGGCATCGACGCCGAGCGAGGTGCCGCCCCAATAGACGTGGCTGTGCAGGTCGACCAGGCCCGGCGCGACGATGCAGCCCGTCGCGTCGACGATCCTGGCGGCGCGGTCCGCCGGAATATCGGCGTCAAGCGCGGCGACCCGGCCGTTGGCAATGGCAACATCACGCGGCGCGTCGATGCCGGCCGCCGGATCGATCAGCCGTCCGCCCTTCAGCAGGAGGTCGAATTGCATGAGGGAACCTCCGCTTCGTTGCGTCTGTCAGACGGGCCGGTAGGCGACGGCCTCGACTTCGATCTTGATGTCGATCATCAGCCGCGATTCGACCGTGGTGCGGGCCGGCGGATTCTTCGGGAAGTGCCTGGCATAAACCGCGTTGAAGGCGCCGAAATCGCGCGCGTCTTCCAGCCAGACGGTGGTCTTCACCACATCGTCCAGCGTGCAGCCGGCCAGCGCGAGTGCCGCCTTGACATTGGCAAGCACCTGCTCGGTCTGTTCGGTGATGCCGCCCTTCACCACAATGCCGTCGCCGCCGACCGGAACCTGGCCCGAGACATAGACGAAGTCGCCGGCCCGCACGGCGGGCGACAACGGCACATGGGACGTTCCAAAAGTCTGCTTGGGCAAGGGAGTGCCTCCTCTGATGACGCGTCTGGGCGCCAGGGCGGCGCCCGCTTCGGCGCAGATTTACCGCGATCGGGGCGGCCCCGATAGGGCCATTGTTGGAAAGCAACATTCTTCGAAATTTCGCGTTGCTTTATTACATGAGCGCTAGCATCGTGCGCGCCTGCCGGACGGCTTTCAAGCCGCCGCAGATCAATGCCTGTGCCAGACCGGAGAAACCGAGAATGACCTTCGACAAAAACCCGTTTCCGTCAGGCGACGCCGACCGCCACGCGCTGTGGGAGATGCTGGTGCGGCGCGACATCGACGCCTTCATCGGCCAGGACTGGTCGATGGTCGAAAACGACTTCATCGCCGAAAGCTTCTTCGGCATGCATGCGCATTTCCTCGCTAATGCCGACGCCTGGCGGCTGCAATTCCCGCGGCTGGAGATCTATCGCGACGAGTGGCTGCGCCAGGCCAGGGAAACGGCGGCGACCCAATTCGCCGAGCCGCTGCGCGAGGCGATTTTTCGCGTCACCAATCTGCGTGACATCGATGTCGACGGCGACCGCGCCGTGTTGCACAAGAAATTCGACGGCTCCATCGCCAAGGCCGACGGCAGCGTCGACCGCTTGAAATGGCAGACGCTGTATTTCTGCCGGAAGGTCGAAGGCAGCTGGAAGATCGCCGGCTTTGTTGGGTATATGCCGTATCCGCTGGGAGCTTAGGAGCGTTTGAGCGGGAACGGGTTGGCGGGATTTCGCCGTTCGTTCGTCGGCTTATCATAGACCTTCGGGATTGGCGGAGCCCCTCCCGACTTCGTCATCCTATGGCGAAGCAAGGAGCGAAGCGACGCGGCGCAGACCATAGGATCCATGCCGGGACCCCAACGCGCTGCCACCGTGCAGAATTCTGCTCCGCTGCATTCCGTGGCATAGGTCCCGGCATGGATCCTCGGGTCTCCGCGACGCCGCTACGCGGCTGCTCCGCCCGTGGATGACGAAGTGACGGGCGTCTCAGCAATCCAGAAATTATCGCCCGACCAGCACCGCGGCCCTGTAGGCCGGATTGCCGTACCAGGCCATCCGGTCGAGCTCCGCCGCCCTGACGGGAAGGTCGATAACGTCCATCTTCTGTTCGAGCCGGTCAGGCTCGATCCAGGGGTCATTGACGAAATAGACCCCGTCGCCATGGCCATGGACGAGCACCCAGTGCGGGCAGGTGTGGCCCATCATCACGGCCTGATCGATCAGCACCAGTGGCAGAAACCCGCGATCGAGCGCCTGGCCGATCTCCTCGACGGCAAAGGCGCGCTCGTCGATCGGCAATGACGCGGCTTCGGCCTCGCGCTTGAAGCCGGCCTGCACGAAGCTCATCAGCCCGCGCCTTTCCTCCGAGCTGGCGCGGTCCAGAAAGATCGGTTCGGCGCAGCTCATGAACACTTCGACCCGCAGCCCGCGCCGGTGCGCCGCCAGCGCCAGGCCATAGGGGTCGCAGCCGCCCGGGCCGCTCGGACCGATGATGGTGGTGGCCTCGCGCCAGAGCTCGACCTCCAGCGCCCGGTCCGGCCGCAGGGCCGGATCGAGCCCGGCCATCGCCATGGCCAGCGCCGACGGCCCGCAGGTGAACCCCGCCGTCTGCGGCCAGGAGGGCGGTATCTGTCCATGCCCGCGGGCCGGCTCGATGCCGATCCAGCGCTGCAAAAAGCCGTCGCGGCGCTCCCACTGGCCGCCGATGCGCAGCACCGTGTCTTCGTCCGCGCGCACGCACAGAATGTCCTGCGCAAGCGCCTCCGTCTCCAGCGCCTCCAGCAGGCGCGACCCGTTAGCCGCGATGAAGCTCGGAGCAGACCACAACAGGGCGATGCGCATCATCGCCGCCGCCGGACGGCGCTGGCCGATCACGATCGCCTCCAGGCGGCCCTCGCTGTATTGCGCCACGCCGGTGACGCCGGCGATCTCCCGCAGGCTGGCCAAACGATCGCCGACCTCCGCCGGCACCGCCGCCGCAAGGCCCGCCCAGACGGATGCGTCTTCGGCGGTGAAGACTGTCACGCTGGCCCTGCTGGTCAGCAGCGAAGCTGGCATGGGGTCATCTCCGTTCGAAACCAGCCGGCCATCTTCTCCGTGATCTGCCGGTAGAGGCGGTCAGAGACCATCACGGCGCCCGGCGGCACATAACCCGATGTCAGCCGCTTGATGCAGTTGATCATGTCGGCACGATGCCACAGACCGGCTCCAAGGCAAAGATCGCCGCGTTGCGCCCGAAACCGATGACGCCCCCTGGCACCGATTGGCCGTGCAAAGGCCGATCAGTAGAGCGTGAAGAAGGCCGGGAACAGCAGGCCCGTATGCCGGAAGTATTCGACCAGCTCGATGGCCGGGAAGATGGCGAGGAAATAGAGCCCGTCATAAAAGGTGCGCTTCAGCGCGCGCGTCGAGAACTGCAGCTCGTCATTGTCGCGGTAGAGCAGCGGGTTCGGCCAGAAGCGCGGCGTCGCCTTGGTATAGGCGGTGTAGGCAGGGCCGAACTTGCCCAGCAGATATTCGGCTTCCTTGCGCGCCGTGACGCGGAAGATGAGGAAGCTGGCCACGCCAAGCACCGCTGCAGCCACCAGCGAGCCGTAGAGCAAACCGATGCCGACGGCGCCGACCGTCGAGAAGAAATAGAGCGGGTTCTGGCTCATCGAGAACGGTCCCGTCGAAACCAGTTCCTCATTCTTCTTGCCGCCGACATAGAGGATGCTCCACAGCCGGCCGGCAACGCAGGCGAGCACCAGGCAGAAGCCGAGGAATTCCAGCGTTTCGTGACCGTTCGATCCCTCGGTGAGCGCCGGCTTGGTGAGGAGCAGCAGCACCACCGCCAGCACCGCCGCCGCCCGAACGAAGATCAGCCGCTTGCGCTGGACGAAGGCCTCTGAAACCGGCTTGAGGGAGGCGTAGGTCATTCGTGTTTTCCTGGGGCACGGATTGCGGTGCCGGCGCACTGGGGCACGCCATTGATGGCGGATACAAGGCGACCGTTTTCTATCAGCGGAACGCGCGGCGTTCGTAAAGGCCTTTTGCGCCAACCACGGCCATCCTTACCAATTTGTATACTGCCGGACAGGCTGGCGTGAAGTCGCACGCCTAGTGTCGAGATGCCGGATTGCTTTCCGCACGGCCGCAACCATCGACCTTCGGGACAGTCATGCTCGCTCCCAGCACCTACCCCGCCGCTCCGAACCAAAACAGGGTTCCCGAGGTCACCCTCGATTTCTGGCTGATCAAGCTGATGGCGGTCACCATGGGCGAGACGGCGGCCGACTATCTCGCCGTCAATCTCGGGCTCGGGCTGACCGTCACCTCGCTGATCATGACCGGCGTGCTGATCGTCGCCCTTGTCCTGCAGTTCGCGCAGAAACGCTACGTGCCCTGGGCCTACTGGCTGGCGGTGGTGCTGATCAGCGTCGTCGGCACGCTCATCACCGACAACCTCGTCGACACTTTCGGCGTGCGCCTGCAGACGACGACGATTGCCTTCTCGGTCACGCTCGCGGCGACCTTCGCGGTCTGGTACGCCAGCGAGCGGACGCTGTCGATCCACACCATCTTCACCACGCGGCGCGAGATCTTCTACTGGCTGGCGATCCTGTTCACCTTCTCGCTCGGCACCGCCGCCGGCGATCTCGTCTCCGAGCGTTTTGAAATGGGGTATCTCCAGTCGGGCCTCATGTTCGGCGGCGTCATCGCGCTGATCGCGCTCGCCTATTACCTCATCCATCTCGACGCCATCCTGGCCTTCTGGCTCGCCTACATCTTGACGCGGCCGCTCGGCGCCTCCTTCGGCGATCTTCTGTCGCAACCGGCCGAATATGGCGGCCTCGGCTTCGGCACCACCTTCACCAGCCTGATCTTCCTGGGCTGCATCGCTGCGCTGGTTCTCTACATGACGCTGAAGAAAACCGCCGACGATGCCGACGAGATCCTGCTGGAGTCGGATTAGGCCTCGGCCATCCTGCCATCCTAGGAACGGGGGCATGCCGGTGATAGCCTGTGCCCGATATCGGCAATCAACCGGAACAGCGATGCGACTTCTTCTTGTCGAGGACGACCACAGGACGGCGGACTATATCGTGAAGGGGCTGACCGAGGCCGGCCATGTCTGCGACCTCCTGCGCAACGGCCATGACGCGCTTTTCGCCGCGACCAGCGGCGGCTACGACGTGATCGTCGCCGACCGCATGATCCCGGGTCTCGATGGCCTGTCGATGGTCAAGGCGGCGCGCGCCGCCGGCGTGCGCACGCCGGCGATCTTTCTCACCTCCATCGGCGGCATCGACGATCGCGTCGAGGGGCTGGAGGCCGGCGGCGACGACTATCTGGTCAAGCCCTTCGCCTTTTCCGAGCTGCTTGCCCGCATCCATGCGCTCGGCCGGCGGCCGGCGGCGCAGGAGCAGAAGACGGTTCTGCGGGTCGGCGACCTCGAAATGGACCTCATCATGCGGCGCGTCACCCGCCAGGGCCAGCCGATCGACCTGCAGCCGCGCGAATTCAGCCTGCTCGAGGTGCTGATGCGTGGCGAAGGCCGCGTGATCACCCGCACCATGCTTCTGGAGCGCGTCTGGGACTTCCATTTCGATCCCAAGACCAGCGTCGTCGAGACCCATATCAGCCGGCTGCGAGCCAAGATCGACAAGCCGTTCGAAACCCAGCTCCTCCACACCGTCCGCAACACCGGCTACAGCCTGCACGCACCGCTCGCGCCATGACCGGAACCTGGTCCCGCCTGCTGCGCAGCACGCCGTTCCGGCTCGCGCTGACATTCGGCTTCCTGTTCATGCTGGCCTTCGTGCTGTCGGGCGCCATCGTCTACCAGATGATGAGCGCCGATCTGGCCGAGCAGCTCGACGACACCATCAAGGAAACCTACGCCGTCATCGCCGCGACCTATGCCGACAGTGATCCCAAGGAGCTGGTGGAGACCGTTGATAGCCACTCCATGCGCAGCCCGAAGAAGGAACAGCTGTTTTCGCTGACTGACGCCGCCGGCAACCGTCTGGCCGGCAATTTCACCGCGGCTGGCCTTCCCGACGGCTTTTCAAATTTCGGCGCCGAAATGCCCGGCCTGCCCAAGGGTACCGAATACCGCGCCTATTCGGGCGCGGTCGGCGGCGACACATTGACGATTGCCATCAGCCTGTCCGAGACGGAGGAACTGGAGACGATCATGCTGATGAGCTTCGGCTGGGCCACCTTGATCATCACCGGGCTGGCGGTCACCGGCGGTGCGTTGCTGGCCTCACGCGTCCAGCGCCGTCTCGACGGCATTGCCGCCACCATGGTCGATGTCTCGCATGGCCGGCTCGATGCCCGCATTCCGCTGACCGGCAAGGGCGACGACATCGACATCGTCTCCAGCCAGGTCAATGCGGCGCTCGACCGCCTGTCGGGTCTGGTCGACGGCATGAAACAGGTCAGCGCCAACATCGCGCATGATTTGAAGACGCCGCTCAACCGGCTGCAGATGATCCTGGAGGGGGCGGCCGACAAGGCCGCGCAGGATCGCGACGTTGCCGGCGACCTGGCCGATGCGCGCGCCGAGGGCCATCAGATCAACGAGACCTTCGACGCGCTGCTGCGCATCGCGCAGATCGAGGCCGGCGCGCGCAAGGCGCGCTTCACCGATGTCGACCTGGGCGAGATCCTGCAAACCATCGCCGAGATCTACGCCGACGTGGCCGAGGATGACGGCAAATCGCTGTCGTCGGTCGAGCTGCATCAGACCGCCGACCGCATCCACGGCGATCCGGAACTGCTGACGCAGATGTTCGCCAATCTGGTCGAGAATGCGCTGCGCCATTGCCCGCCCGGCACGACGATCAAACTGTCGGTGGCGCGCCAGGGCGATCGTATGCTTGCCGGCGTCGCCGACAATGGGCCGGGCATTCCCGCCGACAAACGTGAAAACGTCTTCCAGCGGCTCTACCGTCTCGACCACAGCCGCTCGACACCTGGAAGCGGCCTCGGCCTCAGTCTGGTCAGGGCCATCGCCGATCTGCACGGGGCATCGATCACGTTGGAGGACTGTCAGCCTGGCCTCGCCGTGGTGGTGAGCTTTCCCCTGGCGGTAGATTAGTCGGCAAATTCGTCACCTTACCGCCCGTAAGGCGGCCGAGTGCGGCAAGATCACCAGATCCAGAACAGGTAGGAGCGCTCGTCGACGACCGTAGGGTACCGGGACAGGATCAGCAGCAAGCAGACCATGGCCAGCAGCGCCGCGGGCATGGCGACACGGATCCAGTAGGCTGAGGAATGGCGACGACCCTGCATGACGAACTCCCTATGCGACTGGCTTTTGACGCCGGGGATCCAGGCTGCCGCAGCATGTCATGGGCGACTGTGCCTGATGGAGAATACTGCCGCCTTGCCGGGGCTATACAAATTGGTAAGGGCCCTGGCATTCAGCGGTCGATGCGCGTCGACAGGATGATCGACGAAGAGGTCCGCTCGACCCCATCCATGGCGCCGATCTGGTCGAGCAGCGCGTCGAGATCGCGGATCGACGGCGCATCGACGATGACGATCATGTCGAAATTGCCGCTGACCGAGTGCAGCGTCCTGACCGGCGGCAGCGCCTGCAGCGCCCGCACCACCTTGTCGGCAAGCTTCGGCGTGACGGTGAGCAGCACATGCGCCTTGACCAGCCCCTGCTCATAGTCAGCGGCGAGCTTGACGCCGTAGCCTGATATGATGCCGCGCTGTTCCAGCCGCTCGATCCGGCTCTGCACCGTCGTGCGCGACACACCGAGCTGCCGCGCCAGTTCGGCCGTCGAGGCCCGCGCGTTGGAACGCAGTAGGGAAAGCAATGCCTGTTCGGCTTCACTGAGCATTTCGACGAATCCCTTCGGCAGATCACCTAAAAATAGGTTTCATTCTGCAGGATTTCACGCTTCCTTTCGACAGGCAAGCTGCGATCATTCCGGTCAAATCGAAATTGGCAGGGGTATTTGACCATGAACAACATCGTTATCGTCGGCGCCGGCAAGATCGGCTCGACCATCGCCGGGATGCTCGCCGCGACCGGCGACTACCATGTCACCCTCGTCGACCGCTCGGCGGCGCAGCTTGCCGCGGCCGAAGTGCCCGCCGGCGTCGAGACGCTCGAACTTGACATTGCCGCTCCCGGCACGCTTGAGGCAGCCTTGGCCGGCAAGTTCGCGGTGCTGAGCGCCGCCCCCTTCCACCTCACTACGCGCATCGCCGAAGCGGCGGCAAGCGCGGGCGTGCATTATCTCGACCTCACCGAGGATGTCGTCTCGACCCGCCGCGTCAAGGAATTGGCGTGTTCGGCCAAGACCGCCTTCATCCCGCAATGCGGCCTGGCCCCGGGCTTCATCTCGATCGTCGCCAATGATCTCGCCAGCCGTTTCGACAGCCTGGAAAGCGTGCGCATGCGCGTCGGCGCGCTGCCGCAATACCCGTCCAACGCCCTGAACTACAATCTCACCTGGAGCACCGACGGCGTCATCAACGAATATTGCGAGCCTTGCGAAGCGATCGTCGAGGGCGAGCTGATCGAAGTGCCGCCGCTGGAGGAGCGCGAGGAATTCTCGCTCGACGGCGTCACCTACGAGGCGTTCAACACGTCTGGCGGGCTGGGCACTTTGGCCGAGACGCTGAAGGGCAAGGTGCGCACGCTGAACTACCGCACCATCCGCTATCCCGGCCATGCCGCGATCATGAAGGCGCTGCTCAACGATCTTGGCCTGCGCCACCGCCGCGACGTGCTGAAGGACATCTTTGAAAGCGCCCTGCCGGCGACGCTGCAAGACGTGGTCATCGTCTTCGTCACCGTTTCCGGCCGCCGCAACGGCCGCCTGCTGCAGGAGACCTACGCCAACAAGATCTATTCGCAGCGCGTCGGCAACCAGGTCCGCAGTGCCATCCAGATCACCACGGCGTCCGGCATCTGCGCCGTACTCGACATGCTGGCCGACGGCAGCCTGCCGGCAACCGGCTTCGTCAAGCAGGAAGACATCGCGCTGGATGCGTTTTTGGCCAACCGTTTTGGCCGCGCCTATGCGCAGCACGAGATGGTGAGCCGGCTCGCGAGCTGAAGCGGCGGCACCTTTTCCTTCTCCCCTTGTGGGAGAAGGTGGATCGGCGCGATAGCGCCGAGACGGATGAGGGGTGTTCCAGCGGAGTGAGGCGGCGATTTCGAACCCAATGCCAAGCTGGAGCACCCCTCATCCGTCGCCTTCGGCGACACCTTCTCCCACAAGGGGAGAAGGGAAAGCCTAGCCCTCTAAATATGCAGCGCGTGGCCGAGCGCCTTCAGCGCCGCTTCCTGGAAGCCCTCGCCCTGCGTCGGATGTGCATGGATGGTGCCGGCGATATCCTCCAGCCGCGCGCCCATCTCCAGCGCTAGCCCGAACGCTGCCGACAGTTCCGACACGCCCTGCCCGACCGCCTGGATGCCGAGCACCAGATGGTTGTCCGCGCGGGCAACGACGCGCACGAAACCGTCCTCGCCGAGCTTGGTCATCGCCCGTCCGTTGGCGGCGAACGGGAACAGGCCGATCTTGATCTCGCCCTGAGCCTTGGCCTCTTCCGGCGACAGCCCTGCCGTCACCAGCTCGGGATCGGTGAAACAGACGGCGGGAATTGCGCGCTTGTCCCAGCTGCGCTTGTGGCCGGCGGCGATCTCGGCGACCATTTCGCCTTGCGCCATGGCGCGATGCGCCAGCATCGGTTCGCCGGTGACGTCGCCGATGGCGTAGATGCCGCGCATCGAGGTGCGGCACTGGTCGTCGATGCGGATGAATTTGCCTGACATGTCGAGGTCGATCTGGTCGAGGCCCCAGCCTTCGGTCACCGGCTTGCGGCCGACCGTCACCAGGATCTTGTCCGCCGCAACCTCGGCATTCTTGCCGTCCGCCGTCTCGACCAGCAGCGCGTCGCCCTTGGTCGACAGCCCCTTCGCCTTGGCGCCGAGCATCACTTCGATACCGAGCGCGGCGAGCCGCTTGACCACCGGCCGGGTGAGCTCGGCATCGTACTGAGCCAGCACGCGCGGCAGGGCCTCGACCACAGTCACCTCCGCGCCCATTTTCGCGAAGGCCATGCCGAGCTCCAAACCGATATAGCCACCGCCGACCACCGCGAGTTTTTGCGGCACTTCGCCTAGCGCCAGCGCTTCCGTCGACGAGATCACAGGCCCGCCAAAGGGCAGGAACGGCAGCTCGACCGGCGCCGAGCCGGTGGCGATGACGATCGTCTCCGCGTGGATCACCTGGCTTCCCGTCTCGGTCTCGACCTCGACGGTCTTGCCGTCGCGGAACGTCGCCCAGCCATGAACGGTCTTCACGCCGGCCTTCTTCAAGAGGCCAGCGACGCCGCTGTTGAGCCGGCTGACAATGCCGTCCTTCCAGGCGACGGTTTTGCGGAGGTCGAGCACCGGTGCCGAGACCGAGATGCCGAGCGGGCTCTTGCCGCCGGCCATATGCGCGACCTTCTCGAACTCCTCCGCCGCATGGATCAGCGCCTTGGACGGGATGCAGCCGACATTGAGACAGGTGCCGCCCGGCTTGCCGGCCTCGACGATAACCGTATCGACGCCGAGCTGGCCCGCGCGGATCGCGCAGACATAGCCGCCCGGACCGGCGCCGATGACGAGCAGCTTGCAGGAGATTTCTTTCATCTTGGCACCTCGATCGGTCGCCTTGCCTTCGTGCCGTATCGCTTACGTCTCGGATTGGCCGAGGCGCTCGCGCCTTCGTCATCCTGGGGCGGAGCAAGGAGCGTAGCGACGCGCGTAGACCCCGGGATCCATGCCGTGACGTTCGTGCGTTGCAACGGCGCAGAATTCTGCTCCGCCGCACCATTCGACGTCGGTCGCGGCATGGATCCTCGGGTCAAGCCCGAGGATGACGAACGCGTGGAGGACCGGAGCCAATCACAGGCGGCACCGCTCGGCAGCCAGGAACTTGTCAGCGGTGACCGAGCCAAAGCCATCACCCTCAATCCACAAAAATCAGCGCCGGCGTTTCAAGCAGCGCCTTGATCCGCTGGATGAACACCGCCGCTTCCCAGCCGTCGATCACCCGGTGGTCGAAGCTCGACGACAAATTCATCATCTTGCGCGGGATGAACTGCGTGCCGTCCCACACCGGCCGCACCATCATCTTGTTGACACCGATGATTGCCACTTCCGGATGGTTGATGACCGGCGTCGTCGCGATGCCGCCCATGGCGCCAAGCGAGGTGATGGTGATGGTCGAGCCGGACAGTTCGTCACGCGTCGCCGTGCCGGACTTGGCGGCTTCCGCCAGCCTGTTGACCTCGGCGCCGCAATCCCAGATGTCGCGCGCCTCGGCATGCTTGACGACAGGCACCACCAGCCCCGACGGCGTCTGCGCGGCGATGCCGATATGGATGCCGCCATACTGGTGGATGATGCCGGCCTCGTCGTCGAACAACGAATTGAGCTGGGGCTGTTCAGCGATCGCCTTGACCATCGCCCGCATCAGGAACGGCAGCAGCGTCAGCTTCGGCCTGTCCTGACGCTTCTCCTTGTTGAGCGCGGCACGCAAATCCTCGAGTGCGGTGACGTCGATCTCCTCGACATAGGTGATGTGCGGGATGCGCGACTTGGACAGCGTCATCTTCTCGGCGATCTTGCGCCTGAGACCAACGACCTTGATATCCTCGACGGCGTCGTTGCGCGCCAGGCGCGATGCCTTGGCGACCTGCGGCCCACGCGCCAGGAACGCCTCGATGTCCTCATGGCCGATGCGCCCGGCCGGGCCGCTTCCCGCGACCTGCCTGAGATCGATGCCGGCCTCCTTCGCCCTCAGACGCACGGCCGGCGACGCCAGCGGTTTTTCACCCTCCGGACGCGGCGCGCCGGAGACGGACGTTTTCCCGGTGCTTTTCGAAACGGTCGGCGCGGGTTTCGCCTCCGGAGCGGCGGCCTTTGGCTTGGTCGTTGCGGCTGGCGCTGCGCTCTCGGGCTTTGGCGTCGGAAGCTTGGCCGGCGGCTCGGCGGCCACCGCTTCCACCTCACCGCTTTGCGGCTTTACATTGCCCTCGCCCGCCACCTTCAACCGCACGATCGGCGAGCCGATCGCCACCGTGTCGCCGATCTCTGCGCCCAGCCACAGGATCTCGCCATCGACGGGCGACGGAATCTCGACCGTCGCCTTGTCGGTCATCACGGCGGCGAGCACAGTGTCCTCGCGCACCATGTCGCCGACCTTGACGTGCCACTCGACGAGTTCGGCCTCGGCAACGCCTTCGCCGACATCGGGCAGCTTGATGATGTGCTCGCCCATGTCAGGCCTCCATGGTTTCAACTAGGGCGCGGCCGACCCGGGCGGGACCCGGGAAATAGTCCCATTCCTGCGCGTGCGGATAGGGCGTGTCCCAGCCGGCGACCCGCGCCACCGGCGCCTCCAGGTGATAGAAACAGTTTTCCTGCACCAGCGCCGACAGCTCGGCGCCGAAGCCGGAAGTCAGCGTTGCCTCATGCACGACGACGCAGCGCCCGGTCTTCTTGACCGAGGCGACGATGGTGTCGAGGTCGAGCGGCAACAGCGTTCTGAGATCGATAATCTCGGCATCGATGCCGGTCTCTTCGGCCGCGGCCTGCGCGACATAGACCATGGTGCCATAGGCGAGCACGGTAATCGCGGAGCCGGCCCTGCGGATCGCCGCCTTGCCGAGCGGCACGGTATAGTGGCCGTCGGCGACCTCGCCGAGCTCATGCTTCGACCAGGGCGTCACCGGCCGGTCGTGATGGCCGTCGAACGGGCCGTTGTAGAGCCGTTTCGGCTCGAGGAAGATGACCGGATCGGGGTCCTCGATCGCCGCGATCAGCAGCCCCTTGGCGTCATGCGGGTTGGACGGCACCACCGTCTTCAGCCCCGACACGTGGGTGAACAAAGCCTCGGGACTCTGGCTGTGCGTCTGGCCGCCAAAAATGCCGCCGCCGGTCGGCATGCGCACCACGATCGGGCACGTGAAATCGCCATTCGAACGGTAGCGCAGCCTGGCGGCTTCCTGGGTCAGCTGGTCGTAGGCCGGATACATGTAGTCGGCAAACTGAATTTCCACGCAGGGTTTTAGCCCATAGGCCGCCATGCCGATGGCCGAACCGACAATGCCGGATTCGTTGATCGGCGCGTCGAAGCATCGGCTCTTGCCGTATTTGGCCTGCAGGCCTTGCGTGCAACGGAAGACGCCGCCGAAGAAGCCGACATCCTCGCCGAACACAACGACCTTTTCGTCACGCGCCATCGACACGTCCATGGCATCACGAATAGCCTCGATCATGGTCCGTCTTGGCATGGCTCAGACTCCCGCCTGCTGGCGCTGGCGCCTGAGATGCGGCGGCATCTCGGCATAGAGCCCTTCGAACATGTCGCGCGTCGACGGCTTGCCCCCGGCATGCAGCGTGCCGTGGCTTTCGGCCTCCTTCTGCGCCGCGATCACCGTGTCGAGGATTTCCGCCTCGGCCTGCGCGTGCCGCTCGTCCGACCAGACGCCGAGCCCGATCAGATGGTTCTTCAGCCGCACGATCGGATCGCCGAGCGGCCAGGCGTCGGATTCGGTCTTCGGCCGGTAGGCCGACGGATCGTCCGAGCTGGAATGGGCGCCGGCGCGGTAGGTGACATATTCGACCAGCGTCGGCCCGAGATTCTTCCGCGCCCGCTCGGCCGCCCATTTCGCCACCGCGTGGACGGCGAGATAATCATTGCCGTCGACGCGCAGCGACGGAATGCCGAAGCCGAGGCCCCGCGCCGCGAAGGTGCCGGAACCGCCACGCGCTATGCCTTGAAAGGTCGAGATCGCCCACTGATTGTTGACGACATTGAGCACGACCGGCGCCTTGTAGGTGGAGGCGAACACCAACGCCGAGTGGAAATCCGATTCCGCCGTCGAGCCGTCGCCGATCCAGGCCGCCGCAATCTTGGAATCGTTCGAGATCGCCGAAGCCATCGCCCAGCCGACCGCCTGGATGTACTGCGTCGCCAGATTGCCGGAGATGGAGAAGAAGCCATGCTCCTTCGACGAATACATGATCGGCAGCTGCCGGCCCTTCAGCGGGTCGGCCTCGTTGGAATAGATCTGGTTCATCATCGTGACCATCGGATAGCCGTCGGCGATGAGCAGGCCTGCCTGCCGATAGGTCGGGAAGTTCATGTCGCCCGCGGCGAGCGCCTTGCGGAAGGCGCAGCTCACCGCCTCTTCGCCGAGATGCTGCATGTAGAAGGAGGTCTTGCCCTGGCGCTGCGCCATCTGCATGCGGGCGTCGAAGGTCCGCAGCGTCATCATGTGGCGCAGACCTTCCAGCAGTTCCTCGTTGGAGAGCAGCCCGGCCCACGGCCCGACCGCCTCGCCATCGCGGTTCAGCACGCGGATGATGGAGAACGCCATGTCGCGGATGGTGCGCGGATCGACATCGATGTCTGGCCGCGGCACCGAGCCGGCCGCGGCGATGGTCACGTTGGAGAAATCGGGCATGCCGCCCGGCCGCACTTCCGGCTCCGGAACGTGGAAACGCAACATCCCAGCATCGGCCATGACCTTCGTCCTCCAATGTTGCCTGGCCCCAATATTCCTAGCCAAGGATATTTGCACATCCGCGCGTCCAGTGCGAATTCGTCGAAGGTCATCGGACCGGCCGCGCCGGCCGATCCAGCCTCCCCTGCACAAGATGTAGATATGTCCGCGAAATTTCTTGTCGATGTTGAGGGGAAGCGCGCAATTTGGCGCAAGGTTGGGCAGGGGTTTTCGCCAGATAAGGCGATTTGTGCGGCGCACCTTCCCTTCTCCCCTTGCGGGAGAAGGTGGCCTCACGAAGTGAGGTCGGACGAGGGGTGCTCCAGCTTGGCAAGGACGACGATCCGTCACCCACCCCTCAACCGTCTCGGCGCTAACGCGCCGATCCACCTTCTCCCGCAAGGGGAGAAGGAAAAGAGCGTCGGTGCCGATCGCCATTCACCCCAACCCCACATCATGCTAACCACCCACCATGGCACAGAAGAAAGCTTTCGAGGTCGATTCCTGGCTCGCGCGGCCTGACCCGCGCTTCTCCATCGTCCTGCTCTACGGCCCCGATCGCGGTCTCGTTTCCGAGCGGGCAAAGGCGTTTGCCGAAAAGACCGGCCTGCCGCTCGACGATCCCTTCTCCGTGGTCCGGCTCGAGGGTTCGGAGGTCGACCGCGACGAGGGCCGGCTGCTGGATGAGGCCCGCACCGTGCCGATGTTTTCCGACCGGCGGCTGCTCTGGGTGCGCAATGCCACCGGCCAGAAGGCGCTGGCCGAGGACGTCAAGGCGCTGACGGCGGAACCCGCGCGCGATGCCATCATCCTGATCGAGGCCGGCGATCTCAAGAAGGGCGTCGGCCTGCGCGCCGTGGTCGAGGGCGCGGACATCGCCATGGCGCTGCCTTGCTACGCCGACGAGGCCCGCGACATCGACACGGTCATCGACGATGAGCTGCGCAAGGCCGGCATGTCGATGACGCTGGAGGCCAGACAAGCGCTGCGCCGCAATCTCGGCGGCGACCGGCTGGCCTCGCGCGGCGAAATCGAAAAACTCATCCTTTACGCGCACGGCCAGAAGGAGATCGGGCTCGACGAGGTGAGAGCCATGTCGGGCGACGTGTCCGGCACCTCCTTCGACGACGCTGTTGACGCGCTGCTCGAAGGCAAGGTCGGCGATTTCGACACCGCCTTCACCCGCCACTGCCAGTCCGGCGGCCCGCCCTTCCTGGTGCTGTCCTCGGCGATGCGGCAATTGCAGCAGATCCAGGTCATGCGCGGCCAGATGGATTCTGCCGGCCGCAACGCCGCCTCGGTCGTTGCGGCCGCACGCCCGCCGGTTTTCTTCTCCAGGCGCAAGCTGGTGGAAAAGGCGCTGGAGCGCTGGAGCAGCGAAGCCCTCAGCCGCGCGCTGACCCGGTTGCAGACCGCGGTGCTGCAGACGCGGCGGCGGCCGGATCTTTCGGTCGCGCTGGCACGGCAGGCGCTGCTCGGTATTGCGGTGGAAAGCGCGAGGCTGGGGCAGCGATAGGAGAGCGATCCTCTCCTTTTCGGCGTCGAGTGCTGATCAATTCATCATCATGGCGCCCGCTGGCTGGAAGGTCGGCAGCGCCTGCGGAAAGACCAGCACCACCGCGCCGTAAAGCAGCAGAGCGACACCCGACACCTTTGCGATCCGATCTCCCGACGGCAGGGTCTTTTCCGCAAAGATCAGCAAGGTGACCACGGCCATGGCGGCGACATTCATGATCCCGAGCGGAAACAGGGCAAGAAACAAAAGCCAGCAGCAGCCCAGGCAGAAAAGCCCATGCTCCAGGCCCATGCGAACCGCGCCCCAGTAACCATCGCGCCATGAGGTCAGGATGAAGCCGATCGGCGTGCGGCATTTGGCCAGACACAGATCCTTCAGGGGCGAGAGTTGATAGGCGCCGGCAATCATCAGCAGCGCGCCGCCGATGCGTGCGGCCGCCGCCGTGGACAATCCCACACGTCCGGCAAGCATCTCCGCACCCGCCGCACCGGCAAAGGCGATGACACCCATCACCCCCCAGACCAGCATGTACCCGGCCACGAACACCCAGCTCGAGACAAAGGTCTCGCCCCGGCCCTGTTTGCCGGCCTGGACCTGGTGAAACGTCAGGATCATCGGCGCGGCCGTCGGAAACATCATGGCAATCATCATGATCATCCAGACGGTAAGAAACAGCGGCGCCCTCATGCCCATGGTGAGCGCGTATATGTCCATGGCCATGTCGGCGTCCATGCCCGTCTGCTGCCGGACAAGCAGGGTCCACGCCGCCGCGGCGATCGCGATCAGCAGCGCGAGAATGATGTATCGCTGCAACGTTTGCGCCATGGACGGATACGTCCCGTGCTATGCGGCCAACGTCTACTGCTGGCCGGACCAATGGATCGGGGCGTAATGTCCGTTGCGGCGGGAATTGTCCCAGCTCATGCCATGGTCGCTGAATGTACTGCCTTGCGACCCCATCGCCAGAGCGAGCCAGTCGGGATTGACAGGATGGCCGGTGGCCGCCCACATCTGCCCGTCCTCGCGCATGGTCGGCAGCGGCTCGACCGCCATATGCATGACGCCCGCAATCTCCGCCGACCGCTTCTTGCCGTCTATCCGGTAGTCTATCGGCACCTTCTTCGCGCCAAGGTTCGTGCCGATCATGGGTGCCAGCACCGCCATGGGGCCACCCGCGGCGCCGGTGAAAATGGCGCCCAGCGCCTCGGTTTGCCTGTCATCGGCGCGTTCGTCGATATAGGCGGCGGCCGTCCAATTGCCGTCCGCCATCGGACCCGGCGTGTGCGCGACCATGGCGACACTGAGCCCATCCAAGCGAACATCGCCGTAATTGCCCGTATCGATATGAAAGACCAGACCGACGTCGCAAACGCCTCTCGTCGGCTTCGATGTCAGCTGCGCGTTGGTGGACAGCAGACAAGGACAGACGACATCGCAGCTGCAATTTTCGAAGTAACTTCCGGACAATTGCCAACGGACTGCCATTTGCACCTCCCCACTTGCGTCAGGCGCATCGGCATATCGCTGTGGCGAGGCGGTGCCATCTCACGACGATCGCAGGAATGGCAAACAGCCCTCGCCGCGATGGACCGGCACGCCAGGGCAACCAATATAAGCCATATCTAATTGAGGTTACGCCGTTGTCCGGTACTGTCAAGCTGCGAGCGCGAGGGCTGTGTAGTGGTTGGCGATTGGCCGATCACCAATGTGGCCAGGGGCAGCGTAGCGGCCTGCCCTTAACCGTGGTAGTTTCGCGGCATGAAGTACACCGCAAACAATCTGGCGCACTGGGCAGGATTTTGCGGGGGGTGTTTGTTTCTCGCTGCGATCGTAGCGACCTTCCTCTGTTACGCCCCGTCGCCAAACCCGAAGCTACACTGGTGGGGGTTGTTTTGGGGCATTGCCTTGGGTCAGTTTATAAACAGCGGCTTCATCATCCCGGCAATTCGCCGACGCGTGGCAAAGCGCAAGGACGCGGCCGATCCATCGCAGATATCCTCCCATCATTGATAGATCAGCAGGGTTAGCGCGTTTCCGTTAGAAGCTTGGGGTAGCGGGCGCGCTGTCTATCACCGATATATCAGCCGCTTAAGCCTAACCTCATTTGCCGGCTAAATATCGCGTGGCCTCAACCACCTACCGCTCCTGCTTCAATCTCCGGCACAGCTCATCCAGCTGCTCCAGCGAGCGATAGGACACCCGCAGCTCGCCGCCCTTGCCTTTGTGATCGATGGCCACGATCATGCCGATCGTGTCGGTCAGCAGCTTTTCCAGCGCCAGCGTGTCGGTGTCCTTTTCCGGCGCGGCCTGCGCCTGTTTTGGCTTGGCCGGCGTCGGGCCGGCCGGCATCTGCGCCAGCGCCTCGGCCTGGCGCACCGAAAGCCCTTCCTCGACGATGCGCTTGGCAAGGCCGGCCGGATCCTCGGCCGTCACCAGCGTGCGGGCGTGGCCGGCCGACAGCGCGCCGTCGACCAGCATGTCGCGGATCACCTCCGGCAGCTTCAGCAGCCGCAGCGTGTTGGCGACATGGCTGCGGCTCTTGCCGATGACATTGCCGAGATCGGCCTGGGTGTAGCCGTGCTCGTCGATCAGCTGCTGATAGCCCTGCGCCTCCTCGACCGCGTTGAGATCGGCGCGCTGGACGTTCTCGATGATCGCCAGCTCAAGCGCGGTGCGGTCATTGACCTCGCGGATGATGACCGGGATCTCGTTCAGCCCGGCACGCTGCGCCGCCCGCCAGCGCCGCTCGCCGGCGATGATCTCGTAGCGGCCCGCCTGCGTCGGCGACGGCCGCGCCACCACCGGCTGCACCACGCCATGTTCGCGGATCGACTGGGCAAGGTCGGTCAGTTCGGCGTCGCCAAAATGCCGGCGCGGATTTTTCGGGTTCGGACTGAGGAACTCGATCGGCACCTTGCCGTCAGCGCTCATGCCCGGCTTTTCCGGTGCCGCCGGGCGATCGATCTCGCCGATCAGTGCCGCCAGGCCACGGCCCAGTCTTTTCCTCGAAAGGTCTTCGCTCATCTCTATTCCAAGTCTATTTTAGATGATTGTCTTCAGATCGTTTCGGTATCGAATCGGCTGTTAATTATGCACCCGATCTAATCAAGCGGCGCGCAATTTGCGCTCGCGGCGGATCACTTCCGAGGCCAGTTGCAGATAGGCCTGGCTGCCCGAACACTTCAGATCGTAGAGGATCGCCGGCTTGCCGTAGGACGGCGCCTCCGACACCCGCACATTGCGCGGAATGATGGTCTCGTAGACCTTGTCGCCCATATGCTGGCGCACATCCTGCACCACCTGGTTGGCGAGATTGTTGCGGCCGTCATACATTGTCAGCACGATGCCCTGGATGGTGAGCTCCGGATTGATCGAGCGGCGCACCTGTTCGACGGTTTCCAGCAATTGGCTCAAGCCTTCCAACGCGAAGAACTCGCACTGCAGCGGCACCAGCACCGAATCGGCCGCCGCCATCGAATTGAGCGTGAGAAGATTGAGCGAGGGCGGGCAGTCGATCAGCACATAGCCGAAGCCGGCAGCACGCGCCGTTGCGGCATTCAAGGCGTTGCGCAGCCGCAGCACCCGGTCGGGCGCCGAGGCGATCTCCATTTCGATGCCAAGCAGGTCGAGCGTCGACGGCACGATCGACAGGCCGGGCACAGCGGTCGGGATGGCCGCGGCTTCCAGCTCCAGCTCGCCGGTCAGCACATCGTAGGACGAGACCGTCCGGTCCTTGCGGTCGATGCCGAGGCCGGTGCTGGCATTGCCTTGCGGATCGAGGTCGACGATCAGCACCTTTTCGCCGATCGCGGCCAAAGCGGTGGCCAGATTGATGGCGGTGGTGGTCTTGCCGACCCCGCCCTTCTGGTTGGCTACGGTGATGATTCGGGGGCCGTTCTTCATCATGGGTTTATGCCAGAAATTCATTTTGGGTCGCCAAATGGCCCGACAGATCGGGATCAGACAGGTCGCAGGTCAGACAGTTCCAGGATGACGCCATGGGGGTCCGTCACACTGGGATGTTCTACCAGATCGAAGGCCCATCGGTTAACGCTTTCTTGCACTTCGGCGCGATAATCCCGGCCTTTGTGGAACAACCCGCGTGCGCCGGACGTCAGCCACGGTGCCGACAGATCGAACAAGACCGAAAGCGAGGCCAAAGCCCGCGCCGTGACGATTTGCGGTTGCGAAACAAGCGCATGGCTGTCCTCGATGCGGCGCGCGACAACCCGTGCCGGCAGGCTGAACTGGCCGATGACGGTCTGCAGGAACGACGCTTTTTTCCGGTTGCTTTCCACCAGATCGATGCTGGCCCCGGAGCGCTCAGCAAGCAAGAAAGCTATCACCAGGCCCGGAAATCCACCGCCCGAACCAATGTCGACCCAACGCGTGGCATTGGGCTCTATGCGCGCCAGCTGCGCGCTGTCGAGGATATGGCGCTGCCAGACGTCGCCTGCGGTCGACTGCGCCACGAGATTGATGCTGCGGTTCCATTTCTGGAACATCTCTTCGAACGCCACCAGGCGATCGAATGTTTCACGTGAAACCGGGCCGGCCGCGTCCTGCAGGCTCTCTAGGGAGAAAGAGCTCACGCAACGACTCTCTGCGCGCTCTCATGATGCCGGACATGGGCGACAATGATTGCCAGTGCCGCCGGCGTCATGCCCTCCATGCGTTGGGCATCGGCGATAGAGCGGGGCCTCCGCACCGCCATCTTCTGCTTCAGTTCATTGGACAGGCCGGGCACGCCGGCGAAGTCGACGGTCTCGGGGATCAGCCGGCTCTCCTCGTGGCGGATATGCGCGACATCGCTCTTCTGGCGGTCGAGATAGACCGAATATTTCGCCTCCGTTTCGAGCCGCTCGGCCGTCTTGGCATCGATGGCGCCGAACCTCGGCTCGATCCTGGCCAGCCAGGCGACGTCGACATCGGGATAGGCCAGCAGCTCGTAGCCCGACCGACGCACGCCATCGCGGTTGATCTCCAGCCCGTGCCGCGCCGCTTCATTGGGCGTCATCGCCACCGATCTGGCCAATTCGCGCGCCGCGTCGAGCCGCTGCATGACATCGCCATAGCGCTGTATCCGCTGCGCCGAAGCGATCCCGAGCCTCTGCGCCAGCGGCGTCAGCCGTTCATCAGCATTGTCGGCGCGCAGCGACAGCCGGAATTCGGCACGCGACGTGAACATGCGGTAGGGCTCGCTGATGCCGCGGCTGGTCAAATCGTCGACCATCACGCCGATATAGGCTTCGGTGCGGCTGAGCACGATCTGCTCGCCGCCCGCCGCCCGACGCGCCGCATTGAGGCCGGCGAGCAGGCCCTGCCCGGCGGCTTCCTCGTAACCGGTCGTGCCGTTGATCTGCCCGGCGAGAAACAGCCCGGCGACGCGCTTGGTCTCAAGTGTTTGATGCAGCTCGCGCGGATCGACGTGATCATATTCAATGGCATAGCCGGGCTGCAGCATGATCGCCCGCTCCAGCCCCGGAATGGTTTTCAATATGTCGAGCTGCACATCTTCGGGCAGCGAGGTCGAAATCCCGTTGGGATAGACCGTGTCGTCGTCGAGCCCTTCCGGCTCCAAAAAGATCTGGTGACCGTCGCGGTCACCGAACTTGACGATCTTGTCCTCGATCGACGGGCAATAGCGCGGCCCGACACCTTCGATCGAACCGGAGTACATGGCGGAGCGGCCGAGATTGGCGCGGATCAGCGCATGCGTGGCAGCAGTCGTGCGCGTGATGCCGCACTCGATCTGCGGCGTCTCGATACGGTCGGTCATCAAGGAGAACGGCACCGGATCCTCATCCGCCGCCTGGCTTTCGAGCGATGCCCAATCGATCGTCCGCCCATCGAGCCGCGGTGGCGTGCCCGTTTTCAACCGTCCGAGTTTGAAGCCCGCACGGTCCATCGTTGCCGACAGGCCAAGGCTTGCCTGCTCGTTCATGCGCCCGGCGACGACCTTCTTCTCGCCAATATGAATGAGGCCGCGCAGGAAGGTCCCGGTGGTAAGCACCACCGCACCGCAGGCAAGCCTGCGGCCGTCGGCCAGGAGAACAGCGGCGATCCGTCCTTCGTCGATCTCGAAATCCAGAACCTCGGCCTCGATGACATCGAGATCGTTCTGCTGCCGAATCGCTTCCTGCATGGCAAGGCGATAGAGCTTCCTGTCGGCCTGGGTGCGCGGTCCGCGCACGGCCGGACCCTTGCGGCGGTTGAGCAAACGGAACTGAATGCCGGCCGCATCCGCCACCCTGCCCATCAAGCCATCCATGGCATCGATTTCGCGGACCAGATGGCCCTTGCCAAGCCCGCCAATCGCCGGATTGCAAGACATCACGCCGATCGTGTCGAAGCGCAGCGTCACCAGCGCGGTTTTGGCGCCCGCGCGCGCTGCGGCGCTGGCCGCTTCGCACCCCGCATGGCCGCCGCCCACCACAACCACATCATAGTGATCGGTCATCTCAAATTTCCTGGACTCGAAAGATCGAGGGACACATGTCCCCACGGGGCCAAGCTGTCAAGAAAACTTCGCGGCAAGTTTCACGTGAAACAGCTGAGGGCGGCGTTCAGCAGTGTTTCACCTGAGTCACCGTCGCGACTGTTTCACGTGAGTCACTGGCCGGAATCTCCCGACATAGCCCAATTCCGTCATCCACGGGCGGAGCAGTCGCAAAGCGCAGAGCCGAGGATGACAAAATGGTTGATGTGCTCGCAAATTAACAGGTCATGCGTCAGCGTCCAACATCTGGCCGATCTCCGGCCAACTGATTGTTTCACGTGAATCATTTCCCGATGCAGAACTGCCCGAAAATCACATCGAGCATGTCCTCGACATCAATCGCGCCAACGATTCGGCCCAGGCGATCCGCCGCCAACCGCAACTCCTCGGCTCGCAGTTCCTGGCCTGCGACGCCATCGCCGGTAGCGCGGCGCAGATGGTGATTGGCCTCGCCAAGCAGCTCCACATGACGCAGTCGGGACGGCAGGATGTCGCCAATCTTACCCGCCGCATCGGCCGCTCGGCGGCCGATCTCTGTCAGCAGCGCCTCGACGCCGACCCCGTTCACAACCGAAATAACGAGATCGTATCGAGCCTCCGCTTCTCGAGCCCCTCGCTGATCCAGCAGGTCGAGCTTGGTGCCAACCCGCAGCATGGATGCGCTGCCCGGCAGTAGACCGACATCCCCGGGAGACAAAATGTCTTCCAGCAGCAGCAAGAGATCGGCGCGGCCGGCCTTGGCCCGGGCTTTCTCGATGCCGATCGCTTCGACCTTACCCGGCGCTTCCCGCAAACCAGCCGTGTCCGTCAGCCTGACGCGCAGCCCGCCGAGATCAAGCGTCACCTCGAGCAGGTCACGGGTCGTGCCGGGCTCATCCGTTACAATAGCTGCATCGCGCCGCGCCAAAGCGTTGAACAGACTCGACTTGCCGGCATTCGGCGCACCGAGAATAACGACCTCGAAGCCTTCGCGGATGATCTCAGCGGCGTGAAATCCGGCGATGTGGCGATCGATTTCGCCGACCATCGCCCGGACATCCGACCAGACCGTATCCGAAACGGATCCAGGTACATCGTCTTCGTCGGCGAAGTCGATCTCCGCCTCGATCATGGCGCGTGCATGGATCAGCCGGCGACGCCAGCCCAGATAAAGCGCGCTCTGCACGCCCTCAGCATTCTGGACCGCAAAGCGCCGCTGCGCCTCGGTCTCGGCATTGACCAGATCGGCCAAGGCTTCCGTCTCAACCAGGTCGACCTTGCCGTTGAGAAAGGCGCGGCGCGTGAATTCGCCTGGCTCCGCGTGCCTCACACCGTCAAAACCAGCGATGATCTCCAGCATCCTGGTCACCACGGCGCGTCCGCCATGGACATGGAATTCAGCGACATCCTCACCGGTAAAGCTGGCCGGACCGGGAAAGAAAATGACAAGACCGCTGTCCAGCACGGTTCCATCCGGTGCCCTGAACTTGCGCAGAACCGCCGCACGCGCCTTAACCATGCCGCCGGCGATCGTTTCGACTACGAATCGAGTCTGCGGGCCGGAAATACGCAGCACGGCAACGCCGGCCGGAAGCCGGCCGCTCGACAATGCCACGATCGAATCGCCTGAAATCATTTGCCCGCTCTGTTGAACCGCCCTAGCTTCGCGCCTTCAAGACAACCCGAGTTGCCCATTGTGACATTGCCCGCGCAAAACCTGCTTGCCGAAGAGGCCAGCCCCTATCTGCAGCAGCACAGCGGCAATCCCGTCCATTGGCGGGCCTGGTCGCCGGCATCGCTCGAAGAAGCCAAGACGCTCGACCGCCCGATCCTGCTCTCGATCGGCTATGCCGCCTGCCACTGGTGCCATGTCATGGCGCATGAAAGCTTCGAGAATGACGGCGTCGCAGCCGTCATGAACCGTCTGTTCGTCAATATCAAGGTCGACCGCGAGGAGCGTCCCGACATCGACCAGATCTATATGGCCGCGCTCTCCTCGATGGGCGAGCAAGGCGGCTGGCCGTTGACCATGTTCCTGACACCGGACGGCAAGCCGTTCTGGGGCGGCACCTATTTTCCGCGCGAGGCCCGCTATGGCCGCCCGGGCTTCATCCAGGTCATGGAAGCGGTCGACAAGGCCTGGCGCGAGAAGCGCGACAGCCTGCACCAGAGCGCCGACGGCCTGACCTCCCATGTCGAAGCGCGGCTTTCCGGCACGCACGCCAAGGAAAGCCTCGACCGCGGCACGCTCACCGACCTCGCCGGCCGCATCGACGGCATGATCGATCGTGACCTTGGCGGCCTGCGCGGCGCGCCGAAATTCCCCAACGCCCCGTTCATGCTCACGCTGTGGCTGTCCTGGCTGCGTGACGGCAATGCCAGCCACCGCGATGACGTGCTCATCAGCCTCGAACATATGCTGAGCGGCGGCATCTATGACCATATTGGCGGCGGACTCAGCCGCTACTCGACCGACGCGGAATGGCTGGTGCCGCATTTCGAGAAGATGCTTTACGACAATGCGGAACTGATCCGCTTCTGCAACTGGGCTTTCGCGGCCAGCGGCAATGATCTGTTCCGGATACGAATCGAAGAGACCGTCGACTGGCTGCTGCGCGAGATGCGCGTCGATGGCGGCGCCTTCGCCGCCAGCCTCGACGCCGACAGCGATGGCGAGGAAGGACTGTTCTACACCTGGAGCAAGCAAGAGATCGAAGCCGTCCTTGGTGACGATTCAACCTTGTTTTTCAAATACTTCACGCTTTCCAGCCCGCATGGTTGGGAAGGCAAGCCTGTGGTCCATCAAACCAGAGCCCAGCAAGCCCAGGGCGTAGCCGATCGCGAGCAATTGATTCCGATAAAGGCAAGGCTTCTCGCCGCCCGGCAAGAGCGGGTTCGGCCAGGCCTGGATGCAAAGACCCTGACCGACTGGAACGGCCTGATGATCGCTGCTCTGGCCGAGGCCGGCCGCTCGCTGAACCGGCCCGACTGGATCGAGGCCGCGGCCGGGGCCTTTGCCCATATCAGCTCCGCCAACCGCGACAGGCGTCTGCCGCATTCCATGCTCGGCGCCCGGAAACTGTTTCCCGCTTTGTCTATCGACTACGCCGCGATGGCCAATGCGGCGATCTCGCTGTTCGAGGCATCGGGCGATTGGACCTATGTCGACCAAGCGAAGCAATTCATCGAACAGCTCGACCATTGGCACGCCGACGCAAGGGGCACAGGCTATTTTCTGACCGCTTCGGACAGCACCGATGTGCCGATCCGCATCCGGGGCGATGTCGACGAAGCGATTTCGTCAGCCACCAGCCAGATCATCGCAGCGCTGGCGCGGCTCGCTTCCGTCACCGGCGACCTCAACCTCGGGGAAAAAGCCTGGAAGGTCGCCGAGCACGCTGCCGGCCGTGCGGCGCACCAGGCCTATGGCCAGGCCGGCATCGTCAATGCCTGCGCGCTGGCGATCGAGCCGCTGAAGCTGGTGCTGATAGACGATATGGCGAATCCCAAGCTTGTTCCGGTCGCGAATCGATGCCCCGACCCGCGTCGCGTCGACATTATCGCCGCGATCGGTTCGGCAACGAATCGACCCTTGCTGCCCGGTGGGGTTCTGCCGCCGACCGACAGGGTGGGTGCCTGGCTTTGTACCGGGCAGGTCTGTTTGCCAGTGGTGACGGATGCAGGAGAATTGGAGCGGCTGTTGCGGCGTGGCTAGCAGCGCCGGAGGACTACGCCGACGGCCCCTGGCTTCACATACCAAGCGTCAGCGCTGCCCCGCATGCAGCTTGGCGCATGAATTGTCTTATGCGGCGCTGGCCGCCCCCCCCCACTCCGTCTCGGCTTCGCCGAGCCACCTGCCGGGGCGAGCCACGGGTCTCGCCCGTCCTTCGGACCCCCCGCTCGACGGGGTAGAGGAAAGGCGCCAGGCTCTTTGCCGTCAACGCCCTTCCAGCAACGCTCCCTTCCTTTCCCTGCGGAGGGGGGAAAGGTGGCGCTGCGAAGCAGTGACGGATTGGGGGAACCACGCGGCAATCAAGCCCCGGGCTGATCAGTCACGTCAAAGAAAATGTGCGCATAGCGCAGCCGCTTCGCGGGGAGAAATGCCCGGCAGGGCAATGAGGGGCGGCGCTAACTTGGGCGACTTACCGCCAGGGCAATGCAGACCTAACCTCAGGCAATGAAAAACCCCATCCCGGTTTCCCGGAACGGGGTTTCAATTCGCAGGCCGGAAAGGTCCGGACAGACCGTTACGTATTCATCGAATCGAAGAAGTCGCCATTGGTCTTGGTCTGCTTCAGCTTGTCGATGAGGAACTCGATCGCGTCGGTGGTTCCCATCGGCGCCAGGATGCGGCGCAGCACGAAGATCTTCTGCAGATCCGAGCGCGGAACCAGCAGGTCCTCCTTGCGCGTGCCGGACTTCAGGATATCCATGGCCGGATAGATGCGCTTGTCGGCGACCTTGCGGTCGAGCACGATTTCCGAATTGCCGGTGCCCTTGAACTCTTCGAAGATGACTTCGTCCATGCGGCTGCCGGTATCGATCAGCGCGGTGGCGATGATGGTCAGCGAGCCGCCTTCCTCGATGTTACGGGCCGCACCGAAGAAGCGCTTCGGCCGCTGCAGCGCGTTGGCGTCGACACCGCCGGTCAGCACCTTGCCCGATGACGGCACCACGGTGTTGTAGGCGCGGCCGAGGCGGGTGATGGAATCGAGCAGGATGACGACATCGCGGCCATGCTCGACCAGACGCTTGGCCTTTTCGATGACCATTTCGGCGACCTGCACGTGGCGCACCGCCGGCTCGTCGAAGGTCGAGGAGACAACCTCGCCCTTCACCGAGCGCTGCATGTCGGTCACTTCTTCCGGCCGCTCGTCGATCAAAAGCACGATCAGATAGCATTCGGGGTGATTGGTGGTGATGGAGTGGGCGATGTTTTGCAGCAGCACCGTCTTACCGGTACGCGGCTGCGCGACGATCAGCGCGCGCTGGCCTTTGCCGAGCGGCGCCACCAGGTCGATGACGCGGGCCGAGATGTCCTTGGAGGTCGGGACCTCCATTTCCATCTTCAGCCGCGAGGTCGGGTAGAGCGGCGTTAGATTGTCGAAGTGGATCTTGTGACGGATCTTTTCGGGATCGTCGAAATTGATGGTGTTGACCTTGAGCAGCGCGAAATAGCGCTCGCCCTCTTTCGGGCTGCGGATCGGCCCTTCGACCGTATCGCCGGTCTTCAGCGAAAAGCGCCGGATCTGCGACGGCGAAATGTAGATGTCATCGGGACCTGGCAGGTAGTTGGCGTTGGCCGAACGCAGGAAGCCGAACCCGTCCTGAAGGACCTCGACCACGCCATCGCCGATGATCTCGACGTCCTGTGCGGCCAGCTTCTTCAGGATCGCGAACATCAGTTCCTGCTTGCGCATGACACTGGCGTTCTCGACCTCGAGCGATTCGGCATAAGCGATCAGCTCTGGCGGCTTCTTGTTCTTGAATTCGGTAAGTTTCATTTCTTGCATAGACGGACTCTGGGTGAGCTTTGGGAAAAATATCGGCGGGATGCGACAAATGCCGGGCGCGGCCGAGAACAATGAAGGGGCGGCGCATGACGGGAAGGAAGACCCGTCTTTTATCGTCGGTCGGGTGAAAGAGCAAGCCGCGTTTTAAAAGGCCTGATCGGCCTCAGAACGGCTTGACGACAACCAGGATCACGATAGCGATCATCAGCAATGTGGGGATCTCGTTGACGATCCGCCAGTGCCTCGCCGGTTTTTCGTTACGATCCTCGGCGAATTTGCGCACCGCGCCGGCGAGATAGCCGTGAACGGCGGACAGAAGAAGCACCAAACCGATCTTGGCATGCAGCCACCCGCCGTGGAATCCAAAGACTTTCCAGGCAAGCCACAGACCGAACACCCAGGTGACGATCATCGCCGGATTGATGATGCCGCGCAGCAGTCGCCGCTCCATGACCTTGAAGGTCTCCGACTGCACCGACCCTTTCTCGGCATCGACGTGATAGACGAACAGCCGCGGCAGATAGAGCATGCCGGCCATCCAGGAAATGACGGCAAGGATATGGATCGCCTTTGCCCAGGGATAGAAACTGTCCGGTGCGATAAAAAACAAAAGCGCTGTCGCCACGATAAGCACAACGATGCTGATGACCATGCGCATCATCGCCTGTCCGGTGCTGTTGGTGTTGCCAGTGTCCTTCGTGTTATTTGACTGAGCCATCAGCGTGTCGCGCTCCTCACCTGTTTCACCATCGCCTCGACATGCGCGATCGGCGTCTCCGGCGTGATGCCGTGGCCGAGATTGAAGATCAGCGGTCCCTCACCCAGCGCTTTCAGGATCGTCTCGACGCCGTCGGACAGCGCCTTGCCGCCAGCCACGAGGCGCAAGGGATCGAGATTGCCCTGGACCGCACCCGAGCGCTGCAGATCCTTCGCCGCCGCCAGCGGCACCGTCCAGTCGATCCCTAGCCCCGTCACGCCGGTCTTCTGTCGATAGGTCCGGTAGCGGGCGCCGGCGCCCTTGGGAAAACCGATGATCGGCACATCGGGATGGACGGCGCGAACCTGCCTGACGATCTCGGCCACCGGCCAGACGCAGAACTGGTCGAACGACGCATCGTCGAGAACGCCGGACCAGGAGTCGAAAATCTGCACGACGTCGGCGCCGGCTTCAATCTGGCGGATCAGATAGGCGGCCGAATGATCGGCCAACACCTTCAAGAGCTGTTGAAACGCTGCCGGCTCGCGATAGGCGAACAGCCGCGCCGGCGCCTGGTCAGGCGTCCCATGGCCGGCAATCATGTAGGTCGCCACCGTCCAGGGCGCGCCGCAGAAGCCGATCAGCGTGGTTTCCTCAGGCAGTTTCGCCCGCAGCCGGCGAACCGTCTCGTAGACCGGTTCGAGATTCACGTGAAACACATCGCTTTCCAGAGCCATGATCTCGGCAACCGAGATCGGCGTCAAAAGCGGTCCTCTTCCCTCTTCGAAACGAACGTCACGGCCAAGCGCATGCGGAACGACAAGAATGTCCGAGAACAGGATCGAGGCATCGAAGCCGAAGCGCTCGATCGGCTGCAGCGTCACTTCGACGGCAAGATCGGGATCGTAGCAGAGGTCGAGGAACGAACCGGCGCGCCTGCGTGTCTCCCGATACTCCGGCAGATAGCGCCCGGCCTGACGCATCATCCAGAGCGGAGGCGGAAAATGAGCCTCGCCTTTCAGGACGTCCAGCATGATCCGGCTTTTGGGCATCGAGCGCTTACCCTCTCCCAGCCTTCCTATAATCAAAGATTCTTATATCTAAGATTCTTCTGATTCTAAGAGTCTGTTGGTTGTGGTGGTTGTCACCTGTCCCGCTTCATCAGTCAAAAAGCCAGCAAGCATATTGTCGCGCGCTTCTCTCTCCCGGCTGTAGGGTTCTGGGGATAGTTCGGAATCCGTCATCGGTTACAAAGCGTTAGGGAGCCGTGGAAAGAGCCCGCCCTGTGGACAGAAGCAAGGCAAAAGAGACCGTCCCCAGATTTGTCCCCAGCCGGCCGACCAAGCTGACAGAGGGGCGAATTGTGGACAAACTGCCATCTGATACAGTCGCCTCCAACCGGCCGCTCTTTCTGTCCCGGTTTATCCACATCCGCCCACAGCCTGGAGGCATCCCCTGTGAACAAACCCCAGAGCTTCTTTCACCTGCACCTGATTTCCGACGCGACCGGCGAAACGCTGCTCGCGGCCGGCCGGGCGGCTTCGGCGCAATACAAGGACGCGCGGGCGATTGAACACATCTACCCGCTCATCCGCACCGAAAAGCAGGTGGCCAAGGTGTTCGAGGACATTGAGGAGGAGCCGGGCATCATCCTCTACACGGTCGTCGACCAGAAGCTGGCGCGCGGCATTGACGAGCGCTGTGCGGCGATGGGCCTGCCCTGTGTGTCGGTGCTGGAGCCGGTGCTCACCGTCTTCCAGTCCTATCTCGGCACGCCGGCCGGACGCCGCGTCGGCGCCCAGCATGTTCTCGACGCCGAATATTTCCGCCGCATCGATGCGTTGAATTTCACCATGGAGCATGATGACGGCCAGCTGCCGGCCAATATGGACGATGCCGACATCGTGCTGATCGGCATCTCGCGTACGTCGAAGACGCCGACCAGCATCTATCTCGCCAACCGCGGCATCAAGACCGCCAACATCCCGATCGTGCTCGGCGTGCCGGTGCCGGAAAGCCTGGTCAGCGCCTCGAAGCCGCTGATCGTCGGGCTGATCGCCACCGCCGAGCGCATCTCCCATGTCCGGCAAAACCGCATCCTCGGCAACAGCAGTACCTACGAAGCATCGGACTATGTCGACCGCGCGGCGATCACCGAGGAGCTCGCCTACGCCCGCCAGATCTGCACCCGCCATGGCTGGCCGATGATCGACGTCAGCCGCCGCTCGATCGAGGAAACGGCGGCGGCCATCGTTGCCCTGCGAGGGAAGACACGCTAGGGCAGACGAGACAAGTGAGCATTCCGTCACGCACCCCTCATCCGACCTCGCTTCGCGAGGCCACCTTCTCCCACAAGGGGAGAAGGAAGAGCCTGGCGCCGGCGCCCCGCAAAGACCATCGGTTGGCGATTTGCGGCAGCGTCAACGCAGCACTTCCCTTCTCCCCTTGTGGGAGAAGGTGGCCGAGCGCAGCTCGGTCGGATGAGGGGTGCGTGACGGAACGCCAACCCTGGTAAACAAGCATGACCGAAAAAATCATCCTCGCCTCAGGCAGTCCGTTCCGCAAGGCGATGCTCGTCAATGCCGGCATCGACGTCGAAGCCGTCCCCGCCGATGTCGACGAACGCGCGCTCGAGGCGCCTTTACAGGACAGCGGTGTCTCGCCCGAAGATGTCGCTTTGGTGCTGGCCGAGGCCAAGGCCACGGAAGTGAGCGAACGCCGGCCCGGCGCCCTGGTGCTCGGCTGCGACCAGACTTTGTCACTTGGCGACGAGGTGTTCCACAAGCCGGCCGACATGGAGGGCGCGCGCCGTCACCTCCTGGCACTGTCGGGCAGGACCCATCAGCTCAACAGCGCCGCTGTCCTTGTCCGTGACGGCAAGGTGCTGTGGCGGCATGTCGGCATCGCCGGCATGACCATGCGCAAGCTCGACCCCGGCTTCATCGGCCGCCATCTCGCCCGTGTCGGCGCCAAGGCGCTGGCCAGCGTCGGCGCCTACCAGATCGAAGGTGAAGGCATTCAATTGTTCGAGAAGATCGAAGGCGACCATTTCACCATAGTCGGCCTGCCGCTTTTGCCGCTGCTAGCCGAACTGCGCACGCTGGGGGCCATCGATGGTTGAGGCCTCGAAAAAAGCCTTCGTCACCGGCCATCCGATCAAGCATTCGCGCTCGCCGAAAATCCATGGCCATTGGCTGGCAAAACACGGCATCGACGGCAGCTACGAGGCGATCGATGTGGCGCCGCAGGATTTCGCCGAATTCATCGCGACATTGCAGGCAAACGGGTTTCGCGGCGGCAATGTCACCATCCCGCACAAGGAAGCCGCCTTCGCGCTCACCGCACGCCGCGACCAGGCGGCCGAAGAGATCGGCGCTGTCAACACGCTGTGGTTCGAGAACGACGTCCTGTGGGGCGGCAACACCGATGGCCACGGTTTTGCCGCCAACCTCGATGACTACGCGCCGGGCTGGGCAGGCACGGGCGCTGCCGTGGTACTCGGCGCCGGCGGCGCGTCCCGCGCCGTTATCCAGGCGCTGAAGCAGCGCGGTGTTCGTGACATCCGCATCGTCAACCGCACCCTCGCCCGGGCGCAGGAATTGCGCGATCGTTTCGGCGCCGGTGTCTCGGCGCATGGCACGGCGGCGACCAACGAATTGCTGGCCGACGCCGGCCTGCTGGTCAACACCACGGCACTCGGCATGGTCGGCAATGAAGGCCTTGCCGCCGATCCGGCCCTGCTGCCGGACCATGCCGTCGTCACCGACCTCGTCTATGTGCCGCTGGAGACCCCGCTGCTCGCCGCCGCGCGCGCCAGGGGGCTGAAGACGGTCGACGGGCTCGGCATGCTCCTCAACCAGGCCGTGCCCGGCTTCGAACACTGGTTCGGTATCAGGCCGCAGGTCACGGCGGAGCTGCGCGCGATCATCGTTGCCGATCTGGTGCCGAAACCATGATCGTGCTCGGCCTTACCGGCTCGATCGGCATGGGCAAGTCGACGACGTCAAAGATGTTCGCCGAGGCGGGCGTGCCGGTCCATGATTCCGACGAGGCGGTGCATCGCCTCTATTCGGGCGCGGCGGCGCCTTTGGTCGAGGCCGCCTTTCCCGGCACCACGGTTGGCGGTGTGGTCGACCGCGCAAAGCTTGGCGCGCGCGTGCTAGGCGATACGGCCGCGCTGAAGCGGCTGGAAGCAATCATCCATCCGCTGGTGCGCGCCGACGCCGACGCCTTTCTGGCCATGCATCGGAACGCTGGCGAATCGATCGCCGTGCTCGACATCCCGCTGCTGTTCGAAACCGGCGGCCGTAGCCGCGTCGACAAGGTCGTCGTCGTCACCGCGCCCGCCGAAGTGCAGCGCCAGCGCGTGCTGGCGCGGCCGGGCATGACGGAAGAAAAACTGGCGGCGATCCTGGCCAAACAGGTGCCGGATGAGGAGAAACGCCGGCTGGCGGATTTCGTCATCGACACCGGCCAGGGGCTGGATGCCGCCCGCGCCCGGGTCGATGGAATCATTGCGCAACTGATCGGGGGTCGCTGACGCCCTTCCTTCCCTTCTCCCCTTGCGGGAGAAGGTGGCCTCGCGAAGCGAGGTCGGATGAGGGGTGCTCCAGCTTGGCGCCGACGGCATTCCGTCACCCACCCCTCAACCGTCTCGGCGCTGCGCGCCGATCCACCTTCTCCCACAAGGGGAGAAGGAAAAAGAGGCATTGCCATTTTGTGCCGGTCTCACGATTCTGCTCGCCAGGAGCACCTGATTCGATGCGCGAGATCATCTTCGACACGGAAACCACCGGCCTTGATTCGCGCGACGACCGCGTGATCGAGCTGGGCGGCGTCGAGCTGGTCAACCGGTTCCCGACCGGCAGGACCTTCCACCACTATATCAACCCTCAAGGGCGGGCGATCCATGAGGAGGCGCAGGCGGTGCACGGCATCAGCGCGGCCGACCTCGCGGGCAAGCCGTCCTTTGCCGAGATTGCGCAGGAGTGGCTCGACTTCACCGACGGCGCCAAGCTGGTCGCGCACAACGCCACATTCGACATCGGCTTCCTCAATGTCGAGTTCGGCCGGCTCGGCCATCCCGTCGTCGATCCTGGCCGCGTCGTCGACACGCTGGCGCTTGCGCGCCGCAAGCACCCGATGGGCCCCAATTCGCTCGATGCGCTCTGCCGGCGCTACGGCATCGACAACACCAAGCGCACCAAGCACGGCGCGCTGCTCGATTCCGAATTGCTGGCCGAGGTCTATATCGAGCTGATCGGCGGCAAGCAGGCCGCGCTCATCCTCGACAGCGCCACCGCGCCGGCGCAGGGCGAGAATGTCAGGCACATCGAGATCATCGTCGCCGAGCGCCCGCGGCCGCTGCTGCCGCGCCTGACGGAAGCGGAGCGCGCGGCGCATGCCGCCATGGTCGCCACGCTCGGCGAAAAAGCGCTCTGGCTAAAGGCCAATTCATCTGAAAAGAGCGTCGCGGCGTCCTCATAGATACGGCCACTCGCCCCGCCCCAGCGCCGCGACCGCCGCGACGATGCGGCCAAAAGCTTCCGCCGCAGCCGGAACAGTCGTACGGGCGCGCAGAAAACTGTGCACCAGACGGGTCTCCTCGTGCCACCAGGCCTTGCCGCCGGCCGCAACGATGCGGTCACGGTAAGCTTCGCCATCCGACGACAGCGGATCGCACTCGGCTGAGATGATCACCGTCGGCGGCAGACCGGAAAAGTCGCTGTCGCGCAGGGGGGAAAATGTCGGATCGTCAGGCGATTGCCGCTTGGCCGAGCGGACGTCGCGGTAGAAGGCGATGTCGCCGACGGACAGCAGCGGTGCGTCGGCATGCTCGACATAGGAGCCGGCGCGCTCGTCGCCGCCGAGGCCGGGATAGATCAGCACCTGGCCAATCGCGGCACGCCGGCGCGTCGCCTGCGCCACTGCTGCGGCGAGATTGCCGCCGGCGCTCTCGCCGCACAGCACGATCGGCAGGTCGCTGGCTGCAGCCGCCCAAGCAAACGCCGCCATCGCATCGTTGAAGGCGGCGGGATGAACATGCTCCGGCGCCAGCCGGTAGTCGACCGACAGCACGTCGAAACCGGTGCCGGCGCAGATCTCGGCGCAGATGTCGTCATGGCTGTCGAGGTTACCCAGAATAAATCCTCCGCCATGGAAATAGAGCACCATGGCCCGCGCGGCCTTGCCGACAAGCTGGTAGTGACGGATCGGTATGCCGTGGCCCGATGCGGCGACCAGGCCGTCGCTGGCCTTGACCGCCGGCGGGCGGCCCCGATCGAAAGTCCGGCACATCCGGTCATAGACCGCGCGCTGCTTGTCGATCGGCAGCCCGATGATCTCGGGCGGGTACCAGGCGTTGACGCTGTCTATATAGGCCCACAGCGCCGGGTCGAGCCGTGTTTCATATTTGCCGCGGCCGGTCATGTCGCTCTGCTTCAACCTGTCATAGATCGGCGTAGAGCGTCGCCGCATTGTCGAAGGTGAAGCGCAACGGCACGGAGCCTTCGACCTGCCAGGCGGTGGCCGTCTCGCCGGCCAGCAGCCGGCAGGCGCTGTCCGTGTCGGTGACGGCGCCGCCATAGAGCCGGTTGGCGAGGTTGAGGATGCCGGTCTGGTGCATGGCCGCGCTGCCGCTGCCGCAGGCATCCTTGACCAGGAGCACGCGAAATCCCTTTGCAACGGCGTCTTTCACGGTGGCGTCGATGCAGGCTTCGGTCCAGACGCCTGATATGACCAGCCATTCGATGCCGGAGGCCTTAAGCCGATCGGCGGCAGGACCGGCGCGAAAGGCGCTGGCCTCGGCCTTGATCAGCAGCGCCTCGCCGTTCGCCGGTGCCACCTCATGGCAGATCTCGGTCAGCGGATCGCTCTTGTCGGAAAAGGCCGACTTGCCGTCGGCGCCAAGGGGATGAAAGGGTCGGTCCTGCTTGTCGAGATCGACGATATAGGCCCAGTGCTGGAGCGGCACCTGGTTGGCGCGCGCCGCTTCCTGCAGCCGCCGGACGTTGGCCAGGATGCCGGCAAAGCCCTCGACCAGATAGCGCTTGTCCTGCCGGTGCTCTTCCTGCAGGTCGACGAAGACGGCGGCAACGGTGCCGCGCTTGATGGAGATCGGGGTTTTCATGCGGATGGGCCTAGGTTCGCGGTCAACGCCGTTCTGTTCAGCGGGATGGCGCCAGCGCTGGCGATTGGCCGTCGACTCTCCGACGTCGTCATCCACGGGCGGAGCAGCCGCGAAGCGGCGTCGCGGAGACCCGAGGATCCATGCCGTGACATTGCTGACGGGTGCAGCGGTGCAGAATTCTGGACCGTTGCGGCGCGCCGAGGTCGCGGCATGGATCCTAGGGTCTGCGCCGCGTCGCTTCGCTCCTTGCTCCGCCCTAGGATGACGAAGCGATGGGAGGCTGCGCCAGCTACGAAGGTCACGTCACCGAGGAGGGCTATCAAACCTGCGTCTCCAAAAACTCGTCCTCATAGGGGAAGCGCGACAGAAGCTCGGTGCCGGTCTCTGTGATCAGGATCTCGTCCTCCAGCTTGACGCCCTCGCGGCCGCCCTTCTCGCCGATATAGCTTTCCACGCTCACCACCATGCCTGGCACGATATGGCCGTCGCGGCCATAGGTCTCGTAATCCATGGCATGCGCGATGAACGGTGTCTCGCCATGCATGCCGACGCCATGCATCACCGAGGTGTAGCGCTGGTCGACGAAGCGGTCCGGGATTTTCCAGGCCTTCTCGGCGATCTCGCGAAACGCCATGCCGGGTTTGACGATCGAGATGTTGTGCTGAACCTGGTCATGCGCCATGCGATAGAGTGATTTCTGGTAGGGCGTCGGTCTGCCCGGCCCGCAGCGGAAGGTGCGGGAGAAATCCGAATAATAGCCGTAGCAGCCGATTGTGTCGGTATCGAGCGCCAGCAATTCGCCGGGCCTGATCTTGCGGCCGCTGGCCTCGTTGAACCACGGGTTGGTGCGCTGGCCGGAGGTCAGCAGCCGGGTCTCGATGAACTCGCCGCCCTGGCGGATGACCTCGCCATACATGATGGCGAACAACTCGTTTTCGGAGACGCCGGGCTTGATCGCCTCGCGCACGGCATAGACGGCGGCCTCGGCGCCGGCCATCGACACCTGCAGGCATTTGACCTCCTCCGGCGTCTTCACCGCGCGCACCGCGAGAATCTCGCCCTGGCAATCGCGGACGTCGCAGCCACGCTTTTCCAAAGCCAGCGCCTGCAGATGGCTGCAGCGGTCGAGCCCGAGCTTCATCGAGCCGCCGCCATGTCTTTTCAGGAGCTCGGCGATCTCGTCGGCGAAGGGGCCGGCGGTCTCGTCGTCGCGGCCGGAGACCGACGACCAGACGAGCTTGGAAGGACGCGCCTCGTCGATCGTGTCGAGCACCATCGAGACATGATAACTCTGCGGATATTCGAACAGCACGATCGGCCCTTCGGTGGGCACGAAGAAATAGCGGGTCGAGTTGCGCAGGAAATAGCCGAACATGTTGCGCGAGCCGGTGGCGTAGCGCTGGTTATAGGGGTCGAACAGCACCACACCGCCATAACCGGCCTCGCGCATCCAGCCGCGAAGTTTCGCCAGCCGGCCTTTGCGCAGCGCATCCGCGTCGATGAAGGACGGCTCGGTGTCCGACAGCCACATGCCGCCGGCCGGATCGGCCGCCGCGGGGTGGCGCATGCGGTCCTTGAAGTCGACGTCCTCGGTGCTGTCGGGGTCGAATACGACGATGCTCATTTGTGTCTGGCCTTGGGTGGGTTGCGAGGTCTGACCATGGCGCAGGCGGGGCGGAGGTATTGTGCGGAAAACCGCGTTTGTTGTGCGGAATGCCGCTGGTGGATTAAGAGAGGCAGGCGCAAGGCCCCCCTCTCTGTCCTGCCGAACATCTCCCCCTCAAGGGGGGAGATTGGCAGCTTTGGCCTCATCGCCTTCTTTTCGACTTCGGAAATTGGCGAAGGCGGTGGCGACAGCGATCTCCCCCCTTGAGGGGGAGATGCCCGGCAGGGCAGAGAGGGGCGATGCCCCGCTAACATCAACATGCCGAAAGCTAATGCCGCCTCGCCAGTTTCGGCGGATGCCCGTGCTCTTCGCGAAACGCCCGGGCAAAACTCGACATCGAGGCAAAGCCGCAGGCCAGCGCGACGTCGCGCACGGCGAGCGTCGAATGCGCCAGGAGATCCGCGGCGCGCTTCAGCCGAAGGCGCCGGTAGTAGCCGTTGGGCGAGATGGCGAGTTCGGAGCGGAAGGAGCGTTCGAGCTTGTCGGACGACACGCCGAGCCGCGCCGTCAGCTCCGCCATGCCGAGCCGCTCCTCGACCGCGTCTTCCATGATGGCGATGGCCGACAGCACCAGCTCGTTCTGCACGCCGGTGCGCAGCCTGAGCGGCATCAGCTTGCGGTCGACGCTTGAACGCAACTGGCTGTGCACGAACCACTCGGCGACGCCGGCGGCAAGCTCGGCGCCATAGTCCCGGGTGATGATCTCCAGCATCATGTCGAGGCTGCCGACGCCGCCGGCCGAGGTGAAACGCTTGCGGTCGATGACATAGAGATCGCGCCGCAGTTCGATATTGGGGAACGCCTCGGTGAAGGCGGCCTGGCTGGTCCAGTGTAAGGTGCAGGCATGGCCGTCGAGCAGGCCGGCCCGCGCCAGGAAGAACGCCGCATCCGCCACCGCGCCGATATGGGCACCATTGCGCAGGCTGCGGCGGATCCAGCTCGCGGCATCCTCGGCGACGAGGTGATCTGCATCGCCGCCCGAGCAGACGACAATGCGATCGACCTTCGGCGCATCCTCCGCGTAAAAACCCGGCTGGATGACGACGCCGTTCGAGGCCTCGACAGCCCCTTTCGTGCCGCCGACGATGATCCAGCGATAACACTGCCGCTTCGCCAGGATGTTGGCCGCACGCAGCGGCTCGATGACCGAGCTGAACGCCATCATCGGAAAGCCGGGGAACACCAGCACCGCGAAGGTCAGGGTCTCGATGGGTTTTTCGGGTTCGCGCGTGGCCATGGCCGCTACATCTCGGGCGAATGAGGTTTTGGGTCAACGGTAATTGGCGACCGATGCGCGAAGCGCGGTTTGCTTTGGCCGTCGGGACGGCGGTGAAAAAGTTCGTCTGACGTCGGCGGGACAGCACCCCCCTCTGGCCTGCCGGCCATCTCCCCCGCAAGGAGGGAGATTGGCAGCTTGGACGCCGCCGCTCGTCTTGCAACGTTCGAGATTGGCGAAAGCGGAAGTGACATCTAATCTCCCCCCTTGCGGGGGAGATGTCCGGCAGGACAGAGGGGGGTGTGAAGGATCGCTACAGAACCAGTTTACCTTGCGCCGTAGCATCCGTGAATCGGCCGAAGAACCAACGCATGGTTTGCCACTATCCCCCCAGCGCCTGCTCCAGATCCGCGATCAGATCATCGCCGTCCTCGATCCCCGCCGACAGCCGCACCAGCGAATCCGAAATCCCGATCTCCGTCCGCTTCTCGGCCGGGATCGACCCATGCGTCATCAGCGCCGGATGTTCGATCAGGCTCTCAACCCCGCCGAGGCTCTCGGCGAGCGTGAACAATTGCGTGCGTTCGAGGAAGCGTTTTGTGCCGGCAAGGTCGCGGTCGAGCACGGCTGATATCATGCCGCCAAAAGCATGCATCTGCTGGACGGCGATGGCGTGCTGCGGGTGGCTGGCGAGGCCGGGATAGATCACGCGGCGCACATCCTTGCGCGCTTCCAGCCACTGCGCGATTTTCAGTCCGTTGTCGGAATGCCGCTCCATCCTGAGCGCCAATGTCTTCAGGCCGCGCAAGGCGAGAAAACTGTCGAACGGGCCCGATATGGCGCCGATTGCGTTCTGCAGGAACTTCAGCTGGGCGGCCAATTCCTTGTTGTCGCCAACCACCGCCACGCCGCCAACCATGTCGGAATGGCCGTTGAGATACTTCGTTGTCGAGTGAACGACGATGTCGATGCCGAGTTCCAGCGGCCTCTGGATATAGGGGCTGCAGAACGTGTTGTCGGCGACCGTGAGAATCCCCTTGCGTTTGGCGAGCGCGGCGACGCCTTCGAGGTCGACGATGCGCAACAGCGGGTTGGTCGGCGTCTCGACCCAGAGCAGCTTCGTCTCCGGCCGGATCGCCTCCTCCACAGCGGCAAGGTCGGTGAAATCGACGAACGAGACCTGCAGACCCGCCGAACGCTTGCGCACCCGCTCCATCAGGCGGAAGGAGCCGCCATAGATATCGTCGGTGGCGACGATATGCGCACCGCTATCGAGCAGTTCCAGCACCGTGGAGATCGCCGCCAGGCCGGAGGCGAAGGCAAAGGCGGCCGTGCCGCTTTCGAGATCGGCCACCGCGCGCTCGAAGGCGAAGCGGGTCGGGTTCTGGCTGCGGGCGTATTCGAACCCCTTGTGCACGCCGGGCGACTGCTGGCCATAGGTCGAGGTGGCGTAGATCGGCACCATCACCGCGCCGGTCAGCGGATCATGGCTCTGGCCGCCATGGATGGTGCGCGTCGAGAAGGCCAGGCGGTTTTTGCCGGCCGGCGGGGTGTGTTTGGTCATCGTGCGCGCCTCAGATGGTTGATCAGGTCGATGCGGGTGATCAGGCCGACGAATTCGTCGCCGTCGAAGATGATGGCGACCTCGTTGCGGTCGAACACCGGCAGCAGCGCATCCAGCGTCTGGCTGGCCTGCAGCGTGTGCAGATTGGAGGTCATCGCCGTACGCACCGGACCGTTGAAGCGCTCCCAGCGCCCGTCATAGGGACCGTCGACCTTGGCCAGAATATCGCTCTCGTCGACGATGCCGACCAGTTTGCCCTCATCGAGCACCGGCAGCTGCGACACATCGGAGCGGCGCATGCGGCCATAGGCGTTGAGCAGGCTTTCGTCCGGGCCGACATAGACGGTGTCGCCGGTGCGGTGCGAGCGCATGACGAGGTCGCGCAGATCGCCATGCTGTTCGTGCTCGGCCAGGCCCTGTTCGGCCAGCCAGAAATCGTCGAACACTTTCGACAGATACTTGTTGCCGCTGTCGCAGACGAAGGTGACGACGCGCTTGGCCGACGTCTGCTCGCGGCAATAGCGCAGGGCCGCCGACAAAAGCGTACCCGACGACGAGCCGGCCAGTATGCCTTCGCGCGACAGCAGATCGCGCACCGCCAGCATGCTTTGCTTGTCGGTGATTGAATAGGCCTTCTTGACCAGCGACAGATCGGCATTGGGCGGCACGAAATCCTCGCCTATGCCTTCCACCGTCCAGCTGCCGGCCTCTTCCATCTTGCCGGTCTTGATCAGCGGCGCCAGCACCGAGCCGACCGGATCGGCCAGCACCATTTCGGTCTTCGGCGATATCTTGGCAAAGTAGCGGCCAAGCCCGGTCAGCGTGCCGCCAGAGCCAACGCCGACCACCACCGCGTCGACATTGCCGTCAAGCTGCGAAAAGATTTCCGGGCCGGTCGTCGTCTCATGCGCCAGCGGATTGGCCGGGTTAGCGAACTGGTTGGCGTAGAAGGCACCGGGCACTTCCGCCGCGATCTTCTCAGCCATGTCCTGGTAATATTCCGGGTGGCCCTTGCCGACATCGGAGCGCGTCATGCGCACCTCGGCGCCCAGCGCGCGCAGATGCTGGATCTTTTCACGCGACATCTTGTCGGGCACCACCAGCACGATGCGGTAGCCCTTGGGAATGCCGACCTGGGCAAGGCCAAGGCCGGTATTGCCGGCGGTCGCCTCGACGATGGTGCCGCCCCGCTTGAGCTTGCCCGCTTTCTCGGCGGCGGCGATCATCGACAGCGCGATGCGGTCCTTGATCGAGCCGCCGGGGTTCTGGCTTTCGAGCTTGATGAACAGCCGGCATTTGCCGGTGTCGAACTTGGTCAGCTCGACCACCGGCGTCTGGCCGATCAGGTCGAGAACCGAGGCATAAGGTGGGCGCAGGCGGGAGGTTGCGCTTTCCGAGGGGCCGCTGTCAGGCGCGGCGACCTTCTGCTCGCTCATTCAGATGCTCCATGATCAAGCGACCGCCTCGGGGGCAGAGCGGCAGCGTAGCCTCTTTTCCAGCCGTTTGTCGCGGGAAAGAAGATAGAACGTGCCAATCAGCCGGCCAGACGGGGAATGAAATTCCAAGCGGCACCGGCTTGCCCCGTCCGGCGCCCAAGCCTGGGCCTCCGTCAGGTGCTATATGATGGCCGCCTGGCCTTCGATCTCGATCAGGAAATCCGGATTGGCGAGGCCGAGCACGCGTATGCCCGTCACCACCGGCGGCGGCCCGCGATCCGCCCAGAACGCCATCCAGGCGCCGAAGGCCGGCCTGATGTCGGCGTCGCCGACAATGTAGATCGACAGGCGGACGAGGTCTTCCAGGCTGGCGCCGCCTGCTTCGAGCACCATCGCCAGATTGGCGAGCGCCTGCTTGGTCTGTACGGCGATGTCGCCCTTGCCGACGATCTGACCATCGGCATCGACGCCGTTCTGGCCGCCGATCAGCACGAGGCGGGCCGAGGCGGGCAGCGCCACGCCTTGCGAATAGGCCGGGTTGCTGTGCATGCCCTTCGGGTTCAGCCGCTCGATAGTCATTCCCGTCTCCTCTTCGCTGCATGCCGCGCGCCACGAAAGGGCAACCGGCCGGCTCGTTCAACGAACCATCTCGTTCGTTGAAGCCGCCATTTTCGACATGCTAGCCGAACGGGATGCCAGCCGGAACACACGAGCCGCGCGATCCTGACATCCCAGGAGGAGACAGCCGATGAAGATCATCGCCTATGACAACTTCAAGCCCGGCGTCACCTTCGAAGCGCTAAAACCCTATCTGCGCGACGAGGTCTCGAATGTCTGGCGGCTGTGGAAGGCAGGCATCGTTCGCGAAAACTATGCCCGCGCCGATGTCGGCGGCGTCATCATCGTTTTCGAGCTCGACAGCGTTGAGGCGGCCAGGCGCTACACCGACGACTTCCCGCTGTCGAAGGCCGGTCTGCTCGAATGGCATTTTCTTGCCTTCGATCCGGCCCCACTGCCGCTCGAATATCTGTTCGACCCCGACGTCGACATCGCCCAGCCCTGGGACCGGACCGCGGCATGATCCGGTCGAGCGAAGGCATCGAGATCCCGGCCAGCCTGGCCGAATGGTGCGATCCGCACCGCATGGCGCTGGTGGTCTATGATATGCAGGTCGGCATCTGCCGCCAGGTCGCCGGCGCGGCCGAAATCGTCGAGCGCACCGGCATCGTGCTCGAAGCCGCCCGCTCGGCCGGCATGCGGGTGGCGTTCACGCGCCACCTCTCACCGCCGCGCAAATGGATGGGCGCCACCCAATTGCGCACTGCCATGGCCTGGCAGCGGCACGACAGTCCGGACACAGTCGAGCCGTGGTTTCTGCGCGACGCCGAAGCGACGCAAATCGTCCCTGAACTCGCGCCCCGCGCCGATGAAGCGGTCTTCGACAAGCTGACCATGTCGGCCTTCGATTCCACCGCACTTGGCTTTGCGCTCGGCGATTGCGGCGTGCGCGCCATCGCCCTTGCCGGCATCGCCATGGAGATCGGCATCGAGCCGACCGTCCGCCAGGCGACCGACAACGGTTTTACGGCTGTGGTGCTCGAGGACGCCTGCGGCTTCGGCAACCGCGAGGCACGCGACCGCTCGATGGCGACGCTGCGTTTCCTCGGCGAGGCCGTCATCACCGATGTCGCCGGCTTTTGCGGCGCGCTTGCCGGCGCGGCCTGAGGGGCGAAACTTGCTAGGCCGCCGCCTCGATGTCGGTGCGGAAGCGCACGCCCTCGGCGCGACCATGCACGCTGCCCCAATCGTAGAGCGCCTGGAGCGCTTCGGCGAGATCGTGGCCGCGCTTGGTCAAGGCATAGCGCGCCTTGCCGTCGGGCGATGTCTCAAGCACGACGAAGCCGATCTCGACGAGGTCGGCGAGCCGCTGCGTCAGCATCTTGTCGGAGAGCGAGGGGATCATCCGCCGAAGTTCGGAATAGCGCAGCGGCCCTTGCTTGATCCGCGCGATGATCACCGTTTTCCACTTGCCGCCGAGCGCGTCGAGCGCGAACTCGACCGGGCAGCCATAGAGTCTACCGCGTTGTGTCATGCACCGATCCTAGGCAAGGCGCCGCGGCGACGGAAGCGGATTTTGCCCCGCCATGTGGCCAGATTGCCGGGCCCGGCTTTGTCGGCGACAGTTTCATAAGGGAGAGCCCAAGATGAGTGTCAGGGATGCCAATCCGGTCGATGCGCTGAGGCCGAAACGTGTGGCCATCGTCATCGCCAATCCGGCCGTATCGACCACGACCGGCTGGCCGGTCGGCTTCTGGTGGAGCGAGCTGACACACCCTTGGTTCGCCTTCACCGAGCGCGGCTATGCGGTGGAAATCTTCTCTCCCGATGGCGGCAGATGCGAGGCCGATGCGCTGAGCGACCCGCGCGACCCCTCGGGTTATTCGCAGACCGATCTCGTCTCGCTCGGCTTCCTGTCGAGCCCGAAACTGGCGACCCTGGTCGAGACCACGCGGCCCGTGGCGGAGATCGACGTCGACGGTTTCGATGCCATCGTCGTTGCCGGCGGCCAGGCGCCGATGTTCAGCTATGAGCGTGCAACAGACCTGCAGCGGACCTTTGTCGCCTTCCATGAAGCCGGCAAGGTGGCCGCCGCGCTCTGCCACGGCACCGCGCTGCTGCGCTACGCCAGGCGCGCGGACGGATCGCTGCTGGCCGCCGGCAAGACGGTGACCGGCTTCGCCAATGCCGAGGAGGATTTCGCTGACAACGCGACCTGGGCGATGGGCGCGCTCGAGCGCGGAAAGCATCTGATGCCCTGGCGCATCGAGGATGAGTTGAAGGCCATCGGCGCCAATTATGTCCAGGCCGGGCTGTGGCGCGGCTTCGCCATACGCGACGGCAATCTGATCACCGGCCAGCAGAATTTTTCCGGCGCCGAAACAGCGCGCCTGGTGTGCGAAGCGCTGGGCGGCTGAACGCCAGCGCGCCCTACCCCAGCAACTGCTTGCTCAGCCTTGCGCACTGAACGCGAATATCCGGAATCGCGTCGATCTCGAAGAAGGTGCCGCGCGTCAGCGGGCCGACGGCGAGGATTTTGCGCGAGACCGTGCCGTCGCCGGCGATGATCTCGCAATTGGCCGAGACGTCGAGGCCGATGCGCATCGGATCCGGCCTGCCGAGCCCGCGGTCGACCAGCGAGCGCACGACGCTGTTCGACGAGGTCGAAATGTCGCGCACGATGCCCGAGCAATCATAGATACGGGCGACGTCAAAGGTCTCGACAAGCTGGCTGTGGCGCGGCTGGACGTCGACGCTGAAAGTCTCGCCCGGTGCGATCCCGACGACGCGGCCGGCAACAAGCCGGATGCGGCCGGATTGCACGGCGTCGGTCACCTTGGCGTAGACTTCCGGCGCCATGCGATGACGGTGGATGTCCCACCAGGCCTTGGTGTGCTCGACGAAGCGACGCTTGGCGGAGGCCGGCCAGTTCTGCCAAATCTTTTGGTTGAACGGCCTGAGACCATCGACCACGTCGCGCCAGTCGATGCCGGCCTTCTGGTTCTCGCGGATCAGGTCTCGGAACCAGCCGACGAAATAGGAAAGCTGGGTGCCGAGCGGGATGTCGGCGACGTCGAGCTTGATCGGGTTGCCCTTGCGGTGCGGCGACGGCAGCAGGCCGCGCCGGGACACGGCGACGATCTCGCCCGTGTGGCCGCGCTGTTCCAGCGCCAGGAACGCGTCGACCATGCTGAGGCCGGTGCCCAGCACCATGACGCGACTTTCGGGGTCGAGCGCCGTGTCGGCCTCCGAGCCCATGCGGATCGCATGGCCCTGCGCCGGCTGTTCGTCATGGCCGGTGGCGAGTATGGCCAGATGGGCGACGACGCTGGTGCCGTTGGCAAGCGCCACCTCGACGCCGGAGGCGGTCGGCGTGATCGACAGGCTCTCTTCGTGGATCAGGCGCAGCCGCCCGCTCGGCTGTTCGCGCGCTTCGAGCTCGTCGAGCAATTCGCCGAGATAGCGGGCATAGAGGCTGCGCGGCGCGTAAAAAGGTGTCTGTGGCGTCTGCTCCGGGTCGACCAGGCCACGCCCCTGCAGCCAGCGCCAGAAATTGCCGGGATCGTCGGCATAGGCGCTCATGCCGGCCGCACTGACATTCAGCACATGCGCCGACAGCAGCGTCGAATAGGCGATGCCCTGGCCGAAATGCGGGCGCTTTTCGATCAGCGTGACGCGCAGATCCGGATTGGACGATTTCAGCAGATGCGCGGCCATCACGACGCCGCTGGCGCCGCCGCCGACAATGATGATGGAACTGGCGCGCCCGCTCATGCGCGCCTCCGCATAGTACCAGGCGTCAGGCCTGGACCTTCACCGTGACTGGGAGTTCGTCGAGGCCGATGTCGCGCATTTCGGCGAGGCTGCGCTGATCGAGCACCTCGGCGATCGCCTGCCGGACCTCGAGCATCAGATGACGGACTTGGCATGTCGCCTCGTTGCAGTCTTCACAGCGCTGATATTGCGTGCGGCTGGCGCAGGGAATTGGCGCCAGCGGCCCGTCGAGGACGCGCACGACATGGCCGACCTTGATCTCGTCGGCTGGGCGCGCCAGGCGGTAGCCGCCATCCTTGCCCTTGCGGCTCTGGACGAAACCGGCATTGCGCAATTCGCCCAGTATAGCGTCGAGAAATTTCTTCGGGATGTTGTTGCCGGTCGCGATGTCGTTGACGAAAGCCAGCTGCCCGGCCGGCATGTGCGCCAGATGGACCAGCGCCTTGAGGCCGTACTTGCCTTTTTTGGTGAGCATTGACCGAACGTTTCTCTGTCATGCGATGGCGCGAGGCCATCCGTTGCGAAACGCCTGGCGAGCCTCCCCGCCGCGCCCAAGCATCCATGACACATAAATTCTAGTGACATGATATACAAGCCGAGAAACGTTGAATTTGCTTCGTTTTCAAGCCGCAATAGCCATTTTGTCAGGCCTTTGTGCCAATAAGAGCACAGAAATGCATCTCGACGGCGACAAGGCGGCATATCGTTTCCCGCGAGACAGCCGTGCCACGCGCCGACTCAGGAGGGATCGAAAGCCGGTGCATGTCGCGAGCGATTAGGGTGGTGGGGTATCCGCTCATCGTCGCCTCCAATTCCCTATGTCGATAAGGATACTATACTTACCCTCGAACACGCGGAACGGCTTGTCAATTCCTTCGGCATTTGAGGCATGGACTTGCCTGACAGTCGCAAAAGCGAAATTGTCGTTTCGCAGGTGACGGCGCCGACGGTCGCCGAGTTACCTGAGCCTTCCCAACTTCGTCATCCACGGGCGGAGCAGGAGCGAAGCTCCGTCGCGAAGACTCGAGGATCCAATCGTGAATGCCACGTTAGACGGCCGGCAAACGCCAGGTTCTGAGCGAATAGGCAACTGCGTCTCTACCGACGGCCTCAGCCTGCCGTGCGGCGGCTTCGAAATCGTAATCAACCGCGGTATTATGGCGCGAACGCCACGGGCGCGGCGGCAGACATAGTTGCGCGGGCAAGTTTGTTTGCAATGCTGGCCTTGGTTTCATTGAAGCCGTGTTCTTTGAGCCGTTTGGCCAAATCGTCATATGTCAGGCCTGCACGCTTTAGCTCTAACTTCAGATGACGCGCGGCCCGTTCGGCCCATTCTTTCTCAGTCGACCGCTTTTTTCCAACAAACCCGCCTTCCTTGGAAGGATTTAACTCTACAAGAACGATAGAATTAGCTGACTATTATAGGGCAATCCGGTTTTCTCTGTTTTCATGGAGCCCTTTGATGTCCACCATTTCGCGACGCATTCTCCTGCTATCGTCGGCCGCCCTTGCCGGTGCTGCCTTCCTCGGCCCGGCTTTGGCCGACGATTTGAAGATCACCATCGGCTACCAGACGGTGGTCGAGCCTTCCAAAGTGCCGCAGGCCGATGGTGTCTATGAAAAGGCCACCAAGGCGACCATCGACTGGCGCAAATTCGATTCCGGCGCCGACGTCATCGCCGCGGTCGCTTCCGGCTCGGTCGATATCGGCTATGTCGGTTCGAGCCCGCTGGCGGCGGCGGCCAGCCGCGAACTGCCGATCCAGACCATCTTCGTCGTCGGCCTGATCGGGCCGTCCGAGGCGCTGGTTGCCCGCGACGGCGCCGGCATCGAGAAGGTCGCCGATCTCGCCGGCAAGAAGGTCGCCGTGCCCTTCGTCTCGACGACGCATTACAGCCTGCTTGCCGCGCTGAAGCACGAGAATGTCGATCCGAAGTCAGTTGAGATTCTCAATCTCAGGCCGCCGGAAATCGCCGCCGCCTTCGCCCGCGGCGACATCGATGCGGCTTACGTCTGGGATCCGGCGCTCGGCCAGATCAAGACATCAGGCAAGGTGGTGCTGGATTCCTCGCAGGTCGCCGGCTGGGGCGCGCCGACCTTCGACGCCTGGATCGTGCGCACTGACTTCGCCGAGAAGAACCCGGAAGCGGTGCGCGACTTCGTCAAGGTGACGGGCGCCGCCTATGCCGAGTACCTCGCCAAGCCCGAGGCCTGGTCGGTGTCGTCGCCGCAGGCCGGCAAGATCGCCAAGCTCACCGGCGCGAAGCTGGAAGAGGTGCCGGAGCTGCTGAAGGGCTACGTCTTCCCGACGCTCGAAGAGCAGGCCTCCGACAAGTTCCTCGGCGGCGGCACGGTCAAGGCGGTCGCGGCGGCCTCCGCCTTCCTCAAGGAGCAGGGCAAGGTCGACGCCGTGCTGCCGGACTATTCGAAATATGTGACGTCGAAATACGTCACCGAAGCGCTGGCCTCGAACTGAGCGCCCGACGTCACCTGAACGCGCGGGGATCTCCTTCCCTGACGCCGCGCGTGCCGCCTGCCCCGGAACCGCTGACGAGGCGCGGTTTCGGGGCGGGCGGATCTCAACAGACCTCCTGAGAGGCCCCATGCCGCATCTCGTGCTCGACAAGATCTCGATCCAGTATGAGGGCCAGTCGGCACCTGCTGTCGAGCGTGTGTCGATCGACGTCGCCGGGGATGATTTCGTCGTGCTTGTCGGCCGTTCCGGCTGCGGCAAGACCTCGTTACTCAACGTCGCTGCCGGCCTGGTTACGCCGGCACGCGGCAGTGCCACGATCAATGGCCAGCCGATCACGGCACCCGGCTCGGATCGCGCCGTGGTGTTCCAGAACGATGCGCTGTTTCCCTGGCTGACCGCGCGCGAAAACGTTGCCTTCGCGCTGCGGCTGCGCGGTGTCAGGCCGGCCGAGCGGGCGCGCCGCGCCGACGAGCTTCTGGCGCTGGTCAAGCTCGGCGATGCCGGCGACAAGCGCATCTGGGAGCTGTCCGGCGGCATGCGCCAGCGTGTCGGCCTCGCCCGCGCGCTCGCTGCCGAACCGCAATTCCTGCTGCTCGACGAACCGCTCGGCGCGCTCGATGCGCTGACGCGCGAGCGCATGCAGACGACGCTGCTGGACCTCTGGACGGCAAGCCATGCCGGCGTGCTGATGGTCACGCACGGCATCGAGGAGGCGCTGGTGCTCGCCACCCGCATCGTCGTGCTGGCGCCAGGCCCGGGCCGCGTGGTGCGGACCTTCGAGCCCGGCTTCTCCAGGCGCTACGCCTCGGGCGAGGCCATCCGCGCGATCAAGGCCGAACCGGCCTTTGCCGCGGCGCGCGGCGAACTGACCGACGCCATCTTCGAGGGAGAGGCGGCATGACCATTTCCTCCTACACCGAGCGACCCGGCTCCAGCACCGAAGAGACCGACGGCCTGTCGGTGCCGTGGTCGCGGCCGAGCCCGAAACGCCGGGGCGTTTCGGCGCGCATGATCAGCGCGGTCACCATACTGGTGGTGCTGGCGGCGTGGGCGCTGTCGGCCCGCCTGCAACTGGTGTCGCCGGTGTTCCTGCCCTCGCCGGTCGCGGTGTGGAACAAGTTCATCGTGGTTATCAGGGATGGCTTCGTCGATGCGACGCTGCTGCAGCACACTGTCGCCAGCCTTGGCCGCGTATTTGCAGCACTCGTCGCGGCCCTTCTCATCGGAGTGCCGGTGGGTCTGGCCATCGGCATCAGCACCGTCGGCCGCGGCATTTTCGATCCGCTGCTCGAATTTCTCCGCCCGATCCCGCCGCTCGCCTATCTGCCGCTGGTCATCATCTGGTTCGGCATTGGCGAGCCGTCGAAAATCCTGGTGATCACTATCGCCATGCTGGCGCCGGTCGCGCTGTCGACCGCATCGGGTGTTCGCGGCGTCTCGCAGGAGCGCATCAACGCCGCGCGCTCGCTTGGCGCGACCAAGCGCCAAGTGGTCCACCACGTCATCCTGCCCAGCGCGCTGCCGTCGATCCTGACTGGGCTGCGCATCGCGCTCGGCGCCGGCTGGTCGACATTGGTCGCGGCCGAACTGGTGGCCGCGACGCGCGGGCTGGGTTTCATGATCCAGTCGGCGGCGCAGTTCCTGGTCACCGACGTGGTGATCATGGGCATTCTGGTCATTGCGGCGATCGCCTTCGTGCTCGAATTCACCATCCGCCGGATCGAGCGCGCGCTCGTCCCGTGGGCGGGACGCGAATGATCAACCCAGGAGGCTCGACATCCATGGCCCATCCAGCCCCGGCATTGTTCGCTTTCTTCGCGACCCGGCTGCGCCTGACGCGGCACAGCGACAAACCGCTCGACGACACCGATCGCCAATCGCCGGCACCCGTGCGCTGGGACGCCGAGCGCGACCGCCTGCCGCCGCACGACGAGAGTTTTTACTGGGCCTGGCAGTACTGGTCGCAGTGAGGGGCACACCAAGACAGCGACAATGACGAGCGTCGCGCTCTGTCGCGCCCCCCCTCTGTCCTGCCGGACATCTCCCCCCACGTGGGGGGAGAGATTAGCAGCCTCGCTGTCGCGCCTCCTTTCGGTTTGGGAGATTGGCGAAAGCCTAGATGACAGCCGATCTCCCCCCTCGTGGGGGAGATGCCCGGGAGGGCTGAGGGGGGCGCTGTCCCGCCAATCCTAGAAAATTGGTTCCCCTTCCGAGGGGTAACTCGCAAAATCGTTCCTCCACTAAATTTATAGAACTACCTAGCTTTATCCCTCACCCAAACGGCGAGGACATTTCCCGGCGCCGATCCGCAGCGAAGGAGAGGGACCCATGTTCAATCTGACGAGATGCGTTGTCGGCCTCGGCCTTGTCGCCGCGACAGTTGCCCTGTCGTTCGGCGCCGCGGCCCAGGAGTTGAAGCAACTCAACATCGGCTACCAGAAAACCGGCCTGCCGGTGATCGCCCGGCAGCAGCAGGTGATCGAGAAGGCGCTGAGCGACAAGGGCGTCGCCGTGAAGTGGGTCGAGTTCACCGCTGGGCCGCCGCTGGTCGAGGCGCTCAATGTCGGCGCCATCGACGCCGGCTGGACCGGCGACGCGCCGCCGATCTTCGGCCAGTCCGCCGGCGCCAACATCGTCTATGCGGCGGCATTGCCGTCCAATGGCGACGGCGAGGCGATCTTCGTCAAGCCGGCCTCGCCGGTCCAGTCGGTCGCCGACCTCAAGGGCAAGCGCGTCGGCGTCGGCAAGGGCACCTCTGCGCATAATCTACTCGTCGCCGCGCTGGAAAAGGCCGGCGTTTCGTACGATCAGATCACGCCGATCTATCTCAGCCCCGCCGACGCGGCCGCCGCCTTCGCCAGCGACCAGATCGACGCCTGGGCGGTCTGGGATCCGTTCTTCGCCATTGCCGAAACGCGCTATCAGCCGCGCGTGCTGGCCCGCTCCAGCGAGGTGCTCAAGGTCCACACCTATTTCCTCGCCAACAAGGATTTCGCCAAGGCGCATCCCGAGATCGTCACCACCACCATATCAGCGCTCGGCGAGGCGGCGAAATGGGCGGACCAGAACCGCGACAAGGTGGCCGAGGCGCTGCACGAGGTCACAGGCGTGCCGCTCGACGCCCAGACCATCGCCGCCAACCGCACCAAATTCGGCATCTTTCCGATCACCGACGAGATCGTCGCCAGCCAGCAGGCAACCGCCGACCGCTTCTACAAGCTCGGCCTGATCCCGAAGGCCGTCCGCATCTCCGACGCCGTGTGGACCGCGCCAGGCAACTGATCTTTTGTCTCGCGGCGCCGGGTGAGACCGCCCGGCGCCGTTGCCGTTTGTGCCTGCATCTCCAGGAAGTCCGCCATGACCACGCCAGCCAGCACCGCACCGCTCGATTTCTTCTGGTTCATCCCGACGCATGGCGACGGTTCCTATCTCGGTTCCGAAGAGCAGCAGCGGCCGCCGGAGTTCGGCTATTTCAAGGAAATCGCCCAGGCCGTCGACCGGCTCGGCTTTCCCGGCGTGTTGCTGCCGACCGGCCAGAATTGCGAGGATTCCTGGATCACCGCGACGGGCCTCGCCACCCTCACCGAAAAACTCAAATTCCTCGTCGCCTTGCGGCCCGGCGTAACATTGCCGACCTTCGCCGCCCGCCAGACGGCAGCCCTCGACCGGCTGAGCAATGGCCGCCTGCTGCTCAATGTCGTGGTCGGCGGCAATCCGACCGAGCTCGCCGGCGACGGCGTCTTCCTGCCGCATGACGAGCGCTACGCGCAGGCGCATGAATTCCTGACCATCTGGCGCGGCCTGGTATCCGGCGAGCGCGTCAATTTCGACGGCAAATACTACCGCGTCGAGAATGGCCGCCTCGACCTTTTGCCGAGCCAGGAGCGGCCGCCGCTCTATTTCGGCGGATCGTCCGACGCCGGCCAGGATCTCGCCGCCGACCTCGTCGACATGTATCTCACATGGGGCGAGCCGCCGGCGCAGGTGGCCGAGAAGCTCGCCTCAGCGCGCAAGAGGGCAGCGCTGCGCGGCCGAAAATTGCGCTTCGGCATCCGGCTGCATTTCATCGTGCGCGAAACCGAGGACGAAGCCTGGCGCGCCGCCGACCGGCTGATCAGCCATGTCACCGACGCCCAGATCGAGAATGCCCAGGCGCGCTTCCTCAACCAGATGGACTCGGTCGGCCAGCGCCGCATGGCCGAACTGCATGGCGGCCGCCGCGACAGGCTGGTCGTGGCGCCCAATCTGTGGGCCGGCGTCGGCCTGGTGCGCGGCGGCGCCGGCACCGCGCTGGTCGGCACGCCGGAGCAGATTACGCAGCGCATCCGCGAATACCAGGCGATCGGCATCGACACCATCATCGGCTCCGGCTATCCGCATCTCGAGGAAGCCTACCGCGTCGCCGAGCTCCTGTTCCCGAAGCTCGGGCTCGGCACCAGCCGGCAGCGGGTGCACGAAGCCATCGCCAATGAATTCTCGGTCGGCTTCCATGGCGCCGCCCGCCTGCAGCCCTCCTCATGAGCTTTTCCGCGCGCCTCCACGCCAACGCCATCGGCTGGGTGCTGCCGGTCCTGGTGATTGCCGGCTGGGAGATTGCCAGCCGCGCCGGCGTCATGCCGGCCAATGTGCTGCCGGCGCCAAGCGCCGTTGCCGAGGCCTTCTGGCGGCTGACGCTGTCGGGCGAACTGATCCGCAACATCGGTGTTTCGACGGCGCGCGCGCTTGCCGGCTTTGCCATAGGAGGCTCGATCGGCTTCGCGCTCGGCCTCGCCAACGGCCTGTCGCGGCTCAGCCGCGGCCTGACCGACACCACGCTGCAGATGATCCGCAACATCCCGCACCTGGCGCTGATCCCGCTCGTCATCCTGTGGTTCGGCATCGACGAGGAAGCCAAACTGTTCCTGGTGGCGCTCGGCGTGTTCTTTCCGATCTACGTCAACACGCTGCTTGGCATACAGAGCGTCGATCCGCTGCTGGTCGAGATGGGCCGTGTCTACGGCATGGACCGGCGCGCGCTGTTCTTCCGCGTCATCCTGCCCGGCGCGCTGCCGGCGATCTTCGTCGGCCTGCGCTATGCGCTCGGCATCATGTGGCTGACGCTGATCGTCGCCGAGACGATCTCGGCCAGTTCGGGCCTCGGCTACATGGCCATGCAGGCGCGCGAATTCCTGCTGATCGATGTCGTCGTGCTGTCGATCCTGATCTACGCGCTGCTCGGCAAGCTCGCCGACAGCCTCGCCCGCCTGCTCGAGCGGCTGTCGCTCGGCTGGCATCCCGCCTTCCAGAACGGATGAGGTTCCGATGCCAGCCGCCAGCCTGACCTCCGTCCGTTCCTTCGTCGCAGCACCAGCGCCGGCGCGCCCGGCGATTTCTGTCGAAGGACGCCGCGCCTTCGCCTTCAAGGGCGTCGAAAAACGCTTCGGCGATAAGACCGTGCTCGACGGCATCGACCTCGACGTGCCGGCCGGGCAGTTCGTTGCCGTTATCGGCAAGAGCGGTTGCGGCAAGAGCACTTTGCTCAGGCTGCTGGCCGGGCTCGACCGGCCGACATCGGGGTCGTTGACGCTGGGCGCCGAGGAAGAAGACCACAGCCGCACCCGCTTCATGTTCCAGGAGCCGCGCCTGCTGCCCTGGGCGAGCGTGGTCAAAAATGTCGAGGTCGGGCTGACCGGCATCGCGGCTGGCCAGGACGCAAGGCAACGCGCGCTCGACATTCTGGGCGAGGTCGGCCTCGCCGACCGCGCCGATGAATGGCCCTCGGTGCTGTCAGGCGGCCAGAAGCAGCGCGTGGCGCTCGCCCGCGCGCTGGTCGGCCACCCGCAGATCCTGGCGCTCGACGAGCCGCTCGGCGCGCTCGACGCGCTGACCCGCATCGAGATGCAGCAATTGCTGGAGCGCATCTGGCTCGCCCAGAAATTCACCGCCGTGCTGGTCACGCATGATGTCGCCGAGGCCGTTGCGCTCGCCGACCGGGTCGTGGTGATCAGCGAAGGCCGGATCGCGCTCGACCTGGACGTCCCCGTGGCCCGGCCGCGCCGGCGCGGCTCCCCCGAACTCGCCCAGCTTGAGGGCACGATTCTGGACCGGCTTTTCGGTTAGGCTGTCGTGGGCAAGGCTAGCCAGCCGGCATAAGGTCGCGCGCCGTTCCTCTCCCCCGGGGAGAGGTGTCGAGCGAAGCTCGACGGAGTGGGGGTCGACCTTTTCATCGAAGCCCTACCGGTTTGCCCACACCAGCCCGGCCAGGCCGACCAGCATGGCGACCAGGCCGATGTAAAGCCATTGCGACTGGCCGGTCATGAAGCTGCCGCCGACGACGCCGATGCCTTGCAGCGACCACAGCGCACCGATGGCCAGCACAATCAAGGCCAGCAGATTTTTGGTCAGTCTCATTGTCGGATCTCGCTTTTCAAGTCGATCGTTTGCGGCGCCGTGGGCGTGATGAAAGAGCCAAAGGAAGGGACGAAATCACGCCGGATTCTACTTGGATATTAATCCGATATCTTGTCAAAGCGATCTCCAATATCGGCCCGAAGATCATCGAGAATTGATCAAATCGCATCGGAAAATCCCTGACAGACTGTTACCTGCTGACTCCAAACGTGTGATCTCGCCACGGAACGGACAGATGCTTGCCGCATTTCCTGCCTTATTCGGCACCTAACGGCTGGGGTCTGTCAAAAACGGAGCCACCCCTCAAATATGAATAATACAAAACAGACCGCGCTTGTCGCGGTAACGATCGCTGCTGGCCTGATGGTCGGCGCTTCCGCCACTTCGGCGACCGCCGCCGCCGGCCAGTGCGGCCGCGCTTCCTGGTACGCGCTGCACTCGAAAACCGCGTCGGGCGAGCGCATGAACCCCTCGGCGATGACCGCCGCCCACCGCACGCTGCCTTTCGGCACCAAATTGCGGGTCACCAACCAGCACAACGGCCGCAGCGTCATCGTGCGCATCAACGATCGTGGCCCTTTCATCAGGGGACGTATGCTCGATCTGTCCAAAGGTGCCGCGGGACAGCTTGGCTTCATCAGCTCCGGCCAGACCGCTGTCTGCGTGGCGCGCGTCTGAGCCTACTCCCGAGTCCGGCGGCAGGGCCGGACACATATCGTTCACATTTCGGCACTGCACATTGAGCCGGCTCGGCCATTCCCCGCTGATTTCCAACGCTTTGGACGAAAGAACCATTGGTCACGCCACGTGATGTATTGCATCGCAGCAATTAGTTGTTAACCTCGCCACGAGACATTTGAGGCTCGGCGCTGCTCGTCGTCCCTTCGGTCGCAGCAGCAGCGGGGTTGTCGATGTTCTACCAGCTCTATGAAATGAACCACGCGGCACTGCAGCCGGCCCGGCTCTATGCCGACGCGGTGCGGATGTTCTATTCCAACCCGCTCAACCCGTTCTCGCACACACCCTGGGGCCGTTCGATCGCGGCGGGCGCCGAACTGTTCGAGCGCACCACGCGCCGCTATGGCAAGCCCACCTTCGGCCTCGACAAGACCGTCGTCGACTGGAAGAGCGTCGCGGTCACCGAAAAAACCGTGTGGTCGAAGCCGTTCTGCAATCTCGTCCGCTTCGAGCGCGCTGTTCCCGCCGGCCGCAAGCCGGATCCGAAGCTTCTGATCGTGGCGCCGATGTCGGGCCACTATGCCACGCTGCTGCGCGGCACGGTGGACGCCATGCTGCCCCATGCCGATGTCCACATCACCGACTGGGTCGACGCCCGCATGGTGCCGCTGGCCGACGGCAGCTTCGATCTCGACGACTATATCGACTACATCATCGATATGTTCCATGCGCTCGGTCCCGACACCCATGTGATGGCGGTGTGCCAGCCTTCCGTGCCGGTTCTGGCGGCGGTGGCGCTGATGGAGACCAAGGGCGACCCCTTCGTGCCGTCGACCATGACCCTGATGGGCGGGCCGATCGACACCCGCCGCAACCCGACCGCGGTCAACCTTTTGGCCGAGGAAAAGGGCATCGACTGGTTCCGCGGCAACGTCATCATGCGCGCGCCCTGGCCGGAGCCGGGCTTTGGCCGCGAGGTCTATCCGGGCTTCCTGCAGCTGTCCGGCTTCATGAGCATGAACCTCGACCGCCACATCATCGCCCACAAGGACTTCTTCATGCACCTTGTGAAGCATGACGGCGACAATGCCGAAAAACACCGCGACTTCTATGACGAGTATCTGGCTGTCATGGACCTGACGGCGGAATTCTATCTGCAGACCGTCGACACCGTCTTCGTGCGCCATGCCCTGCCCAAGGGCGAGATGACGCATCGCGGCACCCGCATCGATACCTCGGCCATCCGCAACGTCGCTTTGTTCACGGTCGAGGGCGAGAACGACGACATATCGGGCCTCGGCCAGACCAAGGCGGCGCAGGATCTGTGCGTCAACATTCCGGCTGACAAGAAGGCGCATTACATGCAGCCGGCGGTCGGCCATTACGGCGTCTTCAACGGCTCGCGCTTCCGCTCCGAGATCGTGCCGCGCATCGTCGACTTCGTCACCAGCTATGGCCGCCAGAACCGCGTCGCGGTGAAGCCGAAGCTGGTCCGCACGGCCAGGCGGTAGGCAATTCCGGGACAAAATCGGGTCAGGGCCGATTCTGTTGCACAATAGACGCTGTCCCTCCCCGCGGGTAACCATGCTGCCAATCAGCCCGTCGTCGTAATTGACACGGACTGCCGATCGCCCTTAACGTTTCGTTAACAACAGGGTGAGCGGGGACAATGAATTCCTCAACAATGGCGAGAAGGCTGCGTTTATGCGTGGCTGCGGCCGGTCTGGCAGCCACGGCAAGCTGGCCGGCAATGGCGGCCGGAGCGATGGCGACCGGGGGCATCACCTCGCAGCCGATCGGCCACTATGACTTCTGCAAGCTGCACCCCGGCGAATGCTCGATCCGTCCGAGCAATCTGGCACCGGCCAGGATGACCAATGGGCTGATGAGCAAGCTCGCCAGCGTTACCGCCAGGGTCAACGCCGCCGTCAAGCCGATGAGCGACATGGACATTTACGGCAAGGACGAGGTCTGGGCCTATCCCGACAAGGGCGTCGGCGATTGCGAGGACTATGTGCTGGAAAAGCGCCGCCGGCTGTCCCGCATGGGCATCTCGCTGTCCGATCTTCTCATCACCGTGGTGCGCAAGCCCGATGGCGAAGGCCATTCGGTGCTGACCGTGCGCACCGACAAGGGCGACTATGTGCTCGACAATCTGACCGACAAGGTCAAGGCCTGGGACCAGACCGGCTACCGCTTCCTCAAGCGGCAGGCGATCGACAACACCGGCCGCTGGGTCTCCATCCGCGGCGGCCAGCAGGTGCTGGTCGGGTCGGTGGAATAGGGGGCGCGTTCGCGGTTGGCCGCTTGAGGCGGCCACACCCATCGCTTCGTCATCCTAGGGTGCAGCAGTCGCGAAGCGACGTCGCGGAGACCCCTGGAGCTGCTCCGCAGCCCAAGGGATCCATGCCGTGACACCAAGGCAGGACGCGACGGCGCAAGAACAGGCGCCGGCTTCCTTCGAGCATTCCTACATTCCGCACCGTTGCGGCGCCTTCAGGTCGCGGCATGGATCCTCGGGTCTGCGCGTCCGCTTCGCTCCCGCTCCACCCGTGGATGACGAAGGCCGGGGGCTCCACCGCGCATCCCTCCCAAAAAATCTCCACCTCTCCGTGAACCATTTCCGTCCACCCGGCGACACACAGCCGTGAACGACGAAACCCAACCATGGAGACTTCAAATGACTGCTTTTCTGCGAAATACCCTTCTCGCCTTCGCCGCCGTGTCGGCGCTGAGCGGATCCGCGATGGCCGACCAGACGGTCAGCTGCTCCTACACCAACCTCAATGACCTTTGGGCCGGCCGTTGTTGCGGCACTGCCGGCGCATCGGACTGCCTGGGCGGTGGCCACGACCGCGACCATCATGACAATGGCCGCCCGGGCACCAAAGGCGGCAACCCCAACGGCAGCACGGCCGGCAAGTATTGATCTCGCCACAGTTGCCCGCTGGCGCTTCGCCGGCGGGCACTGTGTTGCCATCAGGCAGACATCCGGCCGTCGCAAAATCCGGGCAAACCCGTTACTTCAGCCGGCCGAGCGCGGCGCGGATCGATGCGGTGATGCGGCGCAATTCCGCCTCGTCCAGCTTCTCGATGTTCTCGGCCAAGAGATTGGCGAGCTCGGTGGCGGCGGGATTGAGACCCGACGTGTCGAGCCTGACACGCGGATGTGAGGCTTCGGCCAGCCGCGCCAGCTCCTCGGCATCGTCCCAGATAATGTTGAAATAGCCGATGATCTTCTGGATCAGCGTCCAGGTCGGCGCACCGCGCCGGCCATGTTCGAGCGCCGAGAGATAGGCAGCACTGACGCCGATCGCCGCCGCCATGTCCTTCTGGCTGACGCCGCGCTCGGCGCGTAGCGCCCGCAGCCTCTCGCCGAACGGCGTCATGCGACCTGCCCTTCAGCCCTCATGAGCGTGTCCGCCGCAGCCTGATATAGAGCGCGCCCGAACCGCCATGGTTGCGGGCGGCATGGTCGTGGCTGGAGACCAGCGGCCGGAAGGCCGGCGTCGACAGCCAGGCCGGCACCGCGCGCCGCAGCACACCGTCGCCGCCGGAGGAAGAACCCTTGCCGGTGATGACCAGCACATAACGGATGCCGCCGGCATGCGCCCGGTGCAGGAACGAGAACAGCAGCGAATAGGCCTCGTCCTGCCTCATCCCATGCAAATCGACGCGGCCCTCGATCGGTAGCCGGCCCTTCGACAGTTTGTCCAGCGTCGGCTCGTCGAGCCGGTGCGTGACATGCTGCACCTTCGGCTTTGCGGCACCTGCCGCATTGGCCGCGGGCTGGGTCGCCTGCGGCGCCGCCGGCTTGGCCTCGACGGCCAGGTCGGGGATGTCGACGGAGGTTTTGCCCTTGAGCGGCTTGGCCGTGCGCGCCACCAGGTTCCACAACACCCGGTCGTCTTCGCTCAGCCTGTCCGGACGCTTGCTCATCAGGCGCCCCCGACCAACGCGCGCGGCACCAGCGCGTAGAAGTCGGCTGCATTGCGCACCACGCCGGCGATTTCGCCGGCGGCATCGCCCGAACCGGCGAACAGGTCGCCGCGCGCCGGCCCGGTGATGGCCGAGCCGGTGTCCTGCGCGATCATCAGTCGCCGGAACGGTTTTTCGTCGAAGGCGGTCAGCGTCGGCGCGTCGATGTAGAACGGCGTGCCGAAAGTGTGCAGCAGCCGGTCGACCGCGACCGAGCGACCCGGCGTCAGCGGCACCTTGGCGGCGGCGATCGGGCCGAGGCTCGCGTCCTCGACGTCAGCCTCGCGGAAGAAGATGTAGGAGCGGTTCTGCCACAGGATCTCGTCGATGCGCTGGGGATGCGCCTTGAACCAGGCGCGGATCGACTGCATCGTCACTTGCGCCAGTAGGATCTCGCCCAATTCGCTCAGCACCTTGCCCGGCCCGGTAAAGCGCTGGCCCGACTTGGCGGCATAGGTGACGCGGCAAAGCCGGCCGTCGGTCATGGCCAGCCGCGCCGCGCCTTGCACATGGATGAAGAAGGCGTCGACCTTGTCGGCCAGCCAGGCGATCTCCAGCCCCTGGCCCGTCAGTGCCCCGCGTTCGATCGTGCCACGGTCGAAATATTCGGCCAGTCCATCCGCCGTCCGGCGCGCGAAGGCGAGGTAGGGGTCCATTCCCTCAGGCCGGTTGGCGTCGTCGACATCGACAAGATCGGCCGGCCGCGACAAGAGCGGCACGACAAAACGTTCCGTGCGCACCGGCGAAGCCTCGACCTGCGGTTCGTAGAAGCCGGTGACGAGGCCGGGGCCGGTCTCGGGCGGGACCAGCATCGGGACAAAATGGCGCTCGAAGAAGGCGCGGGCCTCCGCCCGGTTTTCAGGCGGTGCCGTGCGCGCCTGCGCATAGACCTCGGCGAAGGCGCCGAAATCGATGCCGAGCGCACCGCTGCGATAGGGTTTTGTCAGCACATAAAAGGCGGAGCGGCGAAAGGCCTCGAAGGCCGCCAGATGATCGTCCTCGCCCCAGCCGGGCAGGTCGCCAAAGGACCTTTCAACAAGGAGTGGCGACAGCGACACCGGAGCCCGCCTGTTCTGGACTCAGTCTTCTTCTTCGGTGGCGACGAGCTTCCAGTTTGGATCGCGCGAGCGCGTGTCGCGGGCGAAGGTCCAGACATCCTTGACCTCGGCCACGGTTTCCGGATCGCCGTCGATCACCGTGCCGGCCTTGTCGCGCGTCGCCGAAATCAGCTCGCTGATGATACGCAGCGTCACATGCGCCTCGCCGCCCTTCATCTCGGCCGAGACGATGTCGGCCTTGTCGATGCCGACGAAGGAGGACTGGATTTTTTCGGCCTTGGCCTCGCGTTCGCCGATCGCGGCGACGAAACCATCGAACACCTCACGCGACAGAAGGTTCTTCAGCGTTTTGCGGTCGCCGTCGGCATAGGCCATGACGATCATCTCATAAGCCATCTTGGCGCCGTCGATGAAACCCTTCGGATCGAAGGACGGGTCATTGTCCTTGATGGCGCGCAGGCCCTTGTTGAGATCTGTGTCGGGCTTGGCGAAAGCGTCGATCGCCGTATAGGCGTCGGCCGGCGCCGGCTCGCCCGGCAGCCGCTTGCGCGGCAGCGAAACGACATTTTCCGGCTTCTGCGTGGCGTCCTTGTCGGTGCGCGCCGCCGTGTAGGGGTCGAAGGGCGGCCGCTCGCTACCGGTCCGACGGCCCAGCACGTTGCGCAGCTGGAAGAAGATCACCACCGCCGCGATCAGGAAGAAAATCGTGCCGAAGTCGAAGAAGCCCATATCTTCCGCCAATCAATCCCTGCCTCTAGGCCGGACCATCCGGCCAACAGGCCGCGGTCGCATAGCGTTCAACATTCAAAGCATATAGAACGCAAGGTGCAATCATTCAAATTAAAGGCAGGCATACCTATCTAACGGCCTCAGTGCCAGCGGCGATTGCCGCCAACGGCCAAAACAATCGAAACGACCAACGACCGGAAGGTTGGCAAGACTTGCGCATTTCGCTGCTTCCCCTTTTTCTCCTCGCCCTGCCGCTGCTGGAAATCGCCGGTTTCGTCATCGTCGGCCGCGAGGTCGGCGCGCTGGCGACGGTCGGCCTGGTGCTGGCCTCGAGCATCGCCGGCGTGCTGTTGCTCCGGCACCAGGGTTTCGGCGTCATGGCGCGGGTGCGCGCCGAGATGGACGCCGGCCATGATCCCAGCCGCCAACTTGCCCACGGCGCCATGATCGTGGTCGCCGCGATCCTTCTGATCATCCCCGGCTTCATCACGGATATTATCGGCCTGCTCCTGTTCCTGCCGCCGGTGCGCGACCTGGCCTGGCGCCGGTTCAAGGGCCGCATCGTCGTGGCCACGGATTTCTCCGCCGGCGGTTTTCGCGGCCGGCCGCGCGACAAGGTCATCGACCTCGACGACGGCGACTATTCGCGCGAGGACGATTTGAAACGCGGGCCGGATCACAACTCGCCGTGGCGGCGTCTGAAGGATGATTAGGAGGCGGCGATCCGTCGCTTCGTCATCCTAGGGCGGAGCAAGGAGCGAAGCGACGCGGCGCAGACCCTAGGATCCATGCCGCGACCTCTGAACGCCGCTGCGGCGGAGGATATTCACCCCGAGCGCGGTTGTGAGCATTAAGCCGCTGCACCTGTCAGCAAGGTCGCGGCATGGATCCCAGGGTCTCCGCGACGCCGCTGCGCGGCTGCTTCGCCCTGGGATGACGACATGAGGAGACCCAAGGCGGCAAACCTTGTCTTGTCATGCCGGCCATGGTAGCGAACGCCCGATTTCAATTCGGTCAGCAACGCTGCCCAGGGGAAAAGGATATAAGGCTCATGGCCAGCAATGATGACGCGCCGACCGGCGCAGCCAACGGAAACGGCAATGCGGCGCAGCCGTCGCTCAACGTGCTCGCCCAGTATGTGAAGGACCTGTCCTTCGAAAGCCCCGGCGCGCCGAACTCGCTGCGCGGCCGCGACAAGGCGCCCGGCATCGCCATCAACGTCAACGTCAACGCCAACCCGCTGTCCGACAAGCAGTTCGACGTCAACCTGACGCTGAACGCCAAGGCCTCCTTCGACCAGGAAGTGCTGTTCAATGTCGAGCTGATCTATGGCGGCGTCTTCGCCATTTCGGGCTTCCCGCAGGAGCACATGTTGCCGATCCTGTTCATCGAATGCCCGCGGCTTCTGTTCCCCTTCGCCCGCCAGATCATCGCCGAGGCGACCCGCAATGGCGGCTTCCCGCCGCTGATGCTCGACCCGATCGACTTCGCGCAGATGTTCCAGCAGAAGATCGCCGAAGACCAGGCCGCGTCGAAGGTCCAGGCGAGCTGAAGCTCGGCCTCAACGGATGTTCTGAAAACCCGGCCTCGCGCCGGGTTTTTTGTTAGGGGCGCCATCCCTCGACTTCGTCATCCACGGGCCTCCGCGACGTCGCTACGCGGCTGCTCCGCCCGTGGATGACGAAGAGAGCAGGCCGCCACCCCGCCTGCGGAGCACCGCACAACTCCTGCGGATTCCAGAACACTCCCCGTCGTCACCCAGCCCTATCATCGCCGCCTCAGGCAAAGGCGTCCCGGCGGTCGCAGCCGCTCCCGCGTTGGCGATTCGTCGGGACAAGCCTGCTTCCGTGCATGCCGTTGTCCCAAAACCGCTGCGCACTTTTGGGCGGCATGCACCAACAAGAGGGAACGACGATGAAATTCATGCTGACCGACCGCAAATTGCACCCGCGCGCCAAACCCGTCGCCGACGACTTCAAGACCGGCGGCATCAACCGCCGCGAATATCTGGCGCTGATGGCCGGCCTCGGCGTCAGCGCCGCCGGCGCGCTGGCGCTCGGCGGCCTCGCCCCGACGCCTGCCCGTGCCGCCGAGCCGAAAAAGGGCGGCACCTTGCGCGTCGCCATGAACGTCAAGGGTTTCAAGGACCCACGCACCTTCGACGGCGTCGAAATGTCCAACGTCGCCCGCCACTGCAACGAATATCTGGTGCGCTGGAACACCGATTTTTCCTTCGAGCCCTGGCTGCTCGAAAAATGGGAGATGAGCGACGACGCCAAAACGCTGACCCTGCATGTGCGCAAGGGCATCACCTGGTCGAACGGCGACACCTTCAACGCCGACGATGTCGTCCACAACCTCACCCGCTGGTGCGAGGCCGGCGTCGCCGGCAATTCGGTCGCCGCGCGCATGGGCGCGCTGGTCAATGCCGACACCAAGAAGGTCGTCGATGGCGGCATCGAGAAGGTCGACGACTACACCGTCAAGCTCAACCTGCCGAAGCCCGACATCTCGCTGATCGCCGGCATGGCCGACTACCCCGCGCTGATCATGCACCGCTCCTATGAGGGCGACGGCGACCCCATGAAGGCGCTCGCCATCACCACCGGCCCCTGCCAACTGGTGAAATGGGACGCCGAGACCGGTGCCGAGGTGAAGCGCCGGGATAAGCCCTGGTGGAAGGGCGAATTCTATCTGGATGGCATCCAGTGGATCGACTACGGCTCCGATCCCAACGCCATGCTGTCGGCCTTCGAATCCGGCGAGATCGACACCGACCACGAAACCGCCTCCGACGCCGTCTCGCAGACCGACAAGATGGGGTTGAAGAACTCCGAGATCGCCACCGGCTCCACCATCGTCGCCCGCTTCAACATCGGCAACGCGCCCTATGACGATGTGAAGCTGCGCCGCGCCGCCCAGCTCGCCGTCGACAACTCAGCCGTGCTGAAGCTCGGCCTCGACGGCCGGGGCAAACCCGCGGACAACCACCATGTCGGCCCCATGCACCCCGAATATGCCGATATAGGTCCGGCCAAGCGCGACATGGAGGAGGCGAAAAAACTGCTCGCCGCTTCCGGCAAGGCGGACCATGAATATGAGCTGATCTCGGTCGACGTCGAATGGCAGAAGACCACCGGCGACGCGATTGCCGCGCAGATGCGCGAGGCCGGCCTCAAGATCAAGCGCACCGTGCTGCCCGCCGCCACCTTCTGGAACGACTGGAGCAAATACCCCTTCTCCTGCACCGAATGGCTCGGCCGCCCGCTCGGCGTCCAGGTGCTGGCACTGGCCTACAAATCCGGCGCCGCCTGGAACGAAAGCGCCTACGCCAGCAAGGAATTCGACGAGCTCCTCGACAAGGCGCTCGCCACCCCCGACGCCAAAGCCCGCAAGGAGATCATGGCCAAGATCGAGCAGAATCTGCGCGACTCGGGCATCATCATCCAACCCTACTGGCGCTCGGTCTACCGGACCTATCGCAAGGGCGTTGAGGGCTGTGAGCAGCACCAGGCGCTGGAACAGCATTTCGAGAAGGTTTGGATTGAGGGGTAAGGGGCGGTCCGCGTAGCGGACGGAAAGCCAATTGCTTGGCTTTCCGAGCCTCGAACGCCCTGAGCCTGCGAAGGGCCGGGTGACGCCAACGCTGGTCTTCCCTTCTCCCCTTGCGGGAGAAGGTGGCCTCGCGAAGCGAGGTCGGATGAGGGGTGTTCCAGCTTGACGCTACATCGACATCAAATCGACCAGAAAACACCACCGCCTCACGCCGCTGGAACACCCCTCATCCGTCTCGGCGCCAGCGCGCCGATCCACCTTCCCCCACAAGGGGGGAAGGACAGCGGCGCCGGGCCCTGCGCCGTACCTTCACCGCTAGCGCCGCCCCTCACTGTCCTGCCGGACATCTCTCCCCGTAAACGGGGCGAGAGAAGCTGGCCTCACCGTCGGCACCTTCTTTGCAAACGGTTGCGATTGGCGAAATCGGCGATAGCAGCCCCTTCGCCCCGTTTACGGGGAGAAGATGGCGGCAGCCAGATGAGGGGCGGCGCCGACGCTTGTCTTCCTGTCGCGGATTTCGACGACAGCGGACAGCGCTACCGCCCATCCCTCACCAGCGTCCAGATCCACCCGACAAAAGTCAGCACCAGGAACGGGTAGCCGGCGGCGGGCAGCGGCGCCGAGGTCGGCAGCAGGGGCGCGCCCCACAGGACCATGCAAGCCGAGACGACGAACAGCAGGGCGGCCACGCCAGCGGTGAGCCGCATCCACGGCGCGAAAATCTTCGGCGCGCTGACCATCACCAGCCCCGCTGCCCACAGCGAAATGCCGCCGACATAGGAGGGCACGCTGGCCTGCAGCCCCGCCGCGTTGCCGGCCAGTAGCAGGCTCTCGCCGGCCAGGAAGGTCAGGAAGCCCGCGGCGACGCAATCATTGCCGAGCCGCTGGTATTTCATGGTGAGCAGCGCGGTCGCCACGACGAGCGCCACGCCGTCGATCGTCCAGAGTGTTTCGCGCAGCGGAGCGCTGGCGACGAAGGTGCCGGCGAGGCCGAAGGCGCCGCCGATGGCGAGGCCGATTGCGGCGGCAGTGTCTGACGTGGTGCGCATGTGATGTTTCCCCCAAGCTGCCTCAGGATACAGCAGGGCGGTGTCTGATCCAATGCCCGCCGTTGGCGATGCGCTCTTGCCTGTTCCCCGCGCGGCTCCGGTGTCAGCTCGAAATCGACAGGGGCGTGAAGGAGAAAAAGAGCGGAGACTGCGCGAGAGCCGTCCGCGGCACCCACGGCCGACAAGGTCAGCCTTGCCCGAGAACCGATATTGGCCCATCGCAGCAGGCACCTTTACGCTTGCCCTGAAGCCATCCTATTTTGGCGGGTCGCAGCCGCTCATGGGCATGGAATGTCGGTACTGCCTTTCCTGAGGATTTACGCGCCGCTCAACGCGGTGCTGGCCGCGCCTGGCTTGCTGGCGGTGGCCGCGCTCACGATACCAGGCCTGTCCGGACCAAGCAGACTGGGCCTGGTTGCCCTGCTCGCTGTCATTTGGGGCGCCTATCTCCTGCAACTGGCCGCGACGCTGCTCAGGCGCCGGGCGGGAGACGTACGGGACAGGACGCCCAAAATCGCCATCGATGTGCTCGCGGTCCTGGTTCCGCTCGCCGCCTTTCTGCTCGTCCGCACGCCCGACTGGAGCCTCTACTGTGCTGTCTGGCTGCTGAAACCGCTGCGCGACTCGACTTTCTTCCCGGTGCTGGGCAGGGTCCTGGCCAACGAAGCGCGCAACCTGATCGGCGTCACCACGCTCTTCGGCGTCGTTCTGTTTGCCGTCGCGCTCGCGGCCTATGTCATCGAGCGCGACATCCAGCCGGAAAAGTTCGGCAGCGTCCCGCAGGCCATGTGGTGGGCGGTGGTCACGCTGTCCACCACCGGCTATGGCGACACGATTCCGCAAAGCTTCCCCGGCCGCGTCCTTGCCGGGGCGGTCATGATGAGTGGCATCGGCATCTTCGGGCTCTGGGCCGGCATTCTTGCCACGGGCTTCTATCAAGAGATCCGTCGCGAGGATTTCGTCCGCAATTGGCAATTGGTCGCCACCGTGCCGTTGTTTCAGAAACTCGGCCCGGCCGTGCTGGTCGAGATCGTGCGCGCGCTGAGAGCGCGCACGCTGCCCGCGGGCGCCGTGATCTGCCGCAGCGGCGAGCCCGGGGATCGGATGTTCTTCGTCGTGGAGGGGCGCGTCAGCGTCGCGACGCCGAACCCGGTGGAGCTTGGCCCCGGCGCCTTCTTCGGCGAGATGGCGCTGATCAGCGGCGAACCGCGTTCGGCGACCGTCAACGCCGCAACGGCGGTCTCACTCCTGTCGCTGCACGCGGCGGATTTCCAGATGCTGTGCAGCAGCAGCCCGGAGATCGCGGAAATCATCCGCAAGACCGCGCTCGAGCGGCGCGGCGCGGCACCGACGGCTTGATCCCGATCGTGCAGCTTCAGCGTCGCGCTGGCCGGCTGCCTCCGGCAGGTACCATCAAAGCGTGATGCCGCCGACATAGGAGACCACGCTGGTCTCCAGCCCCGCCGCATTGCCGGCCAGCAGCAGGGGTCCCGCCGGCGAGGAAGATCAGGAAGCCGGCGGCGACACGATCATTGCCCAGCCACTGGTATTTCAGGTGGAGCAGCGCGGTGGCGACCACCAGTGCCGCGCCGTCGATCGTCCAGAGCGTTTCGCGCAGCAGTGCGCTGGCGACGGAGGTGCCGGCGAGCGGGGGAGAAGATACATATTCGCAGGACAAGGCGGAAAGTGAGGAGGAATAGAGGTCTGATATCTCAACGGAAGGACCGTGGTGGCTGAAAAAATGAGTCACACCAATGGGTTACGAGGTATTTCAGTAAATTATTGATTTGGTTTGCTTTTTTTGACCAAATCGGCTAACTTTCTTGTCGGTGAGGACGCCGGAACGCGGGTTGTGGGTCTCATTCCCATGGCGCCCGATGATACGCTCGACAGCCTAAGATGTGGGGCTATTCGGTCATCAGGAAAACGCCTCCGGGTCCTCCCACCACTGTTTTGGATATCCGTAAAATTTGAAGATATCAGCCTGATCGAGATCGAGGTTGGCCATCTTCATCGAAGGCATCAGCTTAACGCCGAAGCCGGAGATTGTACCTCCAGGTTTGTCAGGAAAACGTCCCATTCTCCCTCCGAGCAGCTTTGCGAAACTCGGATCACAGCCGCCAGTATCATGCTTGTCACAGGCTTTGAAAAAGGCGCTCGCAACGATATCGGCCAACTGCAGGCCCTCGCGTTCATCATGCGGATAAACGGTCAGCAGGCCTGGATGCATAACCTCCCAACAAATTGAGCCCCAAGGCAAATAGGGGCTGTGCCTCTTCATTCGCATCCATTCGTAGTAGGCGTTCATCTGCGAATAGCGTAGTCCACCGCGCGCACTGTATTCGAGACGGAGGTGCCGTGGCGTGTGTGGCTCCAGAACAATTCTATCCCTCACGAACCGAGTCACCCGTTCAAGGAGTATGCGAGTCAACCAGCAATAGAACCAGTTTGAGGACGGAATTTTGCCTGCGAACGGATTGCTGTAGCCTTGCATGTTCTTTTTGTTTGAGGCGACTACGAAGCACCTAACATCCATCCCACTGATCGCAGCACAAGCTATGGCCTTCTTGGCGTCGTTTAGGTCTGTGAAATGGACAGTGGAGGTTTGTGAATTGCGAAAATTGGATCTAATTCCGGCAACCCAATCGGGAACTTTGGCCTGGTTCTCGGCCCGTATAACGACAGCCGACAAAACCAACCATTCCGATGAACCGGGAACTGTCAAAGGTTTAACTGCCCGCAACCCGTCATCGCCGGATTCGTCAATGTATGCTACGTAGCCATATGGTGGAACTTCGCCTGGGAGGCTCATTCAATGACAGACACAGAAGGCAGGCAAGAAACGAAGGCTGACGGGCTTGAGAGGGTAGCACAGGAACTTAAGCACGACGAGTCAAGGCAAATCTCTGATCGCGCGTTGAAGAAAGTGCTGAGCGCTCGCCCAGGACTAAATATTTGTCCTGAATGCCAACACGTTTTTCAAGGCAACGGGTGGGATGGAATTGATGCTCACTGGAAAGCAAGACACAATCAAATTATGCCATACGTCGACGCTTGGCCGCTTATAAAGAACGGCAAATATTCTGCGAAGAAGTGATGTTTTGCGGTTCTTTTGTTGGAAAGAATGCCCATAATTCGTGAACAACGGAAAAGCGTCATTTCTAAACGCTTGACGGCCAAGAACGACTCGCCATTAGTTTCCAGCTGAATTGGCACTTGCTGATTCTCGACACGACAAAGCCGGGGCGGCAACCCCGGCTCCGTGTCGAAAACCGCAAAACCTTTGGTCGGATTGCGGCTGGTCGAAGACACACGCGAACCATGAATCGCATTTGACTCTCTGTCAAGCCGGCCAAAGGTCTCCACATAAGGAAACCTTTATGTCTATTTTCGTGATTTCGTTCCGTATTGCAGATGAACAGAGTGTGTATGGTTCGTATTCCGAGCGCTGGAACTCGCTTAACGATACTATCCAGAGCAAAGCCGTAGGACGGCATTATTGGAAGCAGACGACCTCGTTCTTCACGTTGGAATCAACAGAAACCACCTCATCAGAACTCGCTAGCGCGATAAACAGTGGTTCGAAGTTTGACGCCACAAGGGATTTGCTCTTGGTCATAAATCTAACGGTCAAAGGCTATACCGTCTTGGGCGTGAATAGTGACGCCGACCTGGATGCAATCATGAATTTGCGTTGAGTTGATCAACTGGCGTGCCCAATAGGCATGCCAGTTGTATCAGGGTGCGCCCCCAACTCGTCGCTAGGCAAACAGACGGCTTTTCAGGCTGTCGACCAACATTCCTTTAAACAGGCTCAGCCTTCTCAATCCCCCATCTTCAAGGCCTGAATAAACGCCTCCTGGGGGATATCCACCTTGCCGAACTGGCGCATCCGCTTCTTGCCTTCTTTCTGCTTGTCCAGCAGCTTGCGTTTGCGCGAGACGTCGCCGCCGTAGCACTTGGCGGTCACGTCCTTGCGCAGCGCGGAGATGGTTTCGCGCGCGATGACCTTGCCGCCGATCGCGGCCTGGATCGGGATCTTGAACAGATGGTGCGGGATCAGCTCCTTCAGCTTCTCGCACATCTGCCGGCCGCGCTTTTCCGCCGCCGTGCGGTGCACCAGCATGGACAGCGCGTCGACCGGCTCTTCATTGACCAGGATCGACATCTTCACCAGGTCACCTTCCCTGTAGTCGGTCAGGTGATAGTCGAACGAGGCGTAGCCCTTGGAGATCGACTTCAGGCGATCATAAAAGTCGAAAACGACTTCGTTGAGCGGCAGATCGTAGGTCAGCATGGCGCGTTTGCCGACATAGGACAGGTCGGCCTGGATGCCGCGCCGGTCCTGGCAAAGTTTCAGGATGCCGCCGAGATAGTCGTCGGGGGTCAGGATCGTGGCGCGGATCCACGGCTCCTCGATCGCCGAGATCTTCACCACGTCGGGCATGTCGGCCGGGTTGTGCAGTTCCTTCGTCGAGCCGTCGGTCAAGAGCAGCCGGTAGACGACGCTCGGCGCCGTGGCGATCAGGTCGAGGTTGAACTCGCGCTCCAGCCGCTCCTGGATGATTTCCAGATGCAACAGGCCAAGGAAGCCGCAGCGATATCCGAAGCCGAGCGCGGCACTTGTTTCCATTTCATAGGAGAAGGACGCGTCGTTGAGGCGCAGTTTGCCGACGGCGGCGCGCAAATCCTCGAAATCGGCGGCGTCGACCGGGAACAGGCCGCAGAACACCACCGGCTGCGCCGGCTTGAAGCCGGGCAGCGCATGCGCGGTGGCGCGCTTGTCCTCGGTGATGGTGTCGCCGACGCGTGTGTCGGCCACTTCCTTGATCGAGCCGGTGAAGAAGCCGAACTCGCCGGGGCCGAGCTCGTCGACATTGATGCGGGCGGGCGTGAACACGCCGGTGCGCTCGACCAGATATTTGGCGCCGGTGCCCATCATGCGGATGGTCTGGCCCTTCTTCAGCACGCCGTCGATGATGCGCACCAGCACGATCACGCCGAGATAGGCGTCGTACCAGCTGTCGACCAGCATGGCCTTCAACGGTGCGGTCGCATCGCCCTCGCGCGGCGGCGGCAATTGGTGGACGATGGCTTCCAGTACATCGGGAATGCCAAGGCCGGTCTTGGCCGAGATCAGCACGGCGTTGGAGGCGTCGATGCCGATCACCTCCTCGACCTGCTCGCGGATGCGCTCCGGCTCGGCGGCCGGCAGGTCCACCTTGTTCAGCACCACGACGATCTCGTGGTTGTTGTCGATCGCCTGGTAGACATTGGCCAGCGTCTGCGCCTCGACGCCTTGCGAGGCGTCGACAACCAGCAGCGAGCCCTCGCAGGCGGCGAGCGAACGCGACACTTCATAGGCGAAGTCGACATGTCCGGGCGTGTCGATCAGGTTGAGGATATAGTCCTCGCCATTGTTGGCGCGGTATTTCAGCCGCACCGTCTGCGCCTTGATGGTGATGCCGCGCTCGCGCTCGATATCCATCGAGTCCAGCACCTGCTCCTTCATGTCGCGCAGCTCCAGCCCGCCGGTGGACTGGATCAGCCGGTCGGCAAGCGTGGATTTGCCATGGTCGATATGGGCGACGATGGAGAAATTGCGGATGTGGTCGAGGGGCGTGCTCATCCGCGCGCTTTAGCAGGGGCGGCAAGCGGCGGCAAGGCTTGCGGCGCAAGGGCTGCCCAGGTGATCGCAAACCGGTGAAAGGAGCCGAAAAATCGAGAATACCGGCCCGGCGGCCAGAGATGCTTAAACATTTATCGATCCCATTAGACCTTGCTTTGCAGGCTGTGTGGTATCTGCACAGCCACTAATGTCTCTGGGGGTAAGAAAATGCTGAAACTTGCAGGCGGGTTTGCCCGTTCGCGCAGCGGCTCGATGATGCCGCTGTTCTTTCTCATGATGGTGCCTCTTATATCCGCGGTCGGCTTCTCGGTTGACTATACCAGCGCGATCCAAACCCGGTCCAACCAGCAGCAGGCTCTGGATGCCGCGCTGCTGTCGATCACCACCATGGACACCACCTCGACGCTGGCGCAGCGCCAGACGGCGCTGCAGGATTCCTTCATCGCCAATGGTGGCCTGGGCACTGCGACGCTGAACAATTTTGTGGCTGGTACCACCACCGTCGCCGCCACCGGCCAGGCCACGGCAACTTTCTCCATGCCGACCACATTCATGCAGATCGCCAGGATCGACTCCGTGCCGGTTACCGTCGCGTCGGCGGTCAGCAAGCCGCCGGCGCTGGTCAATGCGAGCTTCAAGATCTCCAAGGTGTCGGGCTGGTGGAACAAGACGATGACGCTCTACGGCACGCAATTCGGAGCGACGACGGCCAAGCCGCTGATGTCCATCGAGTATACCTATAACGGCTTCGGGGACCCGAAGGGCTACGGCACCACGAACGTGTATACGATCACCAACAATGGTGGCGCCGACATCAAGACGCTGGTCCAGTCGCAAGTTTGCACGACCGCCATCGTGAGCACTTTCAACGGTTTGCCCGCCAATGCAATCCTCCAGACCAGTGGCAACAAGAAATATTCGACAACCTGCGTCGACACCATGTATCCGGCCAACAGCGCCGGCGCGGCGATCGATGTCAGCCAGATGGGCGGCCTCTCTCTGCAGATGTACGTGCCATCGGGCAACCCGCAATACCTCAAGTCGGACGATGCGAGCACCTCCAACCGGCTCTATAGCGGGGTGGACGCGAACAGCCTGGTCGAGACCGCAACCGGGACGAAGGTCGACATCTTCTCCATCGTGCCTTGCGGCGTCACCAGCTATCAAGCCTGGGAAGACGGTGGCACAACGGTGCCGACTCCGTCCTCGAATGCCGACTTTTTCTACAACGTCACCGGCAAGTGCGACTTCAACAAGCGGCCCTCGGACACAGCGCTGACGCAGTAAGAACGCTGCTCTTTCCCCTCTCCCACAATGGGCGAGGGGCGGGGAGAGGTCAGTGACTCGCCCGGGCGGTGGATCGGCGCGCAGCGCCGAGACGGATGGCTGGACGGAGCGCCGGGCCCGGCTAATCTGGCGCCATGCCGCATCAACCCGTCACCCCCGCCAAGCGCAAATTTGCCCGTTCGCTCCGGCGCGAGATGACGGAAGCGGAAGGCAAGCTTTGGCAGGAGCTGCGCGACCGCAGGCTCGACCGGATAAAATTCAGGCGCCAGGCCCCTATCGGAAAATACATTGCCGATTTCGTTTGCCCCGAGGCTCGGCTGATCATCGAGATCGATGGCAGCCAGCATGCGGAGTCGGATACGGACCGGATCCGCAAGACCGAACTGGAGGCGAAGGGCTTTCGTGTTCTGCGTTTCTGGAATGACGATGTCTTGAGAGACATGAACGCTGTCTGCGACACCATTATCGCCTATGTGCGGGATACGAGTCTCCAGCCTTGGCGATGATGGCGCCTCTTCCTTCTCCCCTTGCGGGAGAAGGTGGCCTCGCGAAGCGAGGTCGGATGAGGGGTGTTCCAGCTTGGCGGTACGTCAACAGCGAACCGAACCAGAAAACTTCAACGCCTCACTCCGCTGGAACACCCCTCATCCGTCTCGGCGCTGCGCGCCGATCCACCTTCTCCCACAAGGGGAGAAGGGAAAGCGCGCTCAATGCGCACTCAATCTTGATGAGGCCGGCTATTGGCGGCCTGGGTCGGCATGACCTAGCCTGCGTTACATCAGCCCCTGGAGAAGAATCCGATGTCCGACCCCGTGACGCGCGTATCCATCTTGCGATGTGATGCCCCGAAGTTTGCTACCTTGCGAGAGATGATGCTGGAGGCCGAGGCGGCGCTGCGGCCCGGCATCGAGGCCATGCCGGGTTTGCTCCTCTTCTACGCCGGCGCGGACGAGGCGACGCTGTCGCTGATCAACACCAGTGTCTGGGACACGCTGGAGCACGCACGGCAACTCGATACCTTCCAGCCCATGCTGGACGCGGGAAAGCGATTTGTCGCTGAAGGCGCAAGCTTCGAGCGGCCGATCATGCACTACACCTCGCTGTGGCGGTTTGGCCCGCTCGCGTAGGCTTGGGGCCATGATCACAAACCGGTGAGCGCTGTAACGAAGCGGCAAGCGGCAGCGAAGTGGGGGAATGACCGGCGCATCTCAGCGCCGCCCCACACGGAGCCAGCCGATGCCGAGAGCCAGAACATTCGCCGCATTGTCCAGCCTGGGCGCCCTTGCGCTCGCTGCCTCGCTCGGTGTCGCTGCCGCGCAGCCGCTCAGCGTCGTGGAGCTGTTCACCAGCCAGGGCTGCTCGTCCTGCCCGCCGGCCAACGCCAATCTCATCAAGGTCAAGGACCAGCCCGGCGTGCTGGCGCTGTCCTTCAACGTCACCTACTGGGATTATCTCGGCTGGAAGGACACGTTCGGCAAACAGGAATTCACCCAGCGCCAGGTTTCCTACGAACCGCCGCTCGGCCATGACGGGCCGTTCACGCCGCAAGTCGTGGTCAACGCCCATGCCGATGTCGTCGGCGCCGCACCCGGCGAGATCGAGCATCTGATCGCGGCGACGGCCAAGACCGGCGGTCCGTCATTGTCGCTCGAGGGCGGCAAGGTCGCGATCGGCGCCGGCGCCGCCCCGGGCGGCAAGGCCGATGTCTGGCTGGTGCGCTATGCCAAGGGCGTCGTGCAGGTGCCGGTGGCGCGCGGCGAAAACACCGGCCGCACCCTGCCGCATGCCAATGTCGTCCATGCGCTGACGAAACTCGGCAGCTGGACCGGCGACGCCACCGCCTACGCGCTGCCCGCCGCGACCGGTGGCTTCAGCACCGCCGTGCTGGTGCAATCGCCGGGCGGCGGACCGATCCTCGCCGCCGCCACCAACTGATTTTTCTTTCCCTTCGCGCGGGGCCGCATGCAGCGGCAACGCATCACCCGGCCCGCTTCCGCGCGCCAAAACCCAAGGAGACGACCATGACCAAGTACCTGACCCTGCCGGCGCTCGCCTTCGCGCTTTCGGCCGCCGTTTTCGTCGCCGGCGCCCGTGCCGACGACACGACCAACGCCATGAAGCCCGCCAACGCGATGGCGACCGACGCCATGAAGCCGGCCACGGATGCCATGAAGCCCGCGACCGACGCGATGAAGCCTGCCGACCCGATGGCCACCAATGCGATGAAGCCCGCTGCCGATGCGATGAAGCCTGCGGCCGACGCGATGAAGCCGGCCACCGACGCGATGAAGCCGGCGGCGGACGCGATGGCTCCGGCGCAGTAAGCCAGGCCGGCTGCCCCTCATCGCTTCGCTCGGCTGACCGTTCCGGGGCGAGCCGCTTGTCTCGCCCGTCCTTCGGACCCCCAGCGGGGAGAGGAGATCGTCAGCGCCGGCGCCAACTTTTCTTCTCCCCACCGGGGAGAAGGTGGCCCGAAGGGCCGGATGAGGGGGAGCGCCGACGACAGGAGCCGCCCGCACGGCAAAGTGAGAACCTCTTGGCGGCTTGGATCGTATATATTGGAACAACAACAGGAGATCAGAACATGACCGGTATCGAAAAGACACGGCCGTTCTTTGCCCGCGGCGCGCTGGCCGTACTCGGTTTTGCGGCGGTGGCGGCGGCGGCCTTATGGCAAACCCCGGCGCGCTCGGCCGAGGACGCGGTGGTGATCCCGCCGCCGGCAATGGACGAGAAAGCGGCCGCGGGCAGCGAGACGGCGATCTTCGCCGGCGGCTGCTTCTGGGGCGTGCAAGGCGTGTTCCAGCACGTCAAGGGCGTCAGCAAGGCCGTCTCCGGCTACACCGGCGGCGCCAAGGATGACGCCGTCTACGAGACAGTCGGCACCGGCCGGACCGGCCATGCCGAATCCGTCGAGATCACCTACGACCCCTCGAAGGTCACCTACGGCCAGCTGCTGCAGGTCTATTTCTCGGTCGCCCACAATCCGACCCAGCTGAACTACCAGGGACCGGATTCCGGCACCCAGTACCGCTCGACGATTTTTGCCGAAAACGACGCGCAGCAGAAGATTGCGCAGAGCTACATCGAGCAGCTCGACAAGGCCAAGCTCTATCCGGCGCCGATCGTCACCACGATCGAGACCGGCAAGACCTTCTACCCGGCCGAGAACTACCACCAGGACTTTCTGACGCTGAACCCGACCTATCCCTACATTGTCTACAACGACCTGCCCAAGGTGGCGAACCTGAAGCAGCTGTTCCCGGCGCTGTACAGCGACAAGCCGGTGCTGGTGCTGTCGGCCAGCAATTGAGTGCGAGAAGGGGCGCGTATCCCGGGTACGCGCCCCGCCTGCCCAGCCGGTTACATGGCCTTCATCGCATCGCACGACACGTCGGGGTTCATGTCGGCGAAGGTGCCGGTCGGGTTCTTCTTCCAGGCCCAGACATGCAGCTCATAGAAGGCGCCCAGGCCATAACGGTTGGGCGCGCTGTTGAAGTTGAACAGCTGCCCTTCCAGCGAGGCCGGACCTTTCGATGTGATGTATTCGACGGCCACCAGCTTCTGTGTGCCGTCAGCCATCGGCTCGTACATGACGGCCTCCGGCTTTGCGAGGTCGACGGCGTCGTCCTTCAGGTAGGCCGCGTTGACGTAATGGATGCCCATGGCGCCGCCGGTGATGCCGCTGGCACAGGGGATCGGCGCGTAGCCTTCGGCGGTGGCCATCGCCACATTCTCGAAACGGCTGTTGGCTGCCCGCACCTTCTCATCCAGCGTGCCATTGGCATTCGCCGCCGTGGCCGCGATCGACAGGATCGACAGGTTGATGAGGTGCTTGGTCCACACATGGATGTTCATTTTCTCTCCTCGTTGTTGATGCGCGGAAGCAGCCGCTCCCGCTGCGAAGTCGATGGCTGTCAGTGGTACCGGGTGAAATCCCAGTAGTTCGGCAGCTTCTCGAGCTCCGGCAGGCCGATGTCGCGTCTCAGATAGTCGTCCTGCGGAGGCAACCGGCGCCGCCTCTTGCGCAATGGTGCGAACAGCAGCGAGGCAAGCCGCCGGAGAATCCGGCCCAGTAACGGGCCTCGTCCGACTGGTCTCGAACCCGCCAACACCGCGCTGGACGCGCTGTCAGGCAAGCGGCCATCGCCGCGAAGGGCAGCTGGATGGTCATTGTCGGGATCAACGGTAAAAGTAAGGGTCAAGGACCCGCACCTCCGTGATCTTGTCGACCGGCAGGGCGTTTTTCTGGGCCGTGCTGCGGATCGCTTCCGGCGAGGGCGCGTCGTAGATGCAGAAGCTCTGCTTCTTGTCGGGCGACACGAAGGACTGCACCCAGGTCACGCCTTTTTCGGCATTGCGCATGATGACACCGCCCAGCGCGTCGGCGCCGGCATCGTTCATCGGCACGCTGAGGCCGTTGGGAAATGTGCGTTCAACCACATAGCGAGGCATATCAAGTTCCCTTTTCCATTGTTTCACGCTCGATTTGAGCGCGGCTGGACATTGATCATGCTCGCCGACGGCGCGCATCGGAGCCTTTCCCTATGTTTTGTGGGAAGATTCCCTATAATGGCGGCGTTATGTGTGAAGTCGCACCGGAATATGTGGAGGGTCACATTTCTGGTCATGCTCCTGGACGCTCGTGGCGGATGTCTGGGGAAACGTCGAAACACAATCCCTGTCCGAGCGTATGACGATGCTTCTGGAACGGCAGACACAGCTGGAGCAGCTGGATGAACTTCTCGCCGAGGCCGCGAATGGCCGCGGCCGCGTGGTGGCGCTATCCGGCGAGGCGGGCGCCGGCAAGTCGGCGCTAGTCGAGGCCTTTACCGGCGCTGCCGGCCAAGGCGCGCATATCTTCCGCAGCGCCTGCGAGGATCTGTCGATCCCCGATCCGCTCGGGCCGCTCTACGATCTCGCCCGCGAGGCGCAATGGGCGATGCCGCAGGCGGTCGCCGCGCGCCGGGGAGAACGGCTGCCGCTGTTTTCCGACGCGCTCGATGTCTTCGAGGCGAGAACGGGCACGACGCTGCTGGTGATCGAGGACCTGCACTGGGCCGATGACGCGACGCTCGACTTCGTCCGCTTTCTCGGCCGGCGCATCGCCAACACCCACATCCTCCTGCTTCTGACGGCGCGCACCGACCGCAGCGAGGGCCAGATGCGCGTGCGCCGGGCACTGGGTGAAATCCCGGCCGGCAATATCGCGCGCATCGACGTGCCGCTGCTCAGCGAAGCGGCGGTGCTGTCGCTTGCAGCCAGCGCTGGCCGGGACGGCGATGCCATCTACCGGGCGTCCGCCGGCAACGCCTTTTTCGTCACCGAACTGTTGAGCGCCGAAAATGAAGCGGCGCTGCCGGCCAGCGTGCGCGATGCGGTGCTGGCGCGCGCCGAGCGCCTGTCGGCCGGCGCCCGCGCGATGCTCGACGCGGTGTCGGTGTTTCCCAGGCGCGCCGACGCCTGGGCCTTGACCGGCCTGTGCGGCGTGGCCAGCGCCGGCCAGTTGGCGGAATGCGTCGCCAATGGCTTGCTCGACGATCTCGGCGATGCCTATGCTTTCCGCCACGAGATCGCCCGCCGCGCCATCGAGACGATGCTGACCACCAGCCACAGGCGGCAATTCAACCAGCGTGCTCTGTCGGCGTTGCTCGAAAGGGGTGACATCGCCACCGCGCGGCTGGTCCATCACGCGGTGGAGGCGCACAATCTGGAGACGGTGCGCGAACTGGCGCCGGTCGCCGCCCGCGAGGCCTCCCGCGTCGGCGCCCATCGCGACGCCGCCGGCTATTACGAGGTCGCCCTGCGCCAGGCCGATAGATTGCCTGAAGACGAGCGCGCCGGGCTATACGAGCAATACGCCTTCGAGTGCCATCTGATCGGCCGCATCGACGAGGCGATCAAGGCGCAGCAACAGGCGCGCGCGCTGCAACAGGCCCTGGGCAATGTGCTGAAGGAGGGCGACAGCCTGCGCTGCCTGTCGCGCTTCGCCTATCTGATGGGCGACCGCCAGGCCGCCGACACGTTCGGCGCAGAGGCGGTGGCGCTGCTCGAGACCGCGCCGGCTGGGCCGGAACTGGCCATGGCCTATTCCAACCTCTCGCAGCTGGCGATGCTGGCCGAACGGCTCGACGAGACTTTGTCGCTTGGCGCCAGGGCAATCGAGCTCGCCGAAGCGGCGAACCGGCCGGACATCGTCTGCCACGCGCTCAACAATGTCGGCGCCGCCGAGCAGTGGCTGGATCAGGACAGCGGGCGGCTGCATCTCGCCCGCAGCCTGGAAATAGCGCTTGAGCAGAATTTTCAGGAGCATGCCGCGCGTGCCTTCACCAATTGTGCTTGCGGTGAAATGAATCAGCTGGGCTACAGCCAGGCTCAATCCTTCCTTGATCGGGGCATCGACTATTGCGTCGAGAACGACCTCGCGACCTGGCGCGACTATATGCGCGGCGTGCGGGCGCAATTGCTGCTGCGCCATGGCCGGTGGGACGAAGCCGGCGCCGAAGCGCTCGAAGTCCTCACCGGCACGCATGCCGCCGCCCTTGTGCGCTATCCGGCCCTCGTGGCGCTGTCGCGGCTAAGAGTGCGTCGTGGCGACCCCTCCGCCGAGCCGTTGCTGGTGGAGATGAAGCAATTCCTGGAAAGGGGCGCCGAACTGCAGCGGCTGTTGGCCTACGCGGCGGTGGTTGCCGAGCAGGCCTGGCTCGGGGAGGCGGACAAGGACGAAGCGCTGCGGCTGATCGGCGTTGCCGAGAGCCTGTCGCCGACGCGGGCGGTCTTCGCCGAACTGGCTGGCTGGCGGCAGCTGCTGGCGCCCGATATCGATCCTGGCGACATCGCCGGCATGGCCGCGCCCTACCGGATGCTGCTGGCCGATGACTGGCGGGGGGCGGCGGACGCGTGGGCGAACCTGGACGCGCCGTACGAACGCGCGCTGGCGCTCGCCCAGGGTGACGAGGCCGCGCAGCGGACGGCGCTGGAGATTTTCGAAGCACTCGGTGCCCGGCCGGTCGCAAGCCATGTGCGCGACATTATGCGGCAAAACGGGGTCATCCACATCGCCCGCGGGCCGCGCCGCACCACGCGCGCCAACAGCGCCGGCCTCACCCAGCGCCAGATGGAGGTGCTGCAGCTGATCGAGCGCGGGCTGTCCAACAAGCGCATCGCCGAGCATCTCGCCATCTCGCCCAAGACGGTCGATCACCATGTCTCGGCGGTGCTGGGCAAGCTCGATGCCGTCTCGCGCGGCGAGGCCACGGCGGCAGCGCGTGATTCAGGATTGATTTGAAGTCGCGGGCGCGGGTAGCTGGTTTTGATGGACCTCGTGCCTTGGCGATTGGCGGAAACAGCCATCGCTTCGTCATCCACGGGCGGAGCAAGGAGCGAAGCGACGCGGCGCAGACCCGAGGATCCATGCCGCGACTCCTGAGCGCCGCTACGGTGCAGAATTCTGCTCCGCTGCACCCTTCGATCAACGTCGCGGCATGGATCCCAGGGTCTCCGCGACGGAGCTTCGCTCCTGCTTCGCCCAGGGATGACGATGTTGGGAAGGCTGTCGGCTCAGTCGTAGGTCAGATCCGTCGCCTTCCCGCCGAACACCCGATAGGCATAGAAGGAATAGAAGATGATGATCGGCAGCACCACCACGGTGCCGGCCAGGATGATGGCCAGGCTTTCGGTCGCCGACGCCGCCTGCCAGATGGTCAATTTATCGGGCACCACGAACGGGTAGAACGACCAGGCGAGACCGGCAAAGCCGAGTGCGAAGATGGCGGCCAGCGTCAGGAACGGCGTCAGCGCATGGCGGTCGTCGGGCCTCGGCAGATGGAAGGTCTGCCGCCACAGCCACAGGAACAAGAGCGCCGACAGGATCGGCAGCGGCGAGAGATAGAGCATTTCCGGCCAGACGAACCATTTGTCGAAGATGCGCGGGCTGGCGAAGGGTGTCGCCAGCGACACCGCCGCCATGCCGAGCGCGGTCAACACCAGCGTGGTGCGCAGCCAGCGCACCGCCTTCTTCTGCAGCTCGCCCTCGGTCTTGTAGATCACCCAGGCAGCGCCCATCGCCGCGTAGGCCGCGGCCAGGCAGAACGCCACCAGCACGCCGAACGCCATGCCGCCCAGGCCGACATCGAGGCCGAGCACATAGACGCCCAGCATATAGCCTTGCGCCAGCGAGGCGATGACGGAACCCAGGAAGAAGATGCGGTTCCAGCGATGCTTTTTGCCGCTCGGCACCTTGGCGCGGAAATCGAAGGCAACGCCGCGCAGGATCAGGCCGACCAGCAGCACGAAGACCGGAATGTAGAGTGCGGTCAGAATGACGCCATGCGCCATCGGGAACGCGACCAGCAGCAGGCCGACGGCCAGCACCAGCCAGGTCTCGTTGGCATCCCAGAAAGGACCGATCGCCGCGATCATCGTGTCCTGTTCGCTATCCTCGGCCACGGCGAACAGGATGCCGATGCCGAGGTCGAAACCGTCGAGGATGACGTAGATCAGAATGGCGAGCCCCATCAGGCCGGCGAAGATGAGGGGCAGCAGGGTTGGCCAGTCGAAGGTCATTTTCTTACTCCCCGGCCGCTGGCTGCGACATGGCCGTCTTCATAACGCCTGGCAGCGGCGAGGTGTCGCCATCCTTGGCCGCCTTCAGCGCCAGATGCACCAGCACGCCGAGATAGGCGATCAGCAACAGCACATAGAGAATGAGATAGACGGCGAGCGTCAGGGCGACATGGCCGCCGGCCACCGGACCGACGGCGTCGGCGGTTTTCAGCACGCCCGTCACCAGCCAGGGCTGACGGCCGATCTCGGTCGTGTACCAGCCGGCCAGCGTCGCCAGCCAGCCCGACAGTGCCATCGGCACCATCAGCATGGCGAGCGGCTTTGGCAGGCTGTGCCGGCGCTTGAGGAAGAAGGCGGCGGACCAGGAGACGGCGAGCATCAACAGCCCGGTGCCGACCATGATGCGGAAGCTCCAGAACAGCGGAAAGACCGGCGGATGGTTGCCGGGATAGGCGTCCAGGCCGGGCACCACGCCGCTGGTCGAGTGCCGCAGCACCAGGCTGGCGCCGTCGGGGATGGCGATCTCGAATTTGTTTTCCTTGGCGGCCTCGTCGGGCAGCGCGAACAGTACCAGCGGCACGTTGGGGCCGGTGGTCCAGTTGGCCTCCATGGCGGCGATCTTCTGCGGTTGGTGTTGCAGCGTGTTCAACCCATGCTGGTCGCCGGCGAATATCTGGATCGGGATCAGGATCGCCGCGGTGAAGACACCGGTGCGCAGCGCCTTCCACATCGATTCCGAGCGGTCGCCGCTGAGGTAGCGCAGCGCCGACAGGCCGGCGATGAGGAACGACACCGTCAGGCCGGAGGCGAGCAGCATGTGGACGAGGCGGTAGGGCATGGACGGGTTGAACACGACGGCCCACCAGTCGACGGCATGCGCCTTGCCGTCGATCATCTCGAAGCCGGCCGGCGTCTGCATCCAGGAATTCAGCGCGATGATCCAGAAGGCGGACAGCGTGGTGCCGCCGGCGACCAGCACCGTTGCCAGCGTGTGGACGCGGTTGGACACACGGCGGAAGCCGAACAGCATGATGCCGAGGAAGGCCGCTTCGAGGAAGAAGGCGGTGAGGATCTCGTAGGCCAGCAGCGGCCCGGCAATGTTGCCGACCTTTTCCATATAGCCCGGCCAGTTGGTGCCGAACTGGAAGCTCATGGTGACGCCGGAGACGACGCCCATGGCGAAGGACAGCGCGAACACCTTCACCCAGGTGAAATAGGCGCGCATCCAGGCGGAATCGTTGGTCGCGTTGTAGCGCAGCTTGAAGAACAGCAGCACCCAGCCAAGTGCAATGGTGATCGTCGGAAACAGAATATGAAACGAAATATTCGCGCCGAACTGGATGCGCGACAATATGAGCGGGTCCATGGTGGGCTCCGGCGCTGCAAGTATTCGCAAACGATAGGCCCGAAGCCGGTTCAGGTCAAAGCGGCGTCCTGCCGCGAGGCTGAACGCCACAGGACAATTTTACCGGTTCATGCGGCACATCTCCAGCCGTCCGGCACTGGCTGTCCAGAACTGTCAGCAGCGCCATTGACTTCCGGTTGCGCGCACCGACATTCGGCCTATACCAGGGAACCTCTTTCAGGCAGCCGTTTTCAGCCCATGCCCTCCATTCTGTCCATTTCCGGGGTCTCCAAGACCTACGCCACCGGCTTCGCCGCGCTCAAGGAAGTCAATCTCGACATCCAGCGCGGCGAGATCTTCGCGCTGCTTGGGCCGAACGGCGCCGGCAAGACGACGCTGATCTCGATCGTCTGCGGCATCGTCAACCGCTCGACCGGCACCGTCACCGTCGATGGTCACGACATCTCCAAGGACTACCGCGCCGCGCGCAGCCTGATCGGCCTGGTGCCGCAGGAGCTGACCATCGACGCTTTCGAGAGCGTCTGGGCGACGGTCAATTACAGCCGCGGCCTGTTCGGCAAGCCGGCTAATCATGGCTTCGTCGAGAAGGTGCTGCGCGACCTCTCGCTGTGGGACAAGAAGGACGCCAAGGCGATCACGCTGTCGGGCGGCATGAAGCGGCGGCTGATGATCGCCAAGGCGCTGTCGCACGAGCCGCGCATCCTGTTCCTCGACGAGCCGACCGCCGGCGTCGACGTGGAGCTGCGCCAGGACATGTGGGAGATGGTGCGCCGGTTGCGCGAGGATGGCGTCACCATCATCCTCACCACCCACTATATCGAGGAAGCCGAGGCGATGGCCGACCGCGTCGGCGTCATCAATCGCGGCGAGATCATCCTGGTCGAGAACAAGGCCGAGTTGATGCGCAAGCTCGGCCGCAAGCGGCTGGTGCTGGAACTGCGCAATCCGCTGACGGCCATCCCGGAGGCCTTTTCGCGCTACGCACTCGAGCTGTCGCCGGATGGCGGGCAGCTGACCTACACCTATGACAACCAGGCCGAGCGGCCGGGCGTCGCCTCGCTGATCCGCGATCTCGAGGCCGGCGGCATCCAGTTCCGCGACATCGACACGCAAAACAGTTCGCTCGAGGAGATCTTCGTCAATCTGGTGAGGAGAGAGCCATGAACCTTCGTGCGGCCATGAATTTCCGTGCAGTTTGGGCGATCTACCGGGTCGAGATGGCGCGGGCCTTCCGCACCGTGCTGCAGAGCATCATTTCGCCTGTTATCTCGACATCGCTCTATTTCGTCGTCTTCGGCTCGGCCATCGGCTCGCGCATCACCGAGATCGACGGCATCAGCTATGGCGCCTTCATCGTGCCGGGGCTGATCATGCTGTCGCTTCTGACGCAATCGATCTCCAACGCCTCCTTCGCCATCTATTTCCCGAAATTCGTCGGCTCGATCTATGAATTGCTGTCGGCGCCGGTGTCCTATCTGGAGATCGTCATCGCCTATGTCGGCGGTGCCGCGACCAAGTCGATCATCCTCGGCCTGATCATCCTCGCCACCGCCTCGCTGTTCGTGCCGCTCACCATCCTGCATCCGTTCTGGATGGTCGCCTTCCTGGTGCTGACGGCGGTGACCTTCAGTCTGTTCGGCTTCATCATCGGCATCTGGGCGAAAAGTTTCGAGCAGCTGCAGCTGGTGCCGCTCTTGATCATCACACCGCTGACTTTCCTCGGCGGCAGCTTCTATTCGATCCACATGCTGCCCGGCATCTGGAAGACGATCACGCTGTTCAACCCGGTCGTGTACCTGATCAGCGGCTTCCGCTGGAGCTTCTACGGCAAGGCCGACGTCTCGGTCGGCATCAGCCTCGGCATGACGCTGGTCTTCCTGGCCGTCTGCATCGCCATCGTCGCCTGGATTTTCAGGACGGGCTACCGGCTGCGGAACTGACGCGGCTGGTCTTTGGCGATAGCGTGCATGGCAGTTTGGCGCATGCATTGTCTTATGCTGCGCTGGCCGCCCCCCACTCCGTCTCGGCTTCGCCGAGCCACCTGCCGGGGCGAGCCATGGGTCTCGCCCGTCCTTCGGACCCCCGATCGACGGGGTAGAGGAAAGGCGCCAAGCTTTTTTGCTTTCTACGCCCGTCCAGCAACGCTCCCTTCCTTTCCCTCCGGAGGGGGGAAGGTGGCGCTGCGAAGCAGCGACGGATTGGGGGAACCACGTGGCAATCAAGCCTCGCGTCGATCAGTCACGCCAATCAAGGAAGTGTGCATAGGCGTAGACGGGAGTGGGGGCGAGGAACCCAAGTCCTGTAGAGCTCAAATCGCCTTGACCAGCCGTAGCAGTCCCAGCATCTCGATATAGGTCCCCTTGCGGAAGGCGATGTAGACCGGCTCTTCCACGCCGTGGAAGCGGCGCTTGAAGGCCGCCTGGCCCTGCAGGTTGAACCGGCGGCGGTTGACCCATGGCGAAGAGTAGGCGCGCTGGAAAGCGTTGCGCCAGAAATCGCTTTCGGCAAATCCGCTGGGGGTCACGTCGACGAGCGGCGACAGGCCGAGCGTGACCACCGAGATGCCTTCTTCGCGAAACCGGTCGACGGCGAATTTGGTCAGGCCGATCTCGGCGTGCGGCGAGGCATCGATGTGCTTGCGCTTGAAGGCGGTGGTGTAGCCGATGACCTTGCCGTCGCGAAACAACGGATCGAAATCGAGCAGCGCGATCAGCTCGCCATTGGGACCATGCAAGACGAAGCGGCGCATGTCGGTGCCGAGTTGATCGTAGAACGGGCGGTTGAGAAAGCCCATTTCCCAGCGTTTGACGATGCGGTCGCCGCGCCAGTTCTCCGACAGCCGGGCGATCTCGTCGAGGAATACCGTCCGCTTGTCTTCCTCAAACGAAAAGCCCTTCTTCAAGAGCCAGCGCTCGGAATAGCGCACGGTCTCGTTGCGCTTGCCGGAAAAATCATGCTCGGGCAGGGGGAGTCTTGTGTCGATGCCCAGCCGGTTGACCTTGTAGCCGAGCCCGGCCAGCACGCGCGCGGTGTCCTCGCCGATCTGCACGAACCACGGGTCGCCGGCGGTCTCGACGAAGCGCCTGATATAGTCGGGCCGCCGGGCCGGCGCCGCCACCGGGTCACCGAGCGCGAAATGATGTTTCATCTTGGTGCCGAAGGCGATGTAGCCGTCGGTGTCGCCGAAATAGGACAGCTTGTGCTGTACGGCACTGGAATAGGCGAGCGAGAAGTCGCCATGGCGGCGGACAATCGCCAGGCGTTCGACATGCGTCAGCGCCTGGCGCTCGACCTTGGGCGAGGCGCCCTCGAGGATTTTGTCGAAATAGATCCGCAAGGAGGGCATGGTCGAGATTCCGCGTGCCGTCTGTGGCGCGACGTGCCTTTCGACACGCTGGACGCGCCACGGCGCCTTGATTTTTCGCGGGAAGCCGAAATCGCTGCGGTTTCGAATTCCTGCGTCGGTAACGAGATCCGCCAGCCCCCGGAACTCGAATCAATCACATTGCCGCGACCTGATTATCGTCGATGCCGCCGATATGCCATATAGGGCTGCATGGTTTCCGACAGAAGCGGATAATCCGCTGCATGTCGTTGTTTTGGCCGCATTTACGCGATGAGTTGTTTGCGCCTGGCGGCGGAATGCTCTGGAGCGCAAGCGGCTCGGCACAGGCCTCGGCAATCGGCACCGATCTGCTGTATGGGTTTGCGCGCGATCAAACGGTTACAGCGTCCTGCGAGCCTGTCGGGATGCTGGGGTGGTTGAATGGGTTTTAAGAGTTAATGGCTGATACGACGACCGGACCGATGATGAAGCAGATGGTGGCAGTCGAGCCGGCGATCGTCATTGGCGCCGGCGCCGCCGGACTGGCTGTCGCGCAGGCTTTGATCAAGGCCGGCGTGCCGGTGGCGATCCTGGAAAAGGAGAGCCGGCTGGCCGAGCCCTGGCATCGGCGGCACCAGCAACTGCATCTCAACACCCATCGCGATCTCTCGGCGCTGCCCGGCCTTTCCTTTCCCGTGGATACGCCAGCCTTTCCGCACCGCAACGTCGTTATCCGCCATATGAACGATTTCCGCGACGCGAACCGGCTCCCGGTGGAGTTCGGCGTCGCTGTCGAGACCCTCGTGTTCCGGGGCGACCATTGGGCGGTGCGCACCAGCGCCGGCTCGCGCCTGGCGCGTCATGTCATCGTAGCCACTGGCCGCGACAAGGAACCCTTCACGCCGCAGTGGAAGGGCATGGAGGCCTTCGCGGGCCGGATCATCCATTCGGCGGATTTTGGCGACGCCAAGGCCTATGCCGGCAAGAAGGTGCTGGTCGTCGGCGCCGGCAATTCGGGCTTCGATGCCCTCAATCATCTGGCCGGGGTGGATGTGGCTTCTCTCTGGCTGTCGGCCCGCAATGGCCCAGCCCTTCTGCCCAAGCGCATCGGCAAGATCGCCGTGCACCGGCTTTCGCCGCTCATGGCGCGTTTGCCGCTACGCGTCGCCGATGCGGCGATCGCCGCGACGCAGCGCCTGGTTTTCGGCGATCTCACCAAATTCGGCATGCCGCCCGCGCCGTCGGGCGGCGCCAGCCGCCTGACCTCGGACTACACCGCGATCGCCGCGGATGACGGCGCCGTCGACGCCATCAAATCGGGCAAGATCACCGTGGTGCGGGCGATACGGGAATTCACCCGCGATGGCGTGATCCTGGCCAATGGCAGCCTGATCGATCCCGACATCGTCATTGCCGCGACGGGCTACCGCACCGGGCTGGAGCGCATGGTCGGCAATCTCGGCGTGCTCGACAGCAAGGGCGTCCCGCTCTTCAATGGCGGTGTCGCCGACCCGAAACTGCCCGGCCTGTGGTTCACCGGCATGCGGCCGAGCATTCGCGGCTGCTTTGCCAATGCCGCCATCCTGGGCAAGGCGATCGCCAGGCGGATCGCCGGTGCCGGCCGCCAGCGAGCTGGCGCTTCACGCTGATTTGATCGCGGAGGCGGGCGACAAGCATATGGCCGCTTTTGACACTTTATATGCCATGTTATATAACATGTTACGAATTATCGCGGAAAATGACGATGGAAGACGTTGTCCGATCGCTTGGCTATCTCTGCCTCGGCAGCCGGCTGAAGCGCATTGGCGAGCAGTTGCAGGCCGATGCGCAACAGCTGCTCGACGGCCTGGAGGTTCCGCTTCAGTCGAGCCAGTACCCCCTGCTGGCCGCTCTTGACAGGCTCGGCCCCCTGGCCATCGGCGAACTGGCGCAATCGCTCGGGCTGACACAGCCGGGCGTGACACGGAGTGTGGCGCTTCTGGCCGAGCTGGGGCTGGTCGAAACCATTCAGTCACAAGATGACCAGCGGCGGCGGATGGTCTCGCTGACCGGCAAGGGCCGGCGCCTGGTCGATGTGGCGAAACGGGATGTGTGGCCGCGCATCGAAAACGCCGTCGCGGATCTGTGCCGGGATCTTTCTGGGCCGCTTCTCGATCAACTCGCGGCCATCGAGGAGGGGCTGGTCACGGCTCCGCTCGATCGTCGTGTCAAAAAGGGTATCGGCCAATGAAACATGTCCTCGACCGGCCCGTCTGGAGCGCGCTGGCGACGCGCCATCAAGCCCTCGCGCAAGGTGGCGAGCTCGCCAGGCGCTATTCGCCGTCATTCGCCCTTTTTGCCGCCACCGCCGCCGACGATGCCGAAAGCTTGCAGGCCTTCGCGGACCTTGTCGGCCCCGGTGACAGCGTCATCATGGCCCAGGCCGACCCCATTGCCCTTCCGGCCGGCCTCTCGGCAATCTCGACCGCCGCCGCCGTGCAGATGGTTGCCGAGGCACCGTTACAGGTGGTGTCGGACGAGCGCGTGCAACGCCTGACGCAAGACGACGTGGCGGAAATGGTGGCCCTGGCGTCGCTCACCAAGCCCGGCCCATTCACGTCTGGAGCCTTGAGCCTTGGCGACTTCTGGGGCGTGAAGGCCGGCGGACAGCTGGTGGCGATGGCCGGCGAGCGCATGAAACAGCCCGGCTACAGCGAGCTCAGCGGCGTCTGCTCGCATCCGGATGTCCGCGGCGGCGGCCTCGGCCGGCTCTTGTCCCTGTTCGTGGCCAACCAGATTTTCGCACGCGGCGAGGTACCCTACCTGCACGCCTACGCCACCAACGCCGGCGCGATAAAGTTGTACGAATCCATCGGCTTCAAATTGCGAAGCGCGATCAATGTGGCTGTTGTCCAACGTCCTGGATAGCGGCTGGAAACGGCTCTTCCATCTCAGGCCGATTTCGGCTCCAGACGGCGGAAACCGACGGCGTCCGTCAGCATCTCCTCGTCGACCATTCCGGCATTGTGGAGCGCGAGCAAGGTCAGGGCGATTTCGCGCGCTTGCGGCGAATCGGGATGAGCTTCGCGCTTGAGGCAGGCTTCGTCAAAGACACGCTGCAGCCTGGCGATATCGGCGGGCTTGAGCAGGCCACGATCATAGACGGACTTCGACATGGCGGTCTCCTGAAGGAGGAGTTAGGGCGCCACCTGTAAATTACCAATCTTTCCCGGAGCTTGAATGGGCTTCATGTCGCGAAGGAGGGGCGTTCGGGAACCGAAACCCCTCCAAGGCTGCAAACCGGCCTGAGATCACACCGCGATCTTGCCGCCGCCTTGCCGGGTGATGGCGACGACCGACGGCCGCACCGGCATGTCGGGCTTGAAGTCGGGCCAGCGGGTCGACGGATCCTCATAGTAGGACGGGCGGCCGAAACCTTCCCAATCCTCGCCGCCATCGCCCGGATGCTGAACGGCGACGAAGGCGGTCTGGTCATCCGGTGCAAACAGCGGGCCGCACATTTCCGCGCCGATCGGCACGCGGAAGAACAGTTTTGAGGTCGCCCGTGCAGCCCCCTCCGTGTCGACCGCCCATAGGCCGTCGGTGCGGCCGGTGGCCTTCGGGCCTTGGCCGTCGGTGGCGACCCACAGGCGCCCGGCCGAATCGACCGCGCAATTGTCGGGCATGCCGAACCAGCCATTGGCCGTCGTCGCCGTCGAGAAGGTGGCGCCGACATCGGCAACCGAGGGATCGCCGCATTTCAGCAGCACTTCCCATTTGCCCTTGGTGGCGGTGAAATCGCCGTCGGTCTCGGTGATCTCGATAATGTGGCCGAAAGCATTTTCGGCGCGCGGGTTGGCTGCATCGACCTGGTCGGCCTTGCGCTTCGAATTGTTGGTCAGCATGACATAGACCTTGCCGTTGACCCCATTGGGCTGGATGTCCTCGGGCCGGTCCATCTTGGTGGCGCCGAGCAGATCGGCGGCACGGCGCGTCTCGATCAGCACGTCAGCCTGGCTGCCAAAGCCGTTTTCCGCCGTCAGCGGTCCCTGGCCGAAGACGATCGGCAGCCAGTCGACCGTGCCGTCCTCGGCGAATTTGGCGACATGCAGCGTGCCGTCGTCGAGCAGGTCCTTGTTGGCGGCATGGTCGTTGGCGTTGAAGGTGCCCTTGGTGACGAATTTGTAGACATAGTCGAAGCGTTCGTCGTCGCCGAGATAGAAGACGACGCGGCCGTCCTTGGCGACGATCGATTCGGCGCCCTCATGCTTGAAGCGGCCCATGGCGGTGCGCTTCCTCGGCGTCGAGGTCGGGTCGTTGACGTCGACCTCGACGATCCAACCGAAGCGATTGGGTTCGTTCGGCTCCTTGGCGAGGTTGAAGCGGTCGTAATGCGCGCCCCATTCATAGGCGCCTTCCGGAATGCCGAGCCGCTTGTAGTTGGCGGCTTCCTCGTGGCCTTCCGGCAGTTCGCCGGAGAAATAGCCGTGGATGTTCTCCTCGGCCATCACATAGGTACCCCAGGGCGTGACGCCGCCGGCGCAATTGTTGAAAGTGCCGAACACCTTGGTGCCGGACGGATCGGCATTGGTCTTGACGCGGTCATGGCCGGCGACCGGACCGGAGAGCGCCATTTCGGTGGTGGCGGTGATGCGGCGGTTGAGCTTGCCGTCACGCACCACGTGCCATTTGCCGCCCTGCTTGCGGATCTCGACGATGGTGCCGCCATGCGCCGCCATCTCGACATCGACCTGCTCCTTCGAGAGCGGGGCGACCTCGGCCTTCTTCTTCCCGTCCTTCTCGACGATCGAAACGATGCCGGGGAACATCAGATGCGGGTTGGTGTATTCGTGGTTGACCACCAGCAGCCCGTGCTCGGCCGAGCCGTCGATCGCGATATAGCCGATATAGTCATTGTTGTAGCCGAACTGCCTGGCCTGCGCCTCCGCCGACTGTTTCGTCGGGTCGAACTCCGGTGAATCGGCAAACAGCGGATCGCCCCAGCGCAACAGCACGTCGGCGTCATAGCCCGGCGCGGCGTGGTGCTTGTCGTCGATGCCGGCCTCGAGCTCGTCGAATTTGAAGGCGGAGCCTTCCGCGGCGCGGGCATCGTCGGCGGCGATCATGGCCAGCGGGCTGACGGTGGCGGCGATCGCCGAGACGGCGAGTGATCCCTTCAGGAAACCCCGGCGCGAGAACCGCGCGGCGATGATATCGCCCATGGTGCGGTTGTCGGTGGGGTTGATGGCCGGTCCTTCGTTTTCCTCGAGCAGGCTGGTGCGGAATCGGGCGTCGGGGGAGCGATGTTCGGTCATGAGGGCCTCTGGCTTGGAGTGGCTGGAGCTTGTTGCCTGTTCGACCCCTTACGTCAGGCCGATCACATTTTCGTGACATCATACAAGCACCAATGCCCCGGGCGAGGCGACTTGTCACGCACGACATCGGACTTTGGTCCAATCTTGCGCTTGCAAAGGTCCTGGAGGACAAACGCAACGGTCGGAGGTCGCTTCCGGTCACTACATCTTTCGGCGATGTTGCGGTTGCAACGTTGGGGTGGGCGCGCCGGCTCAATCGACGGAGATCAGGGATGCACGGATCGATCACGGCCCGGTGTCGCCGGCTGACGCTCGTTTCGGCGGCTGCCCTGGCGCTGACCTTCGTTCCCTATCGAATTTCCCTGCACGGATCCGCCCCCGGAATCGACGCCGCGTCAGCACAGGCCGCCAATGGTGGTAATGGCGGCGGCGGCGGTGGTGGTAATGGCGGCGGCGGCGGCGGTAACGGCGGCGGCAATGGCGGTGGCAACAGCGGTGGCAACGGCGGCGGTAACAGCGGCGGCAACAGCGGTGGCAACAGCGGTGGCGGCAACAACGGCAACGGGAATGGAAACGGCGGCAATTCCGGAACGGATGACGGCAAGGGCCAGAACGACCAAGGCGCCACCCATGTCAACGCAACGACCGGCGACAAGGTCGAGGTGAGCGGTAATAGGATCACGGTCACGCATCCCGACGGCATGACCGAAAAGATCGAGAACGGCCGTTTCAGGATGCAGGATGCGCTGGGTCGCACGATCATCGACCGCCGGGCCACGCCAGCCGATGTCAGCCGTCTGAAGGCCTTGTGAGGCTGGTCAACAGGCAACGACCAGCTTCACAAATCACCTCCACCGCCCCCGGCGGAGGTGACTTTTTTGTCCGACCCTCGCCGCGATGGCCTGAAGTGCGTCGCGTTGAAACAGATTCATGCGACGCGCCTTGGATTTTTGTCTTTATGCATGCCTTAGGGGCGGTTCTTGTCCCGATCACGCAGCTCGCGCATCATGAGAGCCGCCTCAGTGCGGTTTCGCACGTGGAGTTTCGACAGCACCCCGGTCATGTGGTGCTTGACCGTCTTCTCCTGCAGCTCCAGGCGCAAGGCAACCTCCTTATTGCTGAGGCCTTCCGCCACCAGCCGCAGGATTTCCGTCTGTCGTTCGGTCAAATGCCGCAACCGATCCGCCACGCCGTCGGCAGGGTGCGGCGACTGGAGATCGGAAAGCAGCCGCGCCGACAGCGTCGGCGTCAGATAGCTCTCGCCGGCCGCCACGTTGTGCAGGATGTCGGCGAGTGCGCGCGACCCGACACCCTTGAGGATATAGCCTTGCACTCCTGCGTTCAGGGCCTTGGTTACATCGGCATTGGCCTCCGAAACGGTCAGCATGACGATCTTCTGTGCGGGATGGTCGGTAAGGATGCTTGCAACCGCGGCCAGGCCGCCGCCCGGCATGGAGATGTCGAGCAGCAATATGTCGGGCTGCACCGTCGAGGCGATGCGTTCGGCGTCCTGCGCCGTCGCCCCCTCGCCGACGATCTCGAAGCCTCCGATCTCCGACAGGCTGCGCGTCACACCTTCACGAAACAGCGGATGATCGTCGACAATGGCAATCCGAATGACCCCAATCATGCTTGCTCCTCGATCGAAAGACTGATCACCAATCGCGTGCCTTGCGCTCCGGTCAAGGTCTGGAACTGGCCGCCAATGCTTTCTACCCGCTCCCTGAGGCCGGCGAGCCCCAGCCCCTCGACCCGCGCCGGGTCGAAGCCCGGCCCGCCATCCGATACTTCGACAAAAAGCCTGCCGCTCTTCATACCGGCGCGCACCGCCTGGTCCTTGGCCCGCCCGTGGCGATAGGCGTTGTTCAGCCCTTCCTGCACGAAACGGTAGATGCTGATCTTCTCGGAGGCGCCGGGTTCGGGCAAATGCCTGGGCAGTGTGAGCGTCACCGACGTTCCCGTCCGGCGCTGATGTTCGTCAACGGCCAGCCGCAATATGTCCATCGTGGCGGCCGTCTCTATCTGCGGCAGCACGAGGCCGGTGCAGATACCGCGTATTTCGCGCATCGCATCCTCCAGCGTCTTGCGGATCATCGCGACCTCGGTCGAACGGTTTTCGCCCCAATGACCGTCGCCGGAAAAGATCGGGCTGTCCATGCGCAGCGCCGCCAGGGCCACGAGCTGCGCCGGTCCGTCATGCAGGTCGGCGCCGATCCGGCGCAGATATCGTTCGTTGAGTGCGGTGGCGCGGCGGGACGCCCGTTGCACACGCTGGCGCAAGGCGCTGTTTTGCGTCACCAGCCCCTGCAACTCCGCCACCTGGCGGCGCAGCGCCCCGCGCTGATCGTCGATGGTGCGGCTGGCGCGCAGCACGATGCCCGACAAGAGCAGAAAGGCCGCCAAGGTGGTGCCGGCCACGACCAGCCAGCTCGACAGCAGGGCGGAAGCCAGCGTGGCCTTGAAATCGCTGGCGACCTCGTAGAATTCGGTGACGGCCACCACTTCGCCGGACCAGGGCTCGCGAACGGGATTGTAGATCTCCAGCAACGGTACGCCCGCGGACCGCTCCTTCTCTTCGTTTTCGTCGAACGTGTCGAACTGGGCAACGACGCTGCCTTGGAAGGCGGAACGCAGATGGCCGTTCAGGTCGAAGCGGCGGCCGGTCAAAGCCGAGTCCTTCGAATAGAGGATCGTGCCGTCGCGTCGCCAGAGCCTGAACGAGACCAGGCGCTTGCCGAGCGCGCCCTGGCCGAGCGTCTCGTCGAGCGCCTGCTTGACGGAGTCGCTGAGCTCCTCGCTTTTGCGCAGATCGGGCAGCAGCGGCGCAATCACGCTATCGACATAAAGCGCCGTCGTGGCTGCCGAATTGCGGGTGACGCCATCCCGGATCTGCGTCGTCACCCAGGAGCCCACCACGAGCATGACGGCCAGAAGGCCAAAGCCGCCGGCAACGAGGAATTGCAGGGCAAGGGAAAGCTCGCTCCAGCGTCGCGCCAAGTTCTGCAGAATACGAATCATGAGCCCCTGACCGCCCCCTCCATCGACAGCCGGGCGACAGCGGTACATTGAGCCTCAGTCTTGCCGTTGCCAAGGCCTTCGTTAGAACGAGGTCGCTTGACGTGTCGGCATGCTTGCGAAACAAGGTCCGCGGCACATGCGGCGCAGCCGCTTTGAAGGGGACGAACGTTGAGTTTTTCTGGGTTGCTGCAGCTTGGCTTTTCGACGGTGATCTTCCTTTTGGCGGCGACCGCCGCCAAGCAGTGGGGACTGGCGCCGAGCCTGGGCAAGATCCTTTTGACGCTCGCGCTCTATTCGCTGGGCAATCTGATCATGCTGCGGCTGATTCGCGAATTCGGCATGTCGGTGTCGTTCAGCCTCTCGGCGGTCATCCAGCTGGTCTCGGTCAACGTCGTGGCGCTGGTGTTTTTCGGCGAGCGCGTCAATGCGCTGCAGGCCAGCGGCATCGTGCTGGCGATCGCCGCAGTGGCGCTGATCACGCTCGGGCCCTATCTGCAGGGGCGTTGACCGAGATGAAGACCGCGACACCGGCCCGATGAAAGACACCGCAAGCACCTTGCTTAACCGCATCGAATTCCCGGTCTTGCTGGCCGGCCTGGTCATCGCCGGCGGGCTGTGGGGGTTCGAGGAGTTGATGGAGGTGGCGCGTGCCACCACGCCGCACGCCTTCGACACCGAAATCCTGCTTGCCTTCCGCCAAGCGGGCCAGCCTGGCATTCCCTTAGGCCCGCCATGGCTGGAAGGCGCGGTGCGCGACATCACCAGCCTCGGCAGCACCAGCGTGCTGGTGCTGATCACGGCGGCGATGGTCATCTATCTCATGTTGGTCCGCAGGCCCGGGGCCGCGCTTCTCATCTTCGTCGCGGTGGCCGGCGGCCAGGTTCTGTCGAGCCTGCTGAAGCTCGGCGTCGACCGGCCCCGGCCCGAACTCGTTTCGCATCTGGTCAGCGAGACGTCGCTTTCCTTCCCGAGCGGCCACGCCATGCTGTCGGCGGTGACCTATCTCACGCTCGGTTCGCTGGCGGCGCGCTTCGTGCATGGAAGGGCGACGAAGATCTACGTCTTGTCGCTCGCCGTGCTGACAACGGTGCTGGTCGGCATCAGCCGCATCTATCTCGGCGTCCACTGGCCGTCCGATGTGCTGGCAGGCTGGTGCGCGGGCTTCGCCTGGGCGATGCTGTGCTGGTTGGCGGCGCGGCTTCTGCAGCGGCGCAAGGTGGTGAGCGACGATGCCTGATGGCGCCTGACCGCCGGGCTTGCGCTCAGATCAATCTGTTGATGAGGTGTCCGCCACAGCCTGCCAGTGCCAGAACCATCGACAGCAAGCATGCCGATGTCATTAAGGCCTTGAAAACAGTCAACCGCGTTACCCCCTGCCCCAGATCGACAACACCCTAGCCTGCAACCTTCGGGAAGTATCGGGAAAAATGGACAATCAGGCGGGTCCAGCCGATGATCACTGCCGCGCAGATGCGTGCCGCAAGGCCTTGGCCGGCATCGACCAGAAGACGCTCGCCGAGCGCGCAGGTGTTTCGCTTCCGACCATCCAGCGCATGGAAGGGAGCGATGGCCACTGGTGACCTACGCCGCGTCGATCAAGGACGCGCGGGCGCAGCTGGCGGGGACGCCGGCGCGTGCTGTCACGCGCTAGTGCATGTCGCCCAAAAGTGACCTGGGTTTTGGGAGAACGACATGCATAAAAACAAATCCAAAGCGCGTCGCATAAATCCGTTTCAACGCGACGCGCTTTAGGCTGCCTGCCGGCTCGGATATCAGCCCCGCAATTCTTCCGCGTGCGCCTTCGCCAGGTCGGCCATGCTGTCGAAGCGGAAATCCACGGTCGGTACGTCGCCGGGGTTCATTGTGGCGCCGAAGCCCTGATCCGCATGCCGGCGATAGATCCAGCACGATGTCAGGCCGAAGCGGTTGGCGGGAGCGTGATCGTGGAACATGCTTTCCGCGGTGTGCAGGATCTCTCGCTTCTCTATCCCGATCGTACCGAGCTTTTCGAGCATATAGTCGAAGTTCCGGTCGGACGGTTTGTAGGAGCCGATATCTTCCGCGGTATAGATCGCGTCGAAATCCACGCCGAGCTTCTTGTTGCTGAACGAGAAGCTTTTGTTGTCGACGTTGGAGAGGATGATCAGCTTGTAGTGCTTTTTGAGATATCGCAAGGCTTCAGCGGAGTCGGCAAAAGCCGGCCAATCCTTCACGCTTTCGCCATACGCCACGCATTCCTCGGGCGTGACGATGACACCCCACTCCTCCGCAAGTCGCTTGTAGACGATCGGCAGGAGGTCGCGGTAGCGTTTCCCAGGCGTCCATTTCTGCTGGCTGGCTTCGTGCCGGGCGTGCGCCTCGAGAATGTCGTTCCGGCTCAAGCTGCGGGTGGCCCGTTCGGTCAGCGGCTTCAGGCCGTCGATCATGCCGGATTCCCAATCGATCAGAGTGCCGTAGCAGTCGAAAGTCAGGGCTTTGAAATCTGTGAGCTTCATGGGTTTGCCTCCTGTGATGTCCATGCGTGAAGCGACGCCGGCATGGATGGCGATCAATCGTCAGGTCGATTTCGCCTCGGGGATTAGCCGACATGCTGCTGGCTGGGCTGAAAGTCCTTCAATGCCGCGCTGCCTGACGAGGTGAACCAGACGCCGAACAGTGTCACCGCAAGGCCAGCCAACATCGCCTTCGAAAGCGGCTCGCCGAACAGCGACCAGCCCCAGAGCATCGTCACCGGTGGGCTGAGATAGATCACGCTGCTGACCTGTGAGGCCGTGTAGAGGCGCAGGCTTGCATAATACGTGCCGTAGCAGAAGAAGGTCGAAAACAGCGCCAGCCAGGCAATGCCGAATCCGAACCGGGCATCAAGCGGCGGCATCAGCCCGCCATTCCATCCGGCGCAGGCGGCGAAAGGGACCGCCGCCGTCAGGCATTGAATGCACAGGCTCTGATGGATGGGCATATGGATCGTCCCCATCCGCTTCTGCACCAGGGTTGCCAGCGCCAGAACCATCATGGAAGCGACGGTCAACACATATGCCCAGGCCGGGGCCGTACCGAGGGTCAGGCTGGCCAGCGAGACGATGAGAACGCCCGTTACTCCGAGGACCGTTCCGACCCATTGTCTCCCGGTCAATCGGTGTCCTAGAACCGGCTGCGACAAGGCCGCGATGGCGAGAGGCACAAGATCGGAAATCAGTGCGACAAGGCCGGTCGGCACGCGCTGGCCGATGGCAAGCGCGAATCCGCCGAGATAGAGGAACATCATCGCCACGCCGAAGACCATCTGCTGGACCAGCGCGTGGGCGCTTATGCGGGATCCGATCAGGAGAGCAAATGGCAAGAGGATCAATCCGGACATCAGTGTCCGCCAGAACAGCACCAGCATGACATCGGCATTCTCGCTGGCGTAGCCGATGCCGACGAAGCCGGAACTCCAGCTTATGACCAGCGCCGTTGCCATCATTGGCCATACGAGGCGATGGGTTTTGGTGGGCAGGAGCGTCATGGTGTCTCTTCAGTCAGGCGCCCGTGTCCCGGAAGCGGATCACGGCCAATTTCGGCGCGGACTATTGACGGCACGCACGCGCCTTTGCACATGACAAATTTCGATATGATCATGAAGAAGCCCGAAATCCGGCATACCAACTTGCCTGAAGGGCATCAGAGGATCAGAAATTGGCGCACCACTTTGGTTCTGAGCGAGGATTGTCATGGCCGGACTGATGAGCCGCCGCCTGGATGTCGACGCCTTGCGCGCCTTGGTCGCGATCGAGAAGCATGGCGGCGTCACGCGCGCGGCCGAAATTCTCGGCCTGTCGCAGTCGGCCGTCAGCCACAAAGTCAGGCGACTGGAAGCGAGCCTCGACTGTGAAATCCTCGCCCGGAAAGCCAACGCGCCGATGTTCACCACGGCCGGACAGGATCTGCTTGGCTATGCGCGGCGCATTCTGGGCATCCATGACGAGGCGGTCCTGAGCCTGTCGAAAAGCCCTTTGCAAGGCAAGATCGCGCTGGGAATGACCGAGGATACGACGTGCACGGACCTTTCGCGCATCCTTGGCCGCTTCCGCCGACTCTACCCGGAGGTGAGCGTCCGCACGCAGGTGCGCATGAGCCTGGTGTTGCAGGAGCAGCTTAGCCTGGGAGCCCTCGATGCAGCCATCATCCAGGTGTTCCAGCACGAGGTCCGCCCCGCCGACATCCTTCTCTTTCGCGAGACCCTGCATTGGGTGAAATCGCGCGACCTGGTCCTGTCGACGGGGAAGCCGGTCCCGTTTCTGTCCTTCGATGAAAATTGCTTCTACCGGCGCTGGGGCATCGATGTCGGCCAGGACGAGGATAGGGTGTTGGAGACCGTGTTCGAATGCTCCAGCGCAGCCGGGATCATTGCAGGCGTGACCGCCGGGCTCGGCGTCGCACTCTTGAGCCAGCGCTACCTGCAGCCCGACATGGAGATTGTCGACGACAAATTCCCCAGGCCCCCAGACCTCGCCTATGTCATCAGGCGCGCACGCGCCCCCAGAAACCCCGCGCTCGAGACTTTGGTCAGGGAGATCGAGGCTGAGGTCAAGCGCTACGGGACGCTTCAAATCGCCGTCTGAGCGCGTCGCGCTGCGAAAGCTGGCCGGTCGTCTATTCCTGAAGCGATCTCGGACCGCTGACGAACGGGCTGCCCCTGACATAGAACCGCAGCAGTCGGTCGGCATCCCTAGTGATGCCGATCCTGATGCCTTGCCCGATCTCGCCGGGCTCGAAGTCATCGCTTGCAAGCCATAACGGGCCTCGCTGGCAGAGGTCGAGCCCGTCGAGCGAACGATCGATCCGCAGCGCCGCCGCCAGCCGACCCGGCCCGCGCGCCAGGTCGCGCAGGCGCTCGACGCCGCGATTGCGCCGCATGATTTCGATGCCTTCGAGCGGCTCGAGCGCCCGGATCAGGACACCGGTGCCGATCCCCGGCATCTCGCTGGAGACATTCAGCATCATGGAGGTGCCATAGGCGAGATAGACATAGGCGTGGCCGCGCTCGAGGAACAGCGAACGGTTGCGCGGGGTCATCCCCCTGAAACCATGCCCGGCGGCGTCGCCGACGACATAGGCCTCGGTCTCGACGATGCGGCCGCTGACAACGCCTTCAGGCAACGCCCGCACCACCAGCTTGCCGATGAGGAAGCGGGCGAGGGCGACCGTGTCGTTCGGCAGCTCCGAACGAGCGATCGGCGGATATTCATTCCTGTGGTTCACGGTATCCGCTCGACCCATTGCGCGCGCGACGGTCCCGGCTCGAACGGGTCACTGAAATACTGGGTCTCGCGGGCCACCTTGCCGTCGAGGAATTCCATGATGCTGACCGTATAGGACGGCCGCCCGTCATAGGTCAGGACATATTCGGTGACCCAAAGGTCTTCAGCGCCGCTGATCCGCCGCACGCTGAAGCGTTTGCGGTTCGGCTGCGCGGCACGGGACGACTGGATGTTGCGTCGTCCACGGATACGCTCGCCCGATTGCGGATAGTCGAGCACCGCATCCTCCCGGTAGATCTGGTGTTCCACTTCGAGATCACCAGCATCGGAGGCAGCCCAGTGGCGATCCAGAGCCGCCCGGATTTCGTCCATATCAAACCTCCTTGACCACCACGCCGTGGGATGAACCGTCGTAGCACGGTCCATCCCACGGCTGTTAGCGCAGGTGCAGTGGTCAGGAGCGCCGGCTCTCAGTCAATCTTCAGCGCCGCCACTTCGCCCTCGTTCATCAGCGGCACGTAGAGGATCGACTTGCCGTCGGTGCCGATGTCGGCGCTGCCCGGCTTGAAATGCGCCACCGCCTCCGGCGCACCGCCGGCTTTGTATCGGTAGAGCGTGCCGGTCATGTAGGCGGTGGCATAGATGGTTTCGCCGATGGCGATGACGCCGTCGAGGTCGGCGAATGTCTGCGCGCCGGGCAGCGGTGAAATCGCCTTGCTGGCGAGGTCGACCGACAGCAGGCCGCCCGGCGCCGCCGTGCTGAAGTCGGGCTTGATGCCCTTGCCCCAGGAGGCGACGATCAGCCTGTCGCCCTCGGCGAAGACGCCGTTGGGCGAGGCGAGCAGCGGGTCCCTGACGAACAGCTCCGGTCGGTCGCCGTCGATGCGGTAGATCGTGTCGGCAAGCATGTCGCTGACATAGACCTTGCCTGTGTGGTCCGAAGTCATGTCGTTGAGGAAGACGGCATTCGGCACCGCGATGCTGGCAACGAGCTTGCCGCTGGAGAGATCGACGACGCGGACCTTGGTGATGTCGGCGACATAGAGCTTGCCGCCCGATATCGCCATGCCCTTGGGCGCGTCCATGCCGTCGGTCCAGTGCTGGGTCACCGTCTTGCCGTCCGTGGATAGCACCGAGAGATAACCGTTGCCGTCGGCCTCGCCCGGATTGCCGACGATGTTGGAGACGATGATGCGATTGTTGGCGGCGTCGAACAGCGCCGATTCCGGCTGTTCGAGGCCGGTGGCGCGCCAGAGTTCCCCGGCCCGGGCGGCGGGTGCGGTCGCGATGCCGATGGCGGCGACAAAGGCTGAGAGGATGAGGCGGTTCATGGCTGTTCTCCTGTGATGACAGGCGGAGAGCTAGGATTTTCGATACTTTTCCGAAAGCTCGATTACCACTAGTATCGAGTATCGATACGAAATCGCTGGCAAGAGGTGCATGCCATGAACGGTCTGATCTTCGAGGCGCTGAAGCGGACGCTGAAGGCCAGGGGCGTCACCTATCGCGAACTTGCCGAACGCATGGGCGTTTCCGAGCCGACGGTGAAGCGCATCTTCCACGAGAAGAACTGCAAGCTCGACCGGCTGATGGAGATCTGCACCGCAGCCGGCGTCGAGCTGGAAAACGTGCTCGGCTCGATGAACCGGGGGCCGGGACCGGTCAACCACATCGCGCCCGAGATCGAGCGCCGGCTCGCCGGCCGTCCGGCGCTGCTGTTCATCTTCGTCATGCTGTCGGAAAAATTCACGCCCGAAGGCATCATGCGTTCGCAAGGCCTGAGCGAAGCCTCGATGTTCCTTTACCTGCGTGACCTCGAGGAACTCGGCCTGATCGCGCTCGGCCGGGGTCTTTCGGCAAGATTGCTGGTCGAGACGCCGATCCAGTGGAATTTCGAGGGGCCGCTCAGGCCGCTGTTCGAGATGACCAACAAGAATTTCATCGGCTGGGCCATCACCCATATCGAGAAGGAGGCGACCTTCGTCAGCTTCTCCAGGCGGATGCGGCCGGAGACGGCGGAGATGGTGCGCCGCGAGGCCGAAGAGCTGGCCGAACGCGTAAAACTTCTCGCCCATCACGATCAGCACACGACGCCCGAGGACGGGCTCACCGGCTACAAATTCACGTTTGCCTTTGGGGCGACGCCGTTCCCCGCGATCATGCCGATCGGCCCGCACCCGCGCGATGCCGGCGGCCAGCCCGCCGTTCCCGCAAAGGGACGCCGTCCCTTGCCGGCCTGACCAATCATGCCGGGCAGGATTGCATGCGGCGGCTGAGCTTGTCGCGCACCGCTCCGGCGGCGCCGGCTGCCGCCATTCGCCACCAGCTTGCCGCCCGGACCAGGCATGCGACCAGCGATGCCGACCGCGCCCGCAGGGCGCGTTGGGATAGAGCAGATCCGGCACCAGCATTCATGATAGAATTCGCACACTGATTTGCCAGACTGTAGAGAGCGGGTTGCCGAATGCGTGAAGCGTCCCCGCGAAAATCGAAGTGATCCTATGCCGACCGCACCAACACTTGAACATCGCCGCTATTCGCGCCTGAAAAATTTGCGGGCGCGCGCAGAACGCCAGGGTGCTGCATTGCAGTTCTGGGCGCGTACGGCATCGCTCGCTGTGATCTCCTGCTTCTTTTCATTGATCAGCCGCTGGGATGCCTCACTGCTCTTCGTGCTGGCAGGCCTCGTGCTGTTCCAGCTCGTCGGCCTGATCCAGTTTCTCTTTGCGCGCCGCCGCACGGCGCCATGGTGGATCGGTTACCTCGTCGGTACGCTGGACATCATTCTGTTGACCATTCTGCTGGTGACGCCCAACCCGTTTTCCCAGGAGGTCGCGCCGGCCGCGATGCAACTGCGCGAGGGCAGCTTCAAATTCCTGCTGATTTTCGTATGCCTTGGCGCGCTGACCCTTTCGACACGATTGGCGCTCTATCTCGGCGCGCTCGCGGCCTTGACGTGGGCGCTCGGGGTGGGATGGGTGATTTCTCACCCAGGAACCGTCATTCCGGCGACGAACCTCTATTCGCTGCCGGTGAAAGAGCGACTGAACCTCTATCTCAACCCCAATTTCGTCGACACGTTCGCGCAGGCGACCAACGTGTTGGTTGTCCTGATTATCGGCGCGATCATGGCGCTGGTCGTCTTTCGTTCCCGACGTCTTTCGGAAGACTATGTCAAGGCAGAGCGCGCCCGCGCCAATCTCGCCCGGCATTTTTCGCCCAACGTCGTCGACCAGCTCGCCACGGATGACGAGCCCTTCGGCCCGGTCCGCCGGCAGGATATCGCGGTGCTGTTCGCCGACATCGTCGGCTTCACACACTATTCCGAGGACCATCCGGCCGAAGCAGTGTTCGAACTTCTGCGTCAGTTCCACCGTCGCATGGAGCAGGTCGTTTTCGACCACAATGGCACCGTCGATAACTATATCGGCGATTGCATCATGGCGACATTCGGGGTTCCGCAAGCCAGCCATGACGACGCGACTCGCGCCATCCAGTGCGCTGAAGCGATGGTCGCCGCTCTCGAAGACTGGAACGTACAGCGTGTGTCCAGGGGATATCCGCCGCTGGACGTTCGAATCGGTGCACAATATGGCGCAGTCGTCATCGGCGCGGTCGGCAGCGAGCGCAATCTGTCCTTCGCGGTGGTGGGCGACACGGTCAACGTTGCCAGCCGTTTGCAGGCGCTCTGCCGTGAGCTTCAGGCGAATATTTGCTTTGGGTCACGACTGATTGAGGCCGCGAAGGCGGAATCGCCCACGACACGGTTGAATGCGCGCGATCATGGACCGGTGAGCATCCGCGGCCGGGACGAACCGGTCCATGTCTGGGTTGAACGCCGAGCCGAAAACCAGGGCGCTATTGCGGCCGCCATGTGAAACGCCTGCACCTCGGCCGGATAGGCCGCTCTGGAGCGTTTCACCGCTTCATGGAAACGGCGAACCGCTCTAACTCTTTGTTTTGACGCAATTTCCAAGGGAAAGCGCTATGCGCTTGTCCCGGAAAACCGCTCACACTTTTCCTGGAATTGCTCTGGGGGCATGTCCTGACCCAGGCCGAAGCCATCAACTGTCTGAGGCGATTGCTCCAGCCTTTGCGGCTTCGGCGTCTATGCTTGCCTCGTCGTCCCAGATCATCTGCCGGTAGTCGAAGCCATATTCCAGCGTCGGCTTGACGATGCGGAAAAACGGCGACAGGTCGAAGTCGCGCGGCGTGTAGAGCGAGTGGTGGCGAATGTGCAGGATTTCCTTGCGCATGTAGGTCGACTGCGCCGAGGCGCGGCCCGGCGCGCGGGTGATCTCGGGCAGGATCGGGTAGTGGATCTGGCCATAGGCCTCGGCGATGAGCGAGGAGCAGATGGCCCGAGTAGGGTCGCCGGAGCCGAAGGCCAGCATGCGGCGGCGCCAGCGCACCGGCACCGGCGGCGTAGGCAGGAAATAGCGCAGCATGTCGAAAATGTTCTTGAGGTCGTATCTCAGGCCAAGCTTGCCGATCATGAAGCGGACCACCTTGTCGCGGTCCTCCGGCGCCAGCCCGTTCGCCCGGCATATGCGGGTGTTGTAGGTGCGATAGCGCGACAATGGTACGGCGACGCAGCCTTCGCCCATCGTGACCTCGATCAGCCGCGGCCGCTCCGTTCCGTCTTGCGGCTCCGGCAAGGCATCGCCGACATAGAAGGCCGCGTGCGACCAGGTCGACTGGGTGAGGTACTTGATCGCCGCCGAGATCTTCTGGTTGCCTTCGATCAGCAGGATGTCGCCCGGCTCCAGCGTGCGGCGCAGCGTCTCGGCATCGGACGGGGTATAGGGCTCATAGCCGGAGGATTCTTCCTGCAGCCGGCCGGCGAGCCAGCGGCCAAGTCGGTCCAGGAGCGTGTCGCCGGGCTCGGTCATGATGGAGCGTGATTAGCACGGGCCGGCGGGGAAGTGCCAGCACGCCGGCGCTTCGTCAGCCGGCGGCAGCACTCGTCTCGTCGTGCGGCGCCGGGCTGGCCAGGTCGTCGCGCGCCTTGCGGGCGAGTTTCTTCGTCGAATGCTTGGGGCTGTCGCCGAACAGCTCGGCCGCCTCGGCAAGACAGGATTTCCGCAGGCTCTTTTCCGAGCGCTTCAAGAGCTTGCCGAGAAGCCTTGTGTCCTCGCGCGGCCCCAGTGGCTCGTCGTCGGCCTCGAGCAGTGCGCGCAGGACGAATAGATCATGCAGTTCGCCGAGCCGCTCGCCCAGTGCGTCGACCGCCTTGCGCCGCGCCTTGACCGGCGTCGGCCAAAGCCTGCCCAGCAGCGACAGGTGCATGCCATGCGTCTTGGCCGCCTTGCGCAAATCGTGAAAATCGTCGGCCCCGCCGCGCGCGCCGGCCCTGTCGAGCGCCTTCCTGGCGCGGCGCAAGGTGACGCGGGCGCCTTCGGCAAGCACGTCGGCCGCCTGTTCCGGCTGGTCGGGCAAGGCCAGGCTTTCGATCCGTTTCATGCCGTCTTCGCAGGCGGCGGTCGCCGCGCCGATCGCCGCTTCGAGGCCGGCGCCTTCATGCAGATCGTGCTGACGCGCAATCAGCCTGTCGCGCACGGCATCGAGCCCGCCATCGGCGCACTCCTTGGGAAACCCTGCCGCCAGCCGGTCGATGGTCTCGATCAGCGCCGTCGCCTCGCGTGGTCCGGCAAGCAGCGCCGCCACATTGCGATAGCATTGGTTTTCCGTCGTGCAGAATGTTTCGTCACCGGAATGAACCAGGCGCAGCAAGGCACGCGCGCTCTTCAGCCGCTTGCGGCATTTGTGCAGCCCCTGCTCCGGCCGGCTGCGCGCCGCATCCAGATGCTGGAGTGCCTTGCCGATTTCCTCGCCAAGGATGCGTCTGACCTCGCCGGTCAGCGGCAGGCGCGGGTCGATGCGAAAGCTCATGCGGCGATCTCCGGTATCCCCCCGAGGGCGAGCGACGCGTTGTAGAATTTCTGCTCGCCGGTCACTTCACGGCCGAGCCAGTCAGGCAGCATTTCGTCCGGCACATCTTCCGGAGTCTCCAGTTCGGCCACCACAAGTCCCGCGAGTGCGCCGCCAAAGACATCGACTTCATAGAGATAGCCGCGATGCCTAACATGGTGGCGTGTCTTCTCTATGACACGCCCAACGGCGAAATCGAGCATCTCCACCGCATCGGCAAGCGGGATCGGATATTCGAACTCGTCGCGCTCGCGCGCGCCGCTGCCGAATTTGAGCGTCAGCTTGGCGGAAGCGCCGTCGCTGATGCGGATGCGGACGGTCCGCCCAGGTGCCGTGGCGAGATAGAACTGGAGAATGCGGATATCCGCCTCGACCAGGCCCCGCCACGCGGTGCTGGAGACCAGGAACTTGCGCTCGACTTCCTTGACCATGGCCGCGCACTAAAGCGTTTGCCGCGGGCGATGGCAAGACAACTCCGCACACAAGTTGACTTTAATCAATCGATTGATTAAAGTTCTGTCATGATCAAACTGCCCGACACCAAAAATCCGCGCCGCGAGAGCTCTCCGGCGGATCTGACCCGTGCCGCGCTGGTGCGTGCGGCGCTGAAACTGTTTGGCCGGCAAGGGTTCGACGGCACCTCGACCCGCGAGATCGCCGCGGAGGCGCAGGCCAATATCGGTTCGATCGCCTATCATTTCGGCGGCAAGGAAGGCCTTCGCGCCGCCGCCGCCGACTATATCGTCGAAACCATCCAGACGATTGCCGGCCAGGCACTGGGCGGCGCCCAGGCGCCGGGGAGTGGCCAGGCGGCGCCGGCGAGCGATCCGGAAGCGGCGCGCGCGCAGCTGTTCGCGGCGTTGGAGCGGATGGGCGGCTTCATCCTGGCGCAGCCGCAGGCCGGCGAGATCGTGCAATTCGTGCTGCGCGAGATGTCGCATCCGACGGCCGCACTCGACCGCATCTATGACGGCGTGTTCGAGCCGACGCATCGCCGGCTGTGTCTGGTCTGGGAGCAGGCGACCGGCGAGCCGGCTGAAAGCGAGCGGACCCGGCTCACCGTGTTCACGCTGATCGGCCAGGTCATCTACTTCCGCATCGGCCGCGAGGCGGTGATGCGCCGCATGGGCTGGCACGAAATCGGCGTCGCCGAGGCCGCCAAGGTCGTGGCGGTCACGACGGACAATCTCAGCGCCATACTGGCCGCCCGAATGGGATCAAAAGCCCCAGGGGGATCAAAACCCAAAATGGGATCAAAAAAATGAGTTTCCTCTGCTCCTTGCCGCTTGCCGCTCAGCTCTTCGGTGCCTGTGCGCCAGCCGCGCCGCTCGCCGTCGGCTATGTCGAGGGCGACTATGTGTTGCTGGCGCCGATCGAGGTGGCGCAGGTCGAGACCGTCGCCGTCAAGCGCGGCGATCGCGTCACCCCAGGCGCGACGGTGGTGACGCTGGAAAGCGCCGACGCCAAGATTGCGGTGGCGCAGGCGCAGGCAAGCCTCGCCCAGGCGCAGGCGCAGCTCGCTGATTTGCAGGTCGGCAAGCGGCCGGAAGAAATCGCCGCGCTCAAGGCGCAGGTCGACATGGCCAAGGCGCAGGCCGACGATGCCAAGCGCAAATACGACCGGGCCGCCGACCTGTTCAAGCGCGGCACCGGCACGCAGGCCGACTACGACACCGCCTCGGCGACGCTTGAGACGGCAAACGCCCAGGTCGGCCAGGCCGAGGCCAATCTCGCCGTCGGCGGCCTGCCGGCGCGGCCCGAGACGATCAAGGCCGCCGACAATCAGGTCAAGCAGGCGCAGGCAGCGCTGGAGCAGGCTCAGTGGCGGCTATCCAAGCGCACGCTTGCCGCACCCTCGCCCGGCCGCGTCAACGATGTCATCCGCAACCCCGGCGACACGGCCGGCCCGACCGCGCCGGTCATCTCGATGCTGCCTGACGGCGCGGTGAAGCTCAGCGTCTATATACCGGAAATCGCTTTCTCCTCGGTCAAGATCGGCAGCCTGCTTAGCGTTCATTGCGACGGCTGTGGCGACGGCCTGAAGGCGCGTGTCAGCTATGTCTCGCCCGATCCCGAATTCACCCCGCCGGTGATCTACTCGCTCGAGAACCGGCAGAAGCTGGTCTATCTCGTCGAGGCGCGGCCGGAGGGTGATGCCGGCCCGCTGCAGCCCGGCCAGATCGTCGACGTCGACCTTGCGGAAACGGCAAAATGAACGCCATCGACGTTCATGGCCTGGTCAAGCGGTTCGGCGACAAGACCGTCGTCGACCATGTGACGATGTCGGTCGCCGAAGGCGAGATTGTCGGCTTCCTCGGCCCCAACGGTTCGGGCAAGACGACCACCATCCGCATCATGTGCGGCCTGCTGACGCCGGACGAGGGCGAAGGCACGGTGCTGGGTTTCAACATCCGCACGGAGTCGCTCAGGATCAAGCGCGAAGTCGGCTACATGACGCAGAAATTCTCGTTCTACGAGGATCTGACCATCGGCGAGAACCTCGAATTCGTGGCGCGGCTCTACCGGCTGAAACCGGTCGAGGAATATGTGTCGAGGACACTGGAGGAACTCGGCCTTACGTCGCGCCGCAACCAGCTGGCCGGCACGCTGTCCGGCGGCTGGAAGCAGCGGCTGGCGCTCGCCGCCTGCATCATGCACAAGCCGAAGCTGCTTCTGCTCGACGAACCGACGGCCGGCGTCGACCCGAAGGCGCGCCGCGAATTCTGGGACGAGATCCATCGCCTCGCCAGCGGCGGGCTCACCGTTTTGGTCTCCACCCACTACATGGACGAAGCCGAACGCTGCCACCGCATCAGCTACATCTCCTACGGCAGGATGCTGGCCACCGGCACCGTCGCCGAAGTGGTGAAGAACGCCGGCCTGACCACCTTCGTGGTGCAGGGGCCACGGCTGGCCAAGGTGGCTGAAGAGCTGCAGGGCCGCCCAGGCGTCGACCAGGTGGCGCCGTTCGGCGCCACGCTGCACGTCGTCGGCTCCGACAGGAAGAAGCTCGAAGCAGCGCTTGCCGATGTCGAGAAGGAGCACAAGGGCGTGACGGTGGCGCCGGGCGAAACCAGCCTCGAGGACGTCTTCATCCAGTTCATGTCGGGGTCGAAGGACAATATGGCATGAATGGCGTCTTCTCCTTCGCCCGGCTCGGCGCGCTGCTGATCAAGGAATTCATCCAGATGCGGCGCGACCGCATCACCTTCGCCATGATGCTGGGCGTGCCGCTGCTGCAGCTGGTCCTGTTCGGCTTCGCCATCAACAACGATCCGAAAGGCTTGCCGACGGCGCTGGTGGCGATGAGCAACGACCAGTATACGCGCGCCATGGTCACGGCGCTGCAGGTGACGGACTACTATCACTTCGACCATGTCACCGAGAGCGCCGAAGAGGCGGAGTTCCTGATGGCGCGTGGCGACGTTTCCTTCGTCGTCACCATCCCGGCCGACTTCGCCAAACGTGTCGAGCGCGGCGACAATCCGCAGATCCTGATCGAGGCCGACGCGACCGATCCTTCGGCTGCGAGCGGCGCCATTTCCACACTGAGCACCGTGGCGAGCCAGGCGCTGCTGCGTGCCCAGGGCATGCAGGCGGCCGCCGCCGAGAATGCCAGGCAGCAGCTGCAGGTGGTGGTGCACCACCGCTACAATCCCGAAGGCATTTCGCAGTACAACATCGTGCCCGGCCTGCTCGGCGTCATCCTGCAGATGACCATGGTGATGATGACGGCCATGGCGCTGACCCGCGAAACCGAGCGCGGCACGATGGAGAACCTGCTCGCCATGCCGTCCAGCCCGGCCGAGATCATGCTGGGCAAGGTGCTGCCCTTCCTTGTCGTCGGCGCGGTGCAGGTTGCGGTGGTGCTGGTGGCGGCGAAGCTTTTGTTCGACATCCCGTTCGTCGGCAGCCTGACGCTGCTGCTGTCGTCGGTGCTCGTCTTCGTGCTGTCGCTGGTGCTGCTTGGCTACACCATCTCGACCATGGCCCGCTCGCAGATGCAGGCGATGCAGCTCACCTTCTTTTTCTTCCTGCCGTCGCTGCTCTTGTCGGGCTTCATGTTCCCCTATCGCGGCATGCCGGGTTGGGCCCAGGCGCTGGGCGAAATCTTCCCGCTGACGCATTTCCTGCGCATCACCCGCGCGGTCATGCTGAAGGGCGCCGACTTCCATGCCATCGCCGCCGAGATCGGCTGGCTGGTCGTGTTCGTGCTGGTGTTCGCGGGCACGGCACTGCTGCGGTTCAGGCGCACGCTGGATTAGAGCTGTTCCAGGAAAGTGCGAACGGTTTCCGTCCGGAACTGCGATCAGGCGGCCGCCATGATCTCGGCATAGGTGCCGAAATCGACATTGCCGCCGGACAGCACCACGGCAACGCTTTTGCCGGACAGTTCGATCTCGCCCGAAGACAGCGCCGCGAATGCGACGCAACCACCGGGCTCGACCACCAGCTTCAGATAGGCCATGGCATCGCGCATTGCCTGCGCCGTCGTTTTGTCGGAAACGGCAATGGCGCCGGCGAGGTTTTTTCGGTTGATCTCGAAGGTGATGGCGCCCGGCTCAGCGGTCAGGATCGCGTCGCAGATCGAGCTGTAGCCCGGTTCGTTGGAAACGCGGGCCCCGGCGGCGAGCGAGCGGCGGGTGTCGTCGAAATGCTCGGGCTCGACCGCCCACACCGCTGTGCCGGGCGAGGCATCCTTGACCGCGACCGAAATGCCGCTCGACAGGCCGCCGCCACCGCAGGGTATGACGACGGCATCGAGGCTGACCCCGAGCGCCCTGGCCTGTCGCATCAGCTCGAGGCCAATCGTGCCTTGCCCGGCAATGATGGCCGGATCGTCGAAGGGCGGCACCAGCACCATGCCTCTGTCGATATAGGGGCGAACCACGCTCATGCGGTCATCGCGAAAACGGTCGAAGGGCACCACCTCGGCACCCATCTTGCGGACATTGCCGATCTTCATCGCCGGCGCATCCGCCGGCATGGCGATGACCGCCTTGACGCCGAACATGGCGGCCGAGGCGGCGACGCCTTGCGCATGATTGCCCGAGGAGAAGGCAACGACACCTCGGCCGCGCTCTTCCTCGCTCAACGACGACAGCTTGTTGTAGGCGCCGCGGAACTTGAACGAGCCGGTGCGCTGCAGCGTCTCCGGCTTGAACAGGATACGCCCGCCAAAGCGCTTGTTCAGCTCAGCCGATTCGATCAACGGGGTTTCGACGATCAGGCCGGAGAGCCGGGCCGCAGCGGCGTGGATGTCGGCGATGCCGGGAGGGGTGGTCATGGCGGATCCTATGGCGATGTGATCCGGCCATGGTGCACGCAAAGGGCCGCGCGATGCCAACGAAAAGATGTAACCGATACAAAGTTAGCCGGTACGGGTCGGGGACACGGTCTCCAGCGTCTCGGCAGTGCCACCCCGCCGACATATCGCCAGTTTCACCCCAACAGCGCCCTTTGCCTCTTGCTCCCACCCAGCTTGCGCCAATTGTTGAAGCGATGTGTGGCGGCGGCAAAGGAGATCTTCATCTGCTGGGACACCGAATAGCGCGACTTGCCCTCGTCGAACATGCGGTAGCAGCATTCCACCCCTTCCTCGGTCAGTTTGCCGTCCGGCGCCTTGTTGTGCGGATTGGCGGGGTCGAATTTTTCGACCTGCTGCTCGACCAGGCCCTTCAGCCGCTGCAGATCGGCTTCGATGCTGGCGATGAGATCGAGAACGGGTTTCGGGTCGAAATGCTGGGGGGGCGGCTTCGTCATACGTTGATCCTCATCCTTGTCTTAGGTTCAGCTATATAGGTGAATCTTTGCCGATAATGAAGAGGCGAGGCCGCTCGAGCGCTTCGACAATTCTTGAACCCGACCAATCATGCGGTTGACCCAAGGCATGCCAAACTCTAGTTTAGAACTATTCTAAACTAGGGCCATTTCCTCATGCTTTCCCGTGTTTTCGGCTTCGGCCGCCGTCCCTTCGAATCGCTCTCCGAACAGGAGATCCTGGCACTTGCCATTTCATCCGAGGAAGATGACGGGCGCATCTACCGGGCCTATGCCGACGGGCTGGCGGAAAGCTTTCCGCAATCGGCAAAAGTGTTCGAGGAGATGGCCGAGGAAGAGGACGGTCATCGCGACGCGCTGATCGAGCTCTTCCGCAAGCGTTTCGGCGAGCGCATCCCGCTGATCCGGCGCGAACATGTGAAGGGCTATTACGAACGCAAGCCCGACTGGCTGGTGCGGCCGCTCGGCATCGAACATGTACGCAGCCAGGCCGAAGCGATGGAGCGGCAGGCCTACCTGTTCTATGTCGAGGCGGCAAAGCGCACCACCGATGCCTCGACCAGAAAACTGCTCGACGATCTGGCGCTGGCCGAACAGGGGCACGAGACGCTGGCACAGCGTCTGGAGCAAAAGCACGTGCCGGGCGAAGTGAAGGACGAAGAGGCCGCGGCCGAGCAACGCCAGTTCATCCTGACCTATGTGCAGCCGGGACTAGCTGGCCTTATGGACGGTTCGGTGTCGACGCTGGCGCCGATCTTCGCCGCCGCCTTTGCCACGCATGACACTTGGCAGACCTTCCTGGTCGGGCTTGCCGCGTCGATCGGCGCCGGCATCTCCATGGGTTTCACCGAAGTCGCTTCCGACGACGGTAAGCTGTCGGGTCGCGGCTCGCCGATAAAACGCGGCATCACCACCGGCGTCATGACATCGGCCGGCGGTCTCGGCCATGCATTGCCCTATCTCATCCCGCATTTCTGGACGGCGACGGCTGTTGCAGCGGTGGTGGTGTTCTTCGAACTGTGGGCCATCGCCTTCGTCCAGAATCGCTACATGCAGACGCCGTTCCTGCGTGCTGCCTTCCAGGTGGTGCTGGGTGGCGCGCTGGTGTTCGCAGCCGGCGTGCTGATCGGGAATGCTTGAGCTTCTTCCTTCCCCCCTTGTGGGGGAAGGTGGATCGGCGCGCAGCGCCGAGACGGATGAGGGGTGTTCCAGCGGAGTGAGACGCTGGTGTTGTGCCGTAGTGCCCAGTTCAATTGAGACGTCGCGTCAAGCTGGAGCACCCCTCATCCGACCGCGCTTCGCGCGGCCACCTTCTCCCACAGGGGGAGAAGGAAGAGCCGCGCCTCTCCGTCACCCATTCACCGCACGGCTATCCGTCGGTGCCTCATCCCTCTCCGTCAGCCCATAATCCCTCACCACATGCGCGATGCGCAGTCGATAGCCGGCAAATATGCCGCCCCGGCCTGCCTGCTGCGCCTGCCGGTGTTCCTCGGTGTTGCGCCAGGCCTTCACCGCTTCCTCGTCACGCCAGAATGACAGCGACAGGATGCGGTTGGGATCGGCCAGACTCTGAAAACGCTCGATCGAGATGAAGCCGTCAATGCCATCGAGCAAGGGACGCAGCTTGGCGGCGATGCCGAGATAGGCATCGCGTTTGCCCTCCGCCGGTTCGACCTCGAAGATGACGGCGATCACGGCAGCACCAGCTTGGCGTGCGGCCCAGAGACGTGTTTCAGGAACATGCGGTCCTCCTTAAGGATGAATCGTTCTCGCTTGGCGAACTCATAGTTTGCCTTGCCGGCGGGATCGGCGGCAAGCCGGGCGCGATAGGCCTCATAGGCCGCCAGGTTCTCGATGTTGTAGGCGGCATAGGCCGTCGTCGCCGAGCCTTCATGCGGGGCATAGTAGCCGATCAGATCGGCGCCGCAGCGCGGAATGGCCTGCCCCCAGTTGCGGGCATACTCCTCGAAGGCGGCCTTGCCGAACGGGTCGATCTCATAGCGGATGAAGCAGGTGATGGGCATGGTCGTCTCCTTGGGTTCTGGCATCGACGCTTCGAGCGCGGTCGAAACGTCATGCGCATCGATGTGCTAGGCAGTTTCGTGTCAGGAGCCGTAGTTGCTTGCGTCGTCGTCTCCTTGATCTGCTCGGAGAATAGTGCTTATCTGACGAGAAAGCTTCGACAAGGATCGAACTATGCGTGAAGGACCTGACATCGCCCGCATCGCCAGCCTGGTCGGCGATCCGGCCCGCGCCAACATGCTGAACGCCCTGATGGGCGGCACGGCGCTGACGGCAAGCGAACTGGCGCTGGAGGCCGGCGTGTCGCTGCCCACCGCCTCCTCGCATCTGTCGAAACTGATGGAGGGCGGCTTGCTGACTCTGGCCAGCCAGGGCAGGCATCGCTACTACGGCCTCGCCGGCCCGCAGGTGGCGGGCATGATCGAAGCCATCACCGGTGTCGCGGAGGCTGTTGGCCCCAAGCGTGTGCGGCCCGGCCCGCGCGACGGCGCCATGCGCGTGGCCCGCGTCTGCTACGACCACCTTGCCGGTGAGCAGGCGGTGGCCATGCTCGACCGTCTGGTCGAGAGGGACATATTGCTCCGTGACGACAGGGAGATCAGGCTCGGCCCGTCGGCGGCCTCGCATTTTTCCGCGATCGGCATCGATATCGATGCCAAACCGCGCCGCCCGGTCTGCCGCGCCTGCCTCGACTGGAGCGTGCGCCGCTCGCACCTCGCCGGCACGCTGGGCGCCGCCATCCTCGACAAGATCCTTCTGGAGAAATGGGCGCGCCGCGAAAAGGACAGCCGCGCGGTGGTGTTTTCGCCGCCGGGCAAGCAGGCGTTCGAGAGGGTGTTCTTGAGTTAGTTTGCCGGCGCCACCTCAACCTTCGTCATCCTAGGGCGGAGCGGCCGCAAGCGGCGTCGCGGAGACCCTAGGATGACGAAGTCCAGTAGGATCAACCCCGCTTCAACACCTTCCCCTGCTCGAAAAACCCCTTCCACGGATCGGCTTCCGCCAGCTTCGCCAGCGTCGTCTTGTCGCCGATCGGGAACGCATTCGGCGCCAGCCCGGCCTCTATCTCGGCCCAGGTCACCGGCATCGACACGGTGGCACCTTTCTTCGCCCGTGACGAATAGGGTGCGACCGTCGTCGAGCCCCTGCCATTGCGCAGATAGTCGACGAAGATCTTTCCGGTGCGCGCCTTTTTCGACAGCGTAGCCGTGTAGCGGTCCGGGGCGCCCTGTTCGAGCGCCTTGGCGAAATCGTGGGCGAAGGTCTTCACCGCCTCCCAATCCGCCGACGGCTTCAGCGGCACCAGCACATGATAGCCCTTGCCGCCCGAGGTCTTGACGAAGTTAGGCAGCGACAGCTCATCGAGCTTGCCCCTGATATCGAGCGCCGCCTCGCGCACCGCTTTCACCTCGACGCCTTCATCGGGGTCGAGATCGAAGATGATCTGGTCGGGCTGTTCAAGCTTGTCGATCGTGCAACCCCAGATGTGGATCTCGACCACGCCGTATTGGACGAGCGCCGCGACACCGTCGAAATCCCGGACAAACAGGATTTCCTCGCCATCGGTCGGGTCCTTCATCCGGGCTATCTTGTCGCTCATGCCGGCCGAGGCGTGTTTCTGGAAAAAACGTGGACCGCCAACGCCGTCCGGCGCCCGCACCAGGCTGAGCGGCCGGTTGACGACAAATTGCTCCATGCGCGGCCAGACCTCTGCGTAATGATCGAGCAGCCCTTGCTTGGAGATCTTTTCCTCGGGCCACAGCAGCTTGTCGGGGTGGGAGAGTTTTACGCTGGTCGGCATCGTTCCGGCGCCGCTGCCGCTCGACGCCGGCTTGGCCTTGCCTGTCGCTGCCTTAGGCTTTTCCTGCACAACGTCCTCCGCCGGCTTGTCCTCGCGCAGCCCCTGGAACGAAGCATGGCGTATTATACGGTCCGACGTCCAGCTGCGAAACTCCACTTCGCCGACCAGTTCCGGCTCGACCCAGACCAGGCCCTTGCCCTTCGGCACGGCCTTGTCGAAGGGCGAAGCCGCCGCCTTCAGCGCGTCGAGCTTCTGCTTAAGCTCCGTCGCGCCCCTGGCGGAGAAACCGGTGCCGACACGGCCGGCATAGTGCAGTTTGCCGTCCTCATAATAGCCGACCAGCAGCGAGCGCAGCCCGCGCCCGGTCTTATCCGACGGCAGATAGCCGCCGATGACGAACTCCTGCCGCGCCGTGCATTTCGACTTCACCCAGGTCGGGCCGCGCCCGCTGCGATAGGGCGCATCGGCACGCTTGGACACGACGCCTTCCAGCCCCATCCGGCAGGCATGCTCCAGCATGATCTTGCCGGGCTCGGAAAAGTGGTCGGAGAAACGCACCGCCGGATTGTCCGACTGCTTGCCGAGCAGCTCCTGCAAGGCCTGTTTGCGCTCGACCAGTGGCTCGGCGCGCAAATCCTTGCCGTCGAGACGCATCAGGTCAAAGACGTAGTAGATGAAGCGGTTGGTGCGGTTAGCAGACAGGTCCTGCTGCAGCAACGAGAAAGAAGAAACGCCGCTGTCGGCCAGCACGACGATCTCGCCGTCGATGATGGCGTCGCTGCATTTCAGCGCTGCCAGCTCCGCGGCGATCTCGCCGCCGAACTTTTCCGTCCAGTCGAGGCCGGTGCGGGTCAGCAGCCGCACATCGGTGCCGGCGATCTGCGCCTGCATGCGATAGCCGTCGAATTTCACCTCGTGCAGCCAGTCCTTGCCGGGCGGTGCGTCGCGTTCCAGCGTGGCGAGTTGCGGTTCGACGAAGCCGAGTTTCCGGGCGGCCGCCTTCGCCTTGCCAGCCGCCGGCTTGTTGGAGTGCCAGACGTCAGGCTTCGCGCCCTTGGCCGCCTTGCCCGCGCCGACCTCCTCGATCGTCAGGCCGGATTTCACCGATTGCGGCGCGTCCTTCAGAATGTCCTCGCCCGGGCGTGCCGCAGCGTCGTCCGACTTGATCAGCAGCCAGTTGTCGCGCTTTTCACCCGCCCGCGGTTTCAATCTGACGAGGTGCCACAACCCATGCAATTTGTGGCCTTTGAGCTCGAAGCTGATATGGCCCTTCTTCATCGCCTTGGCCGGGTCGGTCTCGGGCACCCATGTGCCCTCGTCCCAGACGATGACCGAACCACCGCCATATTCGCCTTTGGGGATGGTGCCCTCGAACGGGGCATAGTCGATCGGATGATCTTCGACATGCACCGCGAGCCGCTTTTCGTGCGGATCGAGGCTCGGGCCGCGCGTCACCGCCCAGCTCCACAGCACGCCGTCATGCTCGAGGCGAAGGTCGTAATGCAGCCTGGTCGCCGCGTGCTTGTGGATGACGAAGATGCCGCCCGCTTCGCTCTTTTTCGTGCGAGCGACCTTGCCGGCCGGTTCCGACGTCTTCTTGAAATCGCGCTTGGCGTGATATTGCTCAAGACCGGCCATTGCTCGGTCTCCTCAGGCCGATTTGCGCTTCGGCGCGGCTGCTTTCGGCTTGGCGCGTTTGGCCGCCGGTTTGGCTTTCGCGGAAGATGCCTTCGTTGAGCCCGAATCCGACGACAGGCTCTTCTTCAGCGCATCGAACAAATTGACGACGTTGGAGGGTTTGGGCGCCGCCTTGGCCTTCGGCGCCTCGTGCCCCGCCTTCTTGGCACGGATCAGCTCCAACAGCGCGTCTTCATACTTGTCGTCGAATTTCGACGGATCGAACTTCGCTTTCTTCTTGTCGATGATGAGCTCAGCGAGCTCGGTCATCTCCTGGTCGGTCTTCACCGCCTTGATCTCGCCGAACACGCTGTCCGGCTGGCGCACCGTATTGTCGTAGCGCAGCGTCGTCAGCACCATGCCCTTGCCGAGCGGCTCGATGACCACGGGACGCTCGCGTTGATAGAGCACGATGCGCGCCAGCCCGGCCATCTTCTTCGCAACCATGGCATCGCGGATGACGGCGAAAGCCTCCTCCGACACCTTGTCGGCCGGCGCGACATAATAGGGCGTGTCGAGATAGATCTGCTGGATCGAGGCCTTGTCGACGAAACCGTCGAGGCTCATCGTGTGTGAGGATTCGATCTGCACCGCCTCGATCTCGTCTTCCTCGATATGGACGAAATCGCCGCCCTCGAGCTCATAGCCCTTGATCTCGTCGCCATCATCCAAGGGCTTGCCGGTTTCGGCATCGACATAGATGCGCTTCACCGTATTGCCGGTCTTGCGGTTCAGCACCCGGAAAGAGACCTTTTCGGTATGGGTGACGACATTGGTCAGTTCGACCGCGCAGGTGACCAGTGAAAGCTTCAGATAGCCTTTCCAGGCTGGGCGTGGCGCCATGACAAACTCCTGCGGTGATAGGTCGAGAACGAGCAAGTTCCGTTCCAGTTCCAAACCGCGTCCATCGGCGTAAGCCGACTCTGGGCGTCGAGCACGAAAATTTCGCCGGCCGGCCGAAAGTTGAAACAGAACCGCGCGCAGGCGACATTCAAACGAAACATATGTGATGCAAAAGTCACACTGGGCGGAATGGCGACAAAGAGCACGGAAACACCCCGAATCAGCCGCATTCCGGCCACGAAGCAACGGGTTTTCGACCAGATATTAACATCGTGTTCACCGACTATTCACGCCTCGACGCTATGATGCCCGTCAATCGGAAGGGACATCCGAAAATCGGGACAGGGACAGGGTAATGAACTTCCTCACTCACCTCATCGGCTATGCCGCCGCCATCCGCGAATTCATCGCGCCGACCTATCGGCCGGAGCGCTACTACATGCGCGGCCCCGGTCCGGCCTGCGCCCGTCGCGGCACTTCGCTGGGCGCGCACTGACCATGACATTCGAGAGCCGCCACAACAGCCGTATCTGCAGGCCCGGTGCCAATACCCGTGCCACCACCTATCGTTCCGAGCGGCCGGCTCTGAGCGACAGGCGGCGTGCGACAACGCCACGTCTTTGATCCCGCCTTCGGCTGGCCTAGTGTCTCAGGACACGAGCAGCCGAGGTCCGCGTGACCGACCTTCCCCAGTCAAATCTGCCCCAATCAAATTCGGCCAAGCCCAGTCCCGCTGAACCATCTTTCGATGCACGCCAGCCGCTGATCGTCTTCGACGGCGTCTGCGTGCTGTGCTCCGGCTTCGTGCGCATGGTGGTCAGGCTCGACCGCCAAAACCACTTCCGCTTCGCCACCGCGCAATCGACCTTCGGCGAAGCGCTGTTTCGCAAGCACGGGCTACGCACGGACTCTTACGAAACCAATCTCGTTCTCATCGATGGCGTCGCTTTCACGAAGCTCGACAGCTTTGTCGCGGTGATGTCGGAACTCGGCTGGCCATGGCGCGCGGCGAAGGCGCTGTTGCTGCTGCCGCGCCCGCTGCGTGACTGGCTCTACAATCGCATCGCTGAAAATCGCTACGCCCTGTTTGGCAGGAAAGACAGCTGCGACATTCCATCGGCTGAGCTGCGGGAGCGCCTGATCGGCTGAAGGCCAAGGCCCGGTGTAGTCGCCTTGGTTCGGTTGCCGGAAGGCTGACGCCGGCGAGGGCCGTTGTCGGCCGATAGAGGCCTGCATTTCGCACCAGCTTAGCGGCACGCCACGACCCGGGTCAATCCGGCAGGGCCGCGATCGCGACAATTTCAATGACGATGTCGGCTTGAGCGAGCGCGGCAACGCCAATCACCTCTGAGGGCGGCGGGTTGTTGTAACTGCAGTGCTTCGGGCAATGCGCGGCAAAGAACCCGTCCAGAACGTCCAGGCGAAAATTGGGAGAGCTGAGAACGCCGCCGTCGGGAAATGGTCCTCTGACAAAGAAGGTCAATTTGACGAGGTGTTCAAGCGCGGTGCCCAGCTCCTCCAGATCGGCTTTGATATTGCCCAGAACCTCGAGCCACTGCGCCGCCGCGTCGCCGGCGAAACGACCGCCCTGCTTGCCGGCCGGATCGTAGTCGGCGGCGGTTGCCGTGTTTCCACAAAGGTAGACAAATCCCTTCGCTCCGGTGACGACTGTCCCCTTGCCCCACGGCATCAGCCGGCCGCTTTTGAATTTCTTGTGGGTCACGAGTTCCATTGCTCATCTCCCATCTCTGGCGTGACGTGCTTGGATCACAAAGGATAGTGTGACGAGGCATCATTGCCAGTCCGCCGCCGGCCGCTTGGCGAAACCTGGTCCTTGCGAAACCGCGTGACGAAGCCGAAAGATTTTTTCCGCGTCCTGTCGAAATCGGCTGCCGCCGCGCGACATACGTCTGGCCCCGCAAGGACGCGGCCTTCGAAACCACGGGAGAAGACCCCATGCGATACATGCTTATGATCAACAACGACGAATCCGCACTGGCGGCCATGCCGATCGACAAGATCCAGCAGATGAGCGCGGCCTATAGCGCCTATACCGAAGCGCTGAAGACGTCCGGCGTGTGGCTGGCCGGCGAAAGGCTGCGCCCGACCCAGGCGACCACCTCGGTGCGGATCGCCGACGGCAAGACCAACGTCATCGACGGCCCCTATGCCGACACCAAGGAGCAGCTTGCCGGCTTCTACATGATCGAGGCGGCTGACATCGATACCGCCATCGAATGGGCGGCGCGCTGTCCGGCGGCCAGCACCGGCACGGTCGAGTTGCGGCCGATCTGGGAAATGGCCGACTACCTGCCCAAGACATGACCGTGTGATGGACAGTCGACCGGAGTTCGTCCGGGCGGCCGCCGAGGCCGCCGCCCGGCAAAACTATGGCAAGCTGGTCGCCTGGCTCGCGGCGCGCACGCGTGACGTGGCCGCCGCCGAGGATGCGCTGGCCGATGCCTTTGCAGCGGCGCTCGAACGCTGGCCGAAGTCCGGCGTGCCTGAAAAGCCGGAAGCCTGGCTGCTTGCGGTGGCGCGGCGGCGCCGCGTCGATGCTGTACGGCGGCGGCTCACCCGGGAGGCAGCCCGCGAGCATCTCCAACTGATCGCCGAAGAGATGGAGGCGCGCATGACCGAGGAGGATCTGCCCGACGAACGGCTGCGGCTGATGTTTGCCTGCGCGCATCCGGCGATCGAGCCGGGCGTGCGCGCACCGCTGATCCTGCAGACCATCCTTGGCTTCGATGCCGCGACGATCGCTTCCGCCTTCCTGGTTTCACCGGCGACGATGAGCCAGCGCCTGGTGCGCGCCAAGGCCCGCATCCGCGAAACCGGCATTCCGTTCCGCGTACCGGAACGGGCTGAACTCGGCGAACGGCTGGATGCCGTGCTGGAGGCGATCTACGCCGCCTTCGCCGAAGGCTGGTCCGATCCGGCCGGTACCGAGACGCGGCGCCGCAACCTCGCCACCGAAGGCATCTGGCTCGGCCGCCTGGTGGCGACGCTGATGCCGGACGAGCCGGAAGCGCTTGGCCTACTGGCGCTGATGCTGTTTGCCGAGGCGCGCCGCACGGCGCGGCGCAGTGCCGACGGCGACTTCGTGCCGCTGACCGAACAGGATTGCGACCTATGGGACCGCGCGCTCATCGACGAAGCGGAGGCGCTTCTGTCTCATGCCGCAGCGAGCGGCGTCGTCGGCCGCTACCAGCTCGAGGCGGCCGTCCAGTCGGCGCACGCGGCGCGGCGGCTGACTGGCCACACCGACTGGCCGGCGATCCGTGCGCTCTACGACGCGCTGTTTTCGATCGTGGGATCGCCGGTGGTGGCGATCAACCGCGCGGTGGCGCTTGCTGAGACCGAGGGCGCCATGGCGGGGCTGGCGGCGCTTTACGTGCTGGGCGACGACAAGCGGCTCGACGAATATCAGCCCTATTGGGCGGCCCGCGCCGGGCTCCTGGCCAGGCTTGGTCAGGTGCCGCAAGCAAGCGAGGCTTATGATCGGGCGATCGGCCTTGAGCGCGACCCGGCGGTGCGCCGGTTCCTGCAGGGAAAAAGGGCGGCGCTGCGAAACTGACCGTCAGCCGGGCCACATCTCATGCGATGTGTTGAGCGTCTTCATCAGCGGATGTTCACGCAGCTTCGCCCACAAGCGTTCAATATCAGGCCATGCCGTCCGCGCGCTGTCGATGTCGGGATGCCAGGCAATGAGCATGACAAGGTAGATGTCGGCGAGCGACAGGCCGTCGCCGACCAACCAGTCACGGTCGCGCAAGGCGGCATCGAGAACGGCGAAGCCACGATCCATCTCGGCGATGGCCGCCTGCTTGACGGCTTTCGTGCCGTCGGCGTCGGCCGTGTAGCGATGGGCGTAGTAAAGCCGCAGCACCGCTGGGTAGAGCACAGACGACATGAAGGCCATCCAGCGCAGGAAATCGGCGCGGGCCGGCGCGTCGACCGCCGGCGCCAGGCCGGCCTCGGGATGGCGCTCGGCAAGCAGGATGCAGATCGCCGCCGATTCGGTCATCGAGCGTCCGTCCGGCAAGGTCAGCACCGGCACCTGGTTCAGCGGGCTGATGTCGAGGAAGGCCGGATCGGGCCGGTCGGATTTCGGCACGTCGACCTGTTCGAATGGCGCATTCGCCAAGGCGAGCGCTGCCTCGACGACGAAGCCGCCGCTGCCGGGGCGGGTATAGAGCTTGTACATGAAATTCTCCCCTGGCCCGTGCAAAGCGGGCCGGGGCGATATGAACCGGAAGCACGCTACTGCTCAAGCGGGCGGCCGGCGCCACGGAAGTATTTTTCAGCGGGCCAGCAAAAAGTGGTGGCCTAAGCCCCCAGCCCCTCGAACAAAATCGTCGACAGATAGCGTTCGGCGAAGTCCGGGATGACCACGACCAGGGTCTTGCCCTTGTTTTCCGGCCGCGAGCCGACGACGATTGCCGCCTGCAGGGCAGCACCGGACGAAATACCGACCGGCACGCCTTCGAGGCGGGCGACGAGGCGCGCATTGGCGACCGAATCCTCATTGGAAACCTTGACGATCTCGTCATAGATCGTGGTGTCGAGGATCTTTGGCGCGAAGCCGGCGCCAATGCCCTGGATCTTGTGCGGGCCGGGCTGGCCGCCCGACAGCACCGGCGAGGCTTCCGGCTCGACGGCAACGACATGCACAGATGGCTTGTGCTTCTTCAGCACTTGGCCGACGCCGGTGATGGTGCCGCCGGTGCCGATGCCGGCGACGAAGATGTCGATCTCGCCTTGCGTGTCGTTCCAGATCTCCTGCGCTGTCGTCTTGCGGTGGATTTCCGGATTGGCAGGGTTTTCGAACTGCTGCGGGATCACGGCGTTGGGGATCGTCGCGGCCAGTTCGTCGGCCTTGGCGATGGCGCCCTTCATGCCTTTCGGACCTTCGGTCAGCACCAGTTCGGCACCGAGCAGCGCCAGCATTTTGCGACGCTCGACCGACATCGTCTCCGGCATGGTCAAGATCAGCTTGTAGCCCTTGGCGGCGGCGGCGAAGGCCAGCGCGATGCCGGTGTTGCCCGAGGTCGGTTCGATCAGCGTCGTCTTGCCGGGCGAAATCTTGCCGGCGGCCTCCAGCGCCTCGATCATCGCCACGCCGATACGGTCCTTGACCGAAGCGATCGGGTTGAAGAATTCGAGCTTGGCGACGAGATTGGCAACGATGCCCTTCTCCTTGGCGAACTTGTCGAGCCGGACCAGGGGCGTGTCGCCGATCGTGTCGGTGATGGAACTGTAGATGCGGCCGCGGCCGGGGACGCGGGCAGAGGTGACGGGCTTGTTCATTGGTTTCGCTCCCAGAATTTCAGGCAAGTGGCATTGCAGCCGGCAAGATAGGGCTTTCAGCCGCGCAACATAAGCTGTCGGCCGGAAATATCCGAGTGGGGCCTGTGTCTAAAACGCCCTTGTCCCGGAAAAGCATTTCGCGGGGAAGCCTGACCCCGGAATGTTTTGGCTGAAAGGGTGCTACTGGCGGGCCGCGATCGCGGCCGCGGCACCCACCATGAAGCCGGCGGCGGTGCGATTGAGCAGCTTCAGCGCGCGCGGCGATTTCAGGAACCAGCGCGCCTTGGCGGCCAGCGCCAGGTAAGGCACCAGCACGACGAACAGCACCAGCACCGTCAGTGCGGCGAGAATACCGTAGTCGGCCAGCGTGATCGTCTTGAGGTCGACGATGGTCGGCGTGATGGCGAGGTAGAAGATCATCGTCTTCGGATTGCCGAGCGTGACGGTGAGGCCGGCGATGAAGCTCGAAACCAGCCCGCCCTTGCCCTTTTTCGCTTCGACCGTTTCGGGCGTGATGCCCGCGGTCCAGAAGCGCCAGCCGAGGAAGGCGAGATAGGCGACTCCAAGCCATTTGATGGCGAGGAAGACCATGCCGAAGGTCTGCGCGACAAAGGCGAGGCCGAGCACGACGGCGGTCAGATAGGTGAGGTCGCCCAGCATCAGGCCAAAGGACATGGCCAGCGACGAGCGAAAGCCGGAGCCGAGCGCCCGCGCGACAAGGGCGGTAACGCCGGGGCCGGGAATGGCGGCGGCGATGCCGAGGGCGGCACTGTAGGCGAGGAAGCCGGTGAGGGTCATGGTCGAGCCTTGCGTCCGTGGAACGCTATTTGGGACGAGCGCCTTGTCGCACAAAGTCGGACCCGCTGGAATTCCCTGAAGCCGGATTCGATTGCACCACGCTGAAATGCCGTCAGGACCGCCCGCCGTCATAGGTCACGCGCCAGATGGTGCCGTTGCCGTCCTCGGTCATGATCAGCGCGCCGTCATTGGCCACCGCCACGCCGACGGGCCGGCCCCACACTTCGCCATTGGAAACGACGAAGCCGGTCATGAAATCCTCGTACTCGCCGGTCGGCTTGCCATCCTTGAACAACAGGCGGACGACCTTGTAGCCGGTCCTGTTGCCGCGATTCCACGAACCGTGCAGGGCGACGAAGGCATCGCCTCGGTATTCCTTGGGAAAACCGCTGTCGGCGGGCAAGTCCTCGCGGTCGTAGAAGGCGATGTTGAGCGGCGCCGAATGCGCCTGCATCAGCACGTCGGGAATGGTCGCTTTTCCGGCGAGGTCGGGGCGCGCGCCTTTGTGGCGCGGATCCTCATGGTTGCCGATATAGTACCAAGGCCAGCCGTAGTAGGCGCCGTCCTTGACCGAGGTGGCGTATTCGAACGGCACGTTGTCGCCGAGCGCGTCGCGCTCATTGACGACGCACCACAGCGCCCCGGTCGCCGGCTGGATGGTCATGCCCGAACAGTTGCGCAGGCCGGTGGCGAAGATGCGGCCGTTCTTGCCGTCCGGATCGAAGGCCTGCACGTCGGCGCGCCCCTCTTCGGAGCCCCATGTCGCGCCCAACGGCTTCGATGTTGCCCATGCTTCAAGGCTGCCATCCGGCGCCTTGCCCATGTCCTCGGCGACATTCGAGCCAGAGCCGACCGACAGATAGAGCGTCTTGCCATCAGGCGAAAAGGCGATGTCGCGCGTCCAGTGATGGTTGGAGGGAATGTTGTCGACAATGGTGTCCGGCTCGCCCGATGCCCTCAGCTCGCCACTGCGGTAGGCAAAGCGCACGATGCTGTCGCTGTTGGCGACATAGACCCATTGCGGGTCATCGCCCGGCGGATAGAAGGCAATGCCATAGGGCTGGTTGAGATTGCCGGCGAAAATGCCGTCCTCGGCGGGCTTGGCGCTGTCCTTGGCCAGGCGGTAAACGCGGACCTGGTTGGCCTCGCTGTCGGCGACGAACAGGTCGCCATTGGGTGCGACGCGCACGACGCGCGGATTGTCGATGCCGGACGCGATCAGCTCGGCCGAAAAGCCCGGTGGCAGTTGCGGTTTCGCGCCTGCCGGCATGTCGGCAAGGCCGGCGCCGTTCGAGGCCGACTTGGTGAGGTAAGGCTTCGGCAGGTCTTCCGGCTTGATCAGGCGGCGCACGCCCGGTCTGTCGGCGCGCCAGTCGCCGAAGGCGGCCGCACCCTTCAGCACCGGCCGATCGGCCTGCTGGGCGAATGCCGGGCTTGTCATAAGAAAGAGGGCTGGAAGCATCAGTCCGGCCAATCGGATCATTCTGTCCTCCATGTGATCGCGAAGGAAACCAACGGCCGATTTTGTCCCCGGGTTCCGCCTCACACGACGAGTTGAGCGAAGCGGTCCCTGCTTATGTCCCGGCAGCCAAAAAATCGTCGTCGAGGCGTTTTTCCAGCGCGACGAGATCGGCCGGCAGCGGCAGGCCCATGGCGCGCATTTCCTGCAGCTTTTCGCGCAATTGTTCCTGGATTTCGTGCTGGTCTTCCGGCTGGTTGACCATCTCCTCGAGCAGCAGGCTGATCCGGGCCTTGAATTCTTCGAGCGCCATTCTTTTTTCTCCTTGCTGCCCGTCTCTTGCTGTCCAGGGGTCTACCTTAACATGCGCGATATCAGCTGCGCGGTATAATCGACCATCGGCACGATGCGGGCGTAGTTGAGCCGGGTCGGGCCGATGACGCCCAGCGCGCCGACGACGCGGGCATCCTTGTCGCGATAGGGCGCGACCACCAGCGACGAGCCCGACAGCGAAAACAGCTTGTTTTCCGAACCGATGAAGATGCGCACGCCCGATCCTTGCTCGGCGAGATCGAGCAGTTGGATCAGCCCGTCCTGCGTCTCCATGTCCTCGAACAGATGCCGCAGCAATTCGATGTCGGCCTGGGCGGTGACGTTTTCGAGCAGATTGGCGCGACCGCGCACGATAAGCCGCGCCGGCAGGCCGCTCTCCGCACCCGCCCACACCGCCAGGCCCTTCTCGACGAGGTCCTGCGACAGCGTGTCCAGCGCGGCTCTCGTCTCTTCCTTGATGCGGGCGATCTCGGTGCGCGCTTCGGCGAGCGTCCGGCCGCGGATATGCGCGTTGAGGAAATTCGAGGCTTCGTGCAGCTGCGAGACGGTGATGCCCGCCGGCAGCTCGACGACGCGGTTCTCGACATCGCCATTTTGCGACACCAGCACGGCAAGCGCCTTGGTCGGCTCCAGCTGGATGAATTCGATATGCTTCAGCGCCACCTCGTTCTTGGCGGCCAGCACTAGGCCGGCGCCGCGCGACATGCCCGACAGCATCTGGCTGGCCTCGGTCAGCATGTGCTCCAGCGTCGCGCCGGAGCCGGAAGCCCGCACCTGTGCCTCGATGGTGCGGCGCTCCTCGTCGGAGAGGTCGCCAAGTTCCATGAAGGCATCGACGAAGAAGCGCAGGCCAGCCTGCGTCGGCAGCCGGCCGGCCGAGATGTGCGGCGCGTAGATCAGCCCGAGATGCTCGAGGTCGCTCATCACATTGCGGATGGTGGCCGGCGACAGCGAGGACGGCAGGATGCGCGACAGGCTGCGTGAGCCCACGGGTTCGCCATCCCTGAGATAGGAATCGACGATGCGCCGGAAGATGTCGCGTGAGCGCATGTCGAGTGATTGAAGTGCAAGCGACTGCGAAGCTGGATCGATTGCCTTGGTCATTCGGCCAAAAACCTCCTGCTTCAGGATATAGACTTCGGCACGGTGGGCGCAACCCGCCCATTTTCCTTTGCGCCATGGGCTTGGTGGGGCTACAAGCCGGCCACGATTCCGAAAAATGACTGGAAAGAAGCCTGAATGCGCCCCTCCAAACGCCAATTCGACGAAATGCGTGCCATCTCCTTCGAGCGCGGCGTCTCCAAGCACGCCGAAGGCTCGTGCCTGGTGAAGTTCGGCGACACCCATGTCCTGTGCACCGCAAGCCTCGAGGAAAAGGTGCCGGGCTGGATGCGCAATTCGGGCAAGGGCTGGGTGACGGCCGAATATGGCATGCTGCCGCGCTCGACCGGCGAGCGCATGCGCCGCGAAGCCTCCGCCGGCAAGCAGGGCGGCCGCACGCTGGAAATCCAGCGCCTGATCGGCCGTTCGCTGCGTGCCGTGGTCGATTTGCAGGCGCTGGGCGAGCAGCAGATCACCGTCGATTGCGACGTCATCCAGGCCGATGGCGGCACCCGCACCGCCTCGATCACCGGCGGCTGGGTGGCGCTCTATGATTGCCTGCGCTGGATGGAAGCGCGGCAGATGGCGAGCGTCGCCAAGGTGCTGAAAGATCACGTCGCGGCGATTTCCTGTGGCATCCATGACGGCCAGCCGGTCATCGACCTCGATTATCTCGAGGATTCCGCGGCCGGCACCGACGCCAATTTCGTCATGACCGGCAAGGGCGGCATCGTCGAGATCCAGGGCACCGCCGAGGGCGAGCCTTTTTCGGAAGGACAGTTCGCGGAATTGATGGGCCTGGCCAAGAAAGGCATCCAGAGGCTGGTCAGCCTGCAGCAGATGGCGGTGGCGTAAGTTTTGATGCCGAGCCTGGCGCCCCCTCTCTGGCCTGCCGGCCATCTCCGCTTACCTTCTCCCCTTGTGGGAGAAGGTGGATCGGCGCGCAGCGCCGAGACGGATGAGGGGTGCTCCAGGGAACGCCAACGTCTCACTCCGCTGGAACACCCCTCATCCGTCGCCTTTGGCGACACCTTCTCCCACAAGGGGAGAAGGGAAAGAGAGATGCCCGGCAGGGCAGAGAGGGGCGCCTCGTGATACCCTCTGCAATCCTGGAATCAGCTCTCTACGTCACCGACCTAGCCGCAGCCGAAGCCTTCTACACCGACATCCTCGGCCTCACCCTCCTCGGCAAGGTCGATGGCCGCCACCTCTTCTTCCGCTGCGGACCCGCCGTGCTGCTGGTCTTCAATGCCGAGGCGACCAAAACACCTCCGCTGCCGGACGCCCGGCTGCCGGTGCCGCCGCACGGCGCGGTCGGCGAAGGTCATCTCTGCTTTGCGGCAACCGCCGCTGAAATCGTGGCCTGGAAAGCGCATCTGAGGGCAAAAAGAATCGCCATCGAAAGCGAATTCGAATGGCCGCAAGGTGGCCGTTCGATCTATATACGCGACCCCTCGGGCAATTCGATCGAGTTCGCCGAGCCGAGAATCTGGGGCCTTTGATGCATTCTCTTGATGGCAAGAAGATCGTTGTCGCCAGCCACAATACCGGCAAGCTGCGCGAATTTGCCGACCTGATGGGACCGTTCGGCTTCGAGGCGAAGTCGGCCAAGGATTTTGGCCTGCCGGAGCCGGACGAGACCGGCACGACTTTCGAGGAAAATGCCTATATCAAGGCGCTGGCCGCCGCGAAGGCGACCGGCCTGCCGGCACTGTCTGACGATTCCGGCCTGTGCGTCGACGCGCTCGACGGTGCGCCCGGCGTCTACACCGCCAACTGGGCGGAAACCCCGGACGGTTCGCGCGATTTCGCCATGGCCATGCAGCGCACCGAAGTGGCGCTGCAGGAAGTCGGCGCCGCCTCGGCCGAACAGCGCAAGGGCCGCTTTGTCGCCGTCATCTGCCTCGCCTTTCCCGACGGCGAGGCCGAATATTATCGCGGCGAGGCCGAAGGCACGCTGGTCTGGCCGCCGCGCGGCGAGCTCGGTTTCGGCTACGATCCGGTGTTTTTGCCCAATGGATTCGACAAAACCTTCGGCGAGATGAGCGCTGAGGAAAAGCATGGCTGGAAACCCGGCCAGCCGACGGCGCTGTCGCACCGCGCTCGCGCCTTCCAGAAATTCGCCCAAGCGAGATTAAATTTGCCGAGATTGGGCTCGGCATGACTGGATCCGGCATCACCATGCCGCTGGATCGCAGCCCCGGCTTCGGCGTCTACATCCATTGGCCGTTCTGCGCGGCCAAATGCCCGTACTGCGACTTCAACAGCCATGTCCGCCACCAGCCGGTCGACCAGGAGCGCTTTGCCGCCGCCTTCGAGGCGGAACTGGCGACCATGCGCCAGCGCACCGGGCCGCGCGAGGTGACCAGCATTTTCCTCGGCGGCGGCACGCCGTCGCTGATGAAGCCGGAAACCGTGGCCAGGGTTCTGGACGCGGTGGCAAAGAACTGGACGGTGCCTGACGGCATCGAGGTGACGCTGGAGGCGAATCCGTCCTCGGTCGAAGCCGAACGGTTTCGCGGCTATCGGGCGGCCGGCGTCAATCGCGTCTCGCTCGGGGTGCAGGCGCTGAACGACAAAGATTTGCGCTTTCTCGGCCGGCTGCACAATGTCGACGAAGCGCTGCATGCGATAGGGCTCGCGCGGGACATATTCCCAAGGCTCTCCTTCGACCTGATCTACGCCCGCCCCGGCCAGACGCCGGAGGCCTGGGCAGCCGAGCTCGAGCAGGCGATCGGCCATGCCGCCGATCATTTGTCGCTCTACCAGCTGACCATCGAGGAAGGCACGCCCTTCCACGCCCTGCATGCGGCGAAGAAATTCATCATCCCCGACAACGACCACGCCGCCGATCTCTATGCGTTGACGCAGGAGATCACCACTGCGCACGGCCTGCCGGCCTATGAAATTTCCAACCATGCCAGGCCGGGCGCGGAGAGCCGGCACAATCTGACCTACTGGCGCTATGGCGAATATGTCGGTATCGGCCCCGGCGCCCATGGCCGCTTCGTCGAGAATGGCCGCCGCACGGTGACGATAGCCGAGCGGATGCCGGAGACCTGGGCCAATCTGGTTGAGGCCAAGGGCCATGGCGTCACCGGTGGCGAGATCCTGACGCGATCGGAGGAGGCCGACGAGTTCCTGCTGATGGGGTTGCGTCTGGCCGAAGGCATCGACCTCTCGCGCTACGAGGCGTTTTCCGGCCGCGGCCTGTCGACGGCGCGGCTGTCCATGCTGCAGGGCGAGGGGCTGGTGGCGCCGATCGGCAATGCGCGCCTGCGCGCCACGCCGGCCGGCATGATCGTGCTCGACGCCGTGGTGGCGGATCTGGCGCGGTAGGCCAAAAGGTAGTTTGCTGCTCAGGCAAGATGCTACGAGCTTGGCTGAAAAACCAGGACGCTGTTTCCGATGTGGGTGCGCCATGAAGTATCTGATCCATGAGACGCTTCGCACTGTGAACACGGATGATGTCTTCGAGTTCGGATTGACCGAAATTTCGAAGCCACGGGCTGACGAAGATTTCTATCAAGCCGATGCCGTAATTATCAAAAATCAGAAGGTTATATCGAGAATAAAGCCCTCTGGTATGACTGAGTTCGATGTGGTTCGGGGCTTTCTTACCTATGTCGGTATAAATCTTAGGGTGCTGCCGCGCGAGCACGCGGTAGAGTTTGAACTCTACGGACTGACACTTGACCAGTACATGCCGATGACCAAGTCGATACGTGAAATGTTCGATGAGTAGTGCCGCAGCCGCAAGGCCACTGAACCAGGAAGCCGCGAGCTGGTGAAAAACGTCCTCTTCGTCTGCAGCCAGAACCGCTTGCGCAGCCCGACCGCCGAGCAGGTGTTTTCGACGCGCCGGGACATCGAGGTTGCGTCGGCGGGAACCAATCATGACGCCGACACGCCGCTGACGCATGAGCTGGTCGCCTGGGCTGACATCATCTTCGTCATGGAAAAGCTGCACCGCACCAAACTGCAGAAGAAATTCAAGACGAGCCTGAAGAAGGCCCGGGTCATATGCCTCGATATACCGGATAACTATGAATTCATGGATCTGGAGCTGATTGACCTTCTGAAGGCGCGCGTTGCACGCTATCTGGCGTGAACCAGATCCTCGCCATCCTCGGATCCTCGCCGCATCGCCCCGCCCACGATGACGAAGCGAGAGCGGTCACGGGGTCGCGCCTGTCAGGCGTCGTGCTTGAAGCGCCGCTTGCCGCGATCTTTTTCGGAATGCGCCTCTCCGGTCCGGTCCGGTTTGGCGTCGGCCTTTTCGCGGCGAACGCTGTGCTGGTCGTTCATCGGATGTGGCGGCACGCCTTCTCTGGCGCTTTTCGTTTCAAGACGGGTGATGAATATATCGAAGCGATTGGGCATCGTTCGGTCAGTGCTCCGTCGTGCTGTCTGGTTTGTTGTCGGAAAGCCTGACATTCGTCGGCAAGGCGGTTGTCGCCCGCTCGGTCAGGCCGGTGTCGGTCTTGGCAGGCAGCCGCTTGTCCCTAGGGGCGGCGACGCGCTTGCGGCCGGCATAGTAGGGTTCGAAAGCGTCCTGTATCTTCAGGCTGTCCATCCTGTCCTCCCTTTAGGAATCAGGGGCTAAATCTGCCAGTCCCGGTTTGGTTCCCCACTGTGGCGAAGGCATGGCGATTGGCTTACATCGGCGTGAGCTTTTGCAAGCCGGCACCAGCCATGCCAAACAAGATTTGCCAGGCCAAACAGGGCCGAATGGAGACGGCATCAGTGACCGATGAGACGGGCAAGCGCAGCTATGTGGTCGGGCAGACCGAAATTGCCGCCCGTCCGCTCGAGCCGGCGCTCTATCTGGTGGCGACCCCGATCGGCAATCTGGCCGACATCACCTTGCGCGCGCTGGAGACGCTGGCCGCCGCCGACATCGTCGCCTGCGAGGATACGCGCGTGTCGCGCGTGCTGCTCGACCGCTACGGCATCCGCCGCCGCACCACCGCCTATCACGAGCACAACGCCGGCGAGGCCGGGCCGAAACTGATCGCGGCGCTTCAGGCCGGCCAGAGCGTGGCGCTGATTTCCGATGCCGGCACGCCGCTGGTCTCCGATCCCGGCTACCGGCTGGTCGGCGAGGCGATCGACCATGGCCTTCGCGTCGTGCCGATCCCCGGCCCGTCGGCGCCGCTGGCCGCGCTGACGGCATCCGGTCTGCCGTCCGACGCCTTCCTGTTCGCCGGTTTCCTGCCGGTCAAGGTTGGCCAACGGCTGACACGGCTGGAAGCCCTGAAGGCGGTGCCGGCAACGCTGATCTTCTTTGAATCGCCGCGCCGGCTGGCCGAATCCCTCGGCGCCATGGTCGAGGCCCTCGGCGGCGAACGCAAAGCCGCCATCGGCCGCGAATTGACCAAGACCTTCGAGGAAATGCGCATCGGCACGTTGCAAGTGCTCGCCGACCATTACGCCGCGGCCGATACGCCGAAGGGCGAGATCGTCGTTTGCGTCGGTCCGGCTGAGGCCAAGGCGGACGAACCGGCCGATATCGATCGCCTGCTGCTGTCGCTCGCCGCCGAAATGCCGGCCTCCAAGGCGGCGGCGGAAGCCGCCAAAATGACCGGCGGCCAGAAGCAGGCGCTCTATCGGCGGCTGTTGGAACTCAGGGACAGACCATGATCCCGAAAAGTGGAAATCGGTTTTCCCGGACAAACGGTTTCGTTTGTCGAGAGATCATGGTCAAACAAAGCTCAGGGGAAGCCGACGGTGGCTGAGCGCCCGAGCGCCAACCGCCAGAAAGCCTATCGGCGCGGCCATCGCGGCGAATGGCTGGCGGCTGCCGCGCTGATGCTCAAGGGCTACCGCATCCTCGCGCGACGCCATCGCACCCGTTTCGGCGAGATCGACCTGATCGCGAGGCGCGGCGACCTCGTTCTGTTCGTCGAGGTCAAGGCGCGCCGCACGCTGATGGAAGCCATGGAAGCGATCGGCCACGAATCCGAGCGCCGCATCGAGGCGGCCGCCGACATCTGGCTGTCGCGGCAGCCCGACTACGGCAGGCTGTCGATGCGTTTCGACATGGTCGCGGTGCTGCCCTGGCGCTGGCCGGTTCATGTCGAGAATGCGTTTTATGGACGGAATTAGTGGGAGGGCCTCGCGTCGAGGAGGCCGCAGAACACTCCTCACCCCCAAATCATCAGCGCCACCAACCCGACACCCCCCACCACCAGCCGCCACCAGCCGAACAGCGAGTAGCCGTTGCGCGAGACGTAATCGAGCAGGTAGCGGACGACCACCAAGGCCGTGACGAAGGCGGCGACGAAGCCGATGGCGATGATTGGCAGGTCGGCGCTGCTCAGCACGTTGCGGTTCTTGAACAGGTCGAAGGCAAAGGCGCCGACCATGGTCGGGATGGCGAGGAAGAAGGAAAATTCCGCCGCCGCCCGCTTGTCGACGCCCAACAGCAGCGCGCCGACGATGGTCGAGCCGGAGCGCGACGTGCCGGGGATCAGCGACAGGCACTGGAACAGCCCGATCTGCAGATAAAGCCGGGTCGGGAAGCGCTCGACGTCGCGGTAGACCGGCTTCAGGTTCATGCGGTCCACCGCCAAAAGCACGACGCCGCCGATGATCAGCATGATGCAGATCAGCCGTGGCGATTCGAACAGCACTGTCTTGATGAAATCATGCGCCAGCGCGCCGATGATCGCCGCCGGCAGGAAGGCGATCAGGATGCCGATGACGAAATGCCGCGTCAGCCGGTCATGCGGCAGGTCGAGCAGCATCTGCCACAGGCGGCGGAAATAGACGCTGAGGATTGCCAGGATGGCGCCGAGCTGGATCAGGATCTCGAAGGCCTTGCCGGTGGAATTGAAGCCGAGGAAATGGCCGGCGAGCAGGATATGGCCGGTCGAGGACACCGGTATGAACTCGGTCAGGCCCTCCAGCAGGCCGAGCAGCAGGGCTTCGACGATGGTCTGGCTTTCCATGGGCTACCTCGGCTTTGCGCGACGGCTAACAGAACGGTTTGCTTGTCATGGCGTTGAACTGCCCCTATAGGTCGCAACACCCTGACGGCCCGCTAACCGGGCGGCCAAGACTTACCGGTGCGCCCGGCGATTCGCCAGTGCGCTTTATCATCGCGGAACCATGCTGACGCTTTTCCACCATCCCATGTTCGCCACCTGCCGTTTCGTCCGCCTCGCCTTCGGCGAGTATGGCGAGGAACTGGCGTTGATCGAGGAAAAGCCGTGGACGCGGCGCAAGGAGTTTTTGGCGCTGAACCCGGCCGGCACGCTGCCGATCCTGCTCGCCGAAGGCGATGTGCCGATCGTCGGCGCAACCGTCATCGCTGAATATCTCGACGAGACGCGCGGTGTCTTGAAGCGCGACAAGCGGCTGTTCGCCGAAGACCCGATGCAGCGCGCCGAAATCCGCCGGCTGATCGACTGGTATCTCAACAAGGCCGAAAGCGAAGTCACCCGGCATCTGGTGCGCGAGCGCGTGCTGAAGCCGATCATGCCGGAAACGGCGGGCGGCGGCTCACCCGATTCGGGCGCCATCCGCGCCGCGCGCGCCAACATCCGCCAGCACATGAAATACACCAACTGGCTGGCCGGCACCCGCCATTGGCTGGCCGGCGGCAGGGTCACCTATGCCGATCTGGCAGCCGCGGCGACGCTGTCGGTGCTCGATTATCTCGGCGAGATCGACTGGCGCGAACACACTGCTGCGCGCGAATGGTATACGCGGGTGAAGTCGCGCCCCTCCTTCCGGCCGCTCCTGACCGACCGCGTGCGCGGCCTGTCGCCGGTGTCGCATTATGCGGACCTCGACTTCTGACGCCGCAAAACTGCGCGCGCTGATCGACGCGGAGGCGCAGCGCGCCGGCTTCGATGCCATTGCCGTCACCTCTCCCGATGCCATCCCGCTCGCGCCTGCGCGGCTGGCCGAATTCGTCGCCGACGGCTTTCACGGATCGATGGACTGGATCGCCGAGACGATTGCGCGCCGCAGCGAGCCTTCCACGCTGTGGCCTGAAGTGCGCTCGATCGTCGTTCTGGCGATGAATTACGGGCCGGACCATGATCCTCGCGACCTGCTGGCCAAGCGCGACCGTGGCGCGATCTCGGTCTACGCGAAAAACCGCGACTATCACGAGGTGATGAAGGGGCGGCTGAAGGAAATCGCCGGCAAGATCGTGGCGCGTGCCGGCGGCGACGTGAAAGTGTTTGTCGATACCGCTCCGGTCATGGAAAAGCCGCTGGCCGAAGCCGCGGGCCTCGGCTGGCAGGGAAAACACACCAATCTGGTCAGCCGCGAGCACGGCTCCTGGCTGTTCCTCGGCACCATCTTCACCACGGCTGAGCTGGTCCCCGATCGCGCCGAGATCGACCACTGCGGTTCCTGCCGCGCCTGCCTCGACGCCTGCCCGACAGACGCCTTCCCAGCACCCTACCGGCTCGATGCACGGCGCTGTATTTCGTACCTCACCATTGAGAACAAGGGACCGATCCCGCATGAATTCCGCGAAAAGATCGGCAACCGCATCTATGGCTGTGACGATTGCCTGGCCGCCTGCCCCTGGAACAAGTTTGCCCGCGCCGCCTCCGAGGCAAAACTCGCCGCGCGCGATGATCTGCGCGAGCCGGCGCTCGCCGACCTGCTCGAACTGGACGACGCGGCCTTCCGGTCGTTTTTCTCGGGTTCGCCGATAAAGCGCATCGGCCGCGATCGCTTCATCCGCAACGTGCTGATCGCCGCCGGCAATTCCGGCGAGGCCGCGCTGGCCGGTCCCGTGCGTGGCTTGCTGGATGACGCCTCGCCGCTGGTGCGGGGCGCGGCAATATGGGCGCTGGCGCGGCTGGTGCCGGATGCCGAATATTCCGAGCGGGCTGAGATCGGCCTGAACACCGAGATTGACGGGGCCGTACGCGAGGAATGGCGTCTGGCGCGGCCAACCAGGGCACATGCATGAGCGAAAAGCAGATCTTGATCTTCGGCGCCGGCTATTCCGGCAAGGCTTTTGCACGCGCCAATCCGGGCGCTGCCACGATCTTCGGCACGACTCGTTCCGAGGAAAAATTCGCAGCGCTGCGCCAGGCCGGCATCGCGCCCCTGCTGTTCGATGGCGCGCTGACCGGTGAAATCGGCAAGGCGCTGGAAAAAACGACGCATCTGGTGATTTCGGTCGCACCCGAAGAGGCGGGCGATCCCGTCTTGAATGCCGCCCGGGCCGCAATCGCGAGGATGCCGGCGCTGGAATGGATCGGCTATCTCTCAACCGTCGGCGTCTATGGCGACTATGGCGGCGCCTGGGTCAACGAAAAGACCACGTGCCGGCCGGTGTCGAAACGCTCAGTCATGCGGGTTGAGGCCGAGCAGCAGTGGCTGAAGCTCGGCAAGGATATCGGCCGGCCAGTGGCGATCCTGCGCCTGTCCGGCATTTACGGACCTGGCCGCAACGCCCTGGTCAATCTGGAAAACGGCACCGCGCGGCGGCTGGTCAAGCCGGACCAAGTGTTCAACCGCATTCATTGCGACGACATTGCCGGGGCGCTCTGGCAGCTTATCGAGGGCAACACAGGCGGCATCTTCAACATCACGGACGATGAGCCGGCGCCGCCGCAGGATGTCGTCGCCTATGCAGCGTCTCTGATGGGCGTCGAGCCGCCGCCGGAAATTCCTTTCGAGACCGCCCAACTTTCGCCCATGGCACGGTCCTTCTATGGCGAGAACAAGCGTGTCGCCAATGCGGCGATCAAGGCGGCGGGCTATGGCTTTCGCTTTTCGGACTACCGCGCCGCCTTCGACCATATGTGGGCAAGCGGCGACTGGCGCGATGGCGAGGCGCGCAGCCCGATAAAGCGCTGATTGCGCCAAGGGGTAGGGCGATCGAAGCACGTTGCGTTGCGTGCTATGATTCGGGCCTGGGATTGCGGTGGGGATCCGGTTTCATGAAGACAGCGATGCGGCTCGGCAAGAAATCACTGCTGGCAGCGGTGCTCGGTTTGCTAGGCCTCGCCGTCCAGCCCGCAAGCGCGGAGGAACGGGCAAAAGACCTGTTCGGCGCCGAAAAACTGCCGACCGCGACCGCGGCGCAGTCGATCGGCTTCTATTCCAAGGGCTGTTTTGCCGGCGGCGTCGCCATTCCCATGGATGGTCCGACCTGGGAGGTGATGCGGCCGTCGCGCAACCGCCGCTGGGGCCATCCGGCGATGATTGCCCTGATCGAGAAACTGTCGCGCGATGCCGCCGCCGATGGCTGGCCCGGTCTCTTGATCGGCGACATTTCGCAGCCGCGCGGCGGCCCGATGATGACCGGCCACGCCTCGCACCAGATCGGGCTCGACGCTGACGTCTGGCTGACGCCGATGCCCAGCCGCCCGCTGTCGATGGCGCAGCGCGAATCGATGAGCGCCACCTTGATGGTCGACGAGAAGACGCATCTGGTGAAGGACGCGCTGTGGAAGCCGCAGCACACGGCGCTTCTGAAGCGGGCGGCGAGCTATCCCGAGGTCGAACGCATCCTGGTCAATCCCGGCATCAAGAAAAAGCTCTGCGACACGGTCAAGGGCGACCGCACCTGGTTGCGCAAGATCCGGCCGTTCTGGGGCCACGACTATCATTTCCACATGCGCATCGGCTGCCAGCCGGGTTCGCCCAACTGCAAGGCGCAGGAGACGACGCCCGATGATGACGGCTGCGGCAAGCCGCTCGCTTGGTGGTTCACCGAAGAACCGTGGCGGCCCAACAAAAACCCGGATGCGCCGAAGGCGCGCGACGTGATGACCATGGCCAACCTGCCCAAGGAATGTCGCGCCGTGCTCGAAGCGCCGGGGCCAGAGTCGGCCGAGGCGGCGACCTATCATGGCGGCGCCGTGCCGGTCGCGGTCGCCGCACCCGAACCGGAAGCGCCGCCGCAGCCGGCCAGCACCGCCAGTGGCGGCGGCGATTTGCCAGGCGCGGCAAATGCTTTCGCGGCGACGCCCAGAATGGGCGCGCCGGTTCCCCGTCCTCGGCCGCCTGCGAACTGATCGCCGCTGCGCCTTCGCAGTCTCAATCGGTTTAGCGGGCTGTTTTCGCGAAATAGTGGCCGTTTGGCCGCAGAAGCTCGCCGCTCGCGCGGACGGGCTCGAAAACCGTTTCCCTTTTCAGACTCATGCGCTAGTCAACGGAAGAACGGCGATACGCCGTCAGGGGGCGCCGGGGACGGACGAAAGCATGCCAAGCGTAAGCGATACCGACATGTCATTGCGGTTTCCGATCCTGATCGGCGACATTGGCGGCACCAATGCGCGCTTTTCGATCGTGCTCGACGCCAATTCCGAGGCCGGCGAGCCGCAAATCGTCCAGACCGCCAATTACAACACCATCGACGAGGCGATCCAGGCGGCGGTGCTTGACCGCTCGTCGGTCCGCCCTAATTCGGCGGTGCTGGCGGTGGCCGGCCCGGTCGACGGCGACGAGATCGAGCTCACCAACTGCCCGTGGGTCGTCAAGCCCAGGCAGATGTTCGCCAATCTCGGCCTGAGCGACATTGTCGTGCTCAACGATTTCGAGGCGCAGGCCCTGGCCGTCGTAGCGCTCGGTGAAGAGCATATGGAAAAGATCGGCGGCGGCACGCCGGAGCCGAATGCCGGCCGTGTCGTGCTCGGGCCGGGAACCGGGCTCGGCGTCGCCGGGCTGGTCTATGCGCTGCGCCACTGGATTCCGGTGCCCGGCGAAGGCGGCCATATGGACATCGGCCCGCGCTCACCGCGCGATTTCGAGGTGTTTCCGCACATCGAGAAGCTAGAGGGCCGCATTTCCGGCGAGCAGATCCTGTGCGGACGCGGCCTCGTCAACGTCTACCGCGCGGTGGCTAAGGCCGACGGCAAGCCGTCGCCCTTCACCACGCCGGCCGAGATCACCGCTGCGGCCCTGGCCAAGACCGATCCGGTGGCTGAGGAAGCGCTGGAGACCTTCGTCACTTGCCTCGGGCGCACCGCCGGCGACCTTGCCCTGGTGTTCATGAGCCGCGGCGGCGTGTTTTTGACCGGCGGCATCGCGCAAAAGATCGTGCCGGCGCTGAAGGAAGGCAATTTCCGCGCCGCCTTCGAGGACAAGGCGCCGCACAGCGCGCTGATGCGCACCATGCCCGTCTATGTCATCACTCACCCGCTGGCGGCACTTCTCGGCCTTGCCGCCTATGCCCGAAACCCGTCGCTGTTCGGCGTCCAGACGGCGGGCCGGCGCTGGCAGGCCTAGAGCGGTTCACCGTTTCACGGAAACGCCGACCCGCTCTATCCCCTTGTTTTGACGCAATTCCGGACGGAAAACCGCTACGCACTTTTCCTGGAATTACTCTAGCTCTTCGACGAGATGTGCCTATATTCCCCGCGGGCGCGCTTGAGCCGCCCGCGACGAAGTTAATCAGCCGCGGGCATAGGCAAGCCGGCCTCATAACGCTAAGAGGGGTGCCGAATTTGCAGCCCGATCCTACGAGGCGGAAAACCACAAAGCGCTCCTGATTTGACACTTCAAGCCCCCAAACAAAAAGTCCAGCCCGGCGAGGTCACAGCGGTGCTCCGCCGCATCCTCGCTGAAAACGGCGATGAATATCGCTGGACCTATGTCGTTGCCGTCTCTTGCTTGCTGATTGTTTCCGGCACCACCGCCTTCACGGCGTGGATCATGGCGCCGATGATCAACCAGATCTTCTACGAACGGCGCGGCGATATGATCGTCTGGATCTGCGCCGGTTTCATGGGAGCCTCCCTGCTGCGCGGCTTCGCCGGTTACGGCCAAGCGGTCGCGTTGGCCAAGATCGGCAACAATCTGGTCGCGCGCTACCAGAAGCGCAGCTTCGACCATCTGATGAAGCTCGGCGTCAACTTCTTCAATGATACACGTTCCGGTCGGCTGGCGGCGCAGGTCAACGAGAATGTCGGCGGCGTCCGCGATCTGCTGTCGCTGACACTGACCTCCATCAGCCGCGACGCGGTCACGCTGATCGCCCTCGTCGGCGTCATGATCTACCAGGATCCGGTGTTGTCGCTCAGCTCGCTGCTGATCGGGCCGCCGCTGATCTGGGCCGTCGTCTACATCACCCGCCGACTGCGGCGTATCAACCGGGAATCCGTGCTGATCAATTCGCGGCTGAACGGGTCCGTGCAGGAGGCCACGCAAGGCATCGCCATCGTCAAGGCCTTCACCCTGGAGGACGAGCTGGCGCGCCGCATCGGCATCATGGCCGACACGGCCGAGCAGCGTAACAACAAGATCGCCCGCGTCGCGGAGCGGCTGTCGCCGATTTCCGAAATTCTGGGCGGTCTCGCCATTACCTCCGTGCTTGCCTATTCCGGCTACCGGGCGCTGGTGCTTGGACAACCACCGGGCGCGGTGTTTTCCTTCATCACCGCGCTGATCATGGCCTACGACCCGGCAAGACGCCTGGCGCGCACGCAGGTCGGAATGGAACGTGCCCTGGTCAACGCGCGCATGATCTACGAGTTGCTCGACCTGGAGCCGAAACAGGGCGACGCGCCCGATGCCGTCGAGGCCAGGATCACCACCGGCGAGGTGCGCTTCAACAATGTGACGTTCGGCTACAGCGCCGACATGCCGGTGTTGAGGGACCTGAGCTTTACCGCCGCGGCCGGCAAGGTCACCGCCATCGTCGGCGCTTCGGGCGCCGGCAAGTCAACGATGGTGGCGCTCTTGCAGCGCTTCTACGACGTCGACCAGGGCAGCATCGAGGTCGATGGCCAGGACATCTCGAAGGTGACCAAGCAGTCGCTGCGCCAGTCGATCGCCTATGTGGCGCAGGCGCCATATCTGTTCGAGGGCACGATCCGCGACAACATCCGCTACGGCCGGCTGTCGGCCACGGACGCCGAGATCGAGCAGGCGGCGAAACAGGCGGCAGCCGACGAGTTCATCCGCCAGCAGCCGCAAGGTTACGACACGCCGGTCGGCGAAGGCGGCTCGACGCTGTCGGGCGGCCAGCGCCAGCGCGTCTCGATCGCCCGCGCCATCGTGCGCCAGGCGCCGATCCTGCTTCTCGACGAGGCGACTTCGGCGCTCGACAACGAGGCGGAGGCGCGCGTCCAGGAGGCGCTGAGCCATGTCATGCAAGGCCGCACGACGATCGTCATCGCGCATCGGCTGTCGACGGTGGTCAATGCCGACCGCATCATCGTGCTGGAAGAGGGACGGTTGGTCGAGGAAGGCACCCATGCGACGCTGATGGCCGACCCGGACAGCATCTATGCCCGCTTCCACCGCATACAGGGCGTCAAGGGTCTGGGGCTTGTCGACGACAGCGTACCGATCCAGACTTCGTCCAAGGACTTTGAGACGCGGAACATCGCCCGGAGCACGGCATGAGCGAGACATCGGCAACCGGCAAGCCGGCAAGCGATATGGGCCTTGTGGTGGTGGGTGCAGCCGGCCGCATGGGGCAGACGCTGATCCGCGCCATCCATACCATTCCCGGCGCCCGCGTCATCGGCGCGGTCGAGCGTGCGGATTCGCCTTATCTGGGCAAGGATGCCGGCGAGCTGGCAGGGATCGGCATCATCAACGTGCCGATATCAGACGATCCGCTGCCGGTCTTCGCCAAGGCCGATGGCGTCCTCGATTTCACCACGCCGGCCTCGTCAGTCGAATTCGCCGGTTATGCGGCGCAGGCGCGCATTGTCCATGTCATCGGCACCACCGGCTGCTCGGCCGACGACAATGCCAAGATCGCGGCGGCGGCGCGCCATGCGACGATCGTCAAGTCGGGCAATATGAGCCTCGGCGTCAACCTGCTGGCGGTGCTGGTCGAACAGGCGGCGCGCGCGCTCGATGCCGACGATTTCGACATCGAGATCCTCGAAATGCACCACAAGCACAAGGTCGATGCGCCGTCGGGCACCGCATTGCTGCTAGGCGAGGCCGCCGCCGCAGGGCGCGGCATAGCGCTGGCCGGCAATGACGTGCGTTCACGCGACGGCCACACGGGCGTGCGAAAGCAAGGCACGATCGGCTTCGCCACGCTGCGCGGCGGCTCGGTGGTCGGCGATCACAGCGTCATCCTGGCCGGCACCGGCGAGCGCATCACGCTGTCCCACCATGCCGAGGACCGCGCCATCTTCGCCCGCGGCGCCGTCAAGGCAGCGCTGTGGGCGCGTGGCAAGAAGCCGGGGCTATATTCGATGCGGGACGTGCTCGGGCTCAGCTGAGCAAACCACAACCACCTTGTTTTAACGCAATTCCGGACGGAAACCCGCTTCACACTTTTCTCTTGAAGGGAGCAAAAATGTCGAGAACCCTCGTGCTCGTGCGCCATGGCCAGAGCGAATGGAATTTGAAGAACCTGTTCACCGGCTGGCGCGACGTCGACCTGACCGAGCAGGGCCACGCCGAGGCCAAGGCCGCCGGCCAGAAACTCAAGGCGCGTGGCCTGAAGTTCGACATCGCCTTCACCTCGGCGCTGACCCGGGCGCAGAAGACCTGCCAGCACATTCTCGACGCGGTCGGCCAGAGCGACCTGAAGACCATCCGCGACCAGGCGCTCAACGAGCGTGACTATGGCGACCTCTCCGGCCTCAACAAGGACGATGCCCGCAAGAAGTGGGGCGAGGAGCAGGTGCATGTCTGGCGCCGCTCCTATGACGTGCCGCCACCCGGCGGCGAAAGCCTGAAGGACACCGGCGCGCGCGTCTGGCCCTATTATCTGCACGACATGCAGTCGCACGTGCTGCGCGGCGGCACCGTGCTGGTCGCCGCCCACGGCAATTCGTTGCGCGCGCTGATCATGGCGCTGGACGGCAAGTCGGGCGAGGAGATCGTCAAGCTGGAACTCGGCACCGGCGTGCCGGTCATCTACCAGCTCAACGCCGATTCGACCGTTGCGTCGAAGGAAGTGCTGGAGGGTTAAAGCAATTCCAGGAAAAGTGTGTGCGGTTTTCCGTCCGGAATTGCGTCAAGCAGAGCGTCTAAGGTTCCTGAGCCGGCAAGCGGAGGCTGCGGCCCTTGTTGGGACATGCACTTTTGCCAAAGCTGTAATTCCAGCTTTCGGCGACATGGTCCAAAAAGCGCGTTGACAGCCATCGCTTGCCCGCTTACATGAGCCCGCACCAGCCCAGATGGCGGAATTGGTAGACGCGCACGGTTCAGGTCCGTGTTCCGCAAGGAGTGGAGGTTCGAGTCCTCTTCTGGGCACCAAATTCCCGTTTCGAACCGTTCGATGGTTCAGAAACCCAAAGAAAAAGCCCGGTTTGTCCGGGCTTTTTCTTTGTCCGGCATATCGGCGTTGTCCGATGTCCGACTGTCAGCGAATTGACAGGTTCCTCCAGCCAATGTCCCACTGGATCACGATCGCCAAAGCCCGGTTCCAGAACGCGCTCGTCGGGGGAACCGTCACGGCCTCCTCGATTGCCGTCGAAGGGACCGCCCCGACAAAGCTTTGACATGATCGCGGCTAGTTTAGAAACATTCAAAATTGGACAGCCCTGCATGAATCCTACCTACACAAGCGCACAGAAGGCCATTCATTGGGCCGTGTTTCTGCTGGTTATCGGCCTTTACGGCCTGACTTATGTCGCGGATATCTTTCCACGCAACGACCCTGGCCGGGCGCTCGTCTGGTGGTTCCACATCTCGTTCGGGATGCTGCTGTTCGCGCTGGTCGTCATCCGCGTTGGCCTGCGCCTGATCTTGGGAACCCCGGGGCTGCCGGGGGAAATGTCGGAGCTGGAACGATGGGTGGCCAAGGTCGCGCATCTCGTGCTTTACGGGCTGCTTGTCGCCATTCCGGTCCTTGGCATCCTGGTGACCTGGTACAGGGGCGACGCCTTGAGTTTCTTCGGCCTCTTCACCATCCCGGCTCCGGTCTCCGCGGACAGCGGCACGGCCCGAACCATAAGGGAACTGCACAGCCTCTGCGCCAATCTGATCCTTATCCTTGCCGGTCTCCATGCGGCGGCTGCGCTCTGGCATCACTATGTCCGCAGGGACGACGTGCTCAAGCGTATGCTGCCGGGGACAAGCGGCCCCTGATCGCGGGGCAAACGCCGGCAGGCCGATGCCCTTTGTCGTGCTTGCGGACCAGGAGACTGGCCAGATGGCGAGCCGGATTGAAACACAAGGTCTGCTGCATGGCCCGTGGATGAAACCGATACTGAAACACTTGGCGACCGCGAGCCTGGTCGGGCTTGTCCTGCTTCGACCGTTCCACGCCCGTGCGGATGAGGATGACGACGGCGATCACGACCGGGCGCGGGACCTTTACGAGCGTGGCGAAATAAAGGGCTTGGCCAACATCCTTGGCGTGGTTCACGCTGATGCTCCCGGCGATATCGTGGCTGTCGATTTCATCCGGATAGGCGACCGCTGGGTCTATCGCTTCCAGGTCGTCGCCCCCGACGGGCGCCGCCGGATCGTCGACGTCGACGCCGGCGCCGGCGTGCTGATGCGCGGCAGGGGCGGTGATTGATGAAGATACTCCTTGCCGAAGACGAGCCGCGCATCGCGAGCGACATCGCGGCGGTGCTCAAGGCCGCGGGGATGGCCGTCGATACCGTGCGCGACGGAGAGGCCGCGTGGTTCGCGGGTGACGTCGAGAACTACGACGCGGCGATCCTGGATCTCGGATTGCCGAAGCTCGACGGCCTGACGGTGCTGAAGCGCTGGCGGGCCAACAGACGCCGCTTTCCCGTCCTGATCCTGACGGCACGGGGCCTTTGGACTGAGCGCGTCGAAGGCATCAATGCGGGCGCCGACGATTACCTGCCCAAGCCGTTCGAAATGGACGAGCTGCTGGCGCGGCTGCGCGCGATCCTTCGCCGTTCGACGGGCCAGGCGGCACCGGTGCTGAAATCCGGACCGCTGGTCCTCGATACGCGCCAGATGCGCCTTTCGCTGCGCGGCGTTCCCGTCGCACTGTCACCGCTGGAATACCGGCTGATGGCGTTCCTGATGCATCATGCCGGGCGCGTGGTCGCGCCGACAGAACTCGCCGAGCATCTCTACGATTCCGGCAATGATCGCGATCCGAACACAATCGAGGTCATTGTCGCGCGCCTGCGCCGCAAGCTCGGCAACGACGTCATCGAGACTCGGCGCGGGTTCGGATATTTCGTACCCGACGAGCCGTCCTGATGGGCAATTCGATCCGCTTCAGGCTCTGGTCGGCGGCAACCATTTCGATTCTCGTCGCCCTTGCCATTGCCGGGGTCGGACTGCGCTATCTGTTCGAGCTGAATGTCGAGAGGCGTATCGTCGGCGAACTGACCGCCGATCTCAATGAGCTGATCGGCGCGACCAGCTTCGCGGCCAACGGCCAGCTTTCGGTCGCCCCTGGCCTGACTGACCCGCGCTTCACCAATCCGCTGTCGGGTCATTACTGGCAGGTGGAAGACCTAGCCAGCCATGGCCTGGTACGCTCGCGTTCGTTGTGGGACGCAACGCTTGCGTTGCCCGGCCAAGGCGCGAGCGGTGAACTGAGAACGATCGAGGAGCTCAAAGGGCCCGGCGGCGAACTCACCGTAGCCGTCGTGCGCACCATAACCGATGCCGACGGCCGGTCGTTTCGCGCCATCGTGGCGGAAGATCATAGCAGCGTCACGGTGTCGGTGCGCGAATATGTACGCGATCTCGTCCCGGCGCTCATCCTGCTCGCCGCCGCCCTCATGGTGGCCTTCTTCGTCCAGATCACTGTCGGCCTCGCGCCGCTGGAAAGCCTGCGGGTCGCCGTTCGAAACGTGATAGCGCAGCGGACGGCACGACTGGACGTGGCGGCGCCGAGCGAGGTGCAGCCGCTCGCCGACGAAATCAACCGCCTCCTCGATGCGCAGGAGAAGGCCCTTGCACGCGCCCGGTCGCGCGCCACCGACCTGGCGCATGGCCTCAAGACGCCGCTGCAGGTGCTGTCGGCCGACATCCGCGCCTTGCGCGGGAAGGGCGAAACCGAGCTGGCCGACGAGATCGAGAAGAGCGCCGGAGCGATCCGGCGTCATGTCGAGCGCGAACTCGCGCGCGCCCGTCTGGCGCCCGGCGTTTCCGGCAAGGCGTCGTGCCGGGTCAGGGAAGCCGCGGCCGGCGTCATTGCCGTCATCAAGCGCACGCCGGGCGGCAAGCAGCTCTCGTTCCTGATCGACGTCGCGGAGGATTTCATGGCGCCGGTCGACGAGGGCGACCTTTCGGAAATCCTCGGCAACCTGGTGGAGAACGCGGCGCGCTTCGCAAGATCCTCGGTCAAGGTCAATGCGCGGGCAACCGGCGGCGAGGTGTCCATCGCGGTCGCCGACGACGGCTCTGGCATCCCCGATGCGGACCGGGAATCCGCCCTGTCACGCGGGGTGCAGTTGGACAGCAAGGGCGGCAGCAGCGGGCTGGGCCTGGCCATCGTCTCCGACATTGTCGAAGCCTATGGCGGACGGCTGACGATGACCAACGCCGATCCCGGCCTGGTCGTGACCATCACCCTCCCCCGGCAGGGTTGATCGACGCTCAGGCAAAGCCTGGGAAATAGTCGACCTTTATCTTCGAGCGGCGAACACCCATGCCCAGCAGCATGTCGCGCAGCGCCTTGACCATGGCCTGGGGGCCGGAAATGTAGAAGGTCCGCTCCAGATAGTCGGGGATGGCCAGGCGCACCAGGCGCGCGTCGATATAGCCGGGATACTGGCCCCGCTCGGCCCCCCGAGCCACGGCAAGCACCGTCCTTATGCCCAGTTCCCGTTTCGCCGCCCCGAGCACATCGCGATAGGCGATGTCCTGCTGGGTCTCGGCTCCGTAGAGGACGACGATGGGCCGCCTTTCATGGCTGTCGATGAGGTATTGCAGCATCGAGCGGAATGGCGTGATGCCGATGCCGCCGGCCAGGAAGGCAATCTTGGTTTGGGGATTGGCCGGCAAGGTGAAGTCGCCGGCCAGCTGGGAGGCGTGGATCGTGCTGCCGGGCTTCATTGTGCCCAGCATTCGCTTGAAGGCGCTCGATTGCGGGTAGAACTTGACGCCAAGCCGTATGGATTGCTCCGTGGGCGCCGAAGCCACCGTGAAATAGCGGCGGTTGCCGCGATTGTCCGATCGGTCGAGTCCAAGTGTCCATTCCAGATACTGTCCAGCCTGGAAGGCAAGCTTTCGCGGTGACCTGAAGATGAAATCATAGCTGTCGACGGCCGATTGCTCGATGCGCTCGAGCGTCAACACGAAACGTCCTCTCGGGCTCACGGCGTAGGCAAACAGATTGCCGGTCAGAAGCGCCAGTTCCGGCGTGAAATAGAACGAGCCGACATGGATGTTGGGCGCGAACAGGAAGCCGACGATGGCGGCGAAGGCGATGCGCGGCCACCGTGTCGTCGGCGCCGTCAGCGGCTCGGTCAGCATCACGAAGGCGAAGAACAGCAGCGGCGACGAGCCCAGCGTCTCCGTCAGCGCGGCGGCGTATCGCGACGGCTCGGTGGTTACCAGGATTGTCGCCAGCGCGACGACACCGAAGGTGGCGACCAGATCGAGCCGGCGCAGCTTGCGCACCATCAGGAGGCCGCCGAAGAGCACGACGGGAAGCAATGGCAAATTGCCGCCGACCCACCAGGTGGCCGGCTGGTCGAGCAGCAGCGCGGTCAGCGCCACGCCCAGCGCCGCGGGATTGAAGACGTGTTTCCCGCCGATGGCGAGGATGAATTTGGATGAAATCGCCCAGACGCAGGCGAACACCACCGCGCATATCCCCTTGAGGTCCGTGACGGCCACCGGATCGAGGATGAGCGCCAGGATGAGGACGGTGATGTAGACCGACTCGTTGTTGGCCGGAACCTTGAAGACGGCGGCAAAAACCCTGTTGGTGATCCAGCAGGCGGCCAGCATCAGCCCCGTGGTGAAGGCGAGCATGACCGGATCATGCGGCACCAGTTTGAGGAAGCCGAGCACGAGGGCCGTGCCCAGCAGGGCGATCAGGTAATAGAGGACCAGCCGGTACATGGTCTGATGGTCGAGAAGCCGGTCGATGGTCTTGATCATGGCTGGCAAAAAGCTCCGAAGCCGCTCGTGGGCGTGGCTCGACTGTTGCTGTCGACGACGTAACCTTCGAGGCCGGGCGCCTGTTCGAGAAAGAAAATGCCCTCCCGGCCCATGGCGAAGGCGGCGGTGGCGAAACGGTCGGCCTCGAACACATCCGAGCCGATGACGGTCAGGCTGACGATTTCGGTGATCGGATCGCCGGCCCCGAGCGGATTGTAGATGTGCTGCCCGCGCACATAGGTGCCGGAGGTAGCGACGCCGTGTCCTCGCGGATAGACAATCTTGATGATCTCTTCGGCATTGAAGGGATTGCGGATGCCGACGCTCCAGTCGAGACCCGAAGCATTTCGGCCGCAGGACTGGATGTCGCCGCCCGCCTCGATGAAGAAATCGCCGACGCCGGCCTGGCGAACGATCCCGGCGGCATTGCGGATGGCCCAGCCCTTGACGATGCCGGACGGGTCCAGCGATCCGTCGGGCTTGCGGATGTCGAAATATCCGTCCGTCTGGCTTTTCGTCTGTGCGGCAAGCGCCATCACTTCCATCATTTCGGCGCTCCAGTCGCGGATCGGAAGATCACCCCGGTTGATGGCCGAAATCTCGCTGTCGGTCCTGTAGGTGCTGAAGCGGCGGTCTATATGCTCGAAATAATCGAAGACCGCGTCGACAAGCGTCGCGCCCGAGACACCGGCGATGTCGACGGTGACGGGCATGCCCATCAAGATCCTCGTGTCGCGCATGGATCAGGACGCTGCTTTCTTCAATGCGCCGCCAAGCGACTGGATGAAGGCCCTGCTGGTCAGCGTGGCGCCCGAAATGATGTCGACATTGGCGCTCTGCGCGCTGATCGCCTCGTCACGCAGCATCGGCAGCGCCTGCCTGTTGATGCTGATCGAGGTGCGGCGGTCATTGGGGTATTTCAGGACCTTGAGCGCCGTGAGACGGCCGCCTTGGATGGAAGCCTGAATCTGGATGAGGCCGTAATAGGCATCGGCGGCAGGACCGGTGTAGGTGCCGTCGACAAAGCCGTGCCCCGCCGACTTGGCGCCGGGACTCACAGCCAGCTTCATGGCGGCCTTGAAGACGCGGGCGGGTGCTTGCGGATAGTCCGGCCTCGGCTGGGGAATGGGGATATAGACGGCCGGGGTTACGGTGAAGGATGCTGCCCGCGGCACGGCATCGGCGATACGTTGAGCTGGCGCCTGTTCCGGCCGTGGTTCCGGCGCTTGGGAAAGCTGCGGAGGGCTGGCTGAGAGCGGCGGCTTTGTCGCCCGCGGCTTCGGGGCGGGCGCAGAGATCGCGGCGGTGGTTTCGCCACCGACCGATGTCGGCGTGGTCGCGGGAGGATCGAGTTGCACACGCTGCTGCCGGATTCCAGGCGATGGCGGTGCAGGCGCTGGAATGGGATCAGTTTGAACGGGGCTGGCCGGAGCAGGGGGCTGCGCCACACTGTCCTCGGCGGCATTGGCGGAGCCCGCCGTGTCGATCATGTCGCCGGCAGGGCCCTTGCCTGCCTGGTCCCATACATAGGCGCCCGAAGACGCGATCACGAAAAGTGACAGGGCAATCTGTTTCATCGGCTCGTTACACCTTCAATCCCGCGCCGGCGAATCGGCTTCGCGGCAATTTGGAAGCAATGTCTCACGATCCACCTGACAATTGGCTGTCAGGCGCGGACACCGTCGACAGCACCGATCCTTGAACCTCCAGTCGTCATCTCGGAACGAAGGGGACGAGGGCCGGCCGTCAACCAAACCTGCCCTCGCGGCCAGGCGCTGAACAAACCACTTCAAACCGGGCGACGGCTTCGCTACGCTTGCGGCCATGTCTCAATCCAGCACCGCAATCTTCGGCGCCCGTCGCGACCAGGCCTTTCCAACGCTCACCGAGGCTGACATCGAGCGCATGCGCCGCTTCGGCGAGGCCAGCGCCTATGCCGCCGGCGAGCACATCATCAAGGCCGGCGATGTCGCGCCCGGCCTGATCCTGGTCCTGTCGGGCAAGGTCGACATCACCCAGGATGGCCTCGGCCGGCGCGAGACGATCGTCACCCACGGCCCGGGCAGCTTCGTCGGCGAGCTGGCGCAGCTTTCGGCGCGGCCCTCGCTGGTCAATGCCGAAGCCGCCGAACCGGTCGAGGCCTTCGTCATCCCCTCGCAGCGCGTGCGCGACCTGATGGTGCAGGAGGCCAATCTCGGCGAGCGCATCATGCGCGCTCTGATCCTGCGTCGTGTCGGGCTGCTCGAAAGCGCCACCAGCGGGCCGATCATCATCGGACCGTTGGACAATGCCGACGTACTGCGGCTGCAAGGGTTCCTGGCCCGCAGCGGCCAGCCGCACCGCGTGCTCGATTCCGCCAGCGACCCCTGCGCCAAAACCCTGGTCGAGCGTTTCGACGTCGACCCGCACCACCTGCCGGTCGTGCTGTGCCCGAACGGCAGGCTGCTGATGAATCCGAGCGAGAACGACCTCGCCCGCTGCATCGGTCTGCTCAGGCCGATCGATGCCGATACGCTGTATGATGTGGCCATTGTCGGCGCCGGGCCGGCGGGGCTGGCGGCTGCCGTCTATGCCGCGTCGGAAGGCCTGTCGACCATCGTGCTCGATTGCCGGGCCTTTGGCGGGCAGGCCGGCGCCTCGGCCCGCATCGAGAACTATCTCGGCTTCCCGACCGGCATTACCGGGATGGCGCTGATGGCGCGCGCCTACAACCAGGCGCAGAAATTCGGCGTCGAAATGGTCATCCCGGACGAGGTGAAGCTGTTGAGTGCGGCGACCGACAATTCAGGCGCCCGCTATCTGCTCGATGTCGGCGACGGCGAAACGGTGCGCACGCGCAGCGTGGTGATCGCCAGCGGCGCGCGCTACCGGCGTCTCGACGTCGCCAATTTGTCGCAGTTCGAGGGAACCTCGGTGCACTATTGGGCCTCGCCCATCGAAGGGCGGCTTTGCACTGGCCAGGAAGTGGCGCTGGTCGGCGCCGGCAATTCGGCCGGGCAGGCGGCGGTCTACTTGGCCAGCCATGCGCGCAAGGTGGCGCTGCTGGCGCGCGGCGGCAGCCTCGATGCCTCGATGTCGCGCTATCTGGTCGAGCGCATCAAGGCGCAGCCGAATATCGAGGTGCTGACCGAGACCGAAATCGAGGCGCTGGAGGGCGAGGAGGGCAATCTTGCCTCTGTCCGCTGGCGCAACCGCGTCAGCGGCGAAGAGACGACGCGCCCGATCCGCCACCTCTTCCTGTTCATCGGCGCCGACCCGAACACCGACTGGCTGGCGCAATGCAATGTGGCGCTGGATGCCAAGGGGTTCATCCGCACCGGATCGGAGCTCGGACCGGAACATGGCCTGATGGAAACCAGCCGCAGCGGCGTGTTTGCCATCGGCGATGTGCGTTGCGGCTCGGTCAAGCGCGTCGCGGCGGCCGTCGGCGAAGGGGCCCAGGTGGTCGCGGCCTTGCATGCTTATCTAGGCAGGACAGTGACCACGCCGGCGCAACGCAACTGACCAGGAGAGTGTGATGGCGGATGAATGCAAGCATGCGGCTGGAATCAAGGATGTCACGCCGAGCGCACTCGGCTGCGAGGAATGCCTGAAGAGCGGCTCGTGGTGGGTGCATCTGCGGCTTTGCCGCACCTGCGGCCATGTCGGCTGCTGCGACGACTCGCCCAACCGCCACGCAACCAAACATTTTCACGCCACCAGCCATCCCGTCATCGAGGGCTACGATCCGCCGGAAGGCTGGGGCTGGTGCTATGTCGACGAGCTCTTTCTCGACCTTGGTGACCGCACGACGCCGCAGAACGGCCCGATCCCGCGATTTTATTAGGATCACGCGCCGCGTGCCTGATATGCCGATCTCGCGATCAGTCCCGCCTTGGCGTCACCGGCGTGGGTGTGGGATTGTCGACGCTGTTCTCGTTCACCTGGAAGGCTTTGCCTTGAACCTTCTTTTTCCTGAGGTCGTCGCCGGTCTCAGGCTGCGGCGGGCGCTTGGGATTTTCTTCGGTGTTGTCGTTGACGTCGGGGGCTCTGGTCATCGTGTCCTCCAGGGGCTGTCCCGGAGACAATGTTCGACGGGGCACGGGGTTCCGCCGGTGAAGCAGGACGCTCCTGCGATCAGGCGTTTGCAGCCGGACGCTCGTCGGTCTGTCGGGCCATTTGTGCCGGCATTCAGGGAACAGGAACAAGGCCGGCAACTCAACCGTCATGCGGGCTTGTGCTGTCGCACGATCCTCCATTCGTGCCAGATCAGCACCATGACGACAGCATCGAAGACGGTCAGGACCAGCAGGCCGAATGAATGGGTGTATGAGTAGCGGTAGACCTGGTAGATCATGAACAGGCCCAAAGCCGCGAGCGAGGCCGGGTAAGACCAGAGCTTGCCTCTCAAAAGCCCGGCAACCAGGGCAAGCTTTATCAGGCCGTGGCTGAGCAGGTAGAAGGCATAAAACTCCTTGCTGGCGATCGAGAAATGGCTTGCCATCTGCGACAGATGGCCAGCTATGAAATCGTTCGGATCTTCGATCAATTCCTCTGCGGTGAGGGCATTGACCCAGGAGGCAATGGTATCGGTCGTGACGACATAGAGCAGAATCCCGCCGACGCATTCGATCAGGGCATGCGCGCCCTTCAGCCATACGCTGACCTCGAAGATCTGATGGATGCGATGTTCATTGACGGGTTTCAAGTATCCACCTCACAACCAACCACGGAAACCCATGCCAAATGGATGTAGCTTTAACACACTGGATGAATGCCGCGGCCGGTATCAGCCCTTTTCTTGATAAAACGATGATCGGCGTCTCACAAATCGGCGTTCCTCTCATGGTGCTGGCTGTGGTGCTGCAATGGTGGGCGAAGGCTGACCGCCACCATATTCGTCACGCGGCCGTGTCGGCCGGTCTGGCGTTCTTGCTCAGCCTGGCGATCAACCAGTTCATCCTTCTGTTCGTGCATCGGATACGGCCCTACGATGCCGGCGTGACGCACCTGTTGATTGCGCCCAGTGCCGACTGGTCGTTCCCATCCGATCACGCGACAGCCAGCATTGCGATTGTTGCTGCCTTTGCGATGCAAGGTCTCCCGCGCCGGACGATCGCGCTTTTCATCACGGCATTGCTGATCTGCTGGTCGAGAATCTACATCGGGACTCACTACCTGACCGACGTTGTCGGTGGGGCCATAACTGGTGTCCTGGGTGCCGTCGTGGTGCGACTGGCTTACCGCGAGAACTCCCGGCTGGACAAACTGGTGACCCAAATTTTTTAGGTCGATTCTGTTTGAGGACATATTCAGGCGGAGGAGGGCGATCGGCGACCTCCTCGACATGCATGGTTCTTGCCGGCCCTGGGCCGGTCAATGCGAAGCTTCCTGACGGGCGCTCAGAGCCGACTGTTGGCAGTCTATCGCACCGACCCGGTGACCGTCCGGTCGACATCGGGAACGGATTTACGGTCATTGCCGGCAAGCGCCGCGATGATCAGCAGGCTGGCGACGACGGGAACGAACAGGACGGCGACGCGGGCCTGTACATGAAGAATGGCGCGCCATTCGTTGCTGCGCTTGTCGGGGCTGTCGCTCATCATACTCACTTTGCCATGGCCCCCCGGGGAGGTCACATAGAGGTGAACGGTTAAGCAACTCCTTCCGACTTCGTTAACAGGTGGGCTCAAGCGCGAAGTCAGCTAAGCCCGATGCGCCTTGCGCCTTGCCGGAACAGCGCCTCGGCATCGGGATCGAAGCGGAAGGTGCCGATGAAATCGTCGGCGCGATAGTCAGGCAATGTCTTGCGGATGGCGGCGGCAAAGCCGCGCGCCTCGTCGAGCCGGCCGGCCAGCGCCAGGCAGTGCGCGGCGATCGCCAGGATGATCGTATGCGCATTGGGCCGTGCCGCCGCCTTCAGCGCCCATTCGGCCGCCTCTTCGAACTGGCCGAGCCGGACATGCGACATAGCGCGCGACCCCAGCATGCCGAACAGCAGCGGATCGAAGGGGCTGAGATGCCGTGAATGGTCCGACGAGCTTATCGCCGCCTGCGGGTCGCCCGACTGCGAGTGGACGAAGGACAGCGCGTAGTGGCCAAGCGCGAAATTCGGGCTGAGATCCACCGCACGCCCAAGTTCGGAGAGTGAGCCGTCCTGCTCGCCTCGCAGCCACAGCGCCCGGCCCATCGCCCAGTGCGCGGCCGGATTGTGGTCGTCGACCAGCAGGCTGTGACCGGCGCTCTCATAGGCCAGCGCGCTTTCGCGGTCGCGGTCGCCCCAGCGCTGGAAGGCATTCTGCCAATGGGTGAAGGACAGGCCGGCATAGGCACGGGCAAAGGTCGGGTCGAGCTGCAAGGCCTTGTCGAAGAAATGCCGCGCCTGCTCGTTCTCGGCCTGGGTGAAGCGGTACATGTGCCAGAGGCCGCGATGATAGGCCTCCCAGGCATTGAGCGAATTCGGCGCCTTCAGCATGGCGCGGTTGCGCTCGACCGTTTCGATTTCGGCCGAGATCGACGACACGATGCTGTCGCCGATATCGTCGAGCATGGCGAAAAGGTCATCGGGCCGGCGCTCGAAGGTCTCGGCCCAGACGATCCTGGCGGTGCGCACCTCGATCAGTTCGACGCTGACGACGAGGCGGCCGGTCAGGCTACGCACGGTGCCGGTGGCGACATAGTCGACGCCAAGTTTTCTGCCGGCCTCCTCCGGCGCGATGGTCGTCTGCGCCAGCGCGAACACCGATCCGCGCGCGATGACGAAGAAATCTCGAAGCTTGGCGAGACGGGTGATGATGTCATGGGTAAAACCGTCGGCCAGCCCGCCGCGCGCGCCACTTTCTTCGACAAACGGCATCACCGCCAGCGAAGCCTGGCTTGGCTCAACCGGACCGGCATCGCCTGATGTGACGACCAATTGCGGTACCATGGACAGGCAGGCCGGCTGCGCCTTAAGCGGGCTGCCGGACTGTTGGTCGCGGATCGCCTGCCAGGCCGCGCGAAGCGGGGCGAAATCCAGCTCTTCCGACTGGAACAGGCGAGCCGCCGAAGCCAGATGTGCCTCGGCCGCGCCAATGGCACCACGCGCGGCCAGATTGGTCAGCAAGGCCAGATGCGCGCGCGTGTCGAAGGGCGCCAACTCGACCCATTTGTCGAGATGCATGGACATTTCGGGGGAGCCCGCCGGGTGGTTTGCGGCAAGCTGCTCCAATACAGCGGCGTGGAATGCGTGAAAACGCCGGCGCTGGGCGGTCAGCCAGCTGTCGAAAAGCGGGCTTCGTTCGAGCACCAGCCCGTCGAGCAGATCGCCGGCGAAGAGTTTTGCCAGTGCTAGCAGCCGCTCCGCATCCAGCGTGGCGATTCCTTGCGCGGCGGCGTGGCCAACCGCTAGCGCGTCGACAAGGCAGCGGTCGAGATCGAGCGCGATCGTATCGCCCTGGGTGGTGACCCGGCGCCTATCCGGCATGTCGAGGGCGGCGCGCAGCTTGCTCAGGCACCAGCGCAGTTCGCCGCGGGGATCGTTGGGCACATCCCACAGCAGTTCGCACAGGCGGCCGCGCCCCACGGCGTGCGGCGCCAGCGCCAGATAGGCGAACAGCGCGCGCAGCTTGCGCGAGGCCGGCAGCGCCACGGGCGCGCCATCACGCAGGATTTCCAGCGGTCCGAGCAGCCGCACGGACAGACGCGGCCTGTCGCCGTCCAGCCTCGATGGTGCGGATTCCACGTCCGTTCCCACGCCTGCTCCCACGCTGGCCCGTCGGCCCTTGCTGTATCACCAAACACGACACGGCGCATCCGGCGGCGAATCTCGCGCCGCATGCGGCCGTTGCCGCATCGCCGGCACGTCAGTCCTAGCGTGGCAAGGTCTCGAAACCTCGCCGCCCAACCCGCCGGTTTGTAACCGGCCTGTGATGACAACGAGCACAGACAAGGAGTTCTTCCATGTTGCAGCAACGGAAAATCAGAACCACGGCCGGGCGCGGCCGCCTGTTCGACAGCATTCTGGACACTGTCGGCGACACGCCCGTGATCCGCATCAACAATCTCGCACCGGCCCACGCGACGATCTACGTCAAGGCCGAGTTCTTCAATCCGGCTGCATCGGTGAAGGACCGGCTGGCGCTCAACATCATCGAGGAAGGCGAGCGCAGCGGCGCGCTGAAACCCGGCCAGACGGTGGTCGAGGCGACCAGCGGCAACACCGGCATCGGGCTTGCCATGGTCTGCGCGCAGAAGGGCTATCCGCTGGTGGTCACCATGGCCGACAGCTTTTCGGTCGAGCGCCGCAAGCTGATGCGCATGCTGGGCGCCAAGGTGGTGCTGACGCCACGCGCCGAAAAAGGCTTTGGCATGTACAAGAAGGCGGTGGAGCTGGCCGAGGCCAATGGCTGGTTCTTGGCCCGCCAGTTCGAGACGGCGGCCAATGCCGCCATCCACGAGGCGACCACGGCGCGCGAGATCGTCAATGATTTTGCCGGCTCGCGGCTAGACTGTTTCGTCACTGGCTATGGCACCGGCGGCACCGTCGTCGGCGTGGCGCGCGTGCTGCGCCGCGAGCGGCCGGAAACCCGCATCGTGCTTTCCGAACCGGCCAATGCGCAGCTGGTCGGCAGCGGCAAGGCGCAGCAGCGCGGTGCCCATGGCGCCCCTGCCGCCAGCCATCCGGCCTTCGAGCCGCATCCGATCCAGGGCTGGACGCCGGACTTCATCCCCAACGTGCTGCAGGAAGCGATCGACGCCAGCCTCTATGACGAGGTGATGCCGATTGCCGGACCCGAAGGCATCAAATGGGCAAAGGCCCTGGCGCAGAAGGAAGGCATCTTCACCGGCATTTCCGGCGGCGCCACCTTCGCCGTGGCGCGGCAGGTCGCGGAGAAGGCGCCGGCCGGATCGGTGATCCTGTGCATGCTGCCCGATACTGGCGAGCGCTACATGTCGACGCCGCTGTTCGACGGCATCGAGGCCGAGATGGATGCCGACGAGATGGCGCTGTCGCGCTCGACGCCCGGCTGCCAATTCCCCGCGGCTTGACGGGAGACCGGTCATGGACATCGCGCAGGAAAGCCTCGGCATGCTGGCCGAGGAAACGCTCGACCCCGCCGACTGGGCCGCAGTCCAGGCCCTGTCGCACCAGGTCATCGACGATGCCGTCGATTATCTGAGCGATGTCAGGGAGCGCCCGGCCTGGCGGGAGATGCCGGCGGAGGTGAGAGAGGCCTTCGCGGCACCCCTGCCGCGCTTCCCCGCGCCGCTGTCCGCTGTCTACAACGAGGTCTCGCGCACGGTGATGTCCTATCCCATGGGCAACATCCATCCGCGCTTCTGGGCCTGGTACATGGGGTCGAGCAACTTCACCGGCGCGCTCGGCGACTTCCTGGCGGCAATCCAGGGCTCCAATCTCGCCGGCGGCAACCACGCCGCCGGGCTGATGGACAGCCAGGTGGTGAATTGGTGCAAACAGATGCTGGGCCTTCCCGCTTCCGCCTCCGGCACGCTGGTCAGCGGCGGCTCGATGGCCAACATCATCGGGCTGACGGTGGCGCGCAACACCAAGGCCGGCATCGATGTGCGCGAGCATGGCGTCGCGGCAATCGAAAAGCCGCTGCGTTTCTATGGCTCGGACCAGATCCACTCCTGCCACCGCAAGGCGATGGAAGCGCTCGGTCTCGGCAACCGCGCGCTGCGCCGCATCCCGACCGACGCCGCCCTACGCATCGACATATCGGCCTTGCGAGCGGCGATTTCAGAGGATCGCGCGGCTGGCTTCAAGCCAGCTTGCGTCATCGGCAATGCCGGCACGGTCAACACCGGCGCGATCGACGATCTGCGTGCACTGGCCAAACTCGCGCATGAAGAAGACATGTGGTTCCATGTCGATGGCTGCATCGGCGCGCTGATTGCGATCGCGCCCGACAATGCGCATCGCGTTGCCGGCATCGAATGGGCGGATTCGGTCGCGCTCGATCCGCACAAATGGCTGCATGCGCCGTTCGAGGTCGGCTGCGCCCTCGTCAGGGATGCCGTCGCGCATCGCCGAACCTTCGCGGTGACGCCGGAATATCTGGAATCGACGCCGCGCGGCCTTGCCTCGGGCGAGTGGCTGCACGATTACGGCCTGCAGACCTCGCGCGGCCTTCGCGCGCTCAAAGTCTGGATGGCGCTGAAGGAGCATGGCGTCGACAAATTCGGCCGCCTCATCGACCAGAACATCGCGCAGGCCTCCTATCTCGCCGGGCTGATCGAGGCCGAGCCGCTGCTGGAGCTGGCGATGCCGCCGACCATCAACATCGTCTGCTTCCGCTACCAGCCGGGTATCACCGGCGAGGCGCTGAAGGCGCTCAACACCGAGATCATGCTGCGCCTGCAGGAACTGGGCATCGCCGTGCTTTCCGACACCACCGTGCATGGCGAGCACTGGCTGCGCGTTGCGATCGCCAACCACCGCACAAGGCGCGACGACCTCGACGTTCTGGTCGCCGAGACAGTGCGGCTGGGGCGGGAGATCATGTCGGACGGCTCTCCCCGGAAATAGCCTGAAAAACGCGAGCGACAGGCATGGGCGGCCATGCGATTCTGCGGCGGTGATTCGGGAGGTCCGACCGTGACGCTGTTTCGTATGGCCGTGCTCGCGGCGCTCGTCTGCACCAATTCGGCTGAGGCTGCCGATATGGCCTTCTTCGTCAAGAACCTGCGCAAGGAAGGGGTTGCGGTCGAGCTGTTCAGCCGCGACCGCGAAACGGTCTGGCCGGGCAACGGCAAGGTGTTCCTGATCGACCCGAATTCCCAGAAATCGGTGCCGCTGTCCTGCAATTCAGGGGAGCGCATCTGCTACGGCGCCTGGGTCGATGGCAACGACCGGATCTCGGCCGGCGTCGGGCCTGATAACGACCAGCCTTGCGACACCTGCTGTTTCATCTGCGTGGAACACACCACCGAGACAATCGATCTGGTGCCGTGATTGGCGCCTCCGCGCAGGGGGTCACGTCAGTCCGGCAGACCGGCCTTGCGAAAACCAGCTATGAAATGCTCACGCATCGCGTCGTCGCGGAACGGCTCAGTCCAGACCCAGTAGCTGGTGGTGAAATGCGGGTTGCCGATGAGGAACATTTCGACTTCGGCGCGCGCCTCGTCGAGTCGGCCGAGTTGCGCCAGGCTTGCCGCCAGGAAACGGCGTGAGCTCGTCCGATAGGTCTCCTCCCGGCGCAAGGTCTCGACGGCGGCTTCGTAATCGCGCGCCGCATATTGCGCCTCGCCGAGCGTCAGATAGTACCAGCTTGCCGGATAGGGATTGAGCCGGAACGCCTTGCGGATGTGCTCGAGGCCTTCCTCGACCCGTCCAGCCAGCACTGCGATGTCGGACAATGTCGCCCAGGCGTCAGCCTCGTTCGGGTCGAGTTCGAACGCCTTGGCGAATTCGACATCCGACTCTTCGAAGCTGCGCTCGTAAGCCAGCAGATTGCCGAGCACCCAGCGGCAGCCGGCATCGTTGGGATCGATCGCCACGGCCCTGCGCGCCAGTTCCAGCGCGATGCGGCGGTTGGGTTCGACCGCCTCGCCCCAATGCACCCATCCCATCCAATGGTTCATGGCAAGCCAGCGATGGGCTTCGGCGTAGTCCGGATCGAGGGACACAGCGCGCGTCAGCAGCAGATGCGCTTCCCGCGCCGTCTGCGGCGATTCGTCGATCAGCTTGCGCGCCCGCACGCACAGATCGTAGGCCTCGAGATTTGTCGGCCGGTTGCGTGGCGGCGGCGTGCGCAGCCGGCCGAGCAGCGCCTCGACGATCTTGGCCGTGGCCTCGTCCTGAACGGCGAAGATATCGTCCAGGCCGCGATCGAAGCGTTCGGCCCACAGATGCTCGCCGCTCTTGGCGTCGACCAGCTGTGCGTTGATGCGCACGCGCCCCGCGGCGCGCCTGGCGCTGCCCTCCAGGAGATAGCGCACGCCAAGCTCCTCGGCGATCGCGCGCACGTCCATCGCCTTGCCCTTGTAGGCAAAGGTCGAGTTGCGCGCGATGACGAACAGGCCAGGGGCCCTGGACAGGTCGGTGATCAAATCCTCGGTCAACCCGTCTGCGAAGGCCTCCTGCTCGGGGTCGTTGCTGAGGTTGACGAAAGGCAGCACCGCTATCGACGGTTTGTCGGGCAGCGGCAAGGGTTTGCGCTTCGCGCGGTCGAGCTGTTCGATGGCGCCGGTGAAGCGGTAGCCGACGCGGGGCACCGTCGATATCCATTCACCGCCTTCGGCGGGCGGGCCAAGCAGCTTGCGCAGCTGCGCGATCTGGACGGTGAGGTTGCCTTCCTCGACCGCCGTCCCCGGCCATGCCGCGTCCATCAACTCGGCTTTCTCCAGGATTTCGCCCGGCCGTCCGACGAGTGCGGCAAGCAGCTTCAGCCCGCGATAGCCGACGGCAACGGGATCGTCGTTCCGAAGCAGCGTTCCCGCACCCGGATCAAGCACGAACGGACCAAAGGCAAAGCGCGATCCCTGCATGGGCGCATCTATAGAGCAATTCGGGGCAAAGCGTGAGGCGATTTTATCGGGAAAAGCGCGCAGCAGTATCCCCGCGCAACTGTGTCAAAACAAAGAGTTAGAGCCCATTTGGAACTTTTGAGAACTATTTGGCAGGGCTTAATTACGGCGCCGTCAATATCCTGCAGAGTTCAACCTCTTTCAGATCGCGGGCGGCCCATTCTCAACCCTATGGGCGCCAAACCACATGGAGGTTGCCATGACCAATATTTTTGCTTCGGCCTCGCATCAGGCAGTGCGGCGGGGAATGTGTGTGGGGCAGACATCGCGCCGGCGCTACAGCCTTGCGAGCCTGCGAAACACCATCGTCACCTGGCGTCAACAGACACGCTTTCGCTGGGACCTCAAGCGGATCTCGGAAGTCAATCCGCATCTGATCGACGACATCGGTCTGACCAGGCGGCAGGTCGAGGAAGAGATCGCCAAGCTGCCCTTCTGGCAACGATAGGGCGAGGCCTGCAATGACGCCTGTTCGTCGTTTAGCCCCTGCGATTATATTAGGGATTGTCGCTATCATCCCTTTAGCGCCGGCCCCCGTCATGGCATGATGACCCCATCGGCCGTGGGGGCCGATTCTTCATCGGGGGTTTCCATGTCTTTCATACCAGCGCGCCGGCTTGCCGCCGCGTTTTCGTTCGCCGTCCTGTTTGCATCGTCAGCCCATGCCGGCGACGTCACCTTTTCCGTCAAGAACAGCCATCCCAACGCCATGCGCCTTGAACTCTACAGCCAGGACCGCGACTATGTCTGGCCGGGCAACGGCAAGGACTTCTATCTCGACGACGGCGAGACCAAATCGTTGCCGATTTCCTGCAACGAGGGCGAATCGATCTGCTACGGCGCCTGGGTCGATGGCGACGAGGGCACCTATTGGGGCGTCGGCCCCGGCAACAAGGAAAAATGCGACGACTGCTGCTACACCTGCAGCGGCGGCGAGACCGAGGAGATCAATCTCGTCCCCTGACCGGTTTGCCAGCTTGACGGTTTTCCCATTCGAGCCATAGCCTGCACCGAGACGATCACCCAGAGCACGCCGTGCGGCGGCGTGCTCCAGGCAACAGGAGCACGGCGATGGCAGGCACGGTCGAAGGCGAGAAGATCGACGTCGGCTTTGCCGGCAAGCGCTGCATCCATTCGCGCAATTGCGTGCTTGGCGACCCGCATGTCTTCGTGCCCAACGCGCCGGGCCAATGGATCCATCCCGATGCGGCCAGCGTCGAAAAAATCGTCGCCATCGCCGAAAGCTGCCCGTCCGGCGCCATCACCTATGTCAGGAAGGATGGCGGGCCGCAGGAGCAGCCGCCGGTGGTCAACACCGTGCGGCTGCGCGAAAACGGCCCGCTCGCCGTGCACGCCGAGATCGTGCTCGACGGCGAAACCTCCTATCGCGCCACGCTCTGCCGCTGCGGCGCCTCGGAAAACAAGCCGTTCTGCGATGGCAGCCATACCAAATCGGGTTTCACCGCCACCGGCGAACCGGCGCTGAAGGACACGCCGGCGCTGGAGGCGCGCAATGGCCCGCTGAAAGTGACGCCGACCACCAATGGCCCGCTCAAGCTCGAGGGCAATGTCGAGATCGTCACCGGCACCGGCCACACGATCGACCGCACGCAACGCACCTTCCTCTGCCGCTGCGGCCACTCGGCCAACAAGCCGTTTTGCGACAACACGCATAAAAAGATTGGCTTTGTGGCATGAAAGGCCGTTCGGCAGCGTTAGTGTAGGATGAGGGTTCGCGCTCAGGAGGAAATCCACCATGCGCACCATGCTCGTACTTGCTCTGCTTGCCTTTGCCATGCCCGCCTATGCCGCCAATCATGCGGTCCAGATCAAGGGCATGAAATTTAACCCGTCGAAAATCTCGGTCGCCGTTGGCGATACCATCACTTTCACCAATGCCGACTCGATGACGCACACCGCCACCGCACTCGATGGCTCCTTCGACACCGGCCATCTCGCCACCGGCAAGAGCGCCAAGGTCAAGGTTTCGGCTGCCGGCGCACATCCATTCCATTGTGCAATCCACAGCTCGATGAAGGGCACTGTCACGGCCAAATAGCGGCATCCTCGCCAGAAGACTTCTTGCGTTGGCGGGAGAAATGCCCCTGGCGTTGCGGCCAAAGTTGCCGATCTCCTCTCTTGGGGGAGATCGGAGTTCGTATGGCGGTCATCGCGCGTTGGCCCAGCGCTCGCGGCTTTATCGGCGGGCTCGTATCGGCTAAGGGCGGGGAAGTAAAATTCCCTACCCGTCCGGATCGCCAAGAATGACCGCCAAGACCAAGCCAAAACCACTGTTCCTCGGCATCGACACCGGCGGCACCTATACCGATGCCGTGCTGTGGTCCGAGACCGAAGGCCCACAGCAGGGGCCGAACAAGGGCAAGGTGCTGGCCAAGGCCAAGGCGCTGACCACCAGGCATGATCTCGCCGTCGGCATCTCCGGCGCTGTCGACGCGGTGCTGGAGAAAGCCGGCACCGATCCGGCTGCGATCAAACTGGTGTCGATGTCGACGACGCTTGCCACCAATGCGCTGGTCGAGGGCCAAGGTGGCCGCGTGGCGCTCGTCATGATCGGCTTTTCCGAAGCCGACCTCGCCCGTGACGGGCTGAAGACGGCGCTCGGCACCGATCCGGTGGTGTTTTGTCCGGGCGGCCATGATGTGCACGGCAATGCCGCCAAGCTCGACCTGTCCGGGCTGGAGGCCGCCTTGCCGGAACTTGGCGCCTCGGTGTCCGGCTTTGCCGTCTGCGCCTATTTCGCCACCCGCAACCCGGCGCACGAAATCGCCGCCCGCGAGCTGATCCGCGAGAGGACCGGCCTGCCGGTCACCGCGAGCCACGAACTGTCGGCCAAGCTCGGCGGCCCGCGCCGGGCGCTGACCACGCTGCTCAACGCCAGGCTGATCTCGATGATCGACCGGCTGGTGGCGGCGACCGAAGGGTTTTTGGAAGCCCGCAACATCGCCGCCCCGCTGATGGTGGTGCGCGGCGACGGCGCGCTGGTCTCGGCGGCGTTTGCCCGCCAGCGGCCGATCGAAACCATCCTCTCCGGTCCGGCAGCCAGCCTCGTCGGCGCCCGCCATATGACCGGGCTCGACAATGCCGTGGTCTCCGACATTGGCGGCACCACCACCGACGTCGCGGTGCTCGACAAGGGCCGGCCGCGGCTTGATCCCGAAGGCGCCACCGTCGGCGGTTTCCGCACCATGGTCGAGGCCGTCGCCATGCGCACCTTCGGCCTTGGCGGTGATTCTGAAGTGGCGTTGGAGGACGGCGCGCTTAATCCGAAGATCCTGCTTGGGCCGCGCCGCCTGGTGCCGCTGGCGCTGGCCGGCATGGCGCATGGCGACGCCGTCAAATCGGAACTCGAGCGCCAGCTGCGCGCGCCCAATCCCGGCCGCATGGATGGCCGTTTCGCGGTCCGCACCGGCGTGCCGGACAGGCTTGCCGCCGGGCTGACCGCTCCCGAAGCGCGCCTCTACGAGGCGATCGGCGCGACCCCGCTTGCCCTCGACAGGCTGCTGACCTCGAACGCCCAGAACGCCACCTTGAACCGGCTGGTCTCGCGCGGGCTGGTGCATATCTCAGGCTTCACCCCGTCGGACGCCGCACACGTGCTGGGCAAGCAGGCCAATTGGGATGCCGTCACCGCCCGCCTCGGCGCCGAATTGTTCGCCCGCAAGCGCGACGGCCGAGGCCAGCCCATTGCCGCGTCACCGGAGGTGATCTCGGACCGCGTGCTGGTGACGCTGACACGCTGGTCGGCCGAATACATCCTCGAAACCGCCTTCGCCGAGGACGGGCTCGACGGCGCGGCGACCGTGGCGCACGCGCTGGTCCAACGCGCCGTCGATGCCCATCCCGGCATCGCCCGGCTGAGCGTCGCGCTCGACCGCCCCGTCATCGGCCTCGGCGCCTCGGCGCCGCTGCATTATGCCGGCCTGGCGCCGCTGGTTGGCAATGAGTGCGTGGTGCCGGAAGACACCGATGTCGCCAACGCGCTCGGCGCCGTCGTCGGCCAGGTCAGGGTGTCTGCCGAGGCGCGGGTCAGCCAACCCAGGGAAGGGCTGTTTCGTCTTGCCTCCGGAGAAACAGTCCGCGATTTCCTAGACGAGGCGGCGGCGATCGCGGCCGCCGAGGCCGATGTGCGGGCGATCGTCGCCGAGCGCGCCCGCGACGCCGGCACCGACAGCGCCGAGATTGACGTCGCGACCGAGTTCAAGGTTTCCACCGTCGAGGCCCAGCGCATGTTCATTGAGGCGCATGTGGTGGCGGTGGCCTCGGGACGGCCGAGGATCGCGGTGTAGCCCTCTTCCTTCTCCCCGTTTCACGGGGAGAAGGTGCCCGAAGGGCGGATGAGGGGCAGCGCCGACGAAATACAGTTTCACTATGTCGCCACTTCAGTGGACGCCGCGCCGCCCCTCATCTGGCTGCCGCCATCCCGGCCCTTCGCTGTCGCTTCGGGCGTTCGTCATTCGAAAAGCCAAGCAATTGGCTTTTCGTCCGCTATGCGGATCATTCCACACCCCCGTAAACGGGGAGAAGGACGCTGTTGCCACCACCTTCGCCAACTTACCTAAATACGCACCTTCACCCTAAGCTGAATTGACCCTGCAACCCCAACATGCCAAAGGCCCCGCAAAGCCTTTCATCTGGAGTAGCCTGATGACCGATCGCATCGAGATCGCCGGATTGCGGATCGCCCGCGAGCTGCATGATTTTGTGGCCGAGGAAGCACTGTCCGACACCGGCATCGCCGCCGACGCGTTCTGGAACGGTTTTTCGGCCATCGTCCATGACCTTGCCCCGAAGAACCGGGCACTGCTCAAAGAACGCGACGCCATGCAGGCAAAGCTCGACGGCTGGTATCGCGAGAACGGCGCGCCCATCGACATGGAGGCTTACAAGGGCTTCCTGAAAGAGATCGGCTATCTCGTCCCCGAGGGGCCGGCCTTCAGCGTGTCGACCGAGAATGTCGACCCGGAAATCGCCGTCGTTGCCGGGCCGCAGCTGGTCGTGCCTGTCATGAACGCGCGCTATGCGCTCAACGCCGCCAATGCGCGCTGGGGTTCGCTCTATGACGCGCTCTACGGCACGGACGCCATTCCCGAAACCGGCGGCGCCGAAAAAGGCAAGGGTTTCAATCCGGCGCGCGGCGCCAAGGTCGTCGCCTGGACGAAGACCTTTCTCGACGAGGCCGTGCCGCTGACCTCCGGCAAATGGGCTGGGGTGAACGGCCTGTCGGTGGCCAATGGCGCGCTGAAGCTCAGCGCCGGCGCCGGTTCGACGACGCTGGCCGACCCCAGGCAATTCGTCGGCTATCGCGGCGATGCCGCCAACCCGCAAGCCGTGCTGTTGGTCAAAAATGGCCTGCATGTCGAGATCGTCATCGACCGCGCCAACCAGATCGGCCGCACCGATCCGGCAGGCATTGCCGACGTCATCCTGGAATCGGCGCTGACCACCATCCAGGACTGCGAGGATTCGGTCGCGGCCGTGGATGCCGAAGACAAGGTCGTCGTCTACCGCAACTGGCTCGGCCTGATGAAGGGTGATCTGGCCGAAGAGATCAGCAAGGGCGGCAAGAGCTTTGTCCGCAAGCTCAATCCGGACCGCGTCTACACCGCCCCCACCGGCGGCCAGCTCACCGTGCCCGGCCGCTCGCTGATGCTGGTCAGGAATGTCGGCCACCTGATGACCAATCCGGCGATCCTGGACCGCGATGGCAACGAGGTGCCGGAAGGCATCATGGACGCCGCGCTCACCGCACTGATCGCGCTGCACGATGTCGGGGCCAAGGGCCGCCGCGCCAATTCCCGCGCCGGCTCGATGTATGTGGTGAAGCCCAAGATGCACGGGCCGGAGGAAGTCGCCTTCGCCGTCGAGATCTTTGACCGGGTCGAGGCGCTGCTCGGCATGGCGAAAAACACCATCAAGATGGGCATTATGGACGAGGAGCGGCGCACCACCGTCAACCTCAAGGAAGCGATCCGTGCCGCAAAGGAGCGCGTGGTGTTCATCAACACCGGCTTCCTCGACCGCACCGGCGACGAGATCCACACCTCGATGGAAGCCGGACCGATGATCCGCAAGGGCGACATGAAGCAGGCCGCCTGGATTTCCGCCTATGAGGCCTGGAATGTCGACACCGGGCTCGAGTGCGGGCTGGCCGGCCACGCCCAGATCGGCAAGGGCATGTGGGCGATGCCGGACCTGATGGCGGCGATGCTGGAACAGAAGATCGCCCATCCCAAGGCCGGCGCCAACACCGCCTGGGTGCCGTCGCCGACGGCGGCGACGCTGCACGCCACGCACTACCACAAGGTGGACGTCCATGCCGTGCAGGCGGCGCTGAAGAGCCGGCCGAAGGCGAAGCTTGACGACATCTTGTCGGTGCCGGTGGCCGTGCGGCCGAACTGGACGCCCGACGAGATCCAGCGCGAGCTCGACAACAACGCGCAAGGCATTCTGGGCTATGTCGTGCGCTGGATCGACCAGGGCGTCGGCTGCTCGAAAGTGCCCGACATCAACGATGTCGGCCTGATGGAAGATCGCGCCACGCTACGCATCTCCTCGCAGCACATCGCCAACTGGCTGCGTCACAAAGTGTGTTCGGAAATCCAGGTGCGCGATTCCCTGCAGCGCATGGCGGCCATTGTCGATCGCCAGAATGTCGGCGACCCGCTCTACCGGCCGATGGCGCCGGATTTCGATCATTCCATCGCCTTCCAGGCAGCTTGCGACCTGGTGTTCAAGGGCACCAGCCAGCCCAACGGCTATACCGAGCCGGTGCTGCACGCGCGGCGGCTGGAGCTGAAGGCAAGGCAGGGTTAAGCGGATCTGCGTTTGAAATGACCTGACGCAACGGGTCGATCAAGTCTCGTCGGTCCGTGCTGCCCTTCATTGACCTGCCGGGCGGTCGTCATTCGAAAAAGCCAAGCAATTGGCTTTTCGTCCGTTTCGCGGACCGCCCCTCAACTCTCCGTATAGTGACGGGGAGAAGACGCTGCCATCGCCGATTTCGCCAATCGCAAACGTGGCAAGAAGAGCGACGAGGGCGCAGTAGCTCCCTTCTCCCCGTCACTATACGGGGAGAAGGTGCCGGCAGGCGGATGAGGGGCGGCGCTACGATCGGTTAGACAGCGAACCGGCGTCACGAGGTCGAGTCCTCGATCACATAAATGAGATGTCGAGGTGATGGGCAATCGGTTCCAGGCGCCTTGACGGTCAACTATCTACCTACTAGTTGGTAGGTAGTTGAAACGAGAGATCCCATCATGCTTGGACAAGTGAACGATCAGACCCGCGCCGCGTCATCAAACGGCTGGCTCAAAAGCTATTATTATATGCGGTTTGCCGTATCGGCAGCCTGGGTTGCGGCGGCTTTCACCGTCGCGAAAAGCAGCCTACCGCTCGCTGCCGCCATGCTGGTGGCCTACCCCGCATGGGACGCGCTGGCGAACTACATCGACGCCCGGCGCACGGGCGGACTTAGCCGCAACAAGTCGCAATTGCTCAATTTCGTCGTCAGCATCGTCACCGCGATTGCAATTGCCATCGCGCTCGGTCACAGCATGAACGCGGTGCTTTCGGTCTACGGCGTCTGGGCGGTTGTCTCCGGCGTGCTTCAGCTCCTGACGGCGTTGCGCCGCTGGAAAACCAACGGTGCGCAATGGGCGATGATACTGAGCGGCGCCCAATCCGCGCTGGCAGGTGTCTTCTTCGTCAAGATGGCCGGCGGCACGGAGATCATTGGCATCACCAATGTTGCGCCCTATGCCGCGTTCGGTGCCTTCTACTTCCTCGTGTCCGCTCTATGGCTGTCGGTCAGCGACGTCCTTCGCAAGTCGCCGCGGGTCGCAAGTTAAAGTCCCCTTGCGGAAAGGCAGGTACGTTTATGAGCAAGCCTTCGAACACTGCCGATGAGATCCTGGCCGCCGCGCGAACCTTCATCGTCGCCGGCGGCTACAGTGGCTTCAGCTACGCCGACATCGCCGAAGTGATCGGCATCCGCAAAGCCAGCATCCATCACCATTTCCCCAGCAAGGTCGACCTCGTGCAGACCCTGCTCAAGCGCTATCTCGAGGAGGCCGTCACGGGCCTGGGCGGGCTCGAGCGCGATGTCCCGGAGTCGCCTCAGTTGCTGCGAACCTATGCCGGCATCTGGGCCCGGTGCATCGAGGATGCGAGCATGCCGTTCTGCGTCTGCGCGCTGCTTGCCAGTGAGTTGCCGGCCCTTCCGCCGGAGGTTGCCGTGGAAGTCCGGGCGTATTTCCAGTTCCTCTCGGGATGGCTGACCGGCGTCATCGAGCGCGGTGCGGAGACAGGCACGCTGGCAATTTCCGCTTCGCCACGCGTCGAGGCCGAGGCTTTCATGGCGACCGTGCATGGCGCAATGCTTTCGGCGCGAGCTTATGGCGATGTCTTGACCTTCGGCATGATCCTGACGCCGACGCTTCAGAAGTTGATTCCCGCGACCGATTGATCCGGGCAAAAAGGATTGCGGACCTGGCCTAGCTGCAAATGGCCTTCACGCCGCCTGTGCCACCCGCTCCGAACTCATGCGATAGGAAATCGCCTCGGCCAGATGGATGCGGCCGACGGTTTCGCTGGCGTCGAGATCGGCGAGCGTTCTCGCCACTTTCAGCACGCGGTGGTAGGCGCGAGCGGAAAAGGCGAGCTTTTCGCTGGCGTCCTTGAGCAGCGACAGGCCGGCGGAGTCGGGCATGGCGATGTCCTCGATGACCGCCGGCGCGCAATGCGCGTTGGTGGTGGCGCTGGTCACGCCGAGCCGTTCGAAACGCTCGCGCTGGAGGCTGCGGGCGCGTGCCACGCGCAGCGCCACCGCTGCACTCTTCTCCGCCCTGTCCGGCCGGATCAAGTCGCTGGCCGAGACCGCCGGCACTTCGATCCGCAGGTCGATGCGGTCGAGCAGCGGGCCGGAGATGCGCGCCTGGTAGTCGGTGCGGCAGCGCTCGCCGCGCAGGCAGCGATAGCCCGGCTCGCCCGCCATGCCGCAGCGACACGGGTTCATCGCCGCCACCAGCTGGATGCGCGCCGGATAGGTGACGCGATGGTTGGCGCGCGCGATCATGCAGTCGCCGGTTTCCAGCGGCTGGCGCAGGGCGTCTAGCGTCTGCGGCGTGAATTCGGGAAACTCGTCGAGGAACAGCACGCCATGATGCGCCAATGACACCTCACCCGGCCGTGCGCGCAACCCGCCGCCGACCATCGCCGCCATCGAGGCCGAATGGTGCGGGGCGCGGAATGGCCGCCGGTCAGTCAGCTTGCCTTCGCCGAGCTCGCCCGCCACCGAGGCGATCATCGAGACTTCGAGCAATTCCTTCGGCGCCAGCGGCGGCAGGATCGACGGCAGACGCTGCGCCAGCATCGATTTGCCGGAGCCGGGCGGTCCGACCATCAGGACATTATGGTCAATTAATTGACACTGATGATAGTGGCGTATAGTTCGGTCCGGCATGGCAAGAAAATTACCCAGCCGCCCGAGAGCGTATTCCTACATCCGGATGTCGACCGACATTCAGCTGCGGGGCGACAGCCGTCGCCGTCAGCTCGAACTGTCGGAGGCATACGCCAAGGAACACGAACTGGAACTAGTCAAAGAGTTCCAGCTGGAAGACCTAGGTGTGTCGGCCTTCAGGGGCGCCAACCTCGCGGCGGAATCCAGCCTCGGCCGGTTCCTGCGGTCAGTCAGGAATGGCCAGGTCCCCGTCGGTTCATATCTCTTGGTCGAATCCCTAGATCGCCTTAGCCGGCAAAATGTCTTCACGTCGCTCTCGATCTTCACGGATCTGATCAAGGCCGGAGTTAGACTCGTCACGCTGGCGGATGGCCAGGTCTACACCGCCGAAACAACGGACTTCAGCCAGTTGGTCGTGTCGCTGGCGATCATGAGCCGAGCCCACGAGGAATCGCAGATGAAGAGCCGCCGGTTGAGCGCGGCATGGACGAACAAGCGTGACAAGATAGATGACAGGAAGCTGACAGCGCTGTCGCCGGCTTGGCTGTCCTTGTCGTTGGATCGCAAATCCTTCGAGGTGAATGAAAAGCGTGCCCAGGTCGTGAGATCAATCTTCGAGGATGCGGCGGCGGGCCTTGGAAGCTACGCCATTGCAAGACGGCTGAACAAATCAGGTGTCGCACCGTTTGGTCGATCGAAGGGGTGGCAGACCTCCTACATCGGGAAAATCCTCACCAGTCGCGCAGCCATTGGGGAATACCAGCCGCACAGGATTGTCGACGGTCGGCGGATCGCCGCAGGGGCCGCCATCCCGAACTACTTTCCACCAGTCGTTGATGAGCAACTCTATCTCATGGTCCAGGCTGGGCGTTCACAGCGACGAGTCGGTGGAGCCGGGCGGAAGGGCCAGTTCGTCAGCAACTTGTTCTCCGGGTTGGCTCGCTGCGCGTATTGCGGTGCGCAGATGCACTTCATCAACAAGGGCCAAGGTCCAAAGGGCGGTGTGTACCTAACCTGCGACAACGCGCGGCGGGGCCTCGGCTGTGACAACGTGGCTTGGCGCTACAATGACTTTGAGTCATCGTTCTTGACGTTCGTCGAAGAGATCGATCTCGAGTCACTGCTCCAGCCCCAAGGTGATTCCGGCGAACAGCAGAACATCGAGAGGGAGTTTCAATCACTGGAGGGCAAACTGGTTCGGCTTGAGAAGGAGCGAGACAGGACGTTCCGGCTACTGCTCGACCAGGAAATGCCAACCGACTTCTTGAAGGGCGAGCTTGCCAGAGTTCAGCGGGAAATCGACGGGCTATCAGTAGATAGCGACCGGCTCGCAGGGGAGCGGCGTCGCCTCGACGCGGAGATGGCCAATTTCGTCGAGAGCCGTGACGAGATTCAGAACCTAGTGTCCGACATGCGTAGCCGCGCCGGAGACGACAGATATAGGCTTCGCGCAAATTTGGCCAGTCGGCTCAAGTCACTCGTCTCGGGGGTCGAAGTTGCCACTTTGGGTGACAGGGGACCAAATGCCGGAAACCTCATCGAGATGACAAGTGAAGAGCACGACTTCTTCAATGGGGGCGATGGCCGTTCCTCAGCCTCAGATTTCAAAGTGCCGGACCGTTCGGCGCGTCATTTTAACGTCTTCTTCAAGGACGGCACGAACCGGCTCGTCCATCCCCGATCGGCCGATTCAGCCGCCGGTGAAAGCCAAGTTTATCGATCATTATTTCCGGCGGACAGGCAACGCTAATTGCCGTTGGCCCATTGGTAGCGCAGGTGGAGCCGCCAGAACTCGGCGTACAACTGATGAAGACGCCGATCCACCACGCTGGCCTTGAAGTTCGGATAGTCGATAGCCGCAGATTTCCTGGCCAGAAGGTCGCTGAACTCAGCCTTGGAAACATAAACCCGACATGCATAGTCGGCGCCGGGCGACATGGTGATCTCCTGGTTAGGAAAGAGCGCTTCCAGATGCCTGACGTTCCGGGCCCGGACGACCAGATTGTCTGGGCTGTTTCGATCCCGAACTGCTGAAACAAACCCTTCTTTGAAGCATATCCACATGTCGCACCCCCTTTGCAGGGTCGTCTCAGTACCCTGATGGTTTGGGCATGAACAGGGCGCTACTTGGGTCGAGTTCGACGGTTATGCGCCAGATCGGATCTCGGCCTTCCGAGCAAGAGCAGCGGCGATGCTTTTGTCCAAGACGTCATGATCAACTCGGGATGGGTATCGGCCGACGTGGATTTCAATCGACCGGCGATAGGCCTCAATAAAGGCATCCTCATCGACCCAGCTCTTTTCCAGCACCTGAAATGGCCAGTCGTAGAGCTGCCCGCCTCCAACGCCGCCTCTTTCAAGAAGGGTCTCGGCGGCGATCAGGTACTCGATAGGTGATGCTGGCGGAACGGAGACAAGGCCGAATTCGTCGACGGCCCATTGATCATTTTGAAACAAAACTGGCATTTCGAAACCCTTATGGCCATGCAGCAGCGCATATAGGAGATCGAGGGCGGCATCGCCAGACGTCTAAGCCGACCGAGCTTAAAACGATCCAACCATGGATTGCTCTGGTCAACCTGGGATGCCTTTGAGCCAGCCGCGCAGTGGCAGCCGTTTCGCCAGGTGGCTGCCTGGGTTCAATATTCTGCCATTCTCCACACCAGAGTGGTGACGGAGATTGGCGATATCCGGTTGCTATTTCCGGACCGGGACGACCGACGCGTGGCGAAGGAAGCCGCAATGACGATAATGGCAAAAAAGGACTTCAGTGGCGGCAAAGATCGCGGATGAATTTCCAGTCGATCATGGCGCCGTTCCGATACTCTATCTCTTTGGCAGCGTAGGCTACAACTCGGGCCAGATCCCGATCCGTATCGGCGACCTGTTGGATCATCATCTTGCCCTTGGTTGCGATTGGCCTCGGGCGACATCCTCGAAGCTCAACGACACGGTCAGGCGCGAACCAAAACGGAGCGTTCAGCAGAAAGTGCAGCGCCGAGGCTTTGCCTGGCGGCGCGACTACCAAGTGGCCATGAATGTCGGGATAGAGCTCAAAAAATGCCAGGCCCGCCATTCGGCAGTCCGACTTGCGCCAACTCCGGCCGAGGTAAAAGCGATCGACGCGCGCCGCCCAACCAACCAACGCATCCTCAAGGGCTGGACGAGTCGAATTGGGCGCCAGCATCGCCGTGACATGGAACAGCGGCCTTCTCAATCCCGAAATCGTTTCGGCTAGAGCCCTTTTGTAGCGCTCTCGCTGCTCTCGCGTCATGACCGTTCCCGACCGACTTTGAGGTACTTAGGGTCCGCGTCAACCTCACCCGGGCACTAGCGCCTGGACGCTGGAACAACTCCAACAAACCGTGATCAGCAAGCAGACGGAGGCCGCGAGATTTCGCATCCTTATCGACGCCGAGGTCGTCCAATAGGTGCCTTGGTATTGAAACCCAGTCAGAACCAGTCAATGCCTGCTGATGGTGGACGGCGACCAGAACCGCCAAGCATTTTCCCTCCAGCCTGGAAGCGGTAGCGATTTGCTCGAACGGTATAGGCCCTCTCAGGAACCTAGCCTTCTTCTGCCGAGCCTTGGCTACAGAAAATGGAGTGGCGACCTCGACCTCTGAGAAAGGGCGGTCAAAGGCCCTCTTGCGTTCAGCCCTCATCGTGATCTTTCCCGTGAAGCCTGCCAACAATTCGCGCCCACATGTCGGCACCCTTCTCGTCCATGAACCGGTCAGGCGCCCGGACGACGGCAGCGTCGGTCCTGATCGACAGACCACAGACGGCCTCGCCCGCTCTGGTCATGATCGCCTGCATCTCTGCTACCCGCGCGTCCAATTCTTCGATTGGGCATTCGATGAGGAACGCATCATGTACCGGGGCAGCTACTCGAATCCCCTGCTCGACAGCGGCTATGGCCGCGATCCGCATCATCTCAGCTCCATTGGCTTGCATCGGAAAGTTCATCAACGAAGTTGGCCTAGTTTCGCGGCCGACACGGGCCTTCCACCCGAAAGTCGACTGAAGCTCCAGGTTGATGTAGGCGCTATCGACAGCTTCTTGGATAAATCGCCAATAGCGATTGTAGATTCGCTTGTGCCTTAGCAGCAAATCAGCAGCTTCCACGGGTGTGATTCCGGCCCTCGCAGCCAGCGTATCCTTTTCCATACCATAGCCGATGCCCAGAACAATCGCCTTGCAAACACCTCGTATCTCTGGGTGCGACAGGGCACTGGCCCCGGTCGGTGCAAGCCCTGCGTCGATAGCGAACCGCATATATGGGTCGCCGGAGGAATAGGCGTCGCCAAGTCGCTCGTCACCGGATAGTCCGGCGGCGATGCCGATCTCCTGGGCAGCCCAGTCTATGTATGCTAAGGCGCTTCCAGCTTCCGGCCTGATCAGTTGGCGCATCCATCGCGCGGGCCCGTAGATCAGCTTCGAAGTCGATGGCTGGTTCCGACCGGTCACTGACGAAAAGGGCGAAAGAGCGCACCTGTTGCGCCCGTCGGAATTTATCTGCAGCCCGGCCCCGTTCATCCTAGCCAAGGTCCTGCGCAGCTCGTGAAGTGGGCGGATCTTTGGATAGCTGTCGGCCATCCTGCTAAACGCATCATCGTCCAGCGCGAGTGAGCCCGAAGGGAGGCGGGGCCAGGGGATACCGGTGGCAGCCAAAAATCTGGCGAACCGGTCGATCTTGAAAGTCGTCTGCTCGAAGACTCCGAACTGGCGATCGACATCTGCGATCAAGCCAGCCTTCATGCCGACCCAATTGTCACAAGCGCGGCGGTAAATCTCATGATCGACTGGGATCCCGTTGCGCACGATTTTGGCAACAGCGGCCATGTATCGGCCGCGCAACAGGACCCTATCCAGGTCGAGGTCAGGCATCATCTTAGGAAGCAATGCCGCTAAGGCGAGAACGTCGCTCTCGCAGTAGCCGAGAATCTGCAGCCGCTCGGATTCCGTCCACAACTGCCTGGACAAAATCAGTTCGCGAAAGCGCTCCTTTTCGGCGGCCTCGATGTGGCCAAGACCTCGGATCGCCATTGCGTCCAAGAGAGAATTACCGACTTTAGCGCCGAAGGTATTCGTCTGAACCCGATGTTCGGCGAAAAGATCGATGACATGCACCGGCAGGGGCCAGCCCAGTTCCAAAAAGCAGGAGAGTTCGGCCGGCGCGAAGTAGGCGAGGAACAGGCTATCCGGACCAACGTCAAAGGGAGCCCGCTTCATGTCGTGGAGCTCGGTCCGCCACAGCTTGATCGTTCGTCGGCCTTTCAGTTCAAGAGCGACCATGCAGACGGGTTTCGGCACCTCTGGCTCGCCGTTGTACTCGAAGTCGACAAGCCAAATTTCCTTGAAGGCGGCGATGCCACCGCCGCCCTTTCTCTGAGACAGGGTCATGACTTACAGGCCCCGCAGCCGCCGGATGATGGGGTGGAGTTCGGTATCGATAACGCGCCCGTCGAAAGCGATCTTCAGCATCTCGTTAATCGGGATCGACGAGAACCTCGCGTCTTCAAGAGCACCCTGCGCGCGGTAGACGCGATAGGCGCCGAGGTTCATGTCGCCAGCGATCCGAACCCAGCTGTTCTTCGCCTCCCCGATGGCGGCCAACTTCGACGCCGTCCAGTTACACTGCCGACCGTCTTGCGGCAGGGTAACCGGCCAGATACCCAACACGCCGGTCGTGGTCACAAAGTGATAGAGCGTAGCGATCCGGTCCTCACCCGACATGCAATTCCGCATCGAGGGCGGGACGAAATAGGTCGTGTCGCGGTCCTGCTTGTCGATGAAGATGGCCACCGTGATAGACATCGCCTGAGCGGGGCAGATGCGGAAGAACTCCTGGCGAGCTGGCTTCCGGACGGGGATGGTCGTGAAAATCTCAGAAACGGGCTGGAGCGCGTCTGAGGGGTTGATCCGGATAGCTTCGAGATCGTCGAAAATGCTGGCCTTGGCGGTCGGCTGGCCTTCGTAGTCGTTGAAGTCGGTCATTCGCTTACCTTCTCGATTTCGGTTCTCATCGCGATGTCACGACAATCGCAGAAACCGAGGGGTCGACGCCAAGGTCAAAACCGGTCAAATCCGGCCATCTGCAGTCAGGTCGGCCAGGCCTCCTTCTTGGCTCGGCGGAAGGTCTCGTGGCTGACCTGGTCTTTCCCGGCGGAACGCAGGTCATGGTTCAGCTGGCTAAGCATCGTTTTGTCGGATACGCCGCTGGGCCGGTGCTCGCCATGTCGCGACCGCAATAGCTGGACCGACGCCGCGCGTTTCGTGCCCTTGTCGGGCACGTCTTGAAGCGGCCGGCCTTGCGACTGGTTCTGCAACGCCCGAGGCCGGGGTTGCGGAGCATCTGGTGTCCAGTTGCCGGCCGAGAATTCGAGCTCCAGCCCCAGCTCGTCGTCCGACAAAGCGAGGAGACGAGCACGTTCGCGCGTTGCGTCCTTTCGCATTTCCTCGATCTGTGACTCCTCGAATTCGTCGCCGCCGCTCAGGTTCAATCCTCTGGAGGGGACGATGCTTTCGACGATTTGGTCGACAATGGCGTCACGGTCGGCTGGCGACAAGGGCATTGTGGTTTGTTCCAAGGCGGAACCCATGGCTTCGCACCGGCGCGAACCCGGTCCATATTCTCCTTATATAGTAGGGCCGTCGGTATCCGAGAAGGCGTTGTCGACGGGCGCGTCGGGGGCGTCCACCGCGCGCAAGAACCGGAATACAGTGGCCTTGCCGATTCGGAGCTGCCGTGCGATCGCATTCAGGCTGGCACCGGACCGGCGCAGGGCAAGGATCTCGGTGGCATGACCCGGCGCCTTTGGCTTTCGTCCTCGATACTTGCCCTCGACCTTGGCCGTCGCGATACCTTCTCGCTGTCGCTCAAGCATCATTTCGCGCTCGAATTCGGCGACCCCGGCCAAAACGCTTAACATCAGTTTTCCCGTCGGTGTTCCAGTGTCGATGCCCATGTTCTCAATTCTGACCCCGACGGCCTTGCACGCGAGCCGATCGAGAATCTCCCACATGTGTTTCACTGACCGGGCGAGGCGGTCCAGTTTCGTCACCACAAGGGTGTCACCTTCGCGGGTAAAATCGATGGCCGATTCAAGTGCCTCGCGCCGACCCAAGGCGGATACCTGTTCGCTGAAAATCTTCTCGCATCCCAAGCCAGCCAGATCCCGCACCTGGGCAGCCAAGCCAGCTTCTTGGTCGAGTGTCGAAGTTCGCGCATAGCCAACTAACATTCAGCCTCCTCGGTCCACTGAGGTAGCCTCTGTAAACTGAACTGGTCCAAAGTACATGCGAATGTCGTGGACCGGAGCGGTCTCGTCGTGAGGGACCGGTCCACACGGCCAAGGCCTATTGGACTGGCTGTTTCTTTCCGTCATCGACCGTCCAGCCTTCGGTCGAAGATTTCGCACAATCGAATTGAAATTGGCGGCGGACCGGAGCTTTGCGATTTTAGTACCGATAGTCCGAGGTCCAAATCGAGAGAGGCTTGCAAACACCGAGTTCAAGTGGCCACAGTGGTAGTTGGAGGGCAACACTTGCGATTCGTCAATAATCCACCTGATGCGGGCTCACTGATGATGTCGTCGCGCAGTTTCGGCAACTACGACCTGCCGAGCGCGCTCGCGGATCTCGTTGACAACAGCATTAAGGCGAAGGCTCGCGCGGTACACATCAGCTGCATTCGCTCCGACACCTCGATCGAAGTCCGCGTCCGGGACGACGGAGAGGGTATGAATGCGGCCGAGTTATTTGCTGCCATGAGGCCGGCGAGCACAAATCCTGAAGCCGAACGTTCCCCAGACGATCTTGGTCGCTTCGGCTGGGGCCTGAAGTCCGCTTCATTCTCGCAGTGCCGAAGGCTGACCGTGCTGTCGTCAAGAGAAGGCGAGTATTCGGGGGCGGAATGGGATCTCGACACAATCGAAGGCTGGAGCATGGCGGAACTCGACGGGGGAGAGACCGCGGCGCTGGCGCATCCAGATCTCCTCAATGGACCGGGAACCGAAGTGATTTGGCGGAACTGCGACCGACTCTCTGAGAACGGGCGCATCGGCCCGGAGGCTTTTAACGAACTTGTGACTCACGCCCGTGGGCGCCTCGCTCTACTTTTCCATCGCTACCTCTCGGGTGAGGTAAATGGCCGCCCGCTGCGGATCACGCTCAACGGACAGCACATCGAGCCATTCGATCCCTTCCATCGGACTAACAACGCCACGCAGCCTATTTTTCCTGAGACAATCCACCTGCCCGACGGCTCGTCGATCACTATCCGTGGGTATATTCTTCCGCACTTTTCGAAGCTGGCGCTGTCCGAATATGAGCGTCTCGCCGGTGAAGAGGGCTTCGTTCGCAATCAGGGCTTCTACGTTTACCGGAATGATCGGCTTATCATGAACGGGACCTGGTTCAGGCTCGTTCGGCACGGCGAGCTCTCGCAACTGGTTCGTATCGCGATCGACATTCCGAACTCGCTCGATGAGATGTGGAAGATAACCGTCGACAAAGCGGACGCGCAGTTACCTTCGGTGCTGCGCGACCGACTGAGGGCACTGATCGCCAACTTGCGCCGCGCCTCGGGCGACGCATTCCGATCCCGAGGTGGAAGAATGGCAAGCAACGGAAGCACGCCGGTCTGGAGCAAGTACGCGCGGGGTGGGCAGATCCGCTACTACATCAACCGTGAACATCCGCTCGTCGTCTCCCTGCTCAAGGACGACGCAGCCCCCGCGCGGACTAAGACGGCGGCGGCGGCTATATCGATCATCGAGCAACAGTTTCCCTCTATCAGCATCGGAGAGGACGTCGTGCGCGCTCCGGACGCGATGAATCAAAGCGAGTTCGACGCCCGCGCCTTCTTGGAGACGCTCGACGCGGCGCTTCCCGCGCTGCTGAGCCAAGCCGGATCGATCGATGGGCTCGTTAAGCTGCTCGGAGTAACCGAGCCGTGGGCAGGGCACACATCAGTCGTGGGTGAACACCTCAAGGCCAAGGGCTGGACCAATGCCGCACGAAAGTGAACTCGCCTATTTTCGCAGCCGGGTGCACGATCTGCATGGCGACCTGATCCGATCCGGAGAGGGGTTACCGGAGGGCGCCATCAGGCACCTTGTCGAAACGGGCCCATTCAGCCACCTCGACGAGGCCGCGCGGACTGAGATTGTCAAAGAGCTGGAGGGCGCCTTCGTTACACGGCAGAAGCGCGGCGCGATGATCGTCGAGAACGCGCGGCCTTGGCTGGCCGACCGGCGGCCTAGCATACCGTTCTACTACTGGGACCGCCTCAGGCGGTTCTATCTCGAAGGTGGATCGCTCCCCGCGCATGTCCTCGCGACGCTGGATCACGATACGGACCAAGTGCTCGACCAGTGCGGCGATCCGCTCTCGCTTGCCGCAGGCGCCCGCCGCGGCATGGTGATGGGGCATGTCCAATCCGGCAAGACGACCAACTACTCGGCGCTTATCTGCAAGGCAGCCGACGCCGGCTACAAAGTGATCATCCTGCTGGCCGGCATAACCAACTCGCTCCGAGCACAAACGCAGGAACGCCTCGACGAGACCTTCATTGGCAAGAAGTCGGTTTTCGGCCCCGTCGCGGCAGAGACGCTGCCGATTCAGAACTACACCAGCGTCCGGCGCATACCGTCCTACGGAACTACTCGCGACGCCGACTTCGTGAGCGGCCGGGAAGGCATGTTCTTCAGTCTGTCGGGCCACAACGAGCCCATCATCTTCGTCACAAAGAAGAACAAGGGCGTGCTCGAACGGCTGGGCGAATGGCTTAGCGGCCAGCACGACGTCGCCGACTTCCCACTCCTCCTGATCGACGACGAGGCAGATAACGCCTCGATCAACACGAAGAAGGAACCCAAGCTAACTACCGCCATCAACGGAGTGATCCGGGACATCCTCAAGCTGTTCCCGCGCTCGGCCTACGTCGGCTATACGGCCACTCCTTTCGCGAACATCTTCATCGACCCCGATACCCCGAAAGACATGGAGACCGACGATCTCTTTCCGAGGAACTTCATCAAGGCTCTGGACCCTCCAAACAACTACGTTGGGTCACGCCGCGTGTTCTGGGAGCACGGCGACCTGCGTGACGGCATGGTGCGCACCGTAGCCGACTACCGCGAGGTGCTGCCTCTAGCGCACAAGTCACATGAGCTGCCGGCGAATCTGCCGGAGTCGCTGCTCAAGGCGATCCGCGCCTTCTGCCTGACCCGGGCGATCCGTGTGCTCCGAGGTCAAGGCGCGAAGCATTGCTCGATGATGGTCAACGTCAGCAGGTTCAATGGCGTGCAGGAGTCCGTCCAAGGGCTCGTCTACGCCTATCTCACCAAGGTTCGCGAAGCGATCACGGTCCACGCGGGCCTGCCGCCGTCGCAGGTCGAGGATCCGGCCATGGCGGACTTGCGGGCGACCTTCAATGAGGAGTACGGGGAGCTCGAGGTCGTGTTCGATGACCTACTGCCGGTCATGCTGGAAGCCGTCGCCAGCATCGAGACCCGGACGGTCAACATGAAGGGTGGCGTACTAGACTACTCGGCGAGGCGCGAGCAAGGCCTGCATGTAATCGCAATAGGCGGCCTCGCCCTGTCACGTGGGCTCACGCTCGAGGGGCTCACCGTCTCTTATATCCTACGCAACACCGCCGCGAGCGACACACTGATGCAGATGGCCCGGTGGTTCGGCTACCGACCCGGCTACGAAGACATCTGCCGACTCTACCTGCCCAAGATCTCGCTCGACCACTACGAGGATGTCGACGACGCGACTGAAGAACTGCGGCTCGAGGTCAAGCGAATGGAGACGTTGCGGCAGACTCCAGCGGACTTCGGCCTCAAGGTGCGGCAAAGCCAGCTCGCCATCCGCGTCACCGCGGCAAACAAGATGCGTACCGCGACCGCGATGACCATCTCACAGGATTACTCTGCCCGCCACGTCGAGGGGCACGCGCTTCCAAATAGTCTGGAGGCCAACCAGTCCAACACGGCCGCCGTCGCCCGTCTCTTCGAGGTGATAGGCGCGCCGCGCGAGGCGGCGGCTGGACACCTTCTCTGGAGTGACGTCGACGGTTCGTCCGTGCAGGAAGTCCTGCGCTCGTTCTCATTCTCGGCGGTGCATCCCGATCTTGGACGGATCAGCGATACCTCGCTGCTCCAAGACTACATAGGCGACCGAATCAAAGGTGAACTGTCCAAGTGGGATGTCGCAGTTCCACAATTGCAGACCGGTTTGGCGGTAGATGTCGCAGGACTCAAGGTCCGCCCCCGCGCGCGCCGCCGTGGCATAGTTCAGCACGGTACCTACCGCGTGAACGGGCAGAAGAACCGGGTCGCCGACAAGCCGGACGTGTCGATCGGCATGGGCGCGGAAGAGATCAGACACGCAACGGAGATCGCGGCAGCGGACGATATCAGCGGGGAGCGCGCCGCGTGCATGGCACGGTTGCGCCCGCTGCTGCTGATCCACGTCTTCAACGCACTTCTCAGCCCTGAGGCCGAGTCCGACGCTTCCCTCGCGATAGGCAATCCGGTTATCACGCTCTCCTTCGCGCTGCCCGGCACCGCCCAACCCGCCAAGACGCGCGTCTATCAGGTTAACGCGATCTACAAGAGGCAGCTTGAGCTCTTCGCGGCAGGCGAGGAGGACGACGACGCGGACGCGATAAATGGGGACCAAAATGCTGGCTGACTGGAGCGCCATCACGCCATCGCGAGATCCCGGCTCGCTGAATGTCTTGCGCGCTGACGGCAGCCATCCGCTCGACTTCCGAATCGGCCGAGACGCGCGCGGCCGATACGTTTTTCAGCTCGATGCCGAACGCGGTTCGGACGAGGGCGCCTCGTCCGAACCGCCGGCTGGCATGGACGTGGTCGTCGACGACCTCGGAGGCGGCGTCTCGCGCCTTACGCTTACACTCCATGATGAGGAAGATTTCGCGATCTTTCGCGTCTTGTGCACCGATCTGCTTGATGTGACCCGGGTCTTTGAGGCGGGCGAAGGTGCGCGGGCGCGGCGGATACTGCTCGGCCGCTTGCGGCAGTGGCAGGAGGTGCTCGCTCGGCGGCGGAGGAAACTGCTCTCTCGTAACGAGATCCTGGGTCTGGTCGGCGAGCTGCTGTTCCTTAGAGACATCATGTGCCAACGGTTCGGTCTGCCGCTGGCGGTTGCGAGCTGGCGCGGGCCATATGGCGATGAGCAGGACTTCGCCATATCCGGCTTGATCGTGGAGGTGAAGACTCAAGGCACCACCGCTGACCGCAGGCTCCGCATTTCCTCTGAGGATCAACTGGACACCGCAAGCAGCCGCATCGTGATCTGCCAGCAGGGCGTTGCGGCTTGCGATAAGGGCGAGCCGGGCGCTGCCAGCCTCAATGGCCTCGCCAGGGAGTTGTCGCAGGTGAGCATGGAGATGCCGGAATGTCGCGCACGGCTGGAAATTGGCCTCGACATTGCTGGTTGGCAGGACCTGCCGGAATACGACGACCACTGGAGATTGATCGACAGGAACTATTTCGAGGTCGGCGAGGGATTCCCGCGCATCACTCGCGCCGATCTCCGACCCGGCGTCGAGGACGTTCGTTACCGCATCCGGGTCGCCGATTGTATGTCTTTCCGCATCGAGGAGGAAACGGCCTTTGGAGGAATATCCGGATGAAGGAACTCGAGGGAGCCTTCGCAGAGTTCCGAAACGAGCTCTTGCTCGAAGCCGATGCCTCCGGTGACCTGCAGGCGGATGCCTTCTTCAATCTGTACGCCGCGGTCGCCTGCGAGGTAGGAGAGACAATCGATCTCGAGCACACGCCTGCCCGGCGCGAGGGCGGACGAAACACTTGGCAGATCGACGGCTTTGCGCTCGACGCTGAGCATGGTACACTGTACGTCGCCGTTTGCGACTTCAGATCCGAGCCTGAGCTCCAGACGCTCAATGCGGGACAGATCGACACGCTGCTGCGCCGCGTTCGCAGCTTTTTGGAACAGGCCGCCGAGTCATCGTTCATCAACCAACTGGAGGATACTAGCGCGGCCTTCCGGGCGGCATACCCCATTTACAGTCAGTCCGGATCTATCCGCCGCGTCCGGGCAATGCTGTTCTCAAACGCCCGGATGTCGACCAAGCGCCCGCCGCAAGTGGCTGAGGAGATGATGGGCAGGCCGGTCACGTACAGCGTATTCGACTTCGGTCGCTACGCAGAGGCGACCGCCGCGAGCTCCGCGCCGCAACCGATCGAGATCGTTCTCGCGGACATCGGTGCGTCGCCTGTACCCTGTCTCGAGGCGTCCTCGGACAGCAGCGACTACCGCTCCTATCTCGTTGCCCTTCCCGGTCAGCTGCTGGCCGATATTTACGGCCTCTACGGTGCGCAACTGCTGGAGCAGAACGTACGCACCTTCCTGCAGGCGAAGACCAAGGTGAACCGTGGCATTATTGCAACGCTGCGTGAGCGACCGGGAATGTTTTTCGCTTACAACAACGGCCTGACCGCAACGGCGTCAGACGTGTCCACTTCCAAACTACCGGACGGCCAGCTCGCAATCACTGCGATACGCGACCTGCAGATCGTAAACGGCGGGCAGACGACGGCGTCGATCCTGTACGCGAAGGACCAGGCGAAGGCGGACCTCGCGGGAGTCCACGTCCAGATGAAGCTATCGGTGGTCAGCCCGGAGATGGTGGAGGATCTGGTCCCGAAGATCTCCCGTTACGCGAATACGCAGAACCGGATCAGCGAGGCCGACTTCTTTTCGAGTCATCCGTTCCACCTCGCGATGCAGCAGACGTCGCGCCGGGTCAGTGCGCCACCCAGGCCCGGTGCTCTGTCCGGCTCGAAGTGGTTCTACGAGCGAGCGAGAGGGCAATATCGGGATGCCTCGGCGTACATGACGCAGGCGCAGCGGAGAAAGCACGAGCTGGAGTTTCCACGCAGCCAGCTCATGGACAAGACTGACCTCGCCAAGTACGAGACGACGTTCGAGCCGCGGCCGGACATCGTGTCGAGAGGCGCGCAGAAGTGCTTCATCCATTTCGCGGAGAAGGCGGCGGATCGGTGGAAGGCGGTGCAAACCGAGTTCAATGAGGCTTGGTATCGCAACGCGTGCGCTAAAGCGCTGCTGTTTCGCTCAACCGACAGACTTGTCGGGGGTTCTGAGTGGTATGCCGCCGACCGTGGGTACAAGTCGCAGACGGTCGCATACACGCTTGCCTGGCTGGTGCACCGCGCTCGGGCGGGCGGCAAGGCGGGTCTTAATCTCCAAGTGGTCTGGAACTCGCAGGATATACCGGAGGAGATAGTGCGGGCGATCGAGCTGCTGGCGCCGCAGGTCTCCCGAACCATCCGTGACGCGCCCACGACAACTCGCAACGTCGGCGAATACTGTAAGACGCAGGCGTGCTGGGAGCGCGTGAGCAAGACGGCTTTCGACATTCCCGATCTACCCGATCACCTCCTGCTCGACCGCGAGGAGGCGCGCGAAGAGCGGCGCACCGCGGTGGCCGTACAGAAGATCGACTACGAAGTCGGGTTCGAAACGCTGCTCGTGGGCCTGGCTGGAAAGGCGGAGCTGATCCGCGCGATCGCGGCCAAGCGCCAGCTGCTCTCGCCGAGATCCAACGGAGCGCTGGAGAAACTTGGCCGATATCAGTTCGGCTTGTCGCAGTCCGAGAAGCGGGCGCTCCAGAACCTCTTTACCCGCCTCGACGAGGTTGGCGCCCCGGTGACCGCGCTGTGAATGACCGACGAATGGGGTATCACCGAAGTCAGCCGATCTCGATCGTGGCAGGCCCGCTCGCGAGCCAGTCCGCGAGGCGGTCCGCCACGTCGTCGACGAGCGCACCGCGGATGGCGCATTCCCAGATCGTGGCGACGCGCCAGTCGGCGAGCAACAGCGCCTCGCGGTTCCGTCGGTCGCGCAGGACGTTAGCATCGAACTTCGCCGACCAGAATTCCGGCCGCGTGCTTGGTGTCGTGGTGAAACGACATCCGGTGTGCCGATGCCAGAAGCAGCCGTGCACCTCCACGACCGCGCGCCAGCGCGGCAATACGATGTCTGGTCGCCCGGGAAGCGAGCCGTCATGCAGCCGGAAGCGAAACCCACGGCGGTGCAGTGCGCTCCGCAGCTTGACTTCGGGCAAGGTGTCGCGCCCGCGGATCCCCGCCATCATGCGCGATCTTGTTGATGTATCGACGACATCGGCCATTTTTCGAAGGTTTCTCCTTGGCTACTCACTTGGTATGAGGGGCGATGCAGAACACTCAGTTTGATCAGATGACAGGCGCTTTCAAGGTGCTGGATCTCTTCGCAGGCCCGGGGGGGCTGGCGGAGGGGTTCGCCAGAGTCCGTCGCGGGGGACACCGAGCGTTCGACATCGCGCTATCGGTGGAAAGGGACAAGGCGGCGTTCCAGACATTGCGCCTCCGCAGCTTCGTGCGTCAGTTCGAGCGGCCGCCGCCGGCTTATTACGACCTCGTCGACGGGGCAATCGATCTCGGCGACCTTCGCGCGCGGCATCCGCTGGAGTGGCAGGCGGCTGTCGGCGAGACGCTCCGGCTGGAGCTGGCCGGCGAAGGCGCCGATGCCGTGATCGATCCCCTCGTGGACGCCATCAGGGAGGATGCTGGAGACAGGGCAGTGCTGATCGGCGGCCCTCCCTGCCAAGCCTACTCGCTAGCGGGCAGGTCCCGAAACAAGGGTATCGCCGATTACGTGCCGAGTGAGGACCATCGCCACTTCTTGTACCGGGAATACATCAGACTTCTCGGCCGCTTGCAGCCGGCCGCGTTCGTGATGGAGAACGTGAAGGGGTTCCTGTCATCAAGCGTGGAGGGCCGAGGAATTTTCGCGCAGGTGATCGCCGACCTCACCCGCTCCAGCGACAGCCTGCCTGGCTACGTGGTACTGCCGCTAGCGCCCGGCAGCCGACGCGGCGGCGCCAGGTATGTGGTGCAAGCTGAGCAGTTCGGCGTGCCCCAGCGCCGGCACCGGGTGATCCTCTTGGGAATAAGGCGCGACCTGGTGCAAGATGAAGAACAACTCGCGGAGCGCGTCCGCCGCGGCCTCGAGGAAAGACCCGCGCCTTCAGTGAGGTTGACAATCGGGTCGATGCCACCGCTGCGCAGTGGGCTTAGCCGGGTCGCGGATGACGGATCCGCATGGCGCGTCTCTGCCGCGCGTGCGCTAAGGTCCGCTGCCGAAGCCGCCTTCGCCGAGGAGGATGAGATACTCGACAAGGTCGCCACGCGCCTGTGCTCAGCAGAGGACTTTATCCTCGCGGAACCCCCACGGTCGAGGAGCAGTAACGCGCTGGCCCCCGTAGCCGACGCACGTCTGGCCGCTTGGCTGGTGGACGAAAATCTCCGATCGCTGCCCAATCACGCGAGCCGCAGCCACATGGAGGCGGACATCGCGAGATACGGCTTCGCGGCTTGCTTCGCGGCGGAGACCGGCACATCTCCGAAGGCACGTGACTTTCCCTCAGGCCTCGCGCCGGCGCATGGGAGTTGGGGCAGCGGCAATTTCGCAGATCGCTTCCGAGTGCAGTGTTGGGGAGAGCCCGCCACCACCGTGACCAGCCACATTTCCAAGGATGGGCACTATTTCATCCACCCCGATGAGACGCAGTGCCGGAGTCTGACGGTTCGTGAGGCGGCGCGCCTTCAAACCTTCCCCGACAACTATGCTTTCCTTGGCAATCGGACCCAGCAGTACGTTCAGGTCGGGAACGCCGTGCCGCCGCTGCTCGCTTTCCAAATCGCGGAGGTACTGTACGACGTGCTGGACGAGATTCTCTCGCTAACCCACCGTGATAGCGGCCCAGCGCAGTTGAAGCGTTCCGCAGCTTGACGCAGGGTTAGTGCGGGCAATGCAGTTTGGCTGAAGCTGCCTGCCCGATGCTTGGTTGTAGCCATAGGCATGTTTGTCCTGCCGACGGCGGGAAGGGGAGGGGGCGGATGCAGCACTTCAACAGGGCGGATGTCGAGGTTCCTTCGTGCCTCTCCGACGAGCGGTCGTCCAGGGCAAGGGAGGTGCTGAGGGACATCTTCACGACGGACTCGGCGCGACTCGAGCAGGAACGGGTGCGAATGTCACCCTTCGCAGTGGAGGATTCCGAGCTTGTCGACGCTGTTCGGAAGCTCTTCCGGAACAGGTGCGCTTTCTGCGAATCAGAGGTCGAAGTCGCATCGTATCGTTTCAGACCTCCCGAGGAGGCTGGACCGTCCTCGAGCGTTGCGCCCAAATTCGCGCGCTTGAGCCACCTCTATTACACTTGGCTCGTCAACGACTGGGCGAACATCTACGCCATCTGTGATGGCTGTCGACCCCTTGAGCCCTCAGTCTTCCCCATGCGGTCGCAGCGGATGCCGTTGCCGGAGCCTTCGCACGTCGAGGTCTATGCGCGGAATCGCACCGGCCTCTGGCCGTTTCCTGGAACGGAGCGCCAAGTGTTCCTCGACCCATGCGGTGACGAGAATTTCCGGCTGAACCTCGCCGCCACACTGGACGGCCGGATCATCGGTCTTTCGGAGCGGGGTGATGCGACCGTCCGCCACTTCCGTCTCGACCGCGACGATCTTGTTTCACGACGTGGCCGAAGATTCGAGCGCTACCTCGTCGAACTCCGCCAACTAGCCGAGCCTGGCTATCCTGCCGGCCCCTTTAGGTTCGCGGAAATGGAATACGGCGGTTTATGGTACCTGCTGCTGTACCAGCTTGCTAGGAGGATGGTCAGTGGCTCCTCTACCGCTCCGCGGCTGACGCCGAACACAATACGAGACTACTACGCCCAGCGCATAGGAACCGCCAATTTCAGGAAGCAGCTGGACAATGCACTGCTGTCGCTGAATGCCAATCCAGAGACGCTGCGGCGGGCCCCGAGGCGACGACGGGTAGTGATGCGCGGTAGGGCCCGTCCGGTTGCATTCGAGATTCACAACTTTAAGTCGGTGGACCGTTTGCGACTTGAGTTGCGATTGCATGGCGAACCGCCCTCACAGAAGGTGGGCGTCGCGCTCGCAACGGACGAGCTCGCTAGGCGAAAAGGTGCCGAGCTCGATGCTCCGGCATTGATGATCCTCGGCGAGAATGCGGTCGGGAAGAGCTCCATCTTGGAGGCGATCGCCTTTCTTCTGGCAGGCGACTCAGCGCGCTCCGATCTTGATATATCGTCAAGTTCGCTAATGCTGGATCCTGACTTTCTCGGAGGTACCGGCGAGCTTCGTCCCACGAAGCTTACGGCTGAGTTCGAGGACGGCAGCAGCGTCAATCTCGAAATCCGGTCCGGCGAGCTCGTGGGTGACGGCGAGGACAACGAGAGCCGGACACCGGTATTCGCCTACGGCGCGTTCAGAATTTTTGCCGACGACATCGTGGGCCAACGGGCAAGCTCCTCCGTGATCTCGATCTTCCGCCCGGAACATGTCTTGCCAAACCCGGAGAGGTGGCTGGTCTCAATCTCGGAGAAGCCTCTATTTGCGGAGGTCAGACGATCTTTGAACCAGATCCTCGCGATCGACGACGAGTATGGCGGTATCGCCGTTCAAGGTGGAAAATGCCTGCTAGTCACCAGCGGCATTGCTGACGATGGATCGCGCGTGGAGATCCGCACTCCCTTGAACCTCGTATCGTCGGGTTTCCGGTCGGTTTTGAGCATGGCCTGCCATGTTCTCCGTGGGCTTGTCGAGGCGCAAGACGCGAGCAGCGCGTCGCTCGCGAACGCTAGGGCCGTAGTTCTCATCGACGAGGTCGAAGCCCACCTTCACCCACGATGGAAGATGCGAGTTGTACGTGGTCTACGAGAAGCGCTGCCTGGCGTAACCTTTGTCATGACCACCCACGACCCTCTTTGCCTGCGCGGGCTGTCGACCAGTGAACTCGTGGTTCTTCGAAGGGTCTTCAAACGCGGTGACGCCGGGCTTCCGTCGGCGGTCGAACAGTTGGAGGATCTTCCGCCTGTCTCCGCACTTACTGTGGAGCAACTGCTTACGTCCGACTTCTTTGACCTGTTCTCCACCGACGATGTCGCCACCGAAGTGACGCTCGCGAGGGCGGGCGATCTTTTGGCGGGTGAGCCAGGCGAGGGCCCAGGCGACTTGGCCCTCGCGGACTTACGCCGTTTAGTTGGCGACCAAGTCGCAAGAGCGCTCCCGATCGGGTCTACGGAGATTGAGAGGTTGGTTCAGGAGGCAGTCGAAGATTTCCTGAGAGCTAGGGCGTCCGCTCCAGCGGCAGACAGGCGGCGTCTACGTGAGGTAACCCGTGCGAGGATCGTCGACCTACTAGGGCGTTACTGAGGTGAGGAGCGTCACGCGAGCCGGGGTCAAGGCACCGGCCAGCCTCACAGGCCCAGGAAGGGCAGGGGCGAATGAGTTGGCGCGAGCACGAACGTTCTTCGGTGGACCGATCCAGTACGATGCCAAGGGCCACAGAAAGTCTTTTGACTTCGGAGCCTACAAGGGTGACGACGTTCGGCATACGCTGCAGCTTCTGTTTCATGGCAAGTGTGCTTATTGTGAGGCCCGCTACGACGTCGTAGGCCCGGTGGATATTGAGCACTTTCGTCCGAAGGGTGAGGTGGAGGGCGAGCCCGCGCACCGAGGCTACTGGTGGCTGGCTGCTGATTGGGAGAATCTGCTGCCGAGCTGCATCGACTGCAACCGACGAAGGTTCCAGCAGACGCCGGGCGACTTGCGCAGCCTCACCGCGATGGCGAATGCCTCACGAGGGGGTGCTTATCTCAGCATCAAGACCGGCAAGGAAGCGTGCTTCCCCATAGAAGGAGTACGGGTCACTGCAGAGCCTTCTGAGCGTGACCGCGCGCGCCTTCTCGCCGCTGAGCGACCATTGCTCCTTAACCCGTGTGAGGACCTTGCGAAGGATCACCTGCGGTACTGGATTGATCGGCGCCAGCACGTTGGATTGATCCTGCCACTGGCCGCGGACGGTGCGTCCGCGGCGCTTCCGGCGCTCACCGCCGACGCTGAGGCCATCATCGCACACGCGCAGGCTGCCGAACTGAGCGTACGTGGCGCGCTGTCCATACAGGTTTTTGGGCTCAATCGACTTGCGCTCGTTCAAGAGCGCACCAGACTCCTTCGTCGGTTGGAGTTTTTGGCCTTACTCCTGATCGACGCTTCGACCCTCGCGGATGATCTAGAGGAGGCGCTTGCTCAAGGCGGCGCCTTGGCTAACCTCATGCGGGATGCGGTGGACCGGCTGAGGGCGATGGCCGACCGAATCATGGCGGAGATAACGGCGCTGGGTGAACCTAGGTCACCATTCTCCGAGCTGGTGAAGCAGTGGGCAGCAGTCTTCAGGGACGAGCTGTAGGCCGCTATCCGGTGACGTCATTTGCTGCTTGTCTTCTTTCGGCAGTCATTCCAGTAGGAGTTTGGACGAGCAGCTTGGTGCCTTTTCAGTCGGGTTTCGCCGCGACCGCCCGCCGTATAATTGGCCACTAGCATCATTGCGCCGCCGGTTCTGAGGCCGACAACCCGTCCCGCGCAGTTATCGCTAAAGCAGCTGCCTTCGAAAATCGCAGGTGCCAGCCCATTGTCCAGAGCGCGATTTATAGAATTCGATATTGTCGATTTCTTTCCATCGCCGCCCCCGAATAGACCTGTTGCGCGAATCGCAGCTAAGGCGCTATACTTTGAGTCGGAGCCGACGGCCTGGGCTGCAAGCGACCCTAAAGGCGGCAAATTCTTCACTGACGACACCTTAACGGCAACCAATCAGCCGGCGCAAGGTGGACATCAAGCGCTTGTGACCACCCGTTCAAGACGCCGGAGTGATTTGGATTTGCTATGTCTCTTCATAAGGAATGCGCAGACCATCTGCGCGAAAATCATCGTCTGTTGACGGGCGAAAAGCTGCAAGCAGGCCATGCCCACGAAATCGTAGCGGCATATTTCGGCTACGGCACCGCCGCAGCGCTTCGTTCCGAAAGCCCATATCCGCTTGGGGCCATCGGAGAGGCGGAAATTCTAATCCCCAATCTCGCCCTAATGGATCAGCGATTGCAGCAGATTCAGAACCTTCCTGCCCTATTGCCGAACGCGTACAATCTTGCTCGGCAGATATCCAATTTCCTGAAACAGCAAGGTGATTTCACGGGCGAAGTTTGGGATTCCCGAGATCTTGGGGATGAAATCAACTCTTTTGTGCAGCGCGACCCGACGATGATTGAAGATGCGTTGTCCGGGGAGATGGCTACCACGAACGCATATTTTGACGAACTCTACATCGATGAGGTCGAATGCGCCGATGGAGAGGAAGCGATGGTGGCGACCTTGTCGGGGTCGCTCAACGGCGAGAGTGATCAGGACCGGGTATTTCATGGAGATAAGATTAGCTTCACCACCGTGATGACGTTTCCGCGCCTCCCCGGCCGTGTTGCCTTTCTCAGGCCTAAACTGGAAACGTCGGGCCAAGTGGATGAGTCAATGTACTACGACGACTAGGCCGGAGGAGGCGGTCGTTACAGGCCCTTTTTGAGGCTGAGGCGGCGTTGGCAGAAAGCATGGCTTTGGACACAATTGCCCATCGGGACCTGCCGCGCCGCCTTGGCCTCATATGACAACTAGCGAGGCCAGCGGGGCTCGCCGATGGCGATGACGACCCATTCGAGCTCTTCACGCAGGTAGGTTTCCATGCTTGCGCGATAGATGTTGCGGGGTCTGCCGACTCGCGCCTTGCCGATCATCTTGGCGATGCCGCCGTTAGTCCGCGACACGCAGGAGGCAATCGCGTCGAGCCCGACCTCTTGCGCGCAGATGAGGAGAAAGCGGGCGGGCTCCCCGCATTGAACGATACGCTGATTGTTCTGAAGGCCGATCGCTTTAAGACCTCGCAACTTAACGATGTCGCGCCTCAATTGCTCCAAGTCCTGCGAAGGATTGTCGCCACGCAGATACTTGACCTCAAGAAAAATGAGGCCGGCGCGCGACCCTGTCTCGCCCGCTTTGCGCGAGATGATGAAATCGATGGTCGGCGGCGCGCCAAGGCTGGCCGGTCGGATGAGTGAATGCTGCTGGCTGACCTTCCAGCCACGGCCAGACGCGATCGCATCGATGTGCTGATAAAACAGATGCTCGTTGTAGTGCCGGCCAGCGCCGCAAGCCTGATAGTAAGTCGCCCAGCCTGCAAGTCCGTCGACCAGCCGCCGCATCAACTTCTGTTCAAGATCGTGTCTCACCATGGTGTTGAGGATACCCGTGGGTTGCCTCAAAGCAACCACCGACGTAGCGGCCCGGTTCGACAATCGCAAAACCTGTCAAAACCATCGCGTGACGAGCATTTTGGAATTAGCGCGACCTGAGATACGCCGATTGGTTGGCTACTTTGCGCGATCAGCTGTTAGTAGCTTGCGCTGAAATCTCGATTAACTAGCCACAATGTTAGCGCGCGCTGGCCATCACGCGGCTTCCCACACTTGGTTCAGTATCCTCGCCGCCAGGGCTGCCTTGTCCTGAGGCAAGAAGCGTCCGTAGTGATTGGCGACCATATCGGGTGTGTCCTGTATGGCGTAGCTCGCCTGTTCATAAGAGCCGGTCTGCTTGAGGATGTGTGTTGCGAGGACGTCGCGGACATTGTGCGGACCATGTGGGAGCAGGCCAGCTATCGCGCCGCGTTTGGTATAGGGATTATATATCCCATAGCGCTGGATGATCAGTCGCCATGCTTCGTAGAAATTGTTCTGGTCGTAAGCTGCATCCCTACTTGTCGCCTTCACCGTCTTGACGAAGAACGTTCCTGGGTCGTCAGCATCCGCCATCAGGATACGTCGGTGGCGATCGACATAGGCCTCGATATGATCGTAAAGCCCGCCAAGATTTGGCAGGACCAGCCGAAAGGGCTTGCTTCCGAAAAAGGATGAGTTTGCGTTCTTGAACGCTACCGATGGGATGAGAACCTCCCAGCCATGATCTCGTTCGCTCCAGCGTATTTCCCCCCGCTTCATATCCGCAAGCTGACGTTCGGAGCGCGGCAAATGCCCGCGCTTGCAAACCATCAACTGCCGCAGATTCTTCTGTCTGAGGCCGAGGTGAAGTCCTAGGCGCAACATCAAGAACGATCGTATGGATTCTGCTGCCGCGCGACGATAAATCCGTTCATCGGGCATTAGCTTCAGAATCTCCTCGGTAATTTTGCGATATTCACCAACGGGGCTGTCAGCTTCCAGGACGGCCAAGATCGGTTCGAACGGGTCCCGATGGACACGAGCAACGCGCTGGATTTCCTTCGCACGGGAGGTCGCGTGTTTGAAGTAAACGTCACAAGCGTGATCCCAGTCCCCTAGAGCTTGATCGATGTCTTGTTGTGAGATCAAGCCGGGGACCGGCCGAACCCTCGCGCCCAACTTCGGATGTTGCCGCAGCCAGCCCGTGTCCCTACGGGTCAGGGCGAGCGAAATGCGAAGCATATCCACCTCCCAGCTCGTATAGAAACCGCGCCGCCGCTCTCTCCATTGCAAGTACCAGTCCCAGACCGACGGGAAGACCAGCATGCCGAATGAAAGGTGCTGATAGGGGATGCCATACCCGCGCACCGGTCCCTTTGGATGGGCTGCAAGGGCGCCGAACATCAGCCCGAGGTGCTCAATCTTCTGGGATGTCGTCTCCTCTCCCCAGACCCCCTGACGCTGAAGGCCAAAGGCCGTTAGCGTAGCGGTCTTAAAACGGATGAGTTCCGCCATTTCGACGGCAAGCGTGGGCGGAGCATCAATCACGCCAGAAAATACATCCGGATCAGTGAACGACCCCTGACCGTGCTCGCTAGTGTGGAGGTCGTCCGCATCATCTGGCTCGGCCAACTCAGTTCTGCCATAGGAAACACCAGGGAACCGGATAGCGTAGCGCTGTTTCATCGCCGCCCGTTGGAAACGTCGATAGTCGGTTGAACCAGCAATGATCACACGCCGAACCCATTCTAGGATTTCTTCTTGTTCGGAAGCCGGACGGGAATTGAAGTCGTCGGGGAGATGCCACGCAAGACGGCGGCGTTCTGCCGTCCCTACGTCGTCGAGAATATGCCCGGATGCCGACCGTGCTCGATGCGGAAGCTTCCCCTTGAAATACCCTTCTGGAAGCCGATACCGCCGCTCAATGCGGGCCAGAAACTCGATGCTCGCCACGCTGCGCGGCACTTTGTTTCCCGCTAGCCAATGTCGGATCGTGGAGCGATCGAAGGTCTCATCGTCTTTGACGATCGCACGGTGCAAATGCCAGCAGCTGTCGCCATGACGCAGCATCTGCAGTTCCAGAGCTTCTCGGAACGATTCAGGGTCAACCCATGCTGAGGACCTCGGAGCTGGAAACTCTTCTATCTCGCGCGGCCTGACACCAGGTTTCCGATGCTCGGACTGCCGAGACGGATTGGTTTGTGCCGGCTGAACCGGCCTCGTCTTTGCCTTCGGGACTTTCGACAAACTCCGCGGCACTCTTTCGATGATCGTCGGCCGAATGGGCCGCTGAATTGGCGTTTTCTGACCCTGGGGGAGATCGCGAAGTGCTCGAACAATAGCATCAAGCGCCGTTTCAATGACCTTTCTTGCCACGCCGACTTGTTCAATTGGGATCCCGCACTGATGGGCTATCGCCAGCCAGTCGTATCCTCGGCTTAGGGTCGGTGGACGCGTGCGTGCGTTGAATAGATCGACCAAATACAATCGAACCCGTTCTGCATCATGGGGAGGCAGCACGGGCGCAACGCGGACTTGGCAAAAGTCCGACAGTTTTCGGACCATCACCTTTGTATTTAAGGTTTTCGACATATCGAGTCAGGAAGCAAGGCAAGGGCATGAGTGCAGGCCAGCGGTCTATTAGACGATTCGCTGATCGCGCGAATCCGTTTCTCAACTGCGGATATGAGATCCACAAGCTGGGATGCCTAATGCGCGAGAGCGGCTTCTTGCTAGCAACAGGTTGACTAAAAGGAGCTCAGTGACGGCCCCCGGCGGCAGAAATCCCATCTCGCCGTTTAATTAGCCACAATGTTAGCAGATTGTGGCCACCGGCCGCCGCCACTTCCAGCGCCCGCTTGGCCGTCTCCTGGCCCTTGATGTCGGCAAGGTCGGGCAGGTCGCGCGCCGCGGCATGGATGCCGGCTTCGGGGCGCGACAGCACCTGCGTGCCACGGAAATGGTTGGCGATGGCGATCAGGCTGCGCGGCGCCAGAATGTCGAAATCCTTGCCGGCCCAGGCCGCTTCCGGGCCGCAGGCGAATGGGCAGATCAGACCCTTGCCCTCGGCATTGGCGCCGATCGCCGCCGGTAAGGCACCGGCGACGGCGGCAATGGTGCCGTCGAGCGAGAGTTCGCCAAGCACGACATAACCGGCCAGCATGTCGCCCGGAATGGCACCAAGGGCGGCCATCAGGCCAAGCGCGATCGGCAGATCGTAATGGCTGCCTTCCTTGGGCAAATCGGCGGGCGCCAGATTGACCGTCACTTTCTTCGACGGCATCGACAGGCCGGAGGCATGGAGCGCGGCCTGCACGCGTTCGCGGCTTTCGGCCACCGCCTTGTCGGGCAGGCCGACGATCTGCATGCCGACTTTGCCGGGCGCGATCATCACCTGCACGTCGACCGGCACGGCCTCGATGCCCTGGAAAGCGACCGTGCGAACCCGCGCCACCATTTTGTTTCAACCCCCGGATGCCGGTTCGTCCACGGCCGTTGCGACCGGGCCGTGAACGATGCCACCTTAGACAACCACAGATTTTCGGGTTAATCAAGAACAATACGGGAACATAGGCGGACCCGTTGGCAGGGAAACGGTCTGCCCCTTCTCGGTGCTGGCTTGTTGGTTTACCTCTCTGTGACTACATTGGTTACACAACTTTGGACGCTGCCATGAACTCCCGCCTTGCTGTCGCCACGCATATCCTGACCTTCATCGAGACCCTGGCCGGTGAGCCCGCGACGTCCGAGGTGATCGCCTCGAGTGTGAACACCAATCCCACACTGATCCGCCGCCTCCTGTCGCAACTCGCCAAGGCGGGTCTGACGACGTCGCAGATGGGAAGTGGGGGCGGGGCTCTGCTCGCGCGGCCTGCCGACCAGATCACGCTTCGCGACGTTTACAGCGCCATCGACGATGACGGCGAAGTCTTTGCCTTGCACGATCAGCCAAACCCGCAATGCCCTGTTGGCCGCAACATCAATGCGGTTCTGAAGACGCGTATCGCCGCTGCCCAGCAGGCGCTGCGCGATCAGCTTGCCCAAACCACGATAGCCGACATGGCGCATGATGTGGCGGCGCAAAACCGGCTGGCTGCCAAGGCCTAGACCGGTTGCCCAAAATGTTGCTTCCAGCCTCTTTACAGAGAAGTGTGACTAGAATAGATACATACTTATCTGTAACAGAGATGGATACATATATGCGTCCGTTCTATCGTTCCATCGGCTTTGCCCTTGCGGCTTCACTGCTGCCCGTCGCGCCCGTCGTGTTCTCCACCCCGGCCGCTTACGCTCACACGGAGGATCAAAAATTGACCATTCAAGAACAGCAGGTCGTCGATCTGCTCAAGGCCATCGAGACCGGCGCCGCCGAACCTGTTGGTGTCATCAACACCAGCAGCTACACCCAGCACAATCTGGCCATCGCGGATGGCATCGCCGGCCTCGGTGCAGCGCTGGCGGCACTTCCACCGGGCTCGGCCAAGGTCAACACCGTGCGCGTATTCCAGGACGGCGACTTTGTGTTTGCCCACACCGACTACAACTTCTTCGGCCCCAAAATCGGCTTCGACATCTTCCGCTTCAAGGATGGCAAGATCGTCGAGCATTGGGACAATCTGCAGAAGACGGCCGGCCCCAATCCGAGCGGTCATACGATGACGGACGGCCCGACCGCAGCCGCCGACATCGAACGGACCGGGGCCAACAAGACCCTGGTGCGTGCGTTTGTCGACGACATCCTCGTCAATGGCCGCATGGAAAAGCTGGCCGGTTATGTCGATGGCGACAACTATCTGCAGCACAACCCGCAGATTGGTGATGGCCTGTCCGGCCTGGGCGCCGCGCTGAAGGCTATGGCCGCCAATGGCATCACCATGAAGTACGACACCATCCACTTGGTGCTGGGCGAGGGCAACTTTGTGCTGACCGTAGCCGAGGGCACTTTCGGTGGCGCGCCGACATCCTTCTATGACCTGTTCCGCGTCGAGAACGACAAGATTGCCGAGCATTGGGATACGATCGAAACCATCCCGGCGAAGGCGGAGTGGAAGAACCAGAACGGCAAGTTCGGCTTCTGACCAAAGTGGGGCGCCGAACGGCGCCCCCATTCTCCCGGAGCAAGCCATGACGACCGGTCCCGTCTTTGAGGTCGTGACCCTGACGATCAGGGACGGCGTATCTGTCGAGGAATTCGCCGCGCTTGACCAGGCCGTCGAACGTGAACACGTCGCGCTACAGCCGGGGTTTGTTTCGCGGCAATCCGAGGCTGGGCACAACGGGACCTGGCGCGTTGTGGTGCAATGGGCCAGCGTTGCGGATGCAGAGGCATCCATGGCCTCTTTTTCCAACGCATCCGCGGCTTCCGCCTTCATGGCTGCCATAAAGCCCGGCAGCATGGTGATGACGCGCTCAGGCGGCGGCGGGCCTCGCTCCTAGCGGATGCTGCCGTAGGCGCATGGGTTCTGGCCAGGCGGCCGATATCCGCGAGCACGGGCCGCAAGACGCCTTCGATCAAATCAGGAACGTTGAACGAACATGCGACCGCTTGGGTTGCAGCTGGATTGCGTCCGGTTGCGGAAACGGAACATGGTTAATACGAAATGAAAACGGGCTACTTCCGCTTGCCCTCGACCGCATCCCAGAACAGGCTGGCGATGTCGGCGCCACCAAAGCGCTGCACTTCGCGCACGCCGGTCGGTGACGTCACGTTGATCTCGGTCATGTAGTCGCCGATGACGTCGATGCCGACCAGAATGAAGCCGCGCTCCCTGAGCGACGGCCCGATGCGGGCGCAGATCTCGCGCTCGCGTTCTGTCAGCTCGGTCTTTTCGGCGCGGCCGCCGACATGCATGTTGGAGCGGGAATCGTGCTCGGCCGGCACCCGGTTGATGGCGCCGACCGGTTCGCCGTCGATCAGGATGATGCGCTTGTCGCCCTTGCGCACATCCTTCAGGTAACGCTGCACGATGTAGGGCTCGCGGAACAGCTGGCCGAACATTTCGAGCAGCGAGGCGAGGTTGCGGTCGGCCTCATGCAGATGGAAGATGCCGGCGCCGCCATTGCCGTAGAGCGGTTTGACGATGATGTCGCCGAATTCCTTGCGGAAGGCGGCAACTTCCAGCGGATCCTTGGTGATCAGCGTGTCCGGCATCAAATCGGCAAACTCGGTGACGAAGATCTTCTCCGGGCTGTTGCGCACCCAGGCCGGATCGTTGACGACCAGGGTCTTCGGGTGGATGCGCTCGAGGATGTGCGTGGTGGTGATGTAGTTCATGTCGAAGGGCGGATCCTGGCGCAGCAGGACGACGTCCAGCTCGGACAGGTCGGTGCGCACCTTCTCGCCCAGCGAATAGTGGTTGCCCTTGTCGTCGCGCACCTGCATCTCCTCGATGCGGGCGAACACCTTGCCGTCGCGCAGCGACAGCCGGTCGGGCGTGTAGTGGAACAATTGATGGCCGCGCCGCTGCGCTTCCAGCGACAGCGCGAACGAGGTGTCGCCGGCGATCGACACGGTGGAGATATGGTCCATCTGGACGGCGATTTTCAACTTCATGGCGGATCCCCAGCGCAGTCGACGAGAGAGCGATATAAGGGTCGGCGCGCCTTCTGCCAATCGGGCAACGCCGCTAACGGTCGAAGACCAGTCTGGAATAACCGAGGAAGGACAGCGCCATGGCAACCAGCGAGGCGACGGCAAGCGCGGCCAGAGGCGGGGCCGCGGGCACCGCGAACAGGATGCAGGAGTAGACCAGATAGTTGACGACGCTGGTGGCGATGCCGACGCCGCTATAGCGGGCGCCCTCCTCTGCCACGCCACGGCGCGAGGGCGAGAAGGTCAGATACCGGTTGATCTGCCAGGTGACGCAGAGCGCGAAGCCGATCGACAGCATGCGGGCGACGAACGGCCCGAGCGGCGTGATGGCCAGCAGCAGCCAGAGCACTGCCGCGTCGGCGGCGAAACCAATGCCGCCGGCGAAGACAAACCGGACAAGGCGTTGCATCGTTCAGGCCGCGCGCGGGGTCTTGCCCGGTTGCGGCTTCCGCACCACCTCGGTGGCGCTGCGCTCGACACGGCCGGAAGGCATGGAGAGGTAGAAAATACGCTTCTGTTCGGCGCGCCCGCGCGAGACGGAATCGAGGATCAGTCCGGTCACCGCCGCCAGCATCGACAAGAGCAGCAGGCCGACCGACAGCACCCAGGTCGGCATGCGCGGCACGAGGCCGGTTTCGGCGAATTCGACCAGCACCGGCGCCATCAGGAACAGGCTCGAGGCGAGGAAGAACAGCGAAAAGGCGCCGAAGAAGCGCAGCGGCTGCGTCTCCTTCACCAGCATGGCGAACATCCAGAGAATTTTGGCGCCGTCGCGGAAGGTCGACAGCTTCGACGACGAGCCCTCCGGACGACGGCCATAGTCGAGCGCGATCTCGCTGACCGGCAATTTGAGCTGCGAAGCATGCACCGACATTTCGGTCTCGATCTCGAAGCCCCCGGAGACGGCGGGAAAGCTCTTGACGAAGCGCCGGGTGAAGACGCGGTAGCCGGAGAAGATGTCGCTGAAATCGCTGCCGAACAGCCATTGGTAGAGACTGTTGAAGGCACGGTTGCCGAAGGCATGGCCGGCCCGGCCGGCATCGTCGGTGACGCCGCGCCTGGTGCCCACCACCATGTCGCTTCGCTCGGTCAGCAGCGTGTTGATCAGCTGCGGCGCGTCCTCGGGCGCGTAGGTGCCGTCGCCATCGGCCATCAAATAGATGTCGGCGTCGATGTCGGCGAACATCCGCCGCACCACATTGCCCTTGCCCTGGCGCGGCTCGCGCACGACGATGGCGCCGGCCGCGCGGGCGCGGAGCGCCGTCAGATCCTTCGAATTGTTGTCATAGACATAGATCGTGGCGGCCGGCAGCGTCTCGCGGAACCGCCGCACCACCTCGGCGATGGTCAGCTCCTCATTGTAGCAAGGCAGGAGGACGGCGATGACAGGGTCTTGCGGCATTTTCGTCTCCGAATGCCTTGTCGACCATACGGTCGCGCGCCGGAAACCGGCCTCGTTCAGGCGGTTTTACTATTTATTGAAGCCGTTAAGGCTAGGTTTAAGGCCGACTTCATGAGTGTCGATTGGCTTGGAAAGGCCCGGCATTCCCGCCAGGGGCGATCGGGATGGGCACAGCAACGGGAACTTCCACGGGGAAGTCCGATATCGCGTTCGCGCTGCTTGCCGCCTTGCTGCTGCTGGCGCTCAATGCCTATGCCGGGTTCGCGCAACTGGCCAATCCGGCCGGTGACAATGACAGCCTGCTGCAACTGGTCGAAGTCCGCGACCTCATGGCCGGCCAGGGCTGGTTCGACCTGCACCAGTACAGGATGGGGCTGGAAGGCGGCTTCGTCATGCACTGGTCGCGGCTGCTCGACGCGCCGCTGGCGCTTGCCATCCTTGCCGGTTCGACCCTCACAGGCAGCACTGCCCTGTCCGAACAGATCGTGCAGATACTCTGGCCCACCCTGCAGTTCTTTCTCGCCATCTTCTTCATCATCCGCGCCGCGCGCGCTTCCGCCGGCCCGCATGCGGTGCTGCCCGCTGCCGTCGTCGGCGGGGCGGCCTTGTACTATATCGGCATCTTTTCGCCCGGTGCGCTCGATCACCACAATGTTCAGCTGATGCTGACGCTGGCGAGCCTCGTTCTGCTGCTCGAGGCGCCCACGCGCCGGCTGGCGGCCCTTGTCGCCGGCATTTGTGCCACCCTGACCTTGGCCATCGGCATGGAAAGCGCTCCCTATGCCGGCGCCCTCGGCGCCGTCGTCGCGCTGCTGTTCCTCGTCAAGGGTGACGGCGAAAGGCTGATCGCCAGGGATTTCGGCCTCGGCGTCGCCGGGGTCTCGGCTCTCGTCTTCGTCACCACCGTCCCCGTCTCATCCTGGGGCCAGGCCCAGTGCGACACATTCTCGGTCGTGCAGTTCGCGGTTACCGGGCTTGCCGGCGCCGGTCTGGCGGTCATCGCCTCCTTGAGGGCCGCCCATGCCACGGCCACCCGGCGCCTAATGGCGCTTGGCCTGCTTGCCGCCGCGCTCGCCCTCGTCGTCGCGTTGCTGTTCCCGCAATGCCTGGCGGCACCCTATGCCCATCTCGACCCGCGCCTGCAGCAGATGTGGCTCGGCTATATCGAAGAGGCGCAGTCGATCGTCCAGCTCGTTTCCGATGACCCGGCAAGGGCGGTGGCGCGCTTTGCCACGCCGCTGGTGGCGATCGTGCTGATGGCGCTTCACTTCAGCCGTGGCGGCTGGCGGCGGCAGGACAGCCCCGTCGGCGCGCTGCTGGTGGTCGCGGTCCTGGTCAGCGCCTGGGAAGTGCGCGGCTCGACCTTCTCCATCGCCTTCGCGGTGATCCCGCTTTCGGCCTGGATCGCCAAATGGCGGCAGCGGGCCGAGGCCAACCCATCCAGCGGCTCGGTGCTCAGGATGGCCGCGGCCTGGGTGATCTCGGTCAATGCAATCTGGTCGGGCGCCGCTCAAGCCGCATCGAACGCTTTCGAAACCGGCACACCTGCCAAGGACGCCGGCATCGATGCGCCTTGCAACAGCAAGGCTTCGTTCGCGGCACTTGGCGCGATGGCCCCCACCACGGTGCTTGCCATCTCCAATCTCGGCTCGCCGATCCTCGCTTTCACCGGCCATCGCGTGTTCGCCGGCCCCTACCATCGCAACGTCACCGGAAACCTGCTGGTGTTCGATGCCTTGCTGGGCTCGGCCGCCGACGCCAAAGCCATCGTCCAAAGCCACCATGTCGGCCTTGTCGCGCTTTGCCGCGGCAACACCGAAAGCCGGCTGTTCGCGGCCAAGGCGCCGGACGGTTTTCTCGCCGGGCTGATGCGCGGCAGCGTACCCGATTGGCTGGAGCCGGTGGCGGAGACGCGCGGCGCCCCGCTCGAGCTCTATCGGGTCCGGCCAAACGGCTGAAGATCGGTCTGAAAACAAGGGGTTGACCCCAGTCGCATCGACCTTCCCCAAGGCAATGCATTTTACCCGCGAATAATCGATTTGGGGATACGTTTCCTAAAGGGTTTGCTGCCAGTCTGGAAAGAAATCCGACGTCGCAAACAGGGACACCGATGCAAACTTCGTTTGGCACCGGTCAGGCAAACAGGGAAAGCACGGATCTGGCCTTCACCGATCCGTTGACCGGGCTTGGCAACCATCGCCGCTTCTTCGACAAGGTCGATCGCCTGATCAGCGACCGCGCCGACGATCCCGCCCCTTTCACCGTTGGCATTCTCGACCTCGACGGCTTCAAGCCGATCAACGATCTGTTTGGCCACAAGGCCGGCGACGACATCCTGATCCAGGTCGCCATGCGGCTGCGCGCCTCGATGGACGGCCATTCGACGGTCTGCCGCATCGGCGCCGACGAATTCGCCTTCCTCTATCCGCTGGTGTTCTCCGAGGAAGCGGCGGCGGAAAAATCCCGCATGCTGATCGAGATCCTGTCGGCGCCCTATGATGTCGGCGAACGCACCGCCAGGCTGTCGGCCTCGGTCGGCTGCTCGTTGTTCTATTCCGGCGACGAGACCACCGAGATACTCATCAACAAGGCCGAAACGGCGCTCTACCACGCCAAGCGCTCCGGCCGTGGCCGCGTCGTCGTCTACACACGCGAGATGGAAGAGGCGGCTAAGCGCGTCACCCGCATCGAGCAGGCCCTGCGCCGCGCCGTCTCCGCCGGTGAGGTTGAGCCGCATTTCCAGCCGATCGTCGACCTCACCACGCGCCGCACCATCGGCTTCGAGACGCTGGCGCGCTGGACCGATCGTGATCTCGGCGCCGTCCCGCCGACCGTCTTCATTCCCATCGCCGAGGAACGCGGCATCATCGGTCCGCTGTCGCAGCTGGTGCTGCGCAAGGCGACCGAAGCCGCCAGGAGCTGGCCGAGCGACCTGTTCCTGTCCTTCAACCTGTCGCCGTCGCAGCTCGTCGATCAGAACACCGGCCTGCACATATTGGCGATCCTCGACCGCACCGGCTTCGATCCGCGCCGCCTCGAGATCGAGATCACCGAGACCGGCCTGATGAACGACCCGGCCTCGGCCGCGCAGATCGTCGAGGATCTGCGGCGCGTCGGCATCCGCGTCTCGCTCGACGATTTCGGCACCGGCCAGTCCTCGCTTGGCCGCTTGCGCGAATTCCATTTCGACAAGCTCAAGATCGACCGCGCCTTTGTCTCCTCGATCCTCGACGACCGCCCGTCCGAACACATCATCCGCGCCATTCTCGCCATGTGCGAAGGTTTGGGCATGGATGTGGTCGCCGAAGGCATCGAGGAGGAAGCGCAGGCCGACCGCCTGGTCCAGTTCGGCTGCGCCGGCGGGCAGGGCTATCTGTTCGGCAAGCCGGTCGATGCCGACGCCACGCTCGGCTATCTCCGCGATTCCTTCCGCGGCGCGCTGCGCGCCAAGGCGATCTGACCGGCGATTTCGGCGCTGTCCGGCCGTCGCGACTTTGCGCCGAGTGCGGCGCATTGTCGTTTTGTCTGACATAAGCCTGCAAATCCGCCGTTTCGCCCTTGCCCGCGCGACTTGCGTGGCTAGGATGCGCGCCGTTCACGCTGGGAGACGAGAAAGATGATGCCATCGGCGGATTTTGCCGACCTTAGGGGTGCCTCGGTGCTGATCACCGGCGGCGGTTCCGGGATCGGCGCGGCGCTGACCGAGGGTTTTGTGCGCCAGGGCGCCAATGTCGCCTTCATCGACATCGCCGAGAGCCCGAGCACGCTGCTTGCCGACCGCATCGAGAAGGAGTTCAGCCGCCGGCCGCTCTACCTCAAGACCGACCTGCGCGACGTCGAGGCGCTGCGCGCCTCCGCGGCCAAGGCGGCGGAGGCGCATGGCGATGTCACGGTGCTGATCAACAACGCCGCCTGGGACGAGCGCCACGCCGTCGAGGACGTGACGATGGAGTTCTGGGACAACAACCAGGCGATTAACCTCAGGCCACATTTCTTCACCGCGCAAGCGGTGGCGCCGGGCATGAAGCGGGCCGGCGGCGGCTCGATCATCAACTTCACCTCGACATCCTATCTCATCAACCATCCCGACATGCCGGCCTACACCGCCGCCAAGGCGGGTATCCTCGGCCTCACCAAGGGGCTGGCCGGCAAGCTCGGGCCCGACCGCATCCGCGTCAACGCCGTCGCGCCCGGCTGGGTGATCACCGAACGGCAGCAGGAACGCTGGGTGACCGAAGGGGCGCTTGCCGCCCATGTCGCCAAGCAGTGCATCAAGGAGGTCATGCGGCCGGACGACATGGTCGGCACGGTGCTGTTCCTGGCCTCGGATGCCTCGCGCATGCTGACCGCGCAGATGCTGATCGTCGACGGAGGTTTTCTGTGAGCCCAGGGTTCGCCAGCAACGCTCCGGCGGTCGCCGCACTCGATTGGGGCACGACCCGGCTTCGGGCATGGCTGATCGACGGCAGTGGCAAGGTGCTTGCCGAGCGCCGCGGCGATGACGGCCTGATCACCGCGCGCGAAAAAGGGTTTTCGAACGTGCTGGAAGGCCATCTGGCCGCCATGGGCGCGCCCGACGCGCTGCCGGTCATCATCTGCGGCATGGCCGGCTCCCGCCAGGGCTGGATCGAGGCGCCGTACGTGACGGTGCCGGCGCCGATCGGCGCCATCCTCGGCGGTGCCGCCCGCGTGGCTGATCGGAAACGCGATATCCGCATCGTGCCGGGTCTCGCCCAGCGCCTGGCCGACGCGCCGGATGTCATGCGCGGTGAGGAAACACAGCTTGCCGGTGCTGGTTTGCCGGCAAACGGGCGGCATCTCGCCTGTATGCCCGGCACCCATTCGAAATGGGTGCTGGTCGAGGACGGCGCGGTGGCCGGCTTCGGCACATGGCCGACCGGCGAGTTGTTCTCGGTGCTTTCAGCGCATTCGATCCTCAAGCATTCGCTGGGCGAGCATCCGGCTCCGGTCACGGGCGACAGCCCGTTCTTCCGGCAATGGTGCGAACGGGCGCTTGGCGAGGGTGGCGACGTCACCTCGAAACTGTTTGCCATCCGCGCCGCCGGGCTCCTGCAGGACCTGAAGTCGGAAGATGCGGCGGCCTGCCTGTCCGGGCTTCTGATCGGCGGTGAGATCGCCTCGGCGAAGCGCCGCTATGGCGCCGGCGATGCGCCGGTCGTGCTGATTGCCTCGGGTGCGCTCGCTGTGCTCTACCAAGCCGCACTCGACATTGCCGGGCTTGCCGTCCGCACCGTCGATGCCGATGAAGCGGTGCGCGCTGGCCTCATCGAGGCCGCGCGCGAGAACGGCATGATTGGAGCCGCCAAATGACACAGACCGCAGCCTTTCCGAAACTCAAGCGTGGGCTGGTCGCCATCCTGCGTGGGCTCAAACCCGCGGAAGCGATTGCGATGGGGCAGGCGCTGTTCGACGCCGGCATCGAGGCGATCGAAGTGCCGCTCAACTCGCCCGAGCCCTTCTCGTCGATCGCCAGGATTGCCGAAGTGCTGCCGAAGTCAGCCCTGGTCGGCGCCGGCACGGTGCTGACGGCGGCCGATGTCGACGGCCTGCACAAGGCCGGTGGGCGGCTCCTGGTCAGTCCCAACATCGATGCCGAAGTGATGGTGCGCGCCATGCATTACGGCATGGTGACCATGCCCGGCGTATTCACGCCGACCGAGGCCTTCCAGGCGATCCGCCTGGGCGCCTCGGCGCTGAAATTCTTTCCGGCGAGTGCGCTCGGCGCGGGCGGCATTTCGGCCATCCGGGCGGTGCTGCCGGCGCAGACCCTAGTCGGCGCCGTCGGCGGCGTTTCGGAGAAGGATTTTGCCGGCTACAAGGCGGTGGGCGTCACGGTCTTCGGCCTTGGTTCCAGCCTGTTCAAGCCCGGCATGAGCGTCGATGATGTGGCGGCACGTGCGCACGCCGCCGTCGTTGCCTGGGATGCGGTGTTTGGAGAGGCATGATGAGTGAAGCGATCGTTTCGGTTTTTTCCGACCATGTCTGCCAACTCGGCGAAGGACCGAGCTACGATCCCGCCACCGATGCGCTGTTCTGGTTCGACATCGTCAACGGCCAGCTTCTGGAGAAGCAGCTGTCCGGCGGCGCGACCAAGGTCCATGAGCTCGGCCAGATGGCCAGTGCCATCGCCATCATCGACGACAAGCGGCAGCTGATCGCCACCGAGACCGGACTTTTTGTCCGTGACGTTGCGACCGGCAAGATGACGCTGCACACGCCGATCGAGGCTGACAATCCTGTCACCCGCTCCAACGATTCCCGCGTCCATCCCTGCGGTGCGCTCTGGACCGGCACGATGGGCAAGGGCGAGGAAAAGGGCGCCGGCTCGATCTACTGGTTCTTCAAGGGCGAACTGCGCCGCCTGTTTTCGGATATCACCGTCTCCAATTCGATCTGCTTTTCCGCCGACGGCGCGCTTGCCTATTATACCGACACCTCGACCGGATTGCTGATGCGTGTCGCCTGCGACCCGACGACCGGCCTGCCTGCCGGCGAGCCTAAGATCTTCGTCGATCACCGTTCCGCCAAGGGCTATATCGACGGTTCGGTGCTCGATCGCGACGGCATACTGTGGAATGCCGTCTGGGGCGGCAGTGTCATCGAGGCCTATGGACCCGACGGCAAGCTCGTCCGCACGGTCGCCATGCCGGTGACACAGCCATCCTGCCCGGCCTTCGTCGGCAAGAACGCCGATCGGCTGGCGGTCACATCGGCCTGGTCGGGCAAGAATGAGAAGCAGCGCCTGCTCGACCTGCAAGGCGGCATGACTTTCCTGCTCGACATTCCCGTCAATGGCCGCTTCGAGCCGCGCGTGCTGATCGCCTGAACAGAGCCGATCATCTGAACAGACTGGGCGATCGGCGCCGCTCCCGGCGGTGCTGTCACGCAGGCGTCCGGTTTGGGTCGGTTTCGCGAAAGCCGTTTGCCTCGGCCGTGCGATGGTAGGCAATCGCATCGCCGGGAACCGTTCATCTGATGTCGAGCCGCAAGCCAAAGCTGATCCTTGTCTACGAGCCCGAAAAGGCTTGCTTCAACCGTTTGATATCAGACGGCTACCCACCGCAGCGCGCCATCGAAATCTCGTCCTACCTGGCGCAATCGACGGATATCGCTCCCGACTTCGCCGCACTTGCCGCCGCCTGCGCGGCACGCGGTCTCGCCTTTGCGCCGGTGGCGCTCGATGATGCCGCCGAGGCGCTGGCGGGTGCGGATGCGCAAAGCACGCTGGTCTGGACGCTGTCCGACGGCGTCGCCTATTTCCGCGGTGGCGCCGCGCCCGCGCTGGCCCGGCTCAAGGGATTGCGGACGATCGGTGCCGATGATGCGCTGTTCGCGCTCTGCCAGGACAAGTTCCGCTCCGGCGCCGTGCTTGGCGCGCTCGGCCTGCCGGTGCCGCAGGCCGGCCTTGCCCGCGACGGCAAATGGCTGGTCGAGCCGCCGGCTTCCGCCGCCGGCTGGTTCGTCAAGCCCAACCGGCTCGGCGCCAAGATCGGCATCTGGCCGGATTCGCGCAGCAGCAATATCGATCATGCGCTGGAGCTTAGCCGGCGCGTCTTCGCCGCCTATCGCGACGATGTCGTCGTGCAGCCCTATGTCGCCGGCCGCAACGTGCGCGCCAGCTTCCTCGGGCTGACGCCGCAAACCGGCGTCGAAGCGCTCGGCATCGCCTTTGTCGATTCCGGCGGCGATTTCCAGACCATGGCGGACAGCATGGCGCTCTACGGCAAAACCGGCGAGGCGGCGAAGGCGGCAGGACTTTATGCCGAACCGGAACTTGCTGCCGTCGCCGACGTCCAGCCGGGGGCCGACGCCAGGATCAGAGCGATCGCTGGGCGGCTGATCAGCGGGCTTGGCCTCCGCGACGTGTTCTCCGTCGATCTGCGCGTCGAGGCCGACGGCACAGTCCACCTGATCGAGTTCGAAGTCTGCCCCGGCCTTCCCTGCTTCGATTTCCGCGCCTACTGCCGGTCGCAATGGGGCCTGGAGCTTGCCGACGCCATGGCCGAAACCGCCGCGAACCGGCTTATCGCGCAGGATCGGGGCGGCTAGGCTTTCCTATATGGGCCGCGCGCCGGCCATGTACCTGATGTTGTCGAACGGCTCCGGCCGGTTGTCGGCCAGGCTCCACAGTTGGCGGTCGGTGCCTGGCAGATCGCCGAGATAGACATGCAGGGCGCCGGAACGGGCACTGCCGGTGTTGGCGACCGAGTGAATGGTGTTGGAAGACATGTGCACCAGCGCGGGCGCCGAAAAATCCTGCCGCTCCGGCTCATCGACCTCTTCGCCGGCGAGCGGGTAGATGAAATTGGTCTCGCCGCCGCAATAGATGCCTATCAGGGCGTCCATCAAATGGTTATGCGGCGGATACTGCACCCCGGGCGAAAGCGTGATGTGGTAGATCGTCAGCTTCGGGCTGGCATGCAGCAAGAGCTCGTCCTCATCCTCCTCATGGACAAGTCCGCCGAGCACATGGAAGCGGTTGGTATAGTCGCCCAGGACAGCCTTGACCGCATTGAAGGGATGGGCGCCTGCCGCCGCGTTGACGATATCCGTGATGGCGGGGTAGAGAGGGGAGTCGGCGGATAGAGGCATGCCACAGCTCCTGACTGAGATGCTCAGTTAGTATAGCTAAGATGGCCAATGTCAAGGCCGATGCGAAGCGAGAGACGCATGAAGCCGACAAAAGCCACGCCACTGAAATCGCCCGCTTCCTCAGGCGGGACACCAGCGCTGTCGACAGCGGATCTGCTGCGCAGCGAACAGGCCTACGAGCAGTTGAAGAGCGATATCGTCGCTTGCGTCCTGTCGCCCGGTGAAGCGTTGACCGAAAAGCAGATTGAGGCCCGCTACGGCATCAAGAAGGCGACGATCCGCTCAGCGCTCGCCCGTCTCATGCAGGAGGGACTGGTCAGGAGCGAGCCGCGCCGCGGCTATGTCATCACGACGCTGACCTTGCGCGACGTCAACGAGATCTTCGATGTGCGCAGCCTGGTCGAGCCCGAAGTGTTCCGGGTTGCCACGACGGGCATCACAGAGCGCGGCCTGGACGAGATCAGGCTGGCGGCCAGAAAGGTGCTGAAGCCCGAGACGCTGCGCAGCCCGGTTGCGTTCCTCGCCGCCGATCGTGCCTTTCGCCTGGCGATCGCCGAGCTTTCCGGCAATTTGCGGCTGGCACAGCTTCTCAGCCAGATCCTCGACCAGTCGGAACGGGCGCTCCATCTCGGCTTCAAGTCGCGCGATTTCATGCCGCTGATCATCGAACAGCAGAAGCAGTTGCTGCAGGCTTGCGAGAAGAGCGACGTCCCGGCAATCGTGAAACTTGCCCGCTCGCAGTGCCTGGCCCTCAAGCACCAGCTGGTCGGTGCCCTGCTTGGCGGAGCCAAGCTGCGCGACGTGAACCTGCAGGACTTGGTTTAAAGTGCCGACCCCGGTTGACCCGCCTCAGGTCCCTTCGACCAGCACGATCTCGCCGTCGGCGACCTTCTGGCGAATGGCGACCGCGCGCTGATATTCCGGCGAGTGGTAGCAGTCATGCGCAGCAGTGAGCGACGGGAACTCGATGATGACGTTGCGGGCCCGGCCTTGCCCTTCGGCAAACTCGTGCTCGCCGCCGCGTGCCAGGAATTTCACATCGAAACGATCGAAGGCGAGCTTGGCGGCGGCGACATACTCCTTGTAGCCTTCGGCATCGCGCACATCGACGCGGGCGATCCAGTATCCCTTGGGCATTCTTCCCTCCCTAAATTCTATGCAGAGCGCATTTCGTCGAGGATCGCCTGCGCTGCCGCGCGGCGGTCGCTGGCCGCGACGATCGGCCGGGCGACGACGAGATGGCTGGCGCCGTTGCGGATCGCCTGCGCGGGCGTCACCACACGCTTCTGGTCGTCATGGTCGCTCCCAGCCGGCCGGATGCCGGGTGTCACCACCGCCATGTCGGGGCCGACGATGCGGCGCACCGCTTCGGCCTCGGCGGCCGAGCAGACGATGCCACCCATGCCGGCATGCAGCGCCTGTTCCGAGCGCCGCAGCACCAGCGTGTGCGGATCATACTCATAGCCGACATCGATCATGTCCTGCTCGTCCATCGAGGTCAGCACGCTGACGGCGAGCAGGCAAAGCTCGCTGCCCCTGGCCGCCTCCACCGCCGCCCGCATCGCCTTGGGGTAGGCGTGGATGGTCAGCATGGTCATGCCCATCTTGACGATGTTCTCGACGCCCTTGGCCACCGTGTGGTCGATGTCGAGCAGCTTCATGTCGAGGAAGATTTTTGTTCCGCCGCTGGCCAGTTCCCTGGCAAAGTCGAGCCCGCCGGCAAAGGCCAGCTGATAACCGATCTTGTAGAAAGAGACGACGCCGTCAAGTTCGCGCACCACCTGCTCGGCTTCCCGCACGGTCGGCAGGTCGAGGCCGACGATCAATCTCTCTTGCATGGATTGGGCCTGCATGGTTGCGGCGATCACGCCTCGACCCGGGTCGACAGCATGCGCGAGGTTTCGATCAGCGTGCGGCATAGGTGCTCCATCGATTTGTACAGTCTTTCGTCACGGAAATTGCCGCCTTCGTCGAAGGCGTCGCCGCCGTCCGGCACCGAGCATTCCGGCGTCACCACCTCCATCTGGCAACGCACCAGCACGGCGCGCAGATGGTTGATGCAGCGTATGCCGGCGAAGTGGCCGTTGGAGGACGAGCATAGGCCGGCAACCTTGCCGGCAAGCGGCCTGACCGTCCGGCCGCCATCCCGGCGCACGCGGCTCACCCAGTCGATCGTGTTCTTGAGCAGCGGCGGGATCGAGCCGTTATATTCCGGCGTCGCGATCAGCAACCCGTCATGGGCAATGATCAGACGACCGAGTTTGACGGCGTTCTCGGGAACGCCTTTTTCCTTCTCAAAATCCTCGTCGAGGATAGGCAAGGAATAATCGGCGAGCGAAATGCGGGTCACCTCGGCGCCCTGCACCGCAAGTTCCTTCTGCGCCACGTCGGCGGCCCTGCCGCTATAGGCGCCGCTGCGCACCGAGCCGGCGAAGACGAGGATTTTCGGGATCACTGCCATTGGCCACCCTTGTTCCCGGACAGGTACAGCCAAGCTTCGATCAAATCAACGCCAACTTCGTCATCCCCGGACGAAGCAGGAGCGAAGCTCCGTCGCGGAGACCCTGGGATCCATTCCGTGACCTTGGCCGTGGGGTGCAGCGGAGCAGAATTATGGACTGCGCAACGCTTTGAAGTCGCGGCATGGATCTCTGGGGTACCGAGGAATTAGTGAGCTTCCCTTCGATAAATCCAAAGCTGCGTCGGCGGGATGTTGCGGAAGATGAAATCGAAATGCTTGACCGTGTAGTCGCCGCGTCCGGCCGGGATCGGTGACATCGGACCATAGGTCAGCTGCACGATCGGGCGTCCGGCCGGGATGCGGTCGAGCAGGCTTTCGATATAGGCTATGCGCTGGGCGACCGGGAAATTGAGCAGCGGCACGCCGGAGACGACGGAATCGAAGATCATCCCGCTCCTCTCGCCAAGTGTGGCGTTGAGGTTGAAGGCGTCGCCCTCGATGACGTTGACGCCGGGATAGAGCTGGCGCAGATGGCGCACGAAATCCGTGTTGTATTCGACCGCATAGAGGTTTTCGGGCCGCACGCCCTGGGCAAGGATGGCACGGGTGATGACGCCGGTGCCAGGGCCGACCTCGAGCACCGGCAGGCCGGACCTCGGATTGACGATCGAGGCCATCTTGCGCGCGGTGATCGAGCTGGTCGGCACGATCGAACCGACCGTCTTCGGCTTGTCGATCCAGCCCTTGAAGAATTTGAGTTCGTCGTCGAACTTTTCGGCAAGCGCCTTCCGCAGTCCGTGACCACGTGTCATGCAAGCTCTCCTCAAGGCTCCCCGCAAGCTACTTAACACCTGGTTGACGCAAGGCAAGGCGTAGCGAGATGCATGTCGTGGATAAGATAGATTTCGTCGCGTCTCAAAATGCGGCGCGTTTCATCGATTCCTGCGCCGTTCCTGCACAGTCAGCTCTCGCCGAAGGATTCGAAGAAATCCTTCATGCGGGCGAAAAACCCGCTCGATTGGGGCGAATTGTCCTGCGAGGAGAGCTGTTCGAACTCCTCCAGCAATTCGCGCTGGCGGCGGGTTAGGTTCTGCGGCGTCTCGACAGCTGTCTGGATGTAGAGGTCGCCGACGTTGGGCTGGCGCAGCACCGGCATGCCCTTGCCCTTGAGCCGGAACTGGCGTCCGTTCTGGGTGCCTTCGGGCACTTTCACCTTGGTCTGGCTGCCGTCCAGCGTCGTCACCTCGAAAGAGCCGCCGAGGGCCGCCGTCGTCATCGATATCGGCACTTTGCAATAGAGATCGGCGCCATCGCGTTGGAAGAATTCGTGCGGCTTCACCGCCAGGAAAATATAGAGGTCGCCCGAAGGGCCGCCGCGCAGGCCGGCCTCGCCCTCATTGGCAAGGCGGATGCGGGTGCCGTCCTCGATGCCGGCCGGAATGTTGACCGACAGCGAACGCTCCTCGGTGATGCGGCCCTGGCCGGCGCATTTCGGGCACGGATCCTTGATGGTCTGGCCGCGGCCCTGGCATTGCGGGCAGGTGCGCTCGATCGAGAAGAAGCCTTGCGTGGCGCGCACCTTGCCATGGCCATGGCACATCGAGCAGGTCACCGGCTGGGTGCCGGGCTTGGCGCCGCTGCCTGAGCATTCCGTGCACGAGATCGAGGCCGGAACGCGGATCTGCGCGGTCTTGCCAGCAAACGCCTCTTCCAGCGAGATTTCCATATTGTAGCGCAGGTCGGCGCCACGCTCGCGGCCGCCGGACGAACGACGCTGCCGCCCGCCCATCATGTCCCCGAAAATATCCTCGAAAATGTCGGCGAAGCCGCCGGCGCCAAAGCCTTGCGCGCCGCCATTCATGCCGCCCTGTTCGAAGGCAGCGTGGCCGAAACGGTCATAGGCCGCGCGCTTCTGCGGGTCCTTCAGCGTCTCGTAGGCTTCGTTGATTTCCTTGAACTTGTGCTCGCAGGAATGATCGCCGGGATTGCGGTCAGGATGGAACTGCATGGCGAGCTTGCGGAAAGCGCTCTTGAGCTCCTTCTCGTCGGCGCCCTTTTGTACGCCCAGCGTTTCGTAGAAATCAGCTTTCATTTTTTCCCGCTGTCCGGATGCTCAACGTCTTGATGCATTGTTGCGTCGTTTGCCGGCACGTTGCTTCGATTTAGGATCGGTGCCGCCCGGATGCCAGTGCTGGCGTGCGTCTGTCCGGGTTTTTCTGTCATTTTTTGGAGAGGTCCCGCACTTTTTTGGCAAGGGTTGCAAAAAAGCCCGGCTTTACGCCGGGCTTTCCGCTTTATCTTGCCGTCAGGCGGCTCAGGCCGACTTCTTCTTGTCGTCGTCCTCGTCGATTTCCTCGAAATCGGCATCGACCACGTCGCTATCCTTGGCGGCATCCGCCTTGGCATCGGCTTCCGCTGCTTCCTTCTGCGAGGCCTCGTACATGGCCTGGCCAAGCTTCATCGAAGCTTCAGCGAGCACCTGGCTCTTGGCCTCGATGTCGGCCGGATCGTCGCCTTCGGCGGCGGTCTTCAGCGCCGCGATCGCATCGGAAATCGCCGTGCGTTCGGCTTCCGAGACCTTGTCGCCATATTCCTTCAGCGACTTCTCGGACGAATGCACCAGCGCCTCGGCCTGGTTGCGGGCCTCGACCACGGCGCGCCGCTTCTTGTCGGTCTCGGCATTGGCCTCGGCGTCCTTCACCATCTTCTCGATGTCGGCGTCCGAAAGACCACCCGAGGCCTGGATGCGGATCTGGTGTTCCTTGCCGGTGCCTTTGTCCTTGGCCGAAACGTTGACGATGCCGTTGGCGTCGATGTCGAAAGTGACCTCGATCTGCGGCACGCCGCGCGGCGCCGGCGGAATGCCGACCAGGTCGAACTGGCCGAGCGCCTTGTTGTCGGCGGCCATTTCGCGTTCGCCCTGGAAGACGCGGATGGTCACGGCCGACTGACTGTCTTCAGCGGTCGAGAACACCTGGCTCTTCTTGGTCGGGATCGTCGTGTTGCGTTCGATCAGCCGGGTAAACACGCCACCCAGCGTCTCGATGCCGAGCGACAGCGGTGTCACGTCGAGCAACAGCACGTCCTTGACGTCGCCCTGCAGCACGCCGGCCTGGATGGCGGCGCCCAGTGCGACGACCTCATCCGGGTTGACGCCCTTGTGCGGCTCCTTGCCGAAGAACTGCTTCACGATCTCCTGGATCTTGGGCATGCGGGTCATGCCGCCGACCAGGACCACTTCGTCGATCTCGCCAGCCTTCAGGCCGGCATCCTTGAGCGCCGCCTTGCAGGGGTCGATGGTGCGCTGGACGAGGTCTTCGACCAGGCTTTCGAACTTGGCGCGCGTCAGCTTCAGCGTCAGGTGCTTCGGCCCAGTCGCGTCGGCGGTGATGAAGGGCAGGTTGATCTCGGTCTGCGTGGTGGACGACAGCTCGATCTTGGCCTTTTCAGCCGCCTCCTTGAGGCGCTGCAGCGCAAGCTTGTCGTTCTTCAGGTCGATGCCCTGTTCCTTCTTGAACTCGGCCGCCAGATATTCGACTAGGCGCATGTCGAAATCCTCGCCGCCGAGGAAGGTGTCGCCATTGGTCGACTTCACCTCGAACACGCCGTCGCCGATTTCGAGCACCGAAATGTCGAACGTGCCGCCGCCAAGGTCATAGACGGCAATGGTCTTGCCATCCTTCTTGTCGAGGCCGTAGGCGAGTGCGGCAGCCGTCGGCTCGTTGATGATGCGCAGCACTTCGAGGCCGGCGATCTTGCCGGCGTCCTTGGTGGCCTGGCGCTGGGCGTCGTTGAAATAGGCCGGAACGGTGATGACCGCCTTCTCGACCTTCTCGCCGAGATAGGCTTCCGCCGTTTCCTTCATCTTCTGCAGGATCATGGCAGAGATCTGGCTGGGCGACTGCTTCTTGCCGCCGGCCTCGACCCAGGCATCGCCATTGTCGCCCTTGACGATCTTGTAGGGGACAAGCTTCTTGTCCTTTTCCGTCACCGGATCGTCATAGCGGCGGCCGATCAGGCGCTTGACCGCGAAGATGGTGTTTTCAGGGTTGGTGACCGCCTGGCGCTTGGCCGGCTGGCCGACCAGACGTTCGCCGTCGCCCGAGATGGCGACGATGGAAGGCGTCGTGCGCGCGCCTTCCGCATTCTCGATCACCTTCGGTTCCTTGCCATCCATGATGGCGATACAGGAGTTGGTGGTGCCGAGATCGATACCGATTACTTTTGCCATTTTTCTAGTCTCTCCTCTAAGCAGGCTTTCAGGACCCATGAAGGCGTTCCGACGAAAGCCCCTGTTCATAAGAAATCCCGTTCGGCAACCGGTGTACCAGTGCCGGACGGCTTGGCGCGTATATAAGAACAGCCAGCATCGGGCGCAAGCATTCTGCGCAAGGCTTCCATGAACCTTTCCACCGCCGCCCGCGACTGAGGTCCAGGTGCCGCATGGTGCGGCCCGGAAAGGAAGCCCCCATGACCAGCAACCCAGAGGCTCTGCGGTCTCCGGGAACAACAGGAGCTCGGCGCGACCACCGCCTTCGGGACGGGGTCGATGCGCTGGGCTTCCCGCTGATTCCGTTGACCCTGCGTAAGAGCAGGCGTATCGTGACAATGAGGAAAGCAGACAATTCGATCAGGGAAGAACGAGCCGGACCGCCGCGCCTTGCCCTGGTTCGCGCGGCTCAGCCGGAGGTTCCGCCCATAGACTTCGGGGGGAGTTCTATGTCTTGCGATCACGGCCCGATCGTGCCTTCTTTCACCAGCCGTTTGCGCCGCCTGATCAAGGCAACCGGCGGATTTGTTGTATTTGCCCTGACCGCCAGCCTTTGGCTTGGCGGCGCCGCCAAGGCGCAGGACACCCAGATCATCTATCCCGGCTCGATGGCGGTTACAGGATTTTCCGGCACCATCATCCCCAATTTCGACGAAGGCCTGCCACCCGGGGTCGATCCGGTCGATGAAACCTTTATCGACACCACGCGGGCCACTCTGCGCGTTTTCGACGTTTCGCATCTCGGCGGGCCGGCTTCGGGCCAGCTCGTCTTCACGCCGCCGCCTTTCGAGGTCACGGCCGGCCAGATCGGCCAGGTTTTCGGCGTCACCTATGATGACGGCGTGCGTGACGGCGTTCCGTCGGGCATTCCCAATCTTTATGCCGCCGCCACGTCGCTGCACGGCATCCGCATCGTCACGCCGGATACCGACAGTGACGGCAGGCCGGAGCGGCAGCGCCGAGGCACGGCAGGCGCCACCTTTATGGAAGGCCAATTCGGCGGCGAAAACGGCGGCGGGCCAGGGACCATCTGGAAGATCGACGGCATCACCGGCCAGGTCGCCAAATTCGCCGACATCGACACCAACAGCGGTCCCGGCATCGGCAATCTCACCTTCGATCCGAACCATCGCCAGTTCTTCGCCTCGGACCTCGACACCGGCCTGATCCATCGCATCGACGCCACCGGCAGATTGATCGACACGTTCGATCATGGTGTCGCCGGGCGCCCGGCGCATGGTCTGGCTCCCGTCGCCGACGATGGCGCGGTGATGGACATACAGGGTGCCGCCTTCGACACGGAAGATCCCGAGACCTGGGGCTACACCCAGGACGAGCGCCGCGTCTGGGCCGTCTCCTATCACGGCGGCCGGCTCTATTATTCTGTCGGCGAAAGGTCGGAAATCTGGTCGGTGGGCATTGCCCGCGACGGCAGCTTTGCCGGTGACCCGCGCTGGGAACTGACGGTCAAGGCCGACAAGGACTACGCCGTCACCGACATCGCCTTCGACAACAGCGGCTTCATGTACCTCGCCCAGCGCGGCCCGGTCGAAAACCGCTACGATTACAGCCGCTTTGCCGATTCCGGCAAGGGCGAAGTCATCCGCTATTTCAGAGAAAACCCGGACGATCCGGCAACGGAATCGGTCTGGGTGGAAGTGCCGCAGGAATATGCGGTCGGTTTCCCGCAAGGCAACCGGCAGTCGGCCGGCGGCCTCGACCTGCAATATGGCTATGATGCCGACGGCAATCTCGACACCTCGGTGTGCACGCAGACGCTGGTCAACACCGGCGACAAATTGCGCGACAATCCAACGCTTGCCGAGCAGCTCGCCGCCGGCGGGCCGCTCGCCGTGCATGGCGTGCAGATCACGCCCAAGGACCTGGTCAAGCCGGCCAATGTGCCGCCTTTCGGCTCCTGGTTCGTCGATTTCGACGGCTATTTCGAGGATCCCGAGGTGGAAGGCCATGTCGGCGACGTCGCCGTCTGGCATCCCTGCGAGGGGCGTGCCGGCTATTATGAAGAAATTCCGGGCGGCTATTTGCCCCCCTTCTACCCGCCGGACTTCCCACCGCCCGGCAATCTGCCTCCCTGTCTCGATGTCGAGGACGTCCAGTATTACTGCACGCCTTCGGGCCTCGAGGCCGATCTCTACCTCCATGACCATGCCGGCTTCGGCGGCGATTCGATCAAGGCCCAGTCCAGGACGCCAGGCGTCGGGGTGACTTCACCCATGTCGCATGCGCCCGGCACGCCGTACACGATCAACATCACCGGCCACTATCCGGGCGACAGAGTGGATGTTGGACTTTGCTTCTACAGGAAGTCCGACAAGGACAAGGGTGGCTATTACCCTTGCTGCAAGATGACCTTGCCGCTCCGCACCCCAGCCGTCAGCTGCGAACGTTGAGGAGGGGAAGATGAAAAATCTCGCACTCTCCCCGCTCGCGCAAAACAACGCAACCGACAAGCAGTCAACCGTCATGGAGACGATCATGAAACCCCTGTCATACGCCAGGCGCGGCGCGCGCTGGCTGATGGCGGCCGGTATCGCGGTCGCCATGTTCACCCCTCTGGCAAGCCATGCGGAAGACGCCGCTCCGATCACCCCGGAACTGAGGCTCGACCTCGACAATTCGCGCGTCGTCAATCCGCGGCCGGAACGGGTCGTCCCCTTCTTCACCAAAAGAGGCACCCAGAGAGGCTGCGACTATGTCGTCTACTCCCTGAGCTTCGGCCTGCGCGGTGATCCGCAGGGCTTTGCCGATCCGGGCCTTGTGGCGCTGCTGAAGAAACTCAAGATCGAGTTCAAGGACCAGCTTCCGCACGGCCTTTCGATCGTCAACGTCAATGTGTCCGGCGACGGCACGGATGCCTCCGGCGGACCACTGCCGGGCGCGACGATCAGCAATTCGGCGGGTCCCAACGATACCGCCACGATGTCCGATTTCCGGCTCTCCGCCGCCGATCTCGACGGCGCCGGGGCTGCCAACGAACGCGTCATCAATTTCCAGATCACGGCCAAGATCGACCATGCGGCGTTCCCCGCGCCGACGATCGTCGACAATCAGGGCCTGATCAAGGTGAGCAATGAAGCCGGCACCGGGATCATCATCCCGTCGCAGGATCCGAGCAAGCCCGACGACGGCGACTACAAGACCGGCATCAAGACCTCGATCAAGATCGATGTCACCAAGTGCGAACCACCGCCACCACCTCCCGGCAAGGAATGCTTCAAGGTGGAACGCGGCACGGTCGATTGCGTGCCCGGCGGTGGCGCCTTCATCTACCACATGCCTGTCGGCCCGGAGATGGGCGGCAAGTGGGTTCAGGTGTCGACCACCACACCCGGCATCACCATCATCCCCGACACCCAGCTGGTGCCTGCGGGCGGCGGCGTGCTCAACTGGAAGATCGTCGGCGCGTCGCCCGGCGACGTCATCCACCTGATCGTCACCGGCATCGAGACCTATGCCGGGCCGAAGGAAGGCTGGGGCCTGTGCTGCACGCAGACCATCGACATCGTCATCCCGGGTGACCAGCGCTGCCCGCCCAAGGATAAGGAGCCGGACCTCAAGGTCGAGAAACGCGCCGATGTCCCGCGCTGCACCATGGCCGGCGGCTGCGACTTCACCATCAGGGTCACCAATGTCGGCACCGCGCCCTACAACGGCAAGATCGTGCTCGACGAGGTGACGCTGCCGGCCGGCTCGACGCTGAGTTCAGGACCCAATCCGCCCTGGGTCTGCGTGCCCGGCACCACCCCGATGATGTGCACCTATCCGGTGACCACGCTCAATCCGGGGGCCTTTGTCGATCTCAAGCTCGGCTTCAAGCCGGCCGGGGGCTGGCAAGGCAAGGTGCTGCGCAACTGCGCCACCTACAATTATCCGTCCAGCGGCAAGCCGCTGTTCGGCAGCCAGCAAAATGACAGGGGCTGCGCCTCGATCCCGATCTGCCGCCGTGGCGATCGTGACCGCGACTGCCAGCCGCCGGTCGAGAAGAAAGTCGACCTGATCCTGAAGAAGCGTGCCCGCATCCCGGTCTGCACGCCGGACGGTGTCTGCTACTTCATCATCGACATCATCAACAACGGCACATCGACCTATAACGGGCCGTTGACGGTGATCGACAACTACCCCGGCGGCGCACCTGCCTCCTCGACCTTCGGACCGAGCCCGCCCTGGACATGCGGACCGAACGGCCCCGGCCAGTTCCGCTGCGACAATGCCGGCATCTCGCTGCCTGCGGGCGCCTCGACACCGATCTTCGTCAAGGCGGTCATGCCGGCCGGCTACCAGTCGGATACGGTCGAGAACTGCGCCGCGGTGAAGGCCATTCCCGGTGAGGTCGACCTCACCAACAACAAAGCCTGCGCCAAGGAACGCATCCGCCGTCCCAATGGCGGCAAGCCGACCTTGCGCATCACCAAGGTCTGCAACGGCTCGCTGGCCGGTGCCGCGGTCGTCTCTTGCCGCATCACCGTCATCAGCCTTGGCACCGCTGCCCCCACCGGTCCGGTGCGGGTCAACGATGCCGCCACGCTGGTGTCGGGCGGCGCGCCCGTCCAGATCCAGACCGTCACCCCCGACGGCGCGGAATGGGCGTGCGGACCGGTCCCGGCCAACACGCTGTCGTGCCAGATTCCCGGCGCCGTCATGACACCTGGAACCAGCCGCCACTTCGACGTGACGGTCTCGGCCAATGGCGAGTTCGAGAACTGCGCGCGCGGCTCCTATGGGCCGGCGCCAGGCGACGACATCGTCTATCCGATCGGCCAGGCCTGCGCCAAGGGCGGCGGCTCTTCGACCATCCGTGTCGAAAAGACCGGCGACCGCGAATGCCGGCTCGGCCAGCCCTGCTCGTTCGACATCACCATCACCAATGACGGGACGAGCCCCTTCTCCGGCCCGGTCCGCATCGGCGATGCGATCGGCGTGGAAGGTCTCGGCCGGCTGGATGGCGTTGCGATCACCTCGGTCGATCCGCCCTTCGGCTGCTCGCCCGAACCGGCGACCTTGCCCCTGTCCTGCATTGCCAACCTGACGCTCGGCGCCGGCGAAAGCCAGTCGCATCGCGTTACCGTGGTCATTCCCGACGACGGCCGTCTCGCCAATTTGCAGGGCAACGTCAATGGCCAGAACTGCGTTGGCGTCCTGTCTCCCGACACCCGGGTGCAGGGCGGCGGCGACGTGCTGTCCAAGGACGCCAACGTGCAGGGCGATCGCGGCAAGGCCTATGCGTGCCACCCCTTCGCCATCACCCATGAGGTGAAGAATGAGTGCTCGCCGGGCTTCGTCATGAACGACGCCGGCCGCTGTGTCTGCCCGGAAGGCACCACCTTCCGCAACGGCCAGTGCACCGGCGGCGGCACCAACATTCTGCCGACGCCTCCGCCGCCGAAGCGCTGCGTACTGCTCGAAGGCCAGATCCGCACGGAGGACGGGCGCTGCATCTGCCCGCGCGGCACGCAACTGGAGAACGGGAAGTGCGTCAGGACCGACAGGCCTGAGCAGTGCACCATCCGTGGCCAGATCCATGATGCCGATGGCAATTGTATCTGCCCGCAAGGGACCGAGGTGCGCAACGGCGCCTGCCGACCGATCCGGCCGAAGCCCGAGCAGTGCCGCATCCCCGGCCAGATCCGCAACGCCGATGGTGATTGCGTCTGTCCGCAAGGGACCGAGGTGCGCAACGGCGCCTGCCGTCCGGTTCGGCCGAAGCCTCAGCAGTGCCGCATCCCCGGCCAGATCCGCAACGCCGATGGTGATTGCGTCTGTCCGCAAGGGACCGAGGTGCGCAATGGCGCCTGCCGACCGGTCCGGCCGAAGCCTGACCAGTGCACCATCCGCGGCCAGGTGCACGATGCCAATGGCGATTGCGTCTGCCCGCGTGGGACCGAGGTGATCGACGGCGCATGCCGGCGCAAGCAGCCGCAGCTGGAGCAGTGCGACATACGCGGCCAGGTCCACAACAAGCGCGGCGAGTGCGTCTGCCCGCGTGGGACCGAGGTCATCGACGGCGCGTGCCGCAAGCCCAGGCAACAGACGGAATGCGCACCGGGCTCGCAGATGGTCGACGGCCAGTGCCAACCGATCTTCAGGCGGCGCTGCCCGGAAGGCACGATTGGGCGCTATCCCAACTGCCGGCCGATACGCGGGCAGCCGTCGCTGGAGATCAACCCGGGCCTGCTGCTGCAGCAGGTCCTGCCGCGGCGCCAGCCGCAAACAGAACAGCAGGATCCAAACAGGATCCTGAAACTCCAGCAGCAGTAACCATCTGCTCGACACCAGACCAGAGACCCGCCGGAGCAATCCGGCGGGTTTTTCGTCATGCCCCGGCCGGCGGGAATTGGCTGCAGCAGGATCGCAGACGCCGCAGCGCCACCCAAGCCTGTGGAGCCGCCATGCCTGCACCCTCGACAAGTCACCCGCCGGGCATTAGGCAGTCGGTCCAGGATGAGCGGACGAAAAGCCCGTCCGGAAAGGCTGCTATATGAGCAAAAAGACCTTGATCGCACCCTCGGTGCTGGCTTCGGACTTTTCGAAGCTCGGCGACGAGGTCGAAGCCGTGGCGGCAGCCGGGGCCGACTGGATCCATCTCGATGTCATGGATGGCCATTTCGTCCCCAACATCACTTTCGGCCCGCCGGTGATCAAGGCGATCCGCAACCGCACCAAGGCTTTCTTCGACTGCCATCTGATGATTGCGCCGGGCGATCCCTATCTCGCCGCCTTCGCCGAGGCCGGCTGTGACGGCATGACGGTGCATGCCGAGGCCGGGCCGCATCTCGACCGCTCGCTGCAGACCATCAGGAACCTCGGCAAGAAGGCCGGTGTGTCGCTCAATCCGGCGACGCCGGAAACGATGATCGAATATGTGCTCGACCGGCTCGACCTGATCCTGATCATGACCGTCAACCCGGGCTTCGGCGGCCAGGCTTTCATCCCGGGCATCGTCGACAAGGTGAGGAGGGTCAAGGCGCTGATCGGCGACCGGCCGATCCGCATCGAGATCGACGGCGGCGTTTCGCCGGAAACAGCCCCCCTGGTCACATCAGCCGGCGCCGATGTGTTGGTGGCCGGTGCCGCGATCTTCAAGGGTGGCAGCGTCGAAGCTTACCGCGCCAACATCGAGGCGATTAGGACGGCGGCCGACAAGGCCGCCGGCTGACGCGCTACGTTCCATCCCGTTTCAAAATCCAACGGTCGGCTAAGAGGTCCTGTGCGGACATGACCTTCAGGGTTCGGTGCGCCCGAATCAGTCTCGCCCAAGAGGTCTGATTCGGGTGAACCGACCGGTGTCTTTGCGCGCGACAGAAAAGATGCTTGCACGGGCACACAGGAAACAGATGATCCTGCGTGCATACAAAACATGTTAAGTTTCTACTGGTTGTAGAGATGCGCGATTTTCCACGCTCAGATGCCGATCGGGATATATTCCTTTGTGCTTAAGTACAATAGCGCCATCTTCTGCTTGAGCCCCTTGACGCAAACACTGTATGGTACATGTACGGAAGGAATCTTTTCGGACTCGAATTTCCCGGAGAAAAATGGGGATTAAGGAGTCAACTTTGACATACGGAGCTGCCAACCTGAACGACGACGGCACAGGATCCAAGAGCACGCTTGCCAGTACGGTCTATCACCAATTGCGGGATGATCTTCTCGGCGGCGCTCTTGAAACCGAAAGCAAACTGCGGGTCGAGTGGGTTGTTTCCAAGTATGGCGCCGGTGCTTCCCCGGTTCGTGAAGCCCTTAATCGCCTTGCCTCCGAAGGACTTCTTGGTCGTCATGACCAACGTGGCTTTTTCATCATGCCGGTCAGTGCGACGGAGCTTGAGGAACTGACGCGCACACGCTGCTGGCTCGAGGAGCGGGCGCTTCGCGAATCCATTGCCCACCGCACTGCCGAATGGGAAGAACAGCTGGTGCTGGCGCTGCACCGCCTGGGCCGCGCCTCACGCCTTTCGCCGCAAAATGCCACGTCGCTCGATCCAGACTGGGAGAAATTGCACCGCACCTTCCACCGGGTGCTGATCTCGGCCTGCCGGTCGCACTGGCTTGTGGGTTTCTGCGACCAGCTTTCCGATCACGCCTATCGCTACCGGCAAATGGCCAATGACGGCGAAAGCGTCCAGCGCGACGATTTCGGCGAACACCGGCTGATCGCCGAATGCGCGCTGGACGGCAATGCCGACGGCGCCGTCCAGGCCCTGATCGATCACTACCAGCTGACCGCGTCCATGTGCATGGAACGCTTCAAGCAAGGCGAAATCGCAAAAGCCGCCGCCCCGGCCGAACGCGCCCGGCGGTAACGATCACTTCCCTTGGCGGCCTTGCCGTGGTCATTCGCGACCTTTTCGGCGGACGTGACGCGTTGGACCGCCATCTCCAGTCTTGACGGCATGGCCGGGAAACGCGAACTCTTCTCCGCCGATCCATGCCACCCTGGAGCATTGCCGGCATCGCCATGCCGTCACTGCGGGAAAATTTCATGAGCAATCATCTGTTCGATGCGTTCCGGTCCCGGGTGCCGGCGCCGGAGCGCCTGTTGATGGAAACCGATGATGGGCGCTCGCTGAGCTATGGCGACATGCTGGCGCGGTCGGCACAGCTCGCGCATGCGCTCCTGCAACTGGACGTCGAGCCCGGCGACCGGGTCGCCGTGCAGGTCGAGAAGAGCCCGGAGGCGCTGCTGCTCTATCTTGCCTGTGTGCGCGCCGGTGCCGTCTTCCTGCCGCTCAACACCGCCTACACGCTGACCGAGCTCGGTTATTTCTTTGGGGATGCCGCACCGCGGGTCATCGTCTGCGATCCGGCAAAGTCGGCGGATATCGGGCGCATGGTCGAGCCATCCGGTGCCGTCGTGGTTACGCTCGACCGCAACGGCCGGGGATCCCTTACGGATCAGGCCTCGCGTCTGCCGTCGGATTTTCACGATGTGGCGCGCGGGCCGGATGATCTCGCGGCAATCCTCTACACCTCAGGAACCACCGGCCGTTCGAAAGGCGCCATGCTCAGCCACGAGAACCTCGCCTCGAATGCGCGGGTGCTGGTCGAGCAATGGCGCTTCACGTCGGACGATGTGCTGATCCACGCGCTGCCGATCTTCCACACCCACGGCCTGTTCGTCGCCACCAATGTCATCCTGATGGCCGGCGCCACGATGCTGTTCGAGCAGAAATTCGATCCGGCCCGCATCGTCGCATTGCTGCCGCGCGCCACGGCGCTGATGGGCGTGCCGACCTTCTACACCAGGCTGCTGCAGCAGAACGGGCTGGACCGCCAGGCGGCGAAGAACATCCGCCTGTTCGTGTCCGGCTCGGCGCCGCTGCTGGCCGACACGCACAAGGCCTGGCGTGAGCGCACCGGCCACGCCATCCTCGAACGCTACGGCATGACCGAGACCAACATGAATACGTCCAACCCCTATGACGGCGAACGGCGCGCCGGCACGGTCGGCTTCCCCTTGCCAGGTGTTGCGCTGCGCATCGCCGATCCGGACAGTGGCAAGCCGCTGGCCCAAGGCGAGGTCGGCATGATCGAGGTCAAGGGCCCGAACGTGTTTGGCGGCTACTGGCGCATGCCGGAAAAGACCAAGGCGGAATTTCGCGCCGACGGGTTCTTCATCACGGGCGACCTCGGCATGGTCGACACCGATGGCTATGTCCATATCGTCGGCCGCGGCAAGGACCTGATCATATCAGGCGGCTACAACATCTATCCTAAGGAGCTCGAAAGCGAGATCGACGCACTCGACGGGGTCCTGGAAAGTGCCGTCATCGGCGTCGCCCATCCGGATTTCGGCGAAGGCGTCACCGCGGTCGTCGTGCGGGCGCCGGCATCGCAGATCACCGGAGCCGAAATCCTCAACGCCATCGCGGGACGCCTGGCAAAATACAAGCATCCGAAGCAAGTGATCTTCGTCGACGAATTGCCGCGCAACACCATGGGCAAGGTGCAGAAGAACCTTCTGCGCGACGCCTACAAGGACCTCTACGCATCCTAGGTGGTGGGTGCGCTACTTCGGCTTGCGCGGCTTTTCGGCCTTCGTGCCGGAGCCCCACAAGGCGCGCTGGATCAGGCCGCGTTTGCGGTTGCGTGGTACAAGGTCGATATCCCCGACCAGTTTCGCGCCGCCCTTGTGCCGCTCCAGCGTGATCTTGCGGGTGTGGAAGGCTTCCAGTTCGGCACGGTGCGCCACGCTGACGATGGTGACCTCGGGCAATTCGCGGATCACCGTTTGCATCATCTGGTCCTGGCTCTTCTCGTCCAGTGCCGAGGTCGCCTCGTCCAGCACGACGATGTCGGGCCGATGCAGCAGAAGGCGCGCGAAGGCGACCCGCTGCTTTTCACCGCCCGACAAGGTCTGGTCCCAGGGCGCTTCCTCCTTGATCCGCCCAGTGAGGTGGCCGAGGCCGACCTTGTCGAGGGCGGCCTTGATCTGTTCGAGCTTCCATTTGTTGGCGGCCGCCGGGTAGGCGACCACGCGGCGCAGCGTGCCGGACGGGATGTAGGGCCGCTGCGGCAGCATGAACAATCGCTTGTCGGGATGGAAATTCACGCTGCCGCTTCCCCATGGCCAGAGGCCGGCGATCGCCCGCACCAGCGTCGACTTGCCCGAGCCGGATTCACCTGACACCAGCACCCGCTCGCCCGCTTCGACCCCGACTTCCGTTTCCTTGACCACGGAAGTACCGTCGTCGAGCGTCACGGAGAGGTTGTCGAGGGAGAGCATCGTATCGCCCCTGGTCTCGCCGTGAAGGATGCGCCCCAGCTCGTCGCTCTGCTCGGCGCGCTCCAGCCCATCGAGCGACATCATCAGCGAGGCGATGCGGCGGGCAGAGGCGTTCCAGTCGGCGAGACGCGGATAATTGTCGACCAGCCAGCCGAACGCGCCCTGCACGATGGCGAAGGCGGAGGCAGCCTGCATGACCTGGCCGAGCGTCATCGAGCCTTCGAGGAACTTTGGCGCACAGAGCAAGACCGGCACGACCGGCGCGAAAAGGCTCGAACCCTGCGAGACCAGGGCCGTGCGCATATGCTGCCCGGTCAGCTGCGCCCAGCGCTTCAGCACGCCGGCAAAGGTCCTGTCGATGCCGCTGCGTTCCTCCTCCTCGCCGCCGAGCAAGGCGATGCTCTCGCCGTTTTCGCGCACGCGCGTCAGCACGTAGCGGAATTCTGCTTCCGTCTGGTTCTTCTCCTCCGACAACCGCACGAAGTCGCGGCCGATGACGAACATCGAAGTCGAGGTGATCGCGGCATAGATCACTGCCGTGATGACGAGGAAGCCGGGCACGGTGATGGTCGAGCCTCCCAGGTTGACGCTCAAGGCCCCGCCGATCGTCCACAGCACCACGATGAAGGTCGAGGCCGACAGGGTGGCGACAATCACGCCGGCGACGAAGTCGACGGGCGCCTCGGTGGCGACACGCAGATCTTCCGAGAGGCGGGCCTCGGGGTTCTGGTGGTCGCCTTGCACGAGATTCAGCTGATAGTAGCGGCCATTGGCCAACCAGCGCGCTATCACCGAGGTGGTCAGCCAAGCGCGCCAGCGGCGCTGCATGGTCATGCGCAGATAGACCTGCGCAACGACAAGGCTGATGCTGCCAAGCACGAGCGGCACGAACACCGCGCTGAGGAAATAGACGGTATGGGCGTCGCGTTTCTCGATGGCGTCGAAGATGGCGCGGTTCCAGAGATTGATTCCGTACTGAAAGCCGACATTGACACCGATCAGGATCAGCAGCCCGATGGTTAGCGGCCAGCCGAGCTTGTCGCCGTGCCGTCCCCAATAACCGCGTCCGCTGATCCAGAACCGCTTGAGCAGGTATTTCTTGCGCGCCTGTTCGGCAGCCTGTGGCGTCAGCTCCGGATCCGGTTCGACGGCCTCCGGCGGCGGGGGAACTTCACCAGCAATCTCGGACGCGGCCGCTTCGACGGCCGATGCCTTCTTTTCGCGTGGCTTTTTCTCGCGCGGTTCCTGCTCGCGCTTTCTCTCGTCACGCGGCGTTTGCCGTCGCGGCTTTGGGGCGCCGCGCGGTTCTATGCCGCCGGCCGGTTTCGATCTGGGTTTCGCCTCGGACATACGCTCCGACAACGACCTCGAAATCAAAAGGTTTCATGACCTCTGCTTGGGATGACGAATTCCTTTCGGGTACAGCAGTTCGACCACATGGTCGGCGATCGCCAGGCTTGCCGTCAGGCCGGGGCTCTCTATGCCGAACAGGTTGACGATGCGCCCAGCGCCATGGTCGGCCGGGCCCTGCACCATGAAATCGGCGGCAGGCTGGCCGGGACCCGAAAGTTTCGGCCTGACCCCGGCATAGGCCGGCTGCAGGGTGCCGTCCGCGAGGCCCGGCCAGTAGCGCCGGATCGCTTCGTAGAAGACGGCGCTTCGGCTGGGATCGACGGTGTAATCCACATGGTCGACCCACTCGACATCGGGCCCAAAGCGCGCACTGCCGCCGAGGTCGAGCGTCAGATGGACGCCAAGCCCACCGTCGACCGGAACAGGATAGATCAGCCGCGAAAAGGGCGACCGGCCTGGCAGGAAGAAGTAGTTTCCGCGCGCCAGCCACTGCCGGGGGATGAGCCCTTGTGGGAAGCCGTCGATCCGGCCGGCCACGGCCTGCGCATCGAGGCCCGCGGCATTGATGAAGGCGCCGGCTTCCAGGGCGAAGGTCTCGCCATTGGCATCGCGCGTGTCGATCCGGATTCCGTCAGTCTCGATCGCCGCTCCGGCAAACGAGGTCAGCAAGGCGAAGGACGCGCCGGCGGCCTCGGCGTCGCCGCGCAGCGACAGCATCAGCGCATGGCTGTCGACAATGCCGGTCGATGGCGACAACAGCGCGCCGGCACATGTCAGTGCCGGCTCCAGGCTTTCGGCCTCGCTTTGTGTCAAGAACTGCAGGTCGTCGACCCCACAGCGCCGTGCATTGGCCTCGATCTTCCGCAACCCCTCCGTCTGGCCGGGCTCGCCGGCGACGATCAGCTTGCCGGTGTGCGCATGGGCGATGTTGTGCTCGGCGCAGTAGGCGTAGAGGCGCTGCCGCCCCTCGACGCAAAGCCGGGCCTTCAGGCTCCCGGGCGCATAATAGAGCCCGGCGTGGATGACCTCCGAATTGCGCGAACTGGTGACGGTGCCGATCGCATCGGCCTGCTCGACCACCACCACCTCGCGGCCCGAGACGGCAAGCGCCCTGGCGACAGCAAGCCCGACGACGCCGGCTCCCGCGACGACACAATCGATTGTCTGCATGGCCTCGCTCTCAGTGCGGAGCGACAGCCCCGAACATTTTGGCGCCGCCGATCCAGACGCTTCCTATGCCAAGATCGTCCGACAGCGCAACGATGTCTGCCGCCGTGCCATTGGCAAAGCGGCCGAGCCGGTGCGACTGGCCGATCGCTTGCGCCGGATAGAGCGAGGCCATGCGCAAGGCTTCGGACAGATCGATGCCAACGACATTGTGCATGAAGCGCACGGCCGAGATCATATCGAGATCGGCGCCCGCCAGCGTGCCGTCGGCAAGCCTGAGGCTGCCATCCCGGCGGTAGATGGTGCGGCCGTTCAGCGTGAACGAGGTCATGTCGGTGCCGATCGTCGCCATCGCGTCTGAAACCAGCACGATCCTGCCCGGCCCCTGTTTGGCGTCGAGCGCGATCCTGATGCTGGCCGGATGGACATGGATGCCGTCGGCGATCAGCCCAGCGGACAATGTGCCGATGTCGATGGCCGCTCCGACGAGGCCAGGTTCGCGGTTGCCGATCTGGCTCATCGCGTTGAACAGATGGGTGACCACGCCGGCACCAGCCTCGGCGAAGGCCTTGGCCGTGGCGTAGCCTGTGTCGGAATGGCCGAGGCTGACGATGATGCCGGCCTTGGCCAATGCCGTTACGCGCGCCGGATCGACGGACTCCGGCGCGATCGTGGTGAGCAGCACCGGCAGCTTCTGCCGCGCCGCGATCAGCATCGCCTGGTCTTGATCCGTCATCGGTCGGATCAGCGCCGGATCATGCGCGCCCTTGCGCGCGATCGACAGATGCGGGCCCTCGAGATGCAGGCCGAGGAAGCCCGGCACCTTCTGCAGCGCGGCGGTTTCACCGGCGGCGATGGCGGCCGCGGTGATGGCGGGCGTGTCGGTGATCAGCGTCGCCAGCAGCGCCGTCGTGCCGAACGGCGCATGCGCCCGGCATATGGTTTCGATCGAGGCGACATCGGGGTGATCGTTGAGCATGACGCCGCCGCCGCCATTGACCTGGATGTCGACGAAGCCCGGCGCCAGCATGCCGCCGCCGGTGTCGACGGTGCGGATATCCGAGCCGATGGCGCCGGAGGGCAAGATAGCCTCGACCAGGCCGTCGCGCACGACGAGTGCCGCGCCTTCATGCCAGTCGTCGCCGTCGAAAATGCGGGCGCCAGTCAGGGCAAAACGGTCGCTCATACCGTCTCCGTCACCTTGCGAAGGTTGCGCGGCGTGTCCGGATCGAGGCCGCGGTGGCGCGCGAAGGCCTCGACGAACACATAGAACGAGACGATCAGCGTCAGCGGGTCGGTCAGCGGGTGGCCGGTGGCGACATGCGGCAGGCGCGTCGCGCGGGTGGCAAGCGCCGAGGTGACGAACACCGGTGCGCCCTTGGCCGCCAGGCCGTCGGCCGCTTCCGCGATGGACGGTTCCGACGCATCGCGCGCGGCCAGCGCCAGCACGGGAAAGTCGGGGCCGATCAGCGCCAGCGGGCCATGCATGACTTCGGCCGCGCTATAGGCCTCGGCATGCATGCCGCAGGTTTCCTTGAACTTCAGCGCCGCCTCGTTGGCCATCGCTGCCGACGGCCCACGGCCGAGAATGAACAGCGATTTCTGCTTCTCGATGGTTTCGGAGAGCACGCTCATCCAGTCGCAGGCTATCGCCTTGCCGAAATGCTCGGGCAAGCGGGCGAGTGCCGCTAGAAGCGCTTCGTCGCCAGTGGAGTGCGCCATCAGTGCGAGACCGGCGACGGCGGAATTGACGAAGGTCTTGGTCGCCGCGACGCTGCGCTCGGGTCCGGCAAGGATGTCGATCGCATAGTCCGAGGCGCGCGCCAGCGGCGAATCGGCGGTGTTGGTCACGGCAATGGTCAGCGCGCCGCCGGCGCGTGCGGTTTCGGCCATGGCGACGATGTCCGGGCTCTTGCCCGATTGCGAGATCGCCAGGCAGGCCGAGCCGCCAAGCCGCAGCTTGCGGCCATAGATCGAAGCGATGGAGGGGCCGACCGAGGCGACGGCAAGGCCGGCGGTCAGTTCGACGGCGTATTTCATGAAGGTCGCCGCATGGTCGGACGAACCGCGCGCCACGGTGACGACGAATTGCGGGTCGCGCTCGCGAATGCCGCGCCCGGCTTCCGCCAGCACGGCGCCGGAGCCATCGAGCAGGCGGGCGACGGCCTGCGGGATCTCCTCGATCTCGCGCTGCATATGGGTGGTGTTGGAGATCATGGTCGGCCCTCTTCGCTCGGCCCTGTCAGCCGCAGTTCGGCGACGAAGTCATAGGCATCGCCCCGGTAGATGGAGCGGGTGAATTCGATCACCTTGCCGCTCGCCAGATAGGAAATACGCTCGATGTGCAGGCCGGCAATGCCCGGCGGCACTTCGAGCAGGCGCGCATCGCTGTCGCCGAGATTGGCGGCGGAAATGCGCTGCACCGCCCGCACCGGCCGGTTGCCGGTCAATTCGAGCGCGGCATAGAGCGAGGAGCCGATGCCTGCCGGGTCGGGCAGCACGCTGGCCGACAGCGAGGCGCGTTCGATTGCCAGCGGCGTGTCGTTGGCGATGCGCAGGCGCGCCACGCGTGCCACCAGTTCGCTCGACGACAGGCCAAGCACCATCATCTCGTCGGGCGAGGGCGCGTAGAGGCCGCGGTCGAGCCAGGCCGAGCGCACCGCCATACCGCGCCGCGCCATGTCTTCGGTAAACGAGGTCAGCCGCGACAGCGACTGCTCGACGCGTTCCATGCGCGGCGCCACGAAGGTGCCGGAGCCATGGCGCTGGACAAGAATGCCGCCCTTGACCAGGTCCTGCACCGCCTTGCGCACGGTGACGCGCGAAATGTCGGCCTTGGTGGCGATGTCGCGCTCGGAAGGCAGCGCGTCGCCCGGGCCGATCAGGCCGCGATTGACCGCATCCTCGATGCTCTTGCGCAGTTGCAGATAGAGCGGCGCGCCGCTCTGCGCGGATTGCTTCAGCGTGGCGAAGATCTGGTCGGCGGCATCGCTCATCGCGCCGCCTCCACGGGCTTGGCGAAAAGCCGCGCCGCCATCTGCACCGCGCCGCCCAACGCGTCATCGAGCGGCGGCTTGAGCAGCGCCTTGTAGCGCGCCGACAGCCGCGGCGCATAAAGCGGCGCCAGCCCGCCGAGCAGGCAAAGCGGCGCATCGTCCGAAAGGCCGAGCGCACCGAGCGAGGCTTCGACATCGCCGACCGCCTTGTCGACGATCCAGTTGGCGACGGCATCGCCCTTTTGCGCATGCTCGAACACTTTCGGCGCGAAGCCGCCGAAATCGCCGGGTTTGGCATTGGTGGTAAATTCCACCACATCCTCGGGATTGTTGCGGAAGATGGCCATCATCGCGTCGGTCAGCGGCGAAGCCGCGCGCACGCCGTCATGGGCAAGCAGTGTCTGTTCGAGCAGGTCGCGGCCGATGCGGGCGCCGCTGCCCTGGTCGCCGACCTGGAACCCCCAGCCGCCGATCGCGCGCGACTTGCCATCCTTACGCGCCATATAGGCGGTGCCGGTGCCGAGGATGGCCATGGCGCCGTCACCAGAACCGACCGCGCCTTCGAGCGCGATCTCGGCGTCGGTCTCGACGCGGCTGATGCTGAACGGCAGGATCGCTTCGAGCTGCTGCCGATAGGTGCCGACATTGGCGCCGGCAAGGCCGAGAATGGCTGGTGTTTGCGGGATCAGCTCGGGATCCTGCCCGGCGGCGATGAAGGCCTGCCGCGCGGCGTCGACAATGTTCGAGCGCGCTCCGGTGAGGTCGGTGCGGATGTTGGCGGCGCCGCTTTTGGCACGGCCAATGACCGTACCTTCAACTGTTGCCAGGGCGGCCCTGCAGCTGGTGCCGCCGCCATCGATACCGAGCACGAATTTCACGCGATTTCTCCTCCGGGCGGATAATACCAATAAAATACCAATAGCCAAGGGTTAATTTCCGTTTCAAAAAGATTAAGCCGTATTTTATTGAAAAATCTGCACATTTCGCCGGCTCAGCGATTTCCTGCCCGCGAATTCGTTAATGCGTGTGGACAAGTGGTATTTTTTTGGTATTGTTCTGGTATTGGAGGAACACGGATGGCTGAAACGCGCACCGAAGCGCTTCACAGGAATGCCGAGGGGCTGGATATCCAGGCTCCGGAGGCCATCCTTGTTTCGCTGGCCGACGCGCAGATCGAAGCCGCCAAGGCCGTCCGCAACGCCATTCCCGCCATCGCCAAAGCCGCCGGGATCATCGCCGGGCGACTGAGCGGCGGCGGCAAGCTTGCCTATGCCGCCGCCGGCAGTTCCGGCCTTATGGCTCTGGCCGATGCCTTGGAACTTCCCGGCACCTTCGGCATTCAGCGCGACCGCATCGCCATCCTGATCGCCGGCGGCGACGAAGCTTTCAAGACGCTGGCCGGAGGACCCGAGGATGATACGGAGGAGGCCGCGGCCGCCGTCGCCAACGCGGGCATCGGCGCCGGCGATTGCCTGATCGCCCTTTCCGCCAGCGGCACCACACCCTATGCGGTGCGCGCCATCGAGGAAGCCGCCCGCCGGGGCGCTGCCACCATCGGCATCGCCAACAATCGGGACTCGGCGCTGCTGCGCCAGGCCGAAACCGCCATCCTGCTCGAAACGCCGCCGGAAGTGATCGCCGGCTCGACACGCATGGGCGCCGGCACCGCCCAGAAGATCGCGCTCAACATGCTGTCGACGCTGACCGCCGTCCATCTCGGCCATGTCCATGACGGCTACATGGTCAATCTCATGGCCGACAACATCAAGCTGCGCGACCGCGCCGCGCGCATCGTCGCCGCCATCAGCGGGCGCAGCACGGATGATGCCGCCCGTCTGCTCGAAAAGAGCGGCGGCGCGGTCAAGACCGCCATTCTGCTCGCCGCCGGCGCCGACAGCGCCGATGCGGCGCAGAAGATACTGGAAGAGGCTGGCCACAAGCTGCGGCCGGCCCTTTCCGCGCTGAGGCATGATCCCGGAAAAGATCATGCTCGAACAAAGAAATAGAGCCTGTTTCATCCCGATTTCCATCGGGGTGAAGCGGGCTTTCGAGGGGAGCAAGGGGTCAAAAGCCTCTGTTCTCATCAAAACCGAACCTGAAAAAGGTCAACAGGGAGACTGAGCATGACAACGAAACTACTGACGGCACTGCTTCTGGGCACCAGCATTCTCGGCTCGGCCGGGGTTGCTTACGCCGAGGACGTAACGCTCAACATCGAAAGCTGGCGCGGCGACGACCTGTCTATCTGGAAGGACAAGCTGATCCCGGCCTTCGAAGCCAAGAACCCCGGCATCAAGGTGGTGTTCGCACCCTCGGCGCCGACCGAATATGACGCGGCCCTCGGCGCCAAGCTCGCCGCCGGCTCGGCGGGCGACCTGATCACCTGCCGCCCGTTCGACAAGTCGCTTGAACTCTACAAGAAGGGCAACCTCGCCGATCTCTCGGCCCTGCCCGGCATGGAAAACTTCTCAGCCGTGGCCAAGTCCGCCTGGCAGACCGACGACGGCAAGGCGAGCTTCTGCGTGCCGATGGCGTCGGTCATCCACGGCTTCATCTACAACAAGGACGCCTTCGACAAGCTCGGCATCAAGGTGCCGACGACCCGTGACGAGTTCTTCGCCGCGCTCGACAAGATCAAGGCCGACGGCACCTACATCCCGATGGCGATGGGCACCAAGGATCTCTGGGAAGCCGCGACCATGGGCTACCAGAACATCGGCCCCAACTACTGGAAGGGCGAGGACGGCCGTGCAGCGCTGATCAAGGGCGAGCAGAAGCTGACCGACAAGGACTGGGTCGCTCCCTATGAGGAACTGGCCAAGTGGAAGCCGTATCTCGGCGACGGCTTCGAAGCCCAGACCTACCCGGACAGCCAGAACCTGTTCACGCTTGGCCGCGCCGCCATCTACCCGGCCGGCTCGTGGGAAATCGGCCTGTTCAACACCCAGGCCCAGTTCAAGATGGGCGCCTTCCCGCCGCCGGTCGAGAAGGCCGGCGACACCTGCTACATCTCGGACCATACCGATATCGGCATGGGCCTGAACGCAGCCTCCAAGCACGCGGATGCGGCCAAGACCTTCCTGTCCTGGGTGGCCTCGCCGGATTTCGCCACCATCTACGCCAACGCGCTGCCGGGCTTCTTCAGCCTGAACTCCGCTCCGGTGAAGATGGCGGACCCGCTCGCACAGGAATTCGTCTCCTGGCGCGGCAAGTGCAAGTCGACGATCCGCTCGACCTACCAGATCCTGTCGCGCGGCACGCCGAACCTCGAAAACGAGACCTGGGTTGAATCGGCCAACGTCATCAACGGCACCGACACCCCGGAAGCCGCGGCCAAGAAGCTGCAGACTGGTCTCGACAGCTGGTACAAGCCGGCGAAGTAAGAGCTCAGGCAACGGAGCCGGCTGGGCGCATGCCTGGCCGGTTCCGGATACTCTGGTTTTCGGAAGTGCGTCCGTCCAGATAGCGATTGTCGGCACCGCCTCGCGGCCTTACCCTTGTTCGTCTTGGGGAAGGCTAGCTGATCAGTCGCAGGCCTTTGTTCTTGCCGTACCGGGCAAGGATGTCTGGGCCGTGCATCGAGGCATCATCTAGCATTGACACCCTTTGGAACCGAGAGACGGCGGGGACCGAACTCATGGCCGCAGATATCCGACCGAAAAGACCGTTTCGCTGGCACATCGGCATCTTCCTGGCGCCGGCCGTGCTCGTCTACACGGCGATCATGATCCTGCCGCTCGCCGGCACGCTGCAGCTGTCGCTGTTCCGCAACATCGAGCAGCACCAGATCTTTGTCGGTCTGGACAATTTCCGCACCTTGTTCGGCGATCCCAACTGGTCGGTGAATTTCTGGAATGCGCTGCGCAACAACGTCTGGTTCTTCATCATCCACATGCTGGTGCAGAACCCGATCGGCGTCATGCTGGCCGCCCTGCTGTCCAGCCCGAGGTTGAGATTTGCCGCCTTCTACCGCACGGCTATCTTCGTGCCGACCATCCTGTCCTTCGTCATTGTCGGCTTCGCCTGGAAGCTGATCCTGTCGCCGCTGTGGGGCGTGGCGCCGCATATGATGGACCTGGTCGGCCTGAAAAGCTTCTTCACGCCCTGGCTCGGCAAGGAAGAATATGCGCTGACCGCGCTCAGCCTGATCTCGGTGTGGCAGTTCGTCGGCATCCCGATGATGCTGATCTATGCCGCCCTGCTGTCGATCCCCGAAGAGGTGATCGAGGCGGCCGAATGCGACGGCATTACCGGCCTGTCGCAGTTCTGGAAGATCAAGCTGCCGCTGATCCTGCCGTCGATCGGCATCATCTCGATCCTCACTTTCGTCGGCAATTTCAACGCCTTTGACCTGATCTATACCGCGCAAGGCGCGCTCGCCGGACCGAACTATTCGACCGACATTCTCGGCACCTTCCTCTACCGTGCCTTCTTCGGCTTCCAGCTGCAGGTCGGCGATCCCAACATGGGTGCGGCGATCGCCACGATGATGTTCCTGATCATCCTCGGCGGCGTCTGCGTCTACCTCTTCCTCGTCCAGACGCGCCTGCGTCGCTACCAGTTCTGAGGGGCAAGAGATGAGCACCGCCACCCGTTCGCTGCCCCGCACCATCGGCGCCCACGCGATCCTGTTGACCTACACGGCGATCGCGCTGTTTCCGGTGATCCTGGTCATCATGAATTCGTTCAAGTCGCGCGCCGGCATCTTCGGCGCGCCGCTGACGCCACCGACGCCGAAGACATTCGACCTGATCGGCTACACCACCGTCATCGGCCAGGGCGATTTCATCCACTATTTCCAGAACAGCCTCGTCGTCACCGTCGCCTCGCTGTTCTTCGTGCTGTTGTTCGGCGCCATGGCGGCGTTTGCGCTGTCGGAATACCGCTTTCGCGGCAACACGCTGATGGGGCTTTACCTGGCGCTCGGCATCATGATCCCGATCCGGCTCGGCACTGTCGCCATCCTGCAATTGATGGTGGCGAGCGGGCTGGTCAACACGCTGACGGCGCTGATCCTGGTCTACACAGCGCAAGGCCTGCCGCTCGCCGTCTTCATCCTGTCGGAATTCATGAAGCAGGTGTCCGAGGATCTGAAGAATGCCGGCCGCATCGACGGCCTGTCGGAATACACCATCTTCTTCCGCCTGGTGCTGCCGCTGGTGCGGCCATCGATGGCGACGGTCGCCGTCTTCACCATGATCCCGATCTGGAACGATCTCTGGTTCCCGCTGATCCTGGCGCCGTCGGAAGAGACCAAGACGGTGACGCTCGGCGCGCAGCTCTTCCTCGGCCAGTTCGTCACCAACTGGAACGCCATCCTGGCGGCACTGTCGCTGGCGATCATGCCGGTGCTGATCCTCTACGTCATCTTCTCGCGGCAGCTGATCCGCGGCATTACTTCCGGAGCCGTCAAGTGAGTTCGCAGACCCCCCTTCGCGTCGTCGTCGCCGGGCTCGGCAATATGGGCCGCAGCCATGCGCTGGCCTACCACACCAATCCGGGCTTCGAGATCGCTGCCCTCATCAACCGCTCCGACGTGCCGCTGCCGGACGGGCTGTCGGGCTATGGCATCAAGCGCTCCTTCGACGAGGCGCTGCGCGACGAAAAACCCGATGTCGCCTGCATCGCCACCTATTCCGACAGCCATGCCGACTATGCGGTCAGGGCGTTCGAAGCCGGCTGCCACGTCTTTGTCGAAAAGCCGCTGGCAACGACGGTCGCGGACGCCAAGCGCGTCGTTGCAGCGGCCAAGGCCAATGGCAAGAAGCTGGTGATCGGTTATATCCTGCGCCACCACCCGTCCTGGATCAGGCTCATCGCCGAGGCGCGCAAGCTCGGCGGCCCCTACGTGTTCCGCATGAACCTCAACCAGCAATCCTCGGGCCATACCTGGGAGACGCACAAGCAATTGATGCAGACGACCTCCCCGATCGTCGACTGCGGCGTCCACTATCTCGACGTCATGCTGCAGATCACCGACGCCAGGCCGGTCGAAGTGCGTGGCATGGGCGTGCGGCTGAGCCGGGAGGTGGCGCCAACGATGTACAATTACGGCCACCTGCAGGTTCTGTTCGATGACGGTTCGGTCGGCTGGTACGAAGCCGGCTGGGGTCCGATGATTTCGGAGACGGCCTTCTTCGTAAAGGACGTCATGTCGCCGAATGGCTGCGTGTCGATCGTCATGAAAGAAGGCGTGAGGTCTGATGATATCGACACCCACACCAAGACCTCGACCATCCGCCTGCACAGTGCGGCGACCGGCCCGGACGGCAAGTTCGCTAGGCAGGACGAATTGCTGTCGATGGCAGGCGAACCCGGTCACCAGGACCTCTGCGACCTCGAACAGGCCTTCGTGCTGAAGGCGATCCGCGAGGATCTGGACCTCACCAAACACATGGACGATGCGGTCAAATCGCTCGCCGTCTGCCTCGCCGCCGACGAGAGCGTGCGCAGCGGCGCAGCCGTCAAACTCTAGAGCTAGGAACAAATATTGTGGGCTCGCTGAAGATCGAGAATGTGAAGAAGGCCTTCGGGCCGGTCGAGGTGCTGAAGGGCATCAACCTCGAAGTGAATGATGGCGAATTCGTCGTCTTCGTCGGCCCCTCAGGCTGCGGCAAGTCGACCTTGCTCAGGGTCATTGCCGGCCTCGAGGATTCGACCTCGGGCAGGGTGGTGATCGATGGCGAGGATGTCTCCGTCACGCCGCCGGCCAAGCGCGGCATCGCCATGGTGTTCCAGACCTATGCGCTCTACCCGCATCTGACGGTGAAGAACAATATGGGCCTTGGCCTGAAACAGGCCGGCACTCCCGCCCCAGAGATCGATCGCCGCATCGGCATCGCCTCGTCGATGCTATCGCTGGAGCCCTATCTCGAAAGGCGGCCGGCCGAACTCTCCGGCGGCCAGCGCCAGCGCGTCGCCATCGGCCGCGCCGTGGTGCGCGAGCCAAAACTGTTCCTGTTCGACGAGCCGCTGTCGAACCTTGACGCGGCACTGCGCGTCAACACGCGGCTTGAGATCGCGCAGCTGCACCGCCGGCTCAAGGCAACGATGATCTACGTCACCCACGACCAGGTCGAGGCGATGACGCTGGCCGACAAGATCGTCGTGCTCAATGCTGGCCGAATCGAGCAGATCGGGGGCCCGATGGAGCTCTACAATGCGCCGGCAAACGAGTTCGTCGCCGGCTTCATCGGCTCGCCGAAGATGAACTTCATCGACGGCGCCAGGCTCGGCGAGACGGCCAAGACCATCGGCGTGCGGCCGGAGCATCTGACGGTCGACACGAAGTCAGGCGCCTGGAAGGGCACGGTGGTACATGCTGAGCATCTCGGCGCCGACACCAATCTCTATCTCGATTGCGAAAAGGCCGGGCTGATCACGGTGCGCATCTTTGGCGTCTATGACGCTGAGCCAGGAGCAACGTTGTATGCGACGCCGGATCCGGCGAAGACCTATCGGTTTGGAATGGATGGGAAGACAATCAAGTAGTGCCCTGACCTTCTCCCCTTGTGGGAGAAGGTGGGTCGGCGCGCAGGGTCGAGACGGATGAGGGGTGTTCCAGCGGAGTGAGGCGTAAAAAGATCGAAGGATTTCAGGTGCTTGCTTCTGCTAAGCCGAGATCCTTCGCGCACCCCTCATCCGACCTCGCTTCGCGAGGCCACCTTCTCCCACAAGGGGAGAAGGTAGGAGGCTGTCGCTACACGTCAGCCCTAAACGTCTGCTTCTGCTGGCCGAGGCCCTCGATGCCCAGCTCCACCACATCGCCAGCCTTCAGGAACACCGGCGGCTTCATGCCCAGCCCGACGCCGGGCGGCGTGCCTGTGGAAATAATGTCGCCGGGGTGCAGCGACATGAACTGGCTGAGATAGGAAACCAGATATTTGACGCCGTAGACCATGGTCTTGGTCGAGCCGTTCTGCATGGTCTTGCCGTTGACGGTCAGCCACATCTTGAGGTTCTGCGGGTCGGCGACTTCGTCCTTGGTCACCAGCCATGGGCCGGTCGGACCGAACGTGTCGCAGCTCTTGCCCTTGGTCCACTGGCCCTGACGCTCGGCCTGGAAGGCGCGCTCGGAGACATCATGCGCAACGGCATAGCCGGCGACATAATCGAGTGCATCGGCTTCGCTGACATATTTTGCCGTCTTGCCGATGACCACGGCGAGCTCGACTTCCCAGTCGGTCTTTTCAGAGCCGCGCGGGATCAGCACGTCGTCATCCGGGCCGACAATGGCCGAGCTTGCCTTCATGAAGATGATCGGCTCCGGCGGCACGGTGGCGCCGGTTTCGGCGGCGTGGTCGGAATAATTGAGGCCGATGCAGATGAATTTGCCGGTGCCGGCGACACAGGGGCCGAGGCGCGGCTTGCCGGATACCGCCGGCAGTGACTTCGCATCGAGCTTGCCCAGCATCTCAAGCGAGGCCGGATGAAGCACCGTGCCGGCAATGTCGGCGACATGGGCGGAGAGATCGCGGATCGTTCCATCCGCATCGAGCAGGCCGGGACGTTCGCTCCCCACCTCGCCATAGCGCAGCAGTTTCATTGAATTCTCTCCTCAGTCAGATTGGTTCAGATCGACCAGCCGCCGTCGATATTATAGGCCTGTCCGGACGTATAGGTGGCGCCGGCGAGATAGACGGCGAGATCGGCGATTTCCTCCGGCGTGCCGAGCCGGCCCATCGGCTGGCGGGCGATGAAGGCGGCGCGGGCGGCTTCGTAGTCGCCTTGCGCGTGCATGCGGTCCTGCAGCGACGGGCTTTCGACCGTGCCCGGGCAAATGGCGTTGCAGCGTATGCCCTTGCTGACATAGTCGGCGGCAATTGCCTTGGTCAGGCCGATGACCGCGGCCTTGGTGACGCCATAGGCGAAGCGGTTCGGCACGCCTTTGCCGGCGCCGGCGACAGAAGACATGTTGATGATCGATCCATCGCCGCGCTCCAGCATGCCGGGCAGCACCGCCCTGATGGTGCGGATCATGGCACGGACATTGAGGTTGAAGGCGAAATCGAGATCGCCATCCTTCATCTCGAGGATCGAGCCGGAATGGACGAAACCGGCGCAGTTGAACAACACGTCGACGCGGCCGATCTCGGCGAAGGCGGCGTTGACGGCCTCGTCGTTCAGCACATCGAGCTTGCGGGTCTTGATCCCTGGCGTCTTGGCGAGTTCGGCGAGAAGCGTCTCGTTGATGTCGGTGGCATGGACGGTGGCCCCAGTCTTGGCGAAGGCCAGTGCACTCGCCTTGCCGATGCCTTGCGCCGCTGCCGTGATGACAACGACCTTGCCTGCCAGATCCGCCATGTTTTTCCTCGTCAGCTTGGGTCAACTGCCTTTATCGGCGGCCGGCGAAGGCGTCATGTGCCAGTCAGGCTCGATTGTGCGGCCTGTGTCGCAGCCAGTTCACTGATAAAGATGTTTTTTCTCGTTAAAGAACATGTGTCCGTGCGTCAAGCCCGAACACGATCACCTTCGCGGCGTCAGATGTAATGCATATCGCTTGCTCTGATGCAACGACATGTATGACAACCGGACAATCAGTCGCGCCGCCACACGGGTTCAGGCGTATTGCAGCAAAAATGGGCACATTGCTGGCAGTATCAATCAATCTCCGTAAGGCACCCAGACGTTCTTCACCTCGATGGCGCGGCGCAGGAAAGCGTCGCCGGCGGCTTCGTCGGACGCCCAGTCGAGGCCGCGGCCATTGCCGCTCCAGACACGCTTGAGATTGCCGATGGACTCGGCTTCCGCCTTGGCACAGGCCTCGGCATCGGCGAATATCCACAGCCCGTCGACATCGTCATGCTTGGCCAGCACACCGGCAAGCTCGGCCGTGCGGCCGGTGACTATGTTGATGGCGCCGGCCGGAACGTCGGAATATTCGATCACCTGGTAGAGATCGGTGGCAAGCAGGGGGTACCGTTCGGACGGCACCGCGACCACCGTGTTGCCCATGGCCAAGGCCGGCGCGATCAGCGAGATCAGGCCAAGCAGCGGCGAGGCGTCCGGCGCGACGATGCCGACGACGCCGACCGGCTCGTGCAGTGCCAGCGTCACGGCACGGGCCGGCGGCTGGTGCACGCGGCCCTCGAATTTGTCGGCAAGACCGGCATAGAGGAACAGCCGTTCGATGGTCTGGTCTACTTCTTCCCGCGCTGCCTTGGGCGTTGCGCCGGTCAGTTCTGTCAGGCGGGCGGCGAATTCACCGGCGCGGCCGGAAAGGTTCTCGGCCAGGTAATAAAGCACCTGGGAACGGTTGTAGGCGGTCGCCTCCGGCCACGCCTTGCAAGCGCGGGCGGCCGCAACGGCGTCACGGATATCCTTGCGGTTGCCAAGCCCGACTTCGCCGGCGAGCTTGCCCTTGGCGGTGGCAACCGCGAGCGAATAATTGCCGTCCGGCCGAACTTGCTTGCCGCCGATGAACAGTTTTGCCGTGCGGTCGATGGCGCCACCGTCCGATTGTTCGACCGGTTGCGCCGAAACCACCGCCGGCTTGATGATTGGGCCGAGCGGCAGCTTTGCCGAGAGATACTCGAACATGCCTTCGCGCCCGCCCTCGCGGCCGAAGCCGCTCTCGCGATAACCGCCAAAACCGCAGGCGGCATCGAACATGTTGGTGCCGTTGACCCAGACGACGCCGGCCTTCAATTGCGGCGCGACATGCAGAGCGAGGTTGATATTCTCGCTCCACACGCTCGCCGCAAGGCCGTAGCGCGTGTTGTTTGCAAGCTCGATCGCTTCTTCGGTGTTGCGGAAGGTCATGGTCGCCAGAACCGGTCCGAACACCTCTTCCTGCGCCAGGATATTAGCCGGCGAAACGCCGGTGGCGAGCGTCGGCAGATGGTAGTAGCCGGAGGATGGCAGCGCCGCATCCGGCTGCCAGCAGACGGCGCCCTGTTTCGCACCTTCGGCGACCAGGCCCTTGACCCGGTCTAGCTGGGTCAGATCGACCAGCGGGCCGATGTCGGTGTTCTTGTCGAGCGGACTGCCAATGCGCAACCGGCTCATCCGCGTCTTGACCTTGGCGATCAGGGCTTCGGCAATGCCTTCCTGCACCAAGAGCCGCGAGCCGGCGCAGCAGACCTGGCCCTGGTTGAACCAGATGCCGTCGACCAGACCTTCGACGGCGCTGTCGAGATCGGCGTCCTCGAAGACGATGAAGGCCGACTTGCCGCCGAGCTCCAGCGACAGTTTCTTGCCCGATCCTGCGGTGGCTTTCCGGATGATCTTCCCGACTTCCGAAGAACCGGTGAAGGCGATCTTCTGGATGCCGGGATGGTTGACGATGGCCGCACCCGCTTCCGGGCCACCTTGGACGATGTTGACGACACCCTTCGGCACGCCGGCGCGCTCGCAGATTTCGGCAAAGAGGATAGCGGTCAGCGGCGTGAACTCGGCCGGCTTCAGCACCACCGTGCAGCCGGCGGCCAGCGCCGGCGCGATCTTCCAGGCCAGCATCAGCAGCGGGAAATTCCACGGGATGATCTGGCCGACGACGCCGACACCCTTGTGCCCGGGAAAATCCTTGTCCAGCGCCTGCGCCCAGCCGGCATGATGGATAAAATGCCGGATCGCCAGCGGCACGTCGATGTCGCGGCTTTCGCGGATCGGCTTGCCGTTGTCGATCGATTCCAGCACCGCGAACAGGCGCTGGTGGCGCTGCATGGCGCGGCCGATCGCGTAGAGCACTTTGGCGCGTTGGTAGCCCGAGGACGCCGCCCACTTCGGCAGCGCCTTGGTGGCGGCCGCAACCGCCGCGTCGATGTCGGCGGCACTGGCGTCCGAGACCTTGGCCAGCAGCATGCCCGAAGACGGTTCGCTGGTCTCGAAAGTCTTGCCACCGGTCGCGGCTTTCCAGCTGCCGTCGATGAACAGCGCCTTGCCGAAATCGCGCGCGGCAAGCCACGCATCGGCCTCGTTGCGGGCTTCCGGCGCCGGGCCGTATTCCATGGCGTGATAGCGGTCGAGAATATTCATAGGGGTGCCTCCTTCACCCTCTCCCTTCGCGGGGAGGGTCGATCGGCCAGGCCGATCCGGTTGGGTGCTCAAGCCAATGCGTGGCGGTGGTTGGCCGAATAGTGCCCGGTCAGATGGTGCTCGAGCTGCCGCTCGATGTCGGTCAGCAGGCTCGACGCGCCGAAGCGGAACAGCTCTGGCTCCAGCCACGGCCGGCCGAGCTCTTCCTTCATCAGCACCAGCCAGTCGAGCGAGGCTTTGGCCGTGGAGATGCCGCCGGCCGGCTTGAAGCCGATGAGATAGCCGGTTTCCTCGAAATAGGCCCTGATGGCGCGCACCATGGCCAGCCCAACGGGCAGCGTCGCATTGACGCTTTCCTTGCCGGTCGAGGTCTTGATGAAGTCGGCGCCTGCCATCATCGCCACCATCGAGGCCAGCATGACGTTGCGCAAAGTGGCGAGGTCGCCGGTGCCGAGAATGACCTTCAGATGCGCGTCGCCGCAGGCGGCGCGCATCGAGACGATCTCGTTGTAGAGCTCCCGCCATTTGGCGCCGAATACCAGGCCGCGCGGAATGACGACGTCGATCTCGTCGGCGCCGTCGCGCACCGAAGCCTCGATCTCCTGCAGGCGGGTCGACAGGGGCGCCAGGCCATGCGGAAAGGCGGTGGAGACGGCGGCGACATGGATGCCGGTGCCGCGCACGGCGTCCACGGCGGTGGCGACGAAGGGATGATAGACGCAGACCGCGGCGGGCCGGATGGTTTCGCCTGCAATGCCGAGGCCCTCGACAATGTCGCGGCGGAACGGATTGATCGCCTTGGCGCAGAGCCGGCGCACGCGCTCCTCGGTGTCGTTGGAATTCAGCGTCGTCAAATCCATGCAGGCGACGGCGCGCAGCAGCCAGGCCGCCTGGTTGTCGGCCTTGATCGAGCGCCGCTTGGTCAGGCTGGCAACGCGCCTTTCCAGCGCCGAACGGTTGACGCTGCGCACCGATTCCATGAAGCCGAGATCGAGCTTCATGCCGGGATTGCGGGCAATGCGATGGTCCTGCTGCACCGGAGTGTTGGCGGCGGCGCGGGCCGGCAGCGGCGTCACCTTGGACGCGCTGGTGCCAGGCTCGGCTTCGCGGATCGTGTTGCTCATTTCCTGCCCTTTCTCGTTTAGGGCGATACTTACACGATCGTTTCGGTCGAGGCCACAAGCCTGTCCTGTCTGATGCCGGCCTCAAGCGTTGAGGCAGCCTATTCGGCCGCCAACTTGCGCCCGGGCGGGCCGATTTCAGCCTCCATAAGTTCGGGTTCACTGTCACCCTGCTCACGCTTGCGCAATGAGGTGAGCCAATGGGAAAGGTCGTCGAGGTAGAGATAGATCACCGGCGTGGTGAAAAGCGTCAGCGCCTGGCTGATGAGCAGTCCGCCGAACATGGTGTAGCCGAGCGGCTGACGGATCTCCGCGCCTGTGCCGTTCTCCAGCATCAGCGGCAGCGCGCCGAGCATCGAGACCATGGTGGTCATCATGATCGGCCGGAAGCGCAGCAGGCAGGCCTGGCGGATCGAGTCCAGGGAACTGAGGTTCTGGTCCCTTTCCGCCGCGATGGCGAAGTCGACCATCATGATACCGTTCTTCTTGACGATGCCGATGAGCAGGATGACGCCGATCAGGCCGATCAGGTTGAACTCCATATGGAAGACGAGCAGCGTGCCCAGCGCGCCAAGCCCGGCGGAGGGTAGGGTGGAGAGAATGGTCAGCGGGTGGACGTAGCTTTCATAGAGAATGCCGAGGATCAGATAGACCACGACCAGGGCGCCGAGGATGAGCACCGGCACCGAAGACAGCGACTGCTGGAAGGCCTGCGCCGTCCCCGTGTAATTGGTCTGGATGGTCGCCGGCAGCCGCATCTCGGCGGCGGCCCTGTCGATCGCGGCGGTGGCCTGTCCGAGCGCCACGTTAGGCGCCAGGTTGAAGCTGATCGTCACCGACGGGAACTGGCCTTCGTGGTTGATGACCAGCGGCTGCACCGGCTTCGTCGTCCATTTGGCGATGGCCGAGAGCGGCACTTGCGAACCGTTCGATGTCGTCAGATAGATCTGGTCGAGCGCCTTGAGGTCGCCGCGCTGCGACGGCAGCACCTCCAGGATCACGTCATAGGTCGAAAGCTGCGTGAAATATTGCGCGATCTGGCGCTGCCCGAAGGCATCGTTGAGCGTGTTGTCGACATCGTTCGCCGTTAGCCCATAGCGGGCGGCCTGGTCGCGATCGACCTGCAGCGTCAGCGTCGTGCCGGAGCTCATCTGGTCGGTCGAGACGTCCCGCAATTCGGGCAGACGCTGCAAGGCCGTCAACAGCTTGGGCGCCCAGTCGTCGAGCGTATCGAGGTCGCTGCTCTCCAGCACGTACTGATATTGCGACGCCGACAGCCTGGCGCCGACACGCACGTCCTGCGAGGCCTGCATGAACAGGCGCGCGCCCTGGACGGCCGAGAGCTTCGGCTGCAATCGCCGGATGATCTGGTCGGCCGAAACGTCGCGCTCGTCACGAGGCTTCAATTGGATGAACATGCGGCCGGTGTTCTGCGTGTTGCCATTGCCGCCCGTCGATGCCGCGAAATGCGCCACCGCCGGATCCTTGGAGACGATCCCGGCAAATTGCGCCATGTAGGACTGCATCTGGTTGGTGGAGACATCCTGACCGGCGATCATCTGGCCGAAAATCAGGCCGGTGTCCTGCTGCGGGAAGAAGCCGCTTGGAACGAGCGTGAAGAAATAGCCGGTCAGCCCCACGCAGGTCAGGAACACCAGCAGCGTGATGAAACGATGTCCAAGCGCCCGGTCGAGGCCACGCTCATAGGCGCGCAGCATGCCGTCGAAGACGCTTTCGCTCCACCGGTAGAGCCTGCCGTGATGTTCCTCGTTGGCGGGCTTGATGAAACGCGACGCCAGCATCGGGGTCAGCGTCAGCGAAACGCACGCCGAAACCAGAATGGTCATGGCCAGCGTCACCGCGAACTCCTTGAACAGGCGGCCGATAATGCCGCTCATCAGGAGCAGCGGGATCAGAACCGCCACCAGCGAAATCGAGATCGACATGATGGTGAAGCCGATCTCGCTGGCGCCGCGGATCGCGGCATCCATCGGTTTCTCGCCGTGCTCGATGTAGCGGACGATGTTTTCCAGCATGACGATGGCGTCGTCGACGACAAAGCCGATGGAGATCGTCAACGCCATCAGCGACAGATTGTCGATGCTGTAGCCGGCGGACCACATCAGGGCGCAGGCGCCAAGCAGCGCCAGCGGCACGGTGAAGGCCGGGATTGCGGTTGCCCAGACATTGCGCAGGAACAGGAAGATCACCATCACCACCATCCCGATGGTGAGCATCAGCGTGAACTGCACGTCCGCCACCGAGGCGCGGATGGTCTGGGTCCGGTCGGAAAGCACCTGCAGCTTCAGCGAAGCCGGCATCGAGGCGGTCAGCATGGGCAGCTCGGCCTTGATCTTGTCGACCGTGTCGATGATGTTGGCGCCGGGCTCCTTGAAGATGACGAGGACGACGCCGCGCGTCGTGTCGGTCCAGCCGGCCTGGGTGTAGTCCTGCGCGTCGAGGACGGCCCGGCCGACATCCTTGACCCGCACCGGCGCGCCGTCGCGATAGGCGATGATGGCGTTGTTCCAGTCATCGGCCGCGGTCATCTGGTCGTTGGAGAAGATGGTGAAGGAGCGCACTTGGCCCTGGATGTTGCCCTTGGGCAGGTCCACGGTGCCGATCGAGAGCGGGGTGCGCACCGCTTCCAGCGACAGGCCCCTTGCCGCGAGCTTGGCCGGATCGAGCTGGACCCGGATCGACGGCGTCTGCTGGCCGCCGACCAGCACCTGGCCGACGCCGTCGACATGGCTGATCACCTGCGCCAGCTTGGTGTACACGTCGTCGCTCAACGTCGTCAGGGGCAAGTCGGTCGAGCTCGCGCCAATCAGCATGATCGGCGAATCCGTCGGGTTGACCTCCCTGTAGGTGGGCGGATTGGGAAGGTTCTTCGGCAACTGTCCGCCGGCGGCATTGATGGCCGACTGCACCAGCCCGGCGGCCGATGCGATGTCGACATCGAGGGCGAATTGCAAGGTGATCTGGCTGGAACCGGACAGGCTGCTCGACGTCATTTCGGCAATGCCGGGGATCTGCGCGAACTGCGTCTCGAGCGGCTGTGTCACCGACGATGCGATGGTGATCGGGTCGGCGCCCGGCAGGCTGGTCGATACCTGGATCGTCGGGAAGTCGACGTTTGGCATCGCCGCGACCGGCAGGTTGAGGTAGGCGACCACGCCGACGAACAGCACGCCGATCATCAGCAGCGACGTGGCGACGGGATAGCGGATGAAAGGCGTGGAAACACCGATGGCTGCCATCAGCTTGCACCTCCGGCAGCGCCGTTCTGCGCCTGTCCGGCGCCGGGAGCCGTCGTGGCGTCGACGCTTGCGCCGTCAACCACCCGGTATTGGCCGGCAACCACGACACGCTGTCCCGCACCGAGGCCGTCGGTGACGACCGTTTCGCCGCCGTCCGAAGGACCGGTCTTGACGGTCTGACGACGGACCTTGCCGTCATCGCCGACGACATAGGCGAAGAGCCCGTCAGGGCCATGCTGGACAGCCTCGTCCGGCACCACGATCGCGCCTGCCATGGTGCCGACATGTATGCGTGTGTTGACGGACAAGCCCGGCCATAGCGCATTGTCCTGGTTGGCGAACGTCGCCTTGAGCGAAATCGTGCCGGAAGCCTGGTCGACCGCGTTCTGGATCGCCTCCAGCCTGCCGCTCGCCAGCACGGTTTTCATATCCGCGCCCAGCGTATCGATCGCAACCGGGCCAGAAGCGAAAACCTTGTTGATGGTCGAAACCTCGTCCTGCGGTTGCGTGAACGACACATAGATGGGCTGCAGCTGTACGACCGTGAAAAGCCCGGGGCTCTGACCGGCCTGCACGATGTTGCCCGGATCGATGGTGCGGAAGCTCGTCTTGCCGGTCAGCGGCGCCGTGATCTTGGTGAAATCGAGGTAGAGCTGCGCCGCCTCGATGGCGGCCTTGTCGCCCTCGATCGTGGCGGCGGCAGTCGTGACCACCGCTTGCTGGTTGTCGACATCCTGCTGGGTTTCGAAGGTCTTTTTCAGGAGCGTGGACAGGCGATCGAGAACGACCTGCGCATTCTTCAGCGTCGCTTCGTCCTCGGCCTGCTTGGCTTTCGCCTGGTCGAGCACCGCCTGATACGGGCGAGGGTCGATCTCGGCGAGCAGGTCACCCTGCTTGACCATCTGTCCCTGCTCGACAGGAACCTGGTTGACGACACCGGCGACGCGGCTGGAGATGCTGACGCTGTTCAGCGGCGTCACCGTGCCGAGCCCGTAGAGGTAAAGCGGGAAATCGGTCTTTTGCACGGTGGCCACGGTGACCGGGACCTTGGGCGCGGATTGGGTCGATTGGGTGGCTGCGCTTGCCACGCCGCCGGCGTGGTTGCGCCAAATCCCGTAGCCGCCGCTCAGGAGGAGGATTGTGGTCAATAGGACGATACGCCGAGAACGCATGGGTCGGTTTCGCCTGACTTGCTGTGGTGTGGAAATGGTCATGATGCCGTCCACCTGCGGGCAAGAATATCAAGCCTTTTCAGGATGGTTGGGGGTTAGGACCGACCGTGTCGATCACCGGAAGAGTAGTCCCGATGACCCAGCCCTGTCAGGTTACAAGTCGGTCATGTTGCGCCGCAGCATTCAAGGATGCGTGAGGCCGCCTTGAATGCACCATCGCAATAAAGTGACTTCTATGGTCCCTCTGAGCGAGGGTTCGACCGGCCATGGCTATGCCGGCCCGGTCGACGCGGCAGACGTCGTCGGTGCCGTTCCGGGGCAAATCTTGCCTGGCCCGAAATCAGATATGGCTGGTACGCGACGGGAGGCGCGCGCTTGCCGCATTTGCGGTTGGGATGGAGTGGCCCGAGCTATTGCAGCAGCCTATCCAGACTTGAGTATTCGCCTGGAAAGGCAGCTTGTTCTGGGCAGCAGGCCTCAGCCGACGAAAGCGCGCTCGACGACGAAAGTCGCGGGATGGCTGAGCGAGCCTTCCTGGAAGCCGAGACTTTCGGCGAGTTCCTTGACATCCTTGAGCATATGCATCGAGCCGCAGATCATGATGCGGTCGGTCTCGGGATTGAGCTTCTCGATGCCGAGGTCGGAATAGAATTTGCCGGAGCCAATCAGCGCGGTGATGCGGCCCATGCGGGCCGACTCTTCGCGGGTGGTCGAATTGTAGAGCGTGACGCGCCCGGCAGTCAGCTCGCCGATCAGCGGGTCGCTTTCAAGTGCTGCCACCAATTCCTGGCCATAGGTCAGCTCGGCATTGTCGCGGCAGGTATGGGTCAGGATCAGCTGGTCGAATTTCTCATAGGTGTCGGGGTCGCGCAGCAGGCTGGCGAAGGGCGCGATGCCGGTGCCGGTCGAGATCATGAACAGCCGCTTGGCCGGCGTCAGCGCGTCGACCACCAGCGTGCCGGTCGACTTCTGGCGCATGATGACGGTGTCGCCGACCTGGATCTTCTGCAGTTCCGAGGTCAGCGGGCCGTCCGGTACCTTGATCGAGAAGAATTCCAGCTCTTCGTCCCAGGCCGGGCTCGCCACCGAATAGGCGCGGAACACCGGCTTCTCGGCATTGGGCAGGCCGATCATGACGAACTCGCCGGAGCGGAAGCGCAGCGACTGCGGACGGGTGATGCGGAACGAGAACAGCCGGTCGGTGTAGTGCTTCACCGAGACGACGGTCTCGGCATAGACATTCGCCGGAATTGGAAACTGCAGCGGGCGGGCGCCGGCGGTGTTGAGAGCGGATGTGGTGTTCATCAAATCCAACTTTCTGGCCCAACAAGGGACGCGGGCGCCAAACTTTCACCTGCGCGCCCGGACCGTTCAGATCCCGGCGTGCCGTTCGCACACTCCAAAGCGGTAAGCTCTTGTGTCCGGAATTTATTAGTATACAAACGATATTTGCGTCAAGATGCTACCTTAAAACAGCTTTCCAAACTGACGCATATCCGTAGTCCCAGCATTTCGGGTTTCGACGATGAAAGAGAATTTTCCGGCGCAAGCGCGCGATTCCCGGGGAAATGTCGTTGCCGGCATCGATGTCGGCGGAACCTTCACCGACCTGCTTCTGATCGACGGCAAGGACGGCGGCAAGGTGCATATCGCCAAGACGCCGACGACGGTCGACAACCAGGCCTTCGGCGTGGTTTCAGCGCTTGGCGCCACCGGATTTGCCATCGACGGCATCGACCTCATCGTGCATGGCACGACCACCACCACCAATGCGGTGTTGGAGCGCCGGCTGGCCAGGACCGGCATGATCACCACGCGCGGTTTTCGCGACGTGATCGAGCTCGGCCGGCGCACACGGCCGCAACCCTATGGCATGACCGGCAGTTTCGTCCCGATCATCCCGCGCAATCTCAGGCTCGAAGTGTCGGAGCGCGTCGAGGCCTCCGGCGCGGTGCGCACGCCGCTCGATGAGGCCGGGATGCGCGAGGCGGTGAAGGCGCTGATCGCGGCCGGCTGCGAATCCCTCGTCATCCATTTCCTGCATTCCTACGCCAACCCCTTGCATGAGCGGCGCGCCGCCGAAATCGCCGCCGAGCTCTGGCCGAACGGCTACATCACCACAGGACACGCTTTGCTGTCGGAAGCGCGCGAATTCGAGCGCGGCGTCACCGCCTCCGTGAACGCTTCGGTGCAGCCGATCCTCGAACGCTATGTCGAGCGGCTTCGCAAGGAGCTGGCGGCCAAAGGTTATGCCCGCGACTTCCTGATCATGAACGGCAATGGCGGCATGATCTCGGCCCGCTTCGTCACACGTGAATCGGCCAAGACCGTCATGTCCGGCCCTGCCTCGGGCGTCATCGCCGCCGCCTATACCGGCAAGCGCGCCGGCTTCGAAAACCTCGTCACCTACGACATGGGCGGCACCTCGACCGACGTCGCATTGATCCGCAACGCCGAACCGGCGGTCTCCAACGAGATCGAGATCGAATATGCCATGCCGATCCATGTGCCGATGGTGGCGGTGCACACGGTCGGCGCCGGCGGCGGCTCGATCGCGCGCGTCGATGCCGCCGGCCTGATCCAGATCGGCCCGGAAAGTGCCGGCGCAAATCCCGGCCCGATCTGCTATGGCCGCGGCGGCCTGGAGCCGACCATCACCGACGCCAATCTGGTGCTTGGCCGGCTCGCGCCGAAGAAGCTGCTGGCCGTCGACAACCCGGTCACATCGGAGCGCGTCACCGGCATTTTCGAGGACAGGATAGGCAAGGCGACCGGCCTGTCCGGCGTCGAGGCGGCGGGCGCGGTTTTGCGGCTCGGCAACATGAAGATGGCCGGCGCCATCCGCATGGTTTCGGTGTCGCGCGGCCATGATCCGCGCGATTTCGCGCTGTTCGCCTTCGGCGGCGCCGGGCCGCTGCATGCCACTGCGCTGGCGCGCGAACTCGGCCTGCCGCGGGTGCTGGTGCCGGCGCGGCCCGGCATCACCAACGCGCTCGGCTGTGTCGTCGCCGACCTGCGCCATGACTTCGTCAACACCATCAACCAGCCTGTGGCTGTGCTCGATGAAACTCAGCTCCATGCGGTATTGGAACGGCACCGAAACGAAGGCGAGGAGCTGATCGGCAAGGAAGCGGTCAAGCCGGAGACGATCCGCGTCACCCACTCCGCCGACATGCAATTCCTCGGCCAAACCCATATCATCAACGTGCCGCTGCCGTCCTCGACGGTGGGTCGCAACGAACTGCAAGCGCTGTTCGAAAAGGCCTATTTCGCCCGCTTCAAGGTCGAGTTGCCGGAGATCCGCGCCAACCTCGTCAACCTCAACACTTCTGTCACCGGCGTGCGCCCCGCGATCGACCTGTCGCGGCTGATCGACCCGGCCGGGCGCGCCAAGACGCTCGAAGAAGCACGGCGCGAGGTCAGGCCGGTCTGGTATGCGGGCCAGTGGCACGACACGCCGGTCTACGCACGCGAAAAACTGCCGCTCGACGCGGTCATCGAAGGCCCGGCGATTCTCGAACAGATGGACGCCACCACCGTCCTCGAACCCGGCGACCGCGCAAGATCGGATGCCGACGGCAACATCATCATCGACATTGGCGAGGCCTGAGATGCCTGACATTGATATGGCAAAGCTCGACGCCATCACGCTTTCGGTCCTCCAGGCGGCGCTGCAGCAGGTCTGCGACGAGATGGACTTGACCTTTTCCCGCGCTGCCTTCTCGCCTGTCATTGCGGAAGCCAATGACCGCTCCGACGGGATCTACTCGGCCGCCGACGGCTCGCTGATTGCGCAAGGCAGCCAGGGCCTGCCGGTGTTCGTCGGCGTCATGCAATATTCCACCAGGACGGTGATCGAGATGATCGCCGACGGCCGTTGCCTGCCGCCGGAGCCGGGCGACATCTACATCGTCAACGATCCCTATCTCGGCGGCACGCATCTGATGGATGTGCGCTTTGCCATGCCGGTCTACAGGGGCGGCAAGATTTTCTGCTGGCTGTCCAACACCGGCCACTGGCCCGATATTGGCGGTTCGGTGCCGGGTGGCTTTTCCGCCTCCGCCACCGCCGTCGAACAGGAAGGCCTGCGGCTGCCGCCGGTTAAACTGTTCAAGAAGGGCGTGCTCGATCCGGAGATCTATGCCATCATCTGTTCCAACATCCGCGTCGCTGACCAGCGCATCGGCGACATCAGGGCGCAGGCCGCCGCACTGCTGATCGGCCAGGACCGGCTCAACGGAATCCTGGATCGTTACGGTGACGAAACTGTCGTCAAGGCAATCGCCGAGCTGCGCCGCCGCGCCGCCGAACAGATGCGCGCCAACATCGGGGCCATTCCCGACGGCACGTACCGCTCCAAGGCCTTTGTCGATTCCGACGGGGTGGTCAACGAGCCGCTGACCATCGCGCTCGCCGTCGAGAAAAAGGGCGATACGCTGACCTTCGACTTTACCGGCTCGTCCAAACCTTGCGCCGGGCCGATGAACAGCGTGCTGGCGACGACCCTGTCCTCGGTCTATCTCGCCATGCGCCACATCTTTCCGGACGTGCCGATAAGCGCCGGCGCTTTCGAGCCGTTGATCGTCAAGCGGCCGGAAGGCACCTTCCTCGACGCGAAGTACCCACGGCCCGTGTCCGGCTGTGCGGCCGAAGTCTCGCAGCGCATTGCCGAGGCGGTGTTCGCGGCCATGGTGCAGGCATTGCCGGACAAGGTGACGGCCGCGCCCGCCGGCTCCAGCGGCAATTTCGCGCTTGGCGGCAACGACCCAGCACGCGGCCGCGACTACGTCATGTACCAGATCTCCGGCGGCGGCTATGGCGGCAATTCGGGCCATGACGGCCTGACCAATGGCTGCTCGACCATCGGCATTTCCAAATCGCCACCGGTCGAGATCATGGAGCAGGCCTTTCCCGTGCTCTACCGCCACTACGCCTTGCGCGAAGGCTCCGGCGGCGCCGGCAAGCATCGCGGCGGCTTCGGCCTCGCCTACGAGGTCGAGATCCTGCGCGGTGACGCGCGGGCCTCCTTCGTCATGGATCACGGCCGTTTCGGCCCGCAAGGCGCGCTTGGCGGCAGCGATGGCGCGGTCAACACCGTCACCGTGTTCCGCAATGGCGAGGAACATGTGCCGCCGCATCTCTCCAAGGAGCAGGACATCCCGTTGAAGGCCGGCGACCGCGTGCGCGTCGGCACGCCGGGTGGCGGCGGCTATGGCGATCCGCGCGAGCGCGACGCCGATCAGGTGCAGCGTGATGTGGCGCTGGGGTACTACACCTCAGAGGAAGCCAGCGAGAAATTCGGTGTGATCTTGTCGGCGGACGGTCTCACAATTGACCGCAAGGCAACGGACAGGCAGCGCGCCGGCTAAACACCGCCATTCGCCACGGCGCGGATCGTTCACCGCGCCGTGATCGCCGCAGCACATGTCGTTTCCGTCTCTGCCGCACGCATGGAAGCCCATAGACTTCTCGTCCTCAACGGGGATCTGGAACATGCGTCTTTTCGGTCGTTTCGTGCTTGCCGCTTCCGTCGCTCTCACGCTTGCCACCGGTGCCGCCAGCGCCCAGGACAAGCTCAGGATCGGCACCGAGGGCGCCTATCCCCCCTTCAACTACGCCAGTGCCGACGGCACGCTGGGCGGCTTCGACATCGATCTCGGCAAGGCGCTGTGTGCTGAGATGAAGGCCGAATGCGAATTCATCGTGCAGGATTTCGACGGCTCGATCCCGGCACTCCAGGCCGGCAAGTTCGATGCCATCATCAACATCACCATCACGCCGGAGCGGGCCGAGAAGGTCGAGTTCACCCACAAATACTACCAGACGCCGCCGGCCATCGCCGTGCCGAAGGATTCGAACATTGTGGGCACCTCGCCGGACGATTTGAAAGGCAAGGCGCTGGGCGTGCAGACCGCCACCATCCACCAGAAATTCGCCGAGCAGAAATATGCGGGCTCGACCGTCAAGGCCTATCCGACCGGCGATGACGCCCGCACCGACATGGCCAATGGCCGCCTCGATGCGATGATGGATGGCTCGATCATCCTGACCGAATGGCTGAAGAAGCCCGACGGCGCCTGCTGCAAGCTGCTCGGCACGCTGACCGCCGATCCGGCCATTCACGGCCCCGGCGTCGGCATCGCCCTGCAGAAGGGCAACAAGGAACTGGCGGACAAGTTCAATGCCGCCATCGACGCCTTGCGCGCCAGCGGAAAATACAAGGAAATCAACGACAAATATTTTGCCTTCGACGTCTACGGCAACTGAGGACAACAAACGCCTTCGGCGGTGTCGGTCGGCGCCGCCGTTTTTCGTGATCATGGAGACCTTCTTGGCTGAGCGGCGTTCCCCTTTTTACAGCAGCATTGTCGGGCTCGGCGCGACCATGGGTCGGGTCGGCGGCGATTTCATCTCGGCCAAATACTATTCCGGCATTGCCGACGAGCACCTGAACACCCGCAAGAATATCGGCGTGCAGGATCTCAGCACCATGGGCAAGATGGACATTAAGGGGCCGGAAGCGGAAGCGCTGGTCAACCATGTCATCGTCAATGATGCCGTAGCGATGAAACCGGGCCAGGTCCGCTATTCCACGGTCTGCCGCGAGGATGGCGGCATCATGGACGACCTCACCGTTTTCCGCCTGGCGCCTGAGCATTTCATGCTGGTGACCGGCTCGGTCAACCGCCTGAAGATGCTGCCCTGGCTGCAGCACCATGCCCAGGGGCGCAAGGCCTATGTCACCGATATCACCGCGGCGATTGCCTTCCCGACCATCCAGGGCCCGCGCTCGCGCGAACTGCTGAAGGCGATGATCGGCGATGCCGATCTCGACGGGTTGAAGCGCTGGGCGTTCACCTCCGGGCGCGTCGGCGAGACAAAGGTGCTGATCTCCCGCACCGGCGTGACAGGTGAACTCGGCTTCGAATTGTTTGTCCCCGCAGACGAGGCGGCCTCGGTCTGGGATGTCCTGATGCGGACTGGCCGGGGCTTCGGCCTGAAACCCTATGGCGTGCTGGCGATGTTCACGCTCGGCCTGGAAAAGGCCTATCCGGCGCATGGCATCGACATGGACGAGAGCCGCACGCCATTCCATGTCGGCCTCGACCGCTGGATCAAATTCGACAAGGGCGATTTCGTCGGCCGAGAAGCGCTGCTCAAAATCCGCGACAAGGGTCTCGACGAGCGCTGGACCGGCCTGATCCTCGACGGCGACAGGCCGGCCGCAACCGATGCAAGGGTACTGGCCGAACGCGAGGACGCCGGCGTCGTCACCTACAGCGACCACGGCTATTCGCTCGGCAAGGTGCTGGCGACCGCGCATCTGCGGCTGCCGTTCACCCGTGTTGGCACCGAACTCAGCATCGACATCGATGGCAAGTCGACGCGCGCCGTGGTGGCGCCGATGCCGTTCTTCGATCCGGAGGGGGTAAGGTTGCGGGCTTAGCCTGTGCCGCGAGTCCCACAGCGTTATAGCGACCAGCCGTTCGCGCCGCCCCTCACCTGCCTGCCGGCATCCTCTCCACGTATAGTGACGGGGAGAGGGGCGCTCCGTCGCCGACTTCGCCAATCGTCAGCGTTGCAAGGATGCCGGCGTCGCGGCCAGCCTCTCTCTCCCCGTTCTACGGGGAGAGATGTCCGGCAGGACAGTGAGGGGCGGCGCCAATGGTAAGATCGTTCAGTGAGAAGGTTCGGTCGATCCGAATATTCAGCCGGCTCATCACCCCCGCCGATCCAACTTCGCCACCAGTCGGTCCCCCACCCACTGGATGCCGCACACCAGAACAATCAGCACAATCACCACGGCGATCATCACCGACGTCTCGAACCGCTGATAGCCGTACCGTATGGCGAGATCGCCCAAACCGCCGGCGCCGATGGCGCCGGCCATGGCCGAGGCGCCGATCAGCGTCACCAGCGTCACCGTGAAGCCGGCGACGATACCGGGCAGGGCCTCGGGCACCAGCACTTCGCGGATGATCGTCCAGCGGTTGCCGCCCATGGCGCGGGCCGCCTCGATCAGGCCGTGGTCGACCTCGCGCAGCGACACTTCGGCGATGCGCGCATAATAGGGCGTGGCGGCGATCGACAGCGGCACGATGGCCGCCCAGGTGCCGATCGAAGTGCCGACGATCAGCCGCGTCAGCGGGATCAGCGCCACCAGCAGGATGATGAACGGCACCGAGCGGAAGCCGTTGATGATTGCGCCGAGCACGCGGTTGACCCACAGGTTCTCGGCAATGCCGCCGCGCTCGGTAGCGATCAGAGCGAGCCCGAGCGGCAGGCCGAAGACCAGCGAGATCAGGCCGGAGGCGGTCGTCATCAGCACCGTCTCCCAGATCGACCGCAGCAGAAGCTCAAACAGGATTGGCGACATGGCCAAGCACCTCCACCCGCGCCTGGCGGGCCTTCAGGAATGTAATCACTTCGGCGAGATGGCTTGCATCGCTGCCGGGAACGGACAGAAACAGCGTGCCGACAGGCTGCTGCTGGATATGGTCGATGCCGCCATGGACGAGGCGGAAGGCGGCCGGAACAAAAGTGGCAAGGTCGGACAGCAGCGGGCCGCTTGCCGCTTCACCCGCCACGTCCACGCGCAGGATCGTCTCGGCGCCGGAAGCCGGCAGCAAGCGCGCCGCCAGTTCGGCCGGGAGCTGCGGCCGGATGGCGCCGAGCAGGCTTTTGGTGATGTCCGATTGCGGATCGGCAAACACCGACCAGACCGGCCCTTGCTCGACGATGCGCCCGGCATCGATCACCGCCACGCGGTCGGCGATCGAGCGGATCACCTCCATCTCATGCGTGATTAAAAGGATGGTCAGGCCAAGCTGCCGGTTGATGTCTTTCAGCAGCGCCAGAATCGAGCGCGTCGTCTCAGGATCGAGCGCCGAGGTCGCTTCGTCCGACAGAAGCAGCGCCGGCCGTGCGGCGAGCGCCCGGGCGATGCCGACGCGCTGCTTCTGGCCGCCGGACAGCGATGCCGGATAGGCCTTGGCTTTCTCCGACAGGCCGACCAGCTCGAGCAGCTCTGCCGCCCGCGCCAGACGCTCGGCCTTCGGGCGGCCCTCGATCTTCAGCGGCAGCGCCACATTGTCCTCGACCGTCTTGGCCGACAGCAGGTTGAAATGCTGGAAGATCATGCCGATGCGCCGCCGCAGCGGCTGCAGGTCGCGCTCGCCGAGCCGGCTGATCTCACGGCCCTCGATGAACACTTCGCCGGAATCCGGCCGCTCCAGCCCATTCAGGCAGCGGATCAGCGTCGATTTGCCGGCACCACTGCGGCCAATAATGCCGAGGATCTCGCCCTTGCGCACCGTCAACGAAATGCCGTCGATGGCCGGAGTGGCGCCAAAGCGGCGCTTCAGGTCGACGAGGCGCACCACGTCCTGTGGTGATGCGCCGGCCTTGTCGGCGGCCTCGGCGGTTACGGTGAAATGCTGGTTCATACGCGGATCCCTAAATACGATTGCGGCCCGCGCATTGCGCGGACCGCCTTCCCGATCAAAGCAGGCATATCAATGCCCGGATGGTCTCAATAAGCGCTGAGCCCGGTGCCCTTGTAGACCTTGTCGAACTCGGCCTTCACCGCGTCGTTCTGGTACGAAGCCACCAGCGTCTTCACCCAGGCTTCGTTCTCATTGCCGACTTTCACCGCGATGAAGTTGCGGTAAGGATTGTCTGCGATCGGCTCCTGCGCGATGCGGTTGTCCGGCGTCAGGCCGCTTTTCAGCGCCCAGTCGGTGTTGACCACCGCGGCGTCGAGATCCTCGACCGAGCGGCCGACGATGCCGGCGTCGAGTTCCTTGATCTCGACCTTTTTCGGATTTTCCGCAATGTCGGCGGTGGTGGCGAGAATGCCGGTGCCGTCCTTCAGCTTGATCACGCCTTCGTTCTGCAGCACGCGCAGCGCCCGGCCTTCATTGGAAGGGTCGTTCGGTACGCCGATCACCGCACCTTCCGGCAGGTCGGCGACCTTCGTGTACTTCTTGGAGTAGAGGCCGATCGGCCAGACGCCGGTATAGCCGACACGCACGATATGATAGCCTTGAGTCTTGATCTGGTTGTCGAGATAGGGCTGGTGCTGGAAGGCGTTGGCGTCGATCTCGCCGCGCTCGAGCGCCTCGTTGGGCTGGGTGTAGTCGTTGAACACCACGGTCTCGATGGTCAGGCCCTTTTCGACAGCCTGGGAGACCACGACGCGCCAGACATCCTCGTCCTCGCCGCTGATGATGCCGACTTTGATCGCCTTCTTGTCCTCGGCGAAGGACGCATGCGGCGCCATCAGGCTGCCGACCGCGACCGCCGATGCGAACAGCAGAGCAAGGCCGCTGCGCCGGTTGATGGTTGACCAAAGGGAAGAGGGCAAAGTGTTGTTGACGTCGGACATGTCTGAATCTCTGCGGTTGTGAAGTCATGGCAGCAAGGCGGATTGCCTAGGCTTGGACACATCGTCAGAAATTCTATCGATTTTATCAAAGAACGTGTTTCGCCTTTGTCCTCGATGCCGGGAATATTCTCTCAAAAATTCCAAGACATGGAGCACAAGACCGCACCGGACCGACCGCAGCGGCGCCGCGCTGCGATCCGGTACGCCTTGGACGGGAAGATCAGATTCGGCTGGAGCCCGACACTGCTGCCGGTCTCAAAGCGCGATCCAGGCGGTCTTCAATTCGAGATATTTCTCCAGCGCGTGCAGCGACTTGTCGCGGCCGAAGCCGGACTGCTTGACGCCGCCGAGCGGCACGGTGATGTCGGCGCCGCCATAGGTGTTGACGTGGACGACGCCGGCATGGATGGCGCGCACCATGCGGTGCGCCGTGGACAGGTTTGATGTCCACACCGCCGAGGCCAGACCGTAGACGGTCGAATTGGCAAGCCGCACGGCCTCTTCCTCGGTGTCGAAGCGCATGACGCCAAGCACCGGCCCGAACACCTCCTCGCGCGCAAGCTGCATATCCTGCGTCACATTCTCGAAGATCGTCGGCGCCATGTAGCTGCCGCCGGTCTCGGCCAGGATCCGCTCGCCGCCGGTGACCAGCCTTGCGCCTTCTTCCCTTGCTTTGGTGACGAAGCCAAGATTCTTGTCGAGCTGCTCGGCGCTCGACACCGCGCCGATATCGCTTGAGAGATCGAGCGGATCGCCAACCCTGAGCCGCGTCGTTGCCGAAAGCAGTTCCTCCATGAAGCGGTCATAGACCGGCGATTGCACAAGCAGGCGCGAGCCGGCGACGCAGACCTGGCCGGAATTGCGGAAAATGCCATTGGCCGAGACGACCGCGGCCTGCTTCAAATCAGGCGCATCGGCAAAGACGATGTTGGGCGACTTGCCGCCGAGTTCGAGGAAGACGCGCTTCGAATTGGAACGGGCGGAATAGTCGAGCAGCCGCCGGCCGACCGGCCCCGAACCGGTGAAGGCAATGGCGTCGACATCCATATGCAGGCCAAGCGCTTCGCCAGTGACCGCGCCACGGCCGGTCACGACATTGAGCACGCCGGCGGGCAGGCCGGCCTCGGCAGCCATCTCCGCCAGCCGCAGCAGCGTCAGCGAGGCGATCTCCGGCGGCTTGACCACCACACAATTGCCGGCGGCAAGGGCGGGCGCGATCTTCCAGGCGCCGATCATCAGCGGGAAATTCCACGGCACGATGACGCCGACGACGCCAAGCGGCTCCTTGTGGATCAGCCCCAGCACGTTCTCGGCCGTCGGCGCGATCTCGCCATAGACCTTGTCGATCGCCTCGGCGTAGTAGCGGATGGTGCCGGCGGCCGACAGCGGCTCGGCCTTATAGGCCATGCCGATCTCGGTGCCGTTGTCGCGGACGCCAAGCACCGCCAACTCGTCGACATGCTTCTCGATCAGCTCGGCGAGCTTTGTCAGCACCTTCTTGCGGAAGGCAGGGGCGGCGCGCGACCACGAACCCTTCTCGAATGCTCTGCGCGCCGATTTCACCGCGCGCTCGATATCGGCGGCATTGCCGTCGGGGATGCTGGCGAAGACGCGGCCATCGATCGGCGAAATGACAGGCAATGTCGCGCCGCTCGTTCCCTGGGATTGTGCGCCATCGATGAACTGGCCGCGCGCCCCGATTTCTATGTTGCGCAGGGTGTTGATGGCATTCTGGCTGATCATAATTGTCTCGCTTGAGGTAAATGGATTGCAGGGCAGCGTGTTGCGCCGCCCTGCATCGGTCTCGATACGATGTTTCGCTCAATCCTTCAGCGGCAGGCCGAGGCTCTCGAAGGCGACCGGGTCGCGGCCCCGCAAGGCGCCGGCCAGCAGCAGGCCGACTACCGCGGCGATCAGCACCAGCCCCGGCAGGAAAACACCGAGGAAGCCGCCGGCTCCCGACAGGCTGCCGAAATTGATGACGATCAGATAGATGATGACGACGAAGGCGACGAAGGTCAGCCCAGGCAGGATGGTGGTCTTCACCGCATTTTCCTGCGCCGACGGGTTGGCGCGGAAATACATCACCACGGCGAGCGAGGCGACGGCCATCATGACGATGACGCCGAGCGTCGCGACATTGGTCAGCCAGGAAAACAGCGCCAGCACCGGATCGAGGCCGAGCACGGCGAACAGCCCGACGACGACAGCCGCCAGCACGCTCTGGATCACCGAGGCGACATGCGGGCTTTGATGCGCCGAATGCGTCACGCCGATCGACTGCGGCAACAGCTTCTCGCGGCCCGACACATAGATGTAGCGGGCAACCGCATTGTGGAAGGCCAGCACGCCGGCAAACAGGCTCGACACGAACAGGATGCTCATGGCGTGGGTCAGCAGCGTTCCGGCGTAGCGGTCGGAGAGGCCGAACAGGAAGGTCGTCGGATCCTGCAGGCCCTGCAGCGCCGGCAGCAATTTGTCGACGCCGGCGCCGACCGCCATCAGCCAGGCGGTGACCATGTAGAAGACGCCGATCAAAAGCACGGAGAAATAGGTGGCGCGCGGAATTGTGACTTTGGGGTCGCGGGCTTCCTCGGCATAGATCGTCGTCGCCTCGAAGCCGATGAAGGCGGCAAAGCAGAACAGGATGGCGATGGCCGGCGCACCTGATGTGATCTGGCTCCAACTGAACGGCGCGGCCGACAGGCCGCTGTCGCCGCCGGTCCGAAGGATCGTCAGATCGAGGATCAGCACCACGGCATATTCGCAGAGAACCAGCACCGTCAGGATCTTGGCCGACAGGTCGACCTGGCGGTAGCCGAGCACGGCGACAATGGCGATGGCGATGAAGCTCCACACCCACCAGGGCAGGTTGATGCCCCAGCCGGCGAACAGCCCCGATGTGGCCGCACCCAGCAGACCCATGACGCCGATCTGCATGGCATTGTAGGACAGGATGGCGATCAGCGCCGTGGCGCCGCCCGCGAGACCGCCGAGGCCGCGCGCGGCGTAGGCATAGAAGGCGCCGGCATTGCCGACATGGCGCGACATGGCGACATAGCCGACCGCGAACAAAAGCAGCAGCACCGTCACGATCAGATATGTGCCGGCAAAGCCGGCGCCATTGCCCATCAGCATGCCGAGCGGCGTGCCGCCTGCGACCGCCGTAAGGGGTGCCGCCGCCGAGATCACCATGAAGGTGATGGCGCCGACACCTAGACTGTTCTTGCGCAGCCTGTTGGCCGGCGCCTGTTCCGAAACTGCTGACATTGGTCCCTCCTGTTTGCAAACCGGGAGTCGGTCCGCCGGCCGCTTGGCCTGTCCCATACGCTCTGGATGTCGGTTCATTATTTGAACCCTTATTTTGAATATAGACTTGCAAACAAGGCGGCTTCCTGTCAAGTTAATTCACACGTTAATTGATTGGCCCGTGCTTGGAGGCAAATGTGGGTACGGTCGGCAAGGCGATTTCACTTCTGGAGCTTTTCACCGTGGCTGAGCCCGAACTCGGGCTGACCGATCTGGCGCGCCGGTCGGGCTTCGACAAGGCGACGACGCGGCGGCTGCTGGTGGCCCTGACCGGCCATGGCTTCGTCGAGCAGGACGCCGGCACGCGGCATTATCGGCTTGGCGCCGGCCTATCGCGGCTGGCGCGCATCCGCGAGGCCCGCTTCCCCTTCCTGCAGACCGCGGTGCCGCTGGTGCGGGATCTGGCTGGCGCAACGGCCGAGACCGTGCATCTGTCGGAATTCGGCACCGACAGGCTGGTCACCGTCCATGTCGAGCATCCCAGCTGGGCAAACCGGGTCAACATCGACATCGGCCAACTTCTGCCCCTGCATTCGACTGCGTCGGGCATCGCCTATCTGGCTTTCGCCCGGGATGAGGCCGTCAAGACATGCCTGGCGGGGCCGCTCGAAGCCTTCACGGCGCATACGCTGATCGATCCCGCCGCCATCTCGCGCTCCATGGCCGAGGCGCGCGAGCGCGGCTATTCGGTCTGCGATCAGGGCCTGGAAGAGGGCGTCATCTCCGTCGCGGCGGCAATCCTGGCGGCAGACGGTTTCGCGCTCGGCACCATCGCGGTGGCGGCGCCGAAGGCGAGAACGACGACGGCCGACATCGCGCAACGAGGGCTTGCGGTCATGCAAGCGGCACGGGAGATTTCGATGCGCCTCAATGGCGACAACCTGCAAACCCTGAGGAGGCAGGCCTGATGTCTGCACAGACCGCGACGGCGCCCCGCATCCTGGTCATCGGTACCGGTGATACCAAGGCCGACGAGCTGCTGTTCATGAAAGCCTGCATCGAGGCGTCGGGCGGCAGCGCCGTGATGATGGATGTCAGCGTTCTCGGCAATCCGCCCTACAGCCCCGATCACGACAAGCATGCCGTCGCGCGGGCCGTCGACGTGACCATCGAGGAGATTGTCGCCAGCGGCGACGAGAACACCGCCATGACATTGATGGCCGGCGGCGCCGTGCAACTCGTGCGCCAGCTGCATCAAAACGGCGAGATCGACGCCTTCATCGCCATAGGCGGCTCGATGGGCACCGATCTGGCGCTCGACGTGGCGCTTTCCCTGCCGCTCGGCGTGCCGAAATTCGTCGTCTCTACCATCGCCTATTCGCACCTGATCCCGCCCGAGCGCGTCGCGCCGGATTTGATGATGATCCTCTGGGCCGGCGGGCTCTACGGCCTCAACTCGATCTGCAAGCTGGTCCTGTCGCAGGCTTGCGGCGCCGTGGTCGGCGCCGCGAAAATCGTGCTCGAGAGCCGCGCCTCTGCCCTGGCAATCGGCCCGACCATCGGCATGACCTCGCTCGGCAGCTCCTGCCTGCGCTACATGAAGACGCTGAAGCCGGCGCTGGAACGGCGCGGCTATGATGTCGCCGTCTTCCACACCACCGGGATGGGCGGCCGCGCCTTCGAATCGATCGCCGGCCAGAACCATTTCTGCGCGGTCTTCGACTTCAGCCTGCAGGAAATCACCAATCATCTGGCCGGTTCCGTCGTCTCCTCCGGCAACGACCGGCTGGAAAATGCCGGCGCCTGCGGCATTCCGCAGATCGCCGCCCCCGGCGCGGTCGACATGGTCGACCTGCCGACCTGGCAGGATTTGCCGGCTAAATTCTTAGAGCGCCCATTTCATGCCCATAACAGGCTGATCGCCTCGATCACCGTCGATGCCGATGATCGCCGCGAGGTCGCCAGGACCATCGCCGCCAAGCTCGGCGCCTCGAAAGGCCGCTCCGCCTTCATCCTGCCTTCCCAGGGCATCCAGGAATGGGACACGGAGGGTGAGCCGCTCTACGAGCCTGAAGCGCTCGCCGCCTTTGTCGATGAGATGCGCAAGGCTATTCCCGCCGGAGTCGAGTTCCACGAGATCGATGCCCACATCAACAGCGACGGTTTCGTCGCCAAGGCGCTGGAAATCTTCGACCGCTGGGTCGAGGAGGGCATCGTTCCGCGCGGCCTGCCGGCCAAGGGAGTGGCAGCGTGAGCGCTGTTCGTGCCCAGGCGCTTGTCCTCGATTTCGGTGGTGTCGTCACCCGCACCCTATTCGAGACCCATGCCTTGACCGAACAGGCGCTCGGCTTGAAGCCCGGAACGCTGCAATGGCGGGGACCGTTCGATCCGGACAGCGACCCGCTGTGGCGCGCCATGCAGGCCGACGAGATCAGCGAGCGCGACTATTGGCGCACCCGCACCAGCGAGGTCGGCCGGCTCGTCGGCGAGGATTGGCAGGCGATGGAAACCTTTGTCCAGCGCGCGCGCGGCGCCGAGCCGGAAAAGGTAGTGCGGCCTGAGGCCGACCATGCCATCCGCGCCGTCCATGCCGCCGGGTTTCGCCTGGCGATCCTGTCCAACGAACTCGACCTGTTCTACGGCGCGGATTTCCGCCGGCGGCTGCCGCTGCTCGTGTTCGAAACCATCATCGACGCCACCTACACCGGCATCCTCAAGCCCGACCCGCGCGCTTATGGCTTCGTCACCGAGGCGCTCGGCCTGCCCGCCGAAGCTTGCGTCTTCGTCGACGACCAGCAGCGTAATGTCGATGGCGGCCGTGCCGCCGGCATGCGCACGGTGCATTTCGACGTTGCGCGGCCAGCACTCTCCTATGCCGAAGCCCTTGCCCATTTCGACCTCGTCCCAGCTACCTGAGACCATTTGCGGAGCCTTGTGATGCGCGACATCAATTTCCTCACCGAGACCAATGCCAAGCCGATCTGGCACCCGATGGCGCATCCGGCCGAGATGCGGGCCAATCCGCCCAAGGTGATCATGAAGGGCGAGGGCGTCACCGTCACCGACATCGACGGCAAGAGCGTGCTCGACGCCGTCGGCGGCCTGTGGAACGTCAATCTCGGCTACAGCTGCGACCCGATCAAGAAGGCGATTGCCGACCAGCTCGGCGCTCTCCCATACTATTCCGGCTTTCGCGGCACCTCGACCGGACCGTCGATCGAGCTCGCCTACGAGCTTTCCGAATGGTTTGCGCCGGAAGGCATGGTGCGAACCTTCTTCACCTCGGGCGGCTCGGACTCGGTCGAAACAGCGCTTCGGCTGGCGAGACAATATTGGAAGATCCGCGGCCAGGGCGACCGGACAAAGTTCCTGGCGCTGAAGAAGGGCTATCACGGCACGCATTTCGGCGGTGCGTCGGTCAATGGCAATGCCAATTTCCGCCGCAACTACGAGCCGCTATTGCCCGGCGTCTTCCACATTCCGGCGCCCTGGACCTTCCGCAACCCCTTCGACGAGACCGATCCGGCGCGGCTGGCCAAGCTCTGCGCCAAGGCGCTGGAGGACGAGATCGCCTTCCAGGGCGGCGACACCATCGCCGCCTTCATCATGGAGCCGGTGCTCGGCGCCGGCGGCGTCATCGTTCCGCACGAAAGCTTCATGCCGCTGGTGCGCGAAATCTGCGACCGCCACGAGATCCTGCTGATCGCCGACGAGGTGGTGACAGGCTTCGGCCGCACCGGCGCCTGGTCGGGCTCGCGGCTGACAGGTGTGAAACCGGATTTCATGACCATCGCCAAGGCTATCACCTCGGGCTATTTCCCGCTCGGCGCGACACTGATCGGCGCCAAGGTCGCCGACGTGTTCGAGACCGACAAGACAAGTTTTGGCGCGATCGGCCATGGCTACACCTATTCCGGCCATCCGGTCGGCTGCGCTGCGGGACTGGCGGCCCTTGCCGAAACCAAACGGCTTCGCCTGAACGAGAACGCCGCGGCACGTGGCGTCGAACTGGCGGCCGTGCTGGAGGGGCTCAAGGCCAAGCACGCCATCGTTGGCGATGTCCGGTACAAGGGCCTGATGGCCGCGCTGGAGCTGGTCTCGGATCGCGCGACTAAAAAACCTGCCGACAAGAAGACCATGGCCCTGGTTTCGGAGGCGGCCTTCGAAGCCGGCGTCATGCTGCGTGTGTCCGGCAACAACATCATCCTGTCACCACCGCTGATCATCAGCGCCGCTGATGTCGCCAAGATCGGTGAGGCGATCGGCGCAGGCCTGTCGAAGGTCTGATGAGCCGGCAGATACAACGAGGTTCAGGTACCTACAGATGACACAATCGCAGAAGAAAATGACCGAGGAGACGCTCGTTAGCCGGCGCGGTCGCCTGCTCGGTGCGAAATCGCAATTGTTCTATGACGAGCCTGTGCATCTGGTGCGCGGCGAAGGTGTCTGGCTCTACGATGCCGATGGCCGCAAATATCTCGACGCCTACAACAATGTCGCCCATGTCGGCCATTGCCATCCGCATGTGGTCGAGGCGCTGTGCCGGCAGGCAAGCCTGCTCAACACCCACACGCGCTATCTGCACACCGCCATCCTCGACTATGTCGAGCGGCTGACGGCGAGTTTCGACGCCAGTCTCTCCACCGCCATCCTCACCTGCACCGGCAGCGAGGCCAATGACATCGCGCTGCGCATGGCGCAGGCGACGTCAGGCCGGATGGGCATCATTGCCACCGACGCCACCTATCACGGCAACACATCCGCGGTTTCGCAGCTCAGCACGCGCATGCCTCCGGTCGGTGGCCGCGCTCCCCATGTCAGGCTGGTGCGGGCGCCCGACAGTTTTCGCCACCCCGACACGATGGCCAACGGCAAGGCGTTCGGCGACGCCGTACGCGAGGCGATCGCGTCGCTGGCAAAGGACGGCATCGGCCTGTCCGGCATGATCCTGTGCCCGCTGCTCGCCAATGAGGGCTTTCCGACGCTGCCCAGCGGCTTTTTTGACGACGCCGTGGCGGCGGTGCGCGACGCCGGCGGTCTGGTCATCGCCGATGAGGTGCAACCCGGCTTCGGCCGCACTGGCAGCCGCTTCTGGGGTCATCAGCGCGCCGGCTTCGTTCCCGACATCGTGACCATGGGCAAGCCGATGGGCAATGGCCACCCGGTCGCCGCCGTGGTGACCACGAAGGCGGTTTTGGCCACTTTTCGCAACGCCTTCCGCTACTTCAACACCTTTGGCGGCAATCCGGTCTCCTGCGCCGTGGCCAACGCCGTCCTCGATGTTTTGGAACAGGAGAAGCTTGTCGCCAACGCACGCGATGTCGGCGCCTATGCGCTCGATTTGCTGCAGCCGCTGGCAGATCGGCATGACTGCATCGGCGAAGTCAGGGGCGCTGGCCTGTTCTTCGGCGCCGAACTGGTCCGCGACCGCCAGACGCGCGAGCCCGCGCCCGACATAGCCGGGCGCGTCATCAACGCCATGCGTGACCGTGGCGTGCTGATGGGCAAGACCGGCATCCACGGCAATGTGCTCAAGATCCGCCCGCCCATGCCGTTTTCCCGCGCCAATGCCGACCTTTTGATCGGCACGCTCGACGAAGTGCTCGGTGAAGTCGGTGGAGTGGCGGCGTGAACGCGGTTTCCGCGCGATCCGAGCCTGAGACGGCGGCTGATGTCACAGCGCTTGCCAGGCACGCGCTCGCCCATTGGGGTGTCCACGGCGGCGAGCCGGAGCTGCTGAAATACCGCGAGAATGCGGTTTTTCGCGTGCGCCTGGCCGACGGCCGGCCGGCCGCCTTGCGCATTCATCGGCTTGGCTACCACTCCGACGCCGCGCTGCGCTCGGAACTGCAATGGATGGCCTTCCTGCAATCCGCCGGTGTCGCCACGCCATCCCCGGTGCCGACGTTAGCCGGCGACCTGTTCGTGCCGGTCGGCCTCGGCACTTCCACGCCGCGCCAGGTCGATTGCCTGAGCTGGCTTGAGGGCTGCGCCGTTGGCGCGCGCGGCGTGCCGCTCGGCTACACACCGCTACGCGCGCGAGACGTCTTCACCGCCATAGGGCGAACAATCGCGCGCATGCACAATGCCGCCGCCGGCTGGGCGCCGCCGCCCGGCTTTGCCCGCCATGCCTGGGATTTCGACGGTTTCTTCGGCGCAAACCCGACCTGGGGCCGCTTCGAGACCTGCCCGTTTCTCGACGATGCCAATCGCGAACTGGTCCACCGTGCACACCACAAGGCTGTCGAGGCACTCTCGCGGCATGAGCGCAGCGCGCGCAATTTCGGCCTGATCCATGCCGACCTGGTGCGCGAGAACGTGCTGCTCGACGGCGACAGCATCCAGATTATCGACTTCGACGATTGCGGCCATGGCTGGCACGCCTACGATCTTGCTGTCGCGCTCTACCAGAACCGCGAGGAGGCGCTCTATCCGCTGATCGAGGCTTCGCTGCTCGACGGCTACCGGCAGGAGCGCGACCTGACGCGAGAGGACGTCGCGGCCTTGCCGCTGTTTTCAGCGCTTCGGGCCTTTGCCTTCCTTGGCTGGGTGCAGAGCCGCGTCGAAGGCGACATTACCAGGGAAGCCGGCATGCGCATCTCGACCATCGCCGCCGGCGTCGTGGCGGCCTATCTGCACGGCGCGTGAGCTGCCGAACGGTCAGCTCTTGGCGAAATGGATGCTGACCGTGCCGGAAGTGCCGAAATCGGCAACGATCGTGTCACCGGGTCGCGCCTCGACCGGGCGCACGAACGATCCCGACAACACAACCTCGCCGGCTGCGATCGATAGGCCGTAGCGGGCGAGCCGGTCGGCCAGCCAGGCGATGCCCATGGCCGGATGGTTGAGCACGCCGGCGCCGAGGCCCGTCTCCTCGACCTCGGCATTGCGCGAGACGATGGCGCCGATCCAGCGCATATCGGCTTCATCGGGCCGCTGCGGCCGGCCGCCGATGACGATGCCGGCATTGGCGGCATTGTCGGAGATCGTGTCGAAGAAGCTGCGCGCCTTCTTCGTCTCGGCATTGACGCGCTCGATGCGCGTGTCGAGGATTTCCAGCGCTGGCGTGATGTAGTCGGTGGCGTTAAGCACGTCGAAGATGGTGACGCCTGGCCCTTTGAGCGGCGCTTTCATGACGAAGGCGATCTCGGCCTCGACGCGCGGCTGGATGAAACGGCCGGCAGGAATGGTCGCGCCGTCGTTGAAGAACATGTCGTCGAACAGCACGCCCGAATCCGGCGTGTCGATGGCAAGCGCATATTGCATCGCCTTGGAGGTCAGGCCGATCTTCCAGCCCTTCGGCTTCAGTCCGGCATCGGTCTTGCGTTTCACCAGAGCCGCCTGGACGCGGTACGCGTCCTCCATGGTCGCTTGCGGATAATCCAGGCTGAGCAGCCGGATCTGCTGGCGCGAACGTTCGGCTTCGAACAGCCGGTTGGCGGCGTCTTCCACTTGCTCCGGGGTCATGAAGCTGCCTCGTCGACGACGCTGTTCCTGAGCACGCCGATGCCGTCGGCCTCGACCTCGATCACATCGCCCGGCTTCAGCCAGATTGGCGGGTCGAAGCGGGCGCCGGCGCCGGTCGGCGTGCCGGTGACGATCATATCGCCCGGCACCAGCGTGGTGAAGGTTGAGACGTAGTTAATGATCTTGCGGAAGGAGAAGATCATCCGGCTGGTGCGATCCTGCTGGCGCAGCTCGCCATTGACCCGGGTGGAGAGCGAAATGTCGGCGATCTGCGCCTCGTCCGTGAACGGTACCAGCCACGGCCCGATCGAGCCGGTGCGGTCGAAATTCTTTCCTTGCGTGACGTTGAACTTGGCATGCCGCACCCAGTCGCGGATGGTGCCTTCATTGCACAGCGACAGTGCCGCGATGTGGCCGAGTGCATCGGCCTCGGCGATGCGCCGGCCACCCTTGCCGATGACGATGACGATTTCGCCTTCATAGTCGAGCTGCGGCGACTCCGGCGGCCGCACCAGCGGCGTGTCATGGCCGACGAAGGAACGGGGGAAGCGGATGAACAGCGACGGGTTAGAAGGGGCCGCCTGGCCGTCCTTGTACTCCTCGTTGCGGTCCGGATAGTTGACGCCGACGCAGATGATCTTTTCCGGCGACGGGACAGGGATGTCGTAGGCGATGGCATCGAGCGGGAAATCGGCGGCAAAGTCCTCGGCCTCTTCCGCCAGCCGCCGCAAGGCGCCGGCCTCGATCACTTCGCGCAATGTCGGCCACTGGCTGTGGCGAGCCGACAGGTCGATGACACCCTTGTCGGTGACCGCGCCATAGCGGGTCATGCCGTTGATGGTGAAGGTGGCGAGCCGGTTCATGGTGCTGCTCACGGCGCAATGATCGGCGATGCCGTCAGATCCGGCTGGCGTGCGGTGGCACCCGCAAAGGTGCTGCCTTCCTCGAACCAGCTTTTCGGCGCCGGCGCGCCCCACAGCGTCTGCCGCTGCGGGTCCTTGAGATCCCACTTGATCGGCTCGAGGTCCGGATCGACCGTCTGGTAGTCCGAGCAGTAGATCTCGATGCGATGGTTGTCCGGGTCTCTGATATAGAGGAAGAAGGCGTTGGAGATGCCGTGCCGGCCGGGGCCGCGTTCGATGTTCGGCAGCCAGCCGGTCGTTGCCATCAAATCGAGCAGATCGATGATGTTGAGCGGCGTCGGCACCCAGAAGGCGACGTGGTGCAGGCGCGGCCCGACGCCATTGGTGAAGGCGATGTCATGCACGCCGCCCTTGCGGTGCGTCCAGGCCGCCCACAGCTTTCCGCTCGAGGCATCCTCGGTGTATTCGGTCACGCGGAAGCCAAGCTCGTTGTAGAAGGCGACGGACTCGTCGACATTGGGCGAGAAGCAGTTGAAGTGGTCGATGCGCAGCGGCTTCACGCCCTTGTAGAGCGCGTATTTCTGATGGATCGGCGGCAGCCTTTCCATCTGCGCATAGAATTCCAATGGAATGCCGTGCGGATCCCGGGTGCGGAAAGTGCGCGACTGGTAGGGCCGCTCGACCCATTCCACCGGCAGGCCCTTGGCCTTGAAGAAATGCTCGGCCTTGTCGAGATCCTCGTCTGAAAAAACCTTGAAGCCGAGGTCGCGCGCTTCCGGCGTCGTCGCCTTGCGCAGCACGATGCAGTGATGGCCACGCTCCTCCATGGCTCTGAGGTAGATGGCGCCCGATGTCTCGTCGGTGACCTGCAGGCCGAGCGTGTCGACATAGAAGGCGCGCGACTTGGCAAGGTCGGTCACCGCCAGTTCGACATGGCTGAGGCGCACGATGTTGAAGGCGGGATAGAGGTTGGGTTTGGGCAAAGGCATTCTGATCTCCTCCGGTCAGCCGCCGAGTTTCTGGATCGCGTGCGCCGTGGTCGCGAAGGCGACGTTCTTCGTCTCCATGTAGAAGTCGAAGGAATGGTCGCCGCCATCGCGGCCGATGCCGGAATTCTTGACGCCGCCGAACGGCGTCGGCAGATGCCGCACATTTTCCGAATTGACCCAGATCATGCCGGCCTCGAGCGCATCGGTGAAGCGGAAGGCGCGGGTCACATCGGAGGTCCAGAGATAGCCGGTCAGGCCGTATTGCGTGTCGTTGGCGAGCGCCAGCGCCTCAGCCTCGTCCTTGAAGGCAATCGCGGTCAGCACCGGCCCGAAAATCTCCTCCTGGGCGATGCGCATCCTGTTGGTGGCGCCGGTGAACAGCGTCGGGCTGACATAGCAGCCGCCACCCGGGCCCGCGAACTTGCCGCCGCCGGCGGCAACCACCGCGCCCTCCGATCTGCCGATCTCGATATAGGACAGCACTTTTTCCTCATGCAACGGATGGATCAGCGGCCCGACCACGGTTTTCGGGTCGAGCGGATGGCCTATTGTGATGCGCTTTGCCTTCTCCGCCACCAGATCGGTGAACTGGTCGTAGACCGAGGCTTCAACGAGAAGCCGTGACGACGACGTGCAGCGTTCGCCATTCAGCGAGTAGATCATGAACACCGCCGCATCCGCGGCGCGTTCGAGGTCGGCATCGGCGAAGACGATCACCGGGTTCTTGCCGCCGAGCTCGAAATGCACGCGCTTCAGCGTGTCGGCGCCCTGTTTCATGATCATCGAGCCGGTGCGGCTCTCGCCGACAAAGCCGATCGCCTTGATGTCGGGGTGCTCGGTCAGCGCCTTGCCGGCATGCTCGCCGAGGCCGTTGACCAGGTTCCAGACACCTTTCGGCAGGCCGGCATCCTCGGCGATCTCGACCAGCAAGCGGGCGCTCAGCGGCGAAAATTCAGCCGGCTTATGGACGATGGTGCAGCCGGCGGCCAGCGCCGGGGCGATCTTCCAGGTCGACAGCATGAACGGCGTGTTCCACGGCGTGATAATGCCGACCGGGCCGATCGGCACCCGCGTGGTCAGGTTGATCTGCCCCGTGGTTCGCAGCGTCTCGCCATCGCGCGCTTCCGGTGCTCGGTCGGCGAAGAAGCGGAAATTTTCCGCACCGCGCAACGCCGCCTTGGCCATGAATTTCAGTGCCTGGCCGGTGTCCATACATTCGACGAAGGCGATCTCCTCGGCACGCGCCTCGATCGCGTCTGCTATTTTGTGCAGCAGCTTCTTGCGCGCTTCGCCCGGCATGGCGGCCCAGGCCGGGAATGCCGCCTTCGCCGCCTTGGCGGCACGGTCGATGTCGGTTGCGTTGCCGCGTGCGACCTTGGCCAGCGGCTTCAGATCGACCGGCGACAGCGTCTCGAAAGTCGAGCCGTCGGCGGCCGGCACCGCCTCGCCACCGATCTGGTTCAGTACGCCGTCTTTCTTGAAGCGGGCGAGATACTCCTCGGCCATTTTCAGATTGCCTTCGAGATCGGACATGTCAGTCTTCCGTCACTTGCCGCGCAGCCGCGGGTGGATTGCATTCTTCTTCCAGCTCAGCACCGGGTCGATTTCCCGGATCTCCAGCGACAAAGCGAAATGCGGGGTCTCGAACAGCGTGGCCAGATATTGGCTCACCGCCGCAAACACGGCCTCGCCGGTCCGCTTCTTGTCCTCGGCGCTGCGGCCGGTGCCGATGCGAAACGACATGTCGAGAAAGGCGTTTTCCGGCAGATTGTCGGCAATGGCGTAGGCCTCGGCGCGAAAGGCCCGCACCCGCACCGCGCCTGTCTCGAACAGCCCGGTGTCCAGCACGGTGCGCAACACCAGCGCGCACAATTCGCCCATGTCGACGTTGGCATCGAGATTGGCCGAATACTCGATGGAGAAATGCGGCACCGCGTTTCGTTCCCTGGTCGCTTGTATTGTTGTAGTTAACGCGTTAATTACATGCGGTGTCATCGAAGTCAAGCCTTGCATCCGACCTGTGGCGACGATACGGGATGACCGTGACGGGCTTTGGCGGCCAGCGATGCTGGGCAAAGCCTGCCGCCGATCGCAAGCCAGCGCTGGAGAGAATTTCACTTGCTGCCCGAGAACACCCGCCGCTCCTTGCCGATGGCGCTGCTTCACGCCCGTGAAGTGGTGATGGCGCGGTTTCGCCCGATGCTCGCCGCGCATGACGTGACGGAACAGCAATGGCGCGTGCTGCGCGTGCTGAGCGAAGCCGGCTCGGTCGAGGCGACGGAACTGGCCGATCGCGCCTCGGTGCTGCCACCCAGCCTGACGCGCATCATCAAGGCGCTCGAGGGTCGGAAATTCATCACCCGAAACAAGGCGGAAGGCGACGGCCGCCGCGTCATCCTGACCATCGCGCCGGCCGGTTCCGCCTTGATCGACGCCCTGTCACCCGAACGCCGCGTCATCTACGACGACATCGAGCGCCGCTTCGGCCATGAGCGGCTGGAGCAGCTGCTCGACCTGCTGGAGACGCTGATCGACGGCGAGAGCTGAGGCTCACCCGCCAAAGCTCCCCAGCCGCGTCGGCTGCGTATAATTCCGATCGACGTAGAGCAGGGCCGAACCGCCGCTGCCGTGCCTGACATCGATGACGCGGCCGATCATGACATTGTGCGTGCCGACGATATGCACGTCCTCGATCTCGCAATCGAAATTGACGATCGCATCCGACAGCGCCGGCGTGCCCGACGTCAGCGTCTGCCAGCGCGCCGCCGAATAGCGGGCTTCCATGTCCCGCGTCGCGCCGGCAAACTTTCCCGCAAGATGCATGTGGTCATGCGTCAGCACGTTGACGCAGAAGCGCCGGTTGGCGAGGAACATGGCGGCCTGTGTCGAACGCCCGTTCATGCACACCAGCAGCGTCGGCGGTTCGTCCGAAACGCTGCACATGGCGGTGGCGGTGAAGCCGCCGCGCCCGGCCGGGCCATCCGTCGTGACGATGTTGACCGGCGCGCAGACCCTTGCCATGGCGTCGCGGAAATCGGTCTTCGAAATCTGCGTGGCCATCTGCGTTCACCCCGCCGGCGAAGCAAGTGGATTGAGCCAGGTGTCGCCCGTCCAGCCGTTCTCGTCATAGTCGGCCATGCAGGTGTCGACCAGTTCCTCCATCGCCTTCAGCCGCCCGCCGCGTTCGGCGCCCTTCAGCACCTGCAGCCGCACCTCTTCCGGCGCGCCGGCATAGTTGAGTTCGTAAAGCGCGTGGCGGCCGCCGAACTCGGTGCCGGTCGCGTCCCACAGCAGCTTCATGATCTTGATGCGCTCGATATGGCCCATGTCGTTGGAGCCGCGCACATATTGCGCCAGATATTTGTCGATCTCGGGATTGTCGAAATCGCGCACAGACGAAGGCAGGTAGATCAGACCCGACGCGATCACGCGGCGCACGGTGTCGATGACGCGCGGATAGGCTTCCGACATGAAGGTGCGGTAGGCGAGCGCGGCGTCGAGATTGGGCAGCACCGCGCCGTTCGCCCACGGGATCGGGTTATAGGCCATGGCATTGGAAAAGCTCCAGAACATGTGCCTGAGCGCGATGACCTCCCCAAGTGCGGCCTGGTTGCCGCGGAAGGCATCGCCGCCGGTGGCGCGCAGCGCCTTGGCCAGCAGGCCGGCGAGGAAGTCGAGCTTGACGGCAAAGCGCGTGCAGCCCTGGAAGCAGTAGCCGTGCATGAAGCCGGACGCCGGATGGAACGACAGGATTTTTTGCGCGTCGCGCAGCACCAGCACGTCCTCCCAGGGGATGAAGACATTGTCGAGCACCAGGATGGCGTCGTTCTCGTCGAAACGCGACGACAAGGGATAGTCGAAGGGCGCCGCCACCGTGTTGGCCGTCTGCTCGTAGGAGACGCGGCAGAACATCTTTATCCCCGGCGCATTCATCGGCACGATGAACATCACTGACAGCGACGGATCCTCTGTGACCGTCGCCGAGCCCTGCGCCAGGAAATTGTAGTGCGTCAGCGCCGACGACGTCGCCACCACCTTGGCGCCGGAAACATAAATCCCGGCATCCGTCTCCTTGGTGATGTGGACGAAGACATCCTTTACCTGTTCGGCCGGCTTGTGGCGATCGATCGGCGGGTTGACGATGGCATGGTTCATGAACAGCACGGCTTCCTGGGCTCTGCTGTGCCAGGCAAGCGCATTGTCCTTGAACGGCCCGTACCAGTCGGCATTGGCGCCGAGCGTGTTCATCAGCGCCGCCTTGTAGTCGGGCGTGCGCCCCATCCAGCCATAGGACATGCGCGACCACTCGGCGATCGCCGTCTGCTGGGCGGCGAGTTCGCCGGAGGATTTGGCGACGCGGAAATATTTATGCGTGTAGCCGCCCGAACCGGTGTCGGTGGCCGAGGTCAGCATGTCGCGCCGCTTCGGATCATGCAGCGCATCGTAGAGCCGTGCCAGCGATCGCACGGAATTGCGCATCGCCGGGTGCGTGGTGACGTCGGCGACGCGCTCGCCGTTGATATAGACCTCGCGGCCGTCGCGCAGGCTCTCCAGATACTCGGCGCCGGTGAACGGGCGCGCTTTGTCCGCACGAAAATCTTCTGACCGCATGTTGTTCCTCCACTTGATATAGCGATCCTAGCGTCAGGCCTGAGGATCGGTTATGGACGGAACGGCAAAACCGATTGGACTTTTTCCGGCGCCATGAGCCAGAGCTCCATTCCCGATTTCTTCGTCTATGGCGAGCCGGTGCGGCCGCTCGATATCGGCTTCCTGCATGTCGAGACAGTGCTTGCGCGTGGCAGCATCCATCACGGCCAGGTCGCGGCGCACAAGCATCCGCAGATGGGCCAGATCACCTACTGGACCAGCGGCTCCGGCACCTACCGTATCGAGGACCGATCCTGGGACTTTTCGGCGCCGGCCGTCAGCTTCTTGCCGAGCAATGTCGTGCATGGCTTCTCGATCGGCCTCGGCACCGACGCCATCGTCGTCTCGGTCGCCGACGATGCGCTGGCCGCGATCGCCGGACAGAGCCTGCTGCCGCTGGACCGGCCGGTCTTCACCGACGGCCTTCCGGACCGGGCCGCGTGGAAGCGGTTGGCGACGGTGCTGGACATGATCGCCGCCGAATACGTCGAGGCGCGGGCCGGCAACGACAAGATGCTGCTGTCGCTGATCGCTGTCGCGCTCTCCCACATCGCACGTCTCGCGCCGGCGACTGTCGCCGCGGCGCCGTCTTCCGATGCGTCGCTGGCGACAGGCTTGCGCCGCCTCGTCGATGCGCATTTCCGCGACAACTGGCCGGTCGACCGTTACGTCGAAGCGCTCGCCACCACACCGCATCTCCTCGACAAGGCCGCGCGGGCGGTGCTGGGCAGCGGCGTCAAGCGCATCGTCAGCGAGCGCCGGCTGCTGGAGGCCAAGCGGCTGCTGCTGTTCACGGTGCGCACGGTCGAGGACATCGCCTACGAAATCGGCTTCGACGACCCCGCCTATTTCTCACGCTTCTTTCGCGAACGAATAGGCGAGGCACCCGCCGCCTGGCGGAGGAAGCAACTGCAAGGCCACTGATCACACGGCGGTGGATGCGGACCTTGCGGCCCGCATCCTGTTTCCGGTTAGCGCCCCTGCTGCTGGCGCGCTTCCCGCTTCTTGCGCCACGGCACGTTGGCTTCCCAATCGCCGGCCATGATGCAGCCATAGGGCAGCACCTCGTCGACGACCTCCGCCAGACCAAAGTGCTCGATCTGGCGGCGCATCGAGGCCGCGTTCTTGTAGGCGCTCGGCAACTCCGAGATATCCGTCACGCCGGAGAAGAAGCGGGCGTCGATGCCTTTCGTCTCCTCCGCGAAGATATCCGCGTCGCCGCGCCCCGCCTGCATCCGCCGGTGCTGGGTGCGCGAGAAATTGCGCCCGGCACCATGCGGCGAGAAGCCAAGCCCGTGCGCCGCGTTCTTGCCGCGCACGATCAGCACCGGTTCCGCCATATTGAGCGGGATCAGCGTCAGATCGGTCGCGTCATCGGCCCAGTTGTCGAAGGCCGGCGTGGCGCCCTTGCCGTGGTAGAACAGCCCGTCCGAACGGCGGAAGACGAAGTTGTGCTCGTTCCAGAACCGGTCCGACACCTTCGCCGACAGCTTTTCGGCCGCCAGATCATGGATGAGCATGTGGTTGCCCTTGGTCCATTCGCGGATCGTCTGCAGGGCCTCCCAATAGTCATCGCCTTCCCCCGTGTCGGCCGGAATCCAGGCGTTCTGCGGCAAGGTCTCCGGCGACAGCGTCTTGCGGACACCCTCGGCGATCTTCATGCCCTTGGCATAGAGCCGCGCACCCGGCGAGCGCGAGCCATGGTGCGTGACCAGCGCCGTCTCGCCGCTCGACTTCAGCGTGCCGACATAGGCGAAATGGTTGCCGTCGCCCTGCGTGCCGAAATGTTCGATCGCGGCACTGGTCTGGTCGCGCAGCAAGGGGTTGGCCTCGAAACGCTCGAAGACCTCCTTGGCCGGACGGATCTGCTGGCCACGCGGACGCCCGCCCGGTCCGAAATGGGTGACCCCATGCACGGCATCGAGAAGCGCCGCCGGCGCCACGCCCGGAAAGACCGAGATTGCCATGGAGCAGCAGATGTCGGCCGAATGCATGCCGGGGTGGATCGCCTCCGACACCGCAACGCCGCCGACCGGAATCGTGCCCGACGGACCGGCCGGGCAGGCGTCCGGCATGATGGCACCGGCGCGGATCACCGGCGTGCGCATCAGCTCGACCATGCTGCGGGTGACCGCCTCGACATTGGCAGCCTCGTCAGGCGTTTCGGCCTCGATGTTGAGATGCAGCGGCATGGCGGCAGCCGCGTGCAGCGGCAGCGCAGGCGGCGGCGCGAAAGCACGCGCGGCCTCCAGCGCATCGCCCTGCGATCCACCGCTTTCCAGCACCGCATTGGCGGCGACGAGCGCCTTGCCGAACCACTTGCCCTGCGGCAAGCCGGCGTCGATCAAATCCTGTCCACTCAAAATCTCAGTCATGTCTTTCACTCTCGGTCCATATCAGCACTGCGTATTGCGGGTGGACGACAAGGCAATGCGAGACATCTTTTCCGCCACTTCGCGAGGATGCGAAGGAGGGACACGAACCCTCACGCCTTTCGGCACCCGCTTGCCTGAAGCGAGCCGCGTCTACCTGTAGTCTCGCAGGCATTCGTCCTATTCATTCGGTCTGGCGACAAGGGTCGGCAAGACAATTACTGAGCTACCGTTCAACCCTGAGGGATGAACGAGGATGAATCAAACACCCGACCTTCCGCCGCTTTCGTGGCGGATGCTCTATCCGGTAGTCCTGCCTGCATTCGCCATTCATGTTCCTCTCCAGGTGGGCGACAAGTCGATGCGAGAAACCGATCGGTCAACCGACCGACGGGCGGATTCGAACCGCCAAATGCCAATGTATTCCCGCAGGCATTCGCCCTGTTCAGTCGGCTGGCGACAAGGATCGGCAAGACGGTGAGTGACTGCGCCACCCCGCTCAGTAGAGCGAGAGAGTGATTTGAACACCCGACCTCCCGCCTTTCGGCGGGCGCGCTACCTGTAGTCCTGCCTGCATTCGCCATTTCCTGAGCATGATCTTTTATCCGAAAACCGGATTCCACTTTTCGGGATCATGCTTAGTCAGTCGCCGCGGCGACAAGGGATGATGAAACACCGGGAGTCCCGCTCGTGCCAGAGAGCGCCTGCAAGGTGAGGAGTCGAACCTCACGGAGCATCCCGTTCATGTTGCTGTAGTTCCATCCGGCATTCGCCGCGGCTGTTGATTCGGGGTGACGACAAGTCTGTTGTGAAACTGCCTTTCTGCTCTACCGACTGAGCTACGGAGCCGATTGGCAGCTCCGGCAGGAATCGAACCCGCGACCCGAAAGTTGGATGTAGTTCCACAGGCATTCGTCACGCCTTGTGTTCAGTTCCTTTCTTCCTCAGTTGCGACCGAAACCGCGCAAAAGTCGTCGGGCATGACGACAAGGTTTGACGAAACGTCCTGCTCTATCCGCTGAGCTACGGGTCCATAGTGGCGGGCCCGACGGGATTCGAACCCGCGACCTGGAGGTGAACAGCCTGTAGTTCCATCGGCATTCGTCATGCCCTGAATTTGTTCCGTTGGTCCCGGCAGACGCACTGCCGGGACTTCTTTATTTGATGCAATTCCGGACCGGAAAACCGCTTAACACTTTTCCTGGAATTGCTCAGAGTTCCACCGCCTCGATCGTGCGCACCCAATGGTCCGGGTCGCCGCTCGTGGACAGCATCGTGCCCACCACGTCGAAGACGCGGTCGGAGAAACCACCGACATTTAATATGTCGGCCTGCGGCTTGGCCTGCGTCGTCGCGTAGGGCTGGATGTCGACGCAGACCAGCTTGGCCCCCGGGTTCAACCCCTTGAGCTTCTGCCATTCCTGCATCGTCGCCGTGCCCTGATGCGCATGCGCCGACGCATCCACCCAGGACTGGTTGTCCGACACGAACACCACCAGGTCGACATCGGCCTTCTCACGCACCAGCCGTGCCAGCGGAGCCGAACAGTTGGTTCCACCACCTCCGATGGCGGCAAGCTTGGCGGCGTTGGTCATCACCGTATCGCGAGCGTTGAGGCGGATATCCACCACATCGTTCTCGAACGGCAAGACCCTCGCCGTCGGGTTGCGTCGCAGCATCGCGGCGGCCACCAGGGCAGCCACGTCAATGCAACGCACGGCCGACGTCGCGCCCTTGCGGTACCCGGTCGCCGGCGAGCTCATCGAGCCCGAAACATCCGGACACACGACCACCTTGCCCTTGATCCGGGGCACGTTGCCGAGCGCGATTTCCATCGCATCCTGCAGCGCATCCCTGACCACGCCAGGCACTTCCGCACCGGCCATGGTGAACGCCACCATCAGCTGATACGGGAACACCCGAGCACGCCGGACCTCTTCCGGGTCACGCAACCGCGCCGCCAGCTTCTCGCCGAACCCGTCCACTTCGAACACGCCGTTGCGGGCGAACGTGTTCAGGTTCTGGCGCAGCATCTGCCATCCGGCCGTCGCCGCGATCTGCACCCAATGCTCGCGCGAAAGCGGCATCGAGGTCAGCATCTGGAACGGCACTTCCGGCACGGGCAGCGACGGATCGCGCTTGAACGCCTCGAATGCCTTCACCACGTCCGGCAGCGTGGCCACATCATGCGGCTTGCCGATCAGGTAGCCATAAAGCGCCTCACGCGAGGCCGACTTCGGCTTCGGGTGAACCATCTTGATGACATCGGCCAGCGACGGATCATTGCCGACCGCGGCCCGCATGATCTCGAAGTCGGCCGCCTGCTCGAGCCAAGCCTGGACAAGGCGCTTCGGCCGTGTGCCGAGCGACTTGCGCCCGGTGGCGCCCGAACGCATGACCTGCACGAAGTTGCGCAGCATCTTGCCGTTCCTGACGATGCGCCCGAACGCACGGTTGAACTCGTCGCCCTGCATCGAGGACAGAACGGCCAGCAGCAACGCCGGCATATCCTTCATGTAGCCCTGCTCGAAAGCGTGGACGGCGGTGCGCGCCAGGAAACCCGGCTCGACCTGCCAGACGAGCTTCAGCACCTCGTCCAGCTGCTCGCGCGGCTCGGCATAGAAGGTCGCGTTGAACGTGCCCGTCGCCGCCAGCTGCGCCAGAGCCTGGTGCGGCGACAGGCGGTAAGTCCGGGCGCCTTCATGGTTCCTGGCGTCAGCCGGCGGGAGCAGCTTTCCTGCACTCGTCGCAAACACGGATTTGTTCGCCATTGTTCTCATCCTTCATTTCACACCAGCATCAGAGCAGGCGGCGTGCCAGTTTGAAGGATGAGCGCATATCGGTTGGCTCAAATTCGGCTAGCTATTTGATTTAATAAGGAAATAAAAACAAGCCAACGGCTATACCCCCCTGGCCTTGTCCGAGGAAGAACCTGTATAGTGATCCAAAAATCTCGGAACTTATACCATAGGATAATATGAAGAGACGCGTTGCGATTGGCATTCTTGGCACAACGCTTGATGCGGGCCGCACCGAAGACCGTTGGCGGAAGTGGCGGCCAACGGTTGCGCTGTGCCAGCAGCCGGGATTGTTCATCGATCGGCTGGAGCTCATCCACGGCACTCAGTCGCGACAGCTGGCCACGCAGATTATTGCCGACATCGAGCAAGTCTCGCCTGCCACCGAGGTCAGGCCGCATCTCATCAGCATGCGCGATCCCTGGGATTTCAGCGAGGTTTATACAGGTCTGCGTGACTTCGCCCGCGCCTACACATTCGATCCCGAGAAGGAAGACTATCTCGTCAACATCACCACCGGCACCCATGTCGCGCAGATCTGCTGGTTCCTGCTCACCGAAGCACATTTCATCCCGGCGCGGCTGCTGCAGCTTTCGCCGCGCAAGGAGGGACGTGACGAGGACGTCTCCGGCAGCCATTCGATCATCGATCTCGATCTGTCTCGTTACGACGCCATCGCCACGCGCTTTACCGCCGAGCGCGACGAGGCCACGTCCTTCCTGAAATCGGGTATCGCCACCCGCAATCCGGCCTTCAACCAGATGATCGACCAGATCGAGAAGGTCACGATCCGCTCGCGGGCGCCGGTGCTGCTCACCGGACCGACCGGGGCCGGCAAGTCGCAACTGGCCAAGCGTATCTACGAGCTCAAGAAAGCACAACGTCAGGTTTCCGGCGCCTTCATCGAGGTCAATTGCGCGACGTTGCGCGGCGACCAGGCAATGTCGACGCTGTTCGGCCACGTCAAGGGCGCCTTCACCGGCGCCCAGAACGAGCGCGCCGGGCTGATGAAGTCGGCCAACAAGGGGGTGCTGTTCCTCGACGAGATCGGCGAACTCGGCCCCGACGAACAGGCCATGTGCCTGCGCGCCATCGAGGAAAAGCGCTTTCTGCCGGTCGGCGCCGACCAGGACGTGATGTCGGATTTCCAGCTTCTCGCCGGCACCAATCGCGATCTGTCGATTGGCGTCAAGGAAGGCAAGTTCCGTGAGGATCTTTTTGCACGGCTAAACCTGTGGACCTTCCAGCTGCCGGCGCTGCGCGACCGGAAGGAAGACATCGAGCCGAACCTCGACTTCGAGCTGCGCCGCTTCAGCGAGCGTGAAGGACAGAACGCCACCTTCAACAAGGAGGCGCGCGACCTCTATCTGAAATTCGCCGTGGCGCCGGAGGCGATGTGGCGGGCCAATTTCCGCGATCTCTCGGCCTCCGTCACCCGCATGGCGACATTGGCGCCGCTCGGCCGCATCAATGAGGAAACGGTGCGCGACGAGATCGAACGTCTGGCCGCGCTCTGGCGCGCCGGTGAGGCAGACGACCGGGAGGCCATTTTGGCGGAGGTTCTCGGCCCCGAGCGCCAGAGTCAGATCGACGTCTTCGATCGCGCGCAGCTGGCAACCGTGCTGGCCATTTGCCGCGACAGCAATTCGATCAGTGCCGCCGGCCGGAAACTGTTTGCCGTCTCGCGGCTGCAAAAGACCAGCGGCAACGATGCCGACCGGCTGCGCAAATACCTCAGGCGCTTCGACCTCAGCTTCGAGGACATCATTCGAAAATGAGCGGGGTCACCCGGATCCCGCCGTCAGGCGCCACACTTTCCCGCTTGACTGACCAGCCGGACCGAATACCCTAAGGCCAAATACCGGCTCTGATCGCCGGGCGGCAAGTATGCCTCGTATGCCTCGCCCTTGTGGCGCTGGCTGCGGGGCATTTTCATTTCTGGGGTCCTGTTTGAAACGGCGCATCGAGATCGGCATCCTCTATTCCCGCTCGGGTAGCTATCAGCTCGTCTCCGACGCGTGCCGAATGGGCGCCATGCGCGCCATTGCCGACATCAATGCCGACCGCGGCTCAGGCATCGAGCTGGTGCCGGTCGAGCGCGATCCGCAAAGCAATGCCGATCGCTACGCGACGCTGTGCGAGGACATCTTCAAGACCAGCAGTGCCCGCCATGTCGTCGGCTGCGTCACCTCCTGGAGCCGCAAGGAGACCATCCCTGTACTGGAGAAGGCGGGCGGCATGCTCTGGTATGCCTGCCCCTATGAGGGGTTCGAGGCCAACGAGCATGTCGTCTACATGCACGCCTGTCCCAACCAGCACCTGGTGCCGCTGATGGCCCATGTCGTGCCGCGCTTCGGCGCCAACGGGTTCCTGCTCGGCTCGAACTATATCTGGGGCTGGGAGATGAACCGGGTGGCGCGCGACCTGATCGCCGACGCCGGCGGCAAAGTGCTGGGCGAGCGCTATCTGCGCATCGGGGAGACCGACGTGTCGCGCCTGATCGGGGAAATCCGCGCGACGCGGCCGAGCTTCATCCTCAACAACCTGATCGGCACCTCGTCCTATGCCTTCCTCGCCGCCTATCGCGATCTGGGCGAAGAGGATACTGCCTTCCGTCCGCAATCCTGCCCGGTCATCTCCTGCAACCTCACCGAGGGTGAACTGCCGGCGATCGGCGAAACGGGCAAGGGCCATCTGTCGGTCGGGCCGTATTTTGCGCCGCGGCCGGCTGCCTTCGCCTCGTCCTTCGAAGCCTCCGCCTATGCGTCGGTGCAGGTGATGGCTGACGTGCTTGCGCGCGATCCGGAGGCTGGTCCGGTGGAATTCTCGAAGATTTTCGCCGAACGGCGCTTTTCCACCCGGCTCGGACCGATCGCCATTGACGCTCATACCCAGCATGCGACGCTGCCGGTGATCATCGGCCGGATCGCCGACGGCTTCTTCGAAGTGGTGAGCCGCGAGGATGAGGTCGCTCCGGATCCCTATCTGTCGCGCTACGACCCCGCAAAAACATTTGGCCGTCCGCGCCTGCGGGTGGTGTCGTGACCAGAACGCCACGCATCCCCAATCTCGGCGGCGCCAGGGCTTTTATCCTGCATCGCCCGCATCCGACGGTGCAGGCGATCACAAGGCAATTGTCGGCGATCGCCCTGGTCACGTTGGATTGCTGGCCGGAACTGCCGCCCGAGGCGCTGGCTGCCGATTTCGTCTTCTTCGATGCCGATCTCGGCTTCGACGAGCAATTTCCGTGGAAGCCTGGCGAAGCGCCGATGCCGCTGGTGGCGCTGATCGGCTCCGAGGCGCCCGGCCGCATCGAATGGGCGCTGTCGCACAAGGCCGACGCCCAGCTTTTGAAGCCGGTCGGCACTGCCGGCGTCTACAGCGCGCTGCTGATCGCAAGGCAGAGTTTCGAGGCGCGAAAACACTTAGCCGGCGAGATTGCCTCGCTGCGCCAGCGTGTCGCCGAGCGCCAGACCATCGTGCGCGCGGTGACGGCCTTGTCGAAAGGCACGGATGACGAGCGCGCCTATGCGCAGCTGCGCTCGCTGGCGATGAGCTGGCAGATCAGCGTCGAGGATGCCGCGCGCCGCATCGTGGCGATGACAAGCGAAGACGCAACGGAAGGCGGCGATGACCAGTCCCATCGCGCCTGATCTCGCCGCGCCCGCGCGCATGCCGGCCAAGCCGCGCGCAGGCGTCTGGCGCCGGCTGCTCAGGCGCCGTCTCGCAATGCTTGGACTGGTGATCGTTGCCATCGTTGTCGCCGGCGCCGTGCTGGCTCCCTGGCTGACCGGCTACGATCCCAATGAGCAGATGTTCGACGGCCTGACCATAGAGGGTTCGCCGCTGCCGCCGGATGCCAAATTCTGGCTCGGCACCGACCTGCTCGGCCGCGACCTTCTGACCCGCATCCTCTATGGCGCCCGCACCTCGCTGATCATCGGCATCGTCGCCAATGGCGTGGCGCTGTTCATCGGCACCCTGGTCGGCGTCACCGCCGGCTACTTTCGTGGCTGGATCGGCAGCGCGCTGATGCGTTTCACCGATCTGATGATGGCGTTTCCGGCGCTGCTGCTGGCCATCTGCCTGGCGGCGGTGTTCCAGCCGAGCCTGTGGATCGTCGCCATGGTCATCGCGCTGGTCAACTGGGTGCAGACCGCGCGCGTCATCTACACCGAGACCTCTTCGCTCGCCGAGCGCGAGTTCATCGATGCCGAGCGCACCATAGGGGCGAGCGCGCCGCGCATCCTGTTTCTCCACATCCTGCCGCATCTGCTGCCGACCATCATCGTCTGGGGTACGCTCGGCATCTCGACGACGGTGCTGCTCGAAGCGACGCTCTCCTTCCTCGGCATCGGCGTGCAGCCGCCGACCGCCTCCTGGGGCAACATCATCTTCGAGAACCAGACCTATTTCCAGGCAGCACCCTGGCTGGTGTTCTTCCCCGGTGCGGCGATCCTGGCGCTGGCGCTGGCCTTCAACCTGATCGGCGACGCGCTGCGCGACATTCTCGATCCGACGCAAAGGGGCCGGGCATGATCGCCTATCTCGGCCGCCGCCTCATCCAGTCGCTGCTCATCCTGCTCGGCGTCTCGCTGATCACCTTCGCGCTGCTCTATCTCCTGCCGGCCGATCCGGTGCGCCAGATCGCCGGCCGCAGCGCCACGCCGCAGACGGTGGAGAACATCCGCCAGCAGCTCGGCCTCGACCAGCCCTTCGTCGTCCAGTACTGGCGCTACCTGACGAAGCTCATCAGCGGCGATCTCGGCCGCTCCTACATCCAGCGCTCCGAGGTCACCGAGCTCATCGTCTCGCGGCTGCCGGCCAGTCTGCTGCTGATGGTCGGCGCCATCCTGTGCGAGCTGCTGATCGGCCTCTCCATGGGCCTGATCGCCGCCGTCAAGCGCGGCACGGCGACCGACCAGACCTTGATGGTCGCCTCCTTCGTCGGCGTCTCGGCGCCGCAATTCGTCGTCGGGCTTTTGCTGCTCTACGTCTTTGCGGTGCGGCTGAGCTGGTTCCCGATTGGCGGCTACGGCACCTGGCGCCATCTCGTGCTGCCCTCATTGACCATGGGCATCCTCGGCGCCGGCTGGTACGCGCGCATGATGCGCTCGTCGATGATCGATGTGCTGCGCCAGGATTATGTCCGCACCGCGCGCGCCAAGGGCCTGGCACGCAGCGCCATCATCTTCCGCCATGCTCTGCCCAACGCCATCCTGCCGGTCATCGCCATGATCGGCATCGACATCGGCATCTTCATGGGCGGCATCGTCGTCGTCGAAAGCGTGTTCGGCTGGCCCGGCATTGGCCAGCTTGCCTGGCAGGCCATCCAGCGGGTCGACATCCCGATCATCATGGGCGTCACGCTGGTCTCGGCCTTCGCCATCGTGCTCGGCAATCTGCTCGCCGACATCATCGCGCCCTTCATCGACCCCCGTATCAAACTCAGATGAGCATCAAGCTCAGATGAAACCAAGAAAACAAACAGAGAAAGGGAACACGACATGAAAAAATTTCTCGCCTCCACAGTGGCGGCGTCGGCCTTGGCGCTGATGCTTGGCATGACGAGCGCCCGGGCCGAGGACACCATCGATCCCAACGCCAAGCAGGGCGGAGAGATCATCGCCACCTATAAGGACGACGTCACCACGCTCGACCCTGCCATCGGCTATGACTGGCAGAACTGGTCGATGATCAAGAGCCTGTTCGACGGGTTGATGGATTACGAGCCGGGCACGACCAAGTTGAAGCCCGACCTTGCCGAAAGCTACGAGATTTCGCCCGACGGCAAGACCTTCACCTTCAAGCTGCGCCACGGCGTCAAATTCCACAATGGCCGCGAGATGACGGCCGACGACGTGAAATATTCGCTCGACCGTGTCACCAACCCGAAGACGCAGAGCCCGGGTGCCGGCTTCTTCGGCTCGATCAAGGGCTATGACGATGTCGCGGCCGGCAAGGCGGACAGCCTCTCTGGCGTCACCGTCGTCGACCCCTACACCGTCAAGTTCGAACTAAGCCGACCCGACGCCACCTTCCTGCATGTTATGGCCATCAACTTCTCGCATGTCGTGCCGAAGGAAGAGGTCGAGAAGTATGGCGCCGATTTCGGCAAGCACCCCGTCGGCACCGGCGCCTTCAAGCTCGCCGAATGGACGCTCGGCCAGCGCATCGTCTTCGTGCGCAATCCGGACTATTGGCACAAGGGCCTGCCGCACTTGGACAAGATCACCTTCGAGGTCGGCCAGGAGCCGATCGTGGCGCTGCTGCGCCTGCAGAAGGGCGAGATCGACCTGCCCCTCGACGGCATTCCGCCGGCAAAATTCCAGGAGGTGATGTCAGACCCCGAACAAAAGGCGCGCGTCGTCGAGGGCGGCCAGCTGCATACCGGCTACATCACCATGAACACCACCATGGCGCCCTTCGACAATGTGAAGGTGCGCCAGGCCGTCAACATGGCGATCAACAAGGCGCGCATCATCCAGATCATCAATGGCCGTGCCGTGCCCGCCAACCAGCCGCTGCCGCCGTCGATGCCGGCCTACGACAAGGAATACAAGGGCTATCCCTATGACGTCGCCAAGGCCAAGGCGCTGCTTGCCGAGGCCGGCCATCCCGATGGCTTCGACACGCAATTGTTCGCCATGAACACCGATCCCAACCCGCGCATTGCCCAGGCGATCCAGCAGGATCTGGCGGCGATCGGCATCAAGGCCAGCATCCAGGCGCTGGCACAGGCCAACGTCATCGCCGCCGGCGGCGACAAGACCGGCGCACCGATGATCTGGTCCGGCGGCATGGGCTGGATCGCGGATTTCCCTGATCCCTCGAACTTCTACGGCCCGATCCTTGGCTGCGCCGGCGCGGTGCCGGGCGGCTGGAACTGGTCGTGGTATTGTAACAAGGATCTCGATGCCAAGGCCGCCGAAGCCGACTCGATCGTTGATCCGGCGAAGTCCGCTGAGCGCTATAAAATGTGGAGCGATATCTACGCCAAGATCATGGCGGACGCGCCCTGGGCACCGGTCTTCAACGAGCAGCGCTTCACCATGAAATCCGCGCGCATGGGCGGCGCCGACAATCTCTATGTCGACCCGGTCCACGTTCCGATCAACTATGACAATGTGTACGTAAAAGATGTGCAATAGCTGCGACTACACCATCCACGGGCGCCATCACCATTTCGGCTGGGACAATTCGTTTGTCCCGGCCGAGCGGGTGGCGCCCGGTTCGACCATCGAGTTCCAGTGCCTGGATTCCTCCGGCGGTCAGCTGAAGTCCGACAGCACGGTCGCCGATATCGCCAAGCTCGACTTCGCCGGGATCAATCCGGTGACCGGGCCGATCTTCGTCGAGGGCGCCGAGCCCGGCGACGCGCTGAAGGTGACGATCGAGCTGTTCAAGCCGTCCGGCTTCGGCTGGACGGGGAACATCCCGGGGTTCGGCCTGCTCGCCGACGACTTCAAGGAGCCGGCGCTCAACATCTGGAAATACGATGCCGTTTCGCTGGAACCGGCGCTGTTCGGCAAAAACGCGCGTGTGCCGCTGAAACCGTTCGCCGGCACCATCGGCAATGCGCCGGCTGAGATGGGTCTTCACTCGGTCGTGCCGCCGCGGCGCGTCGGCGGCAATCTCGACATCCGCGATCTATCTGCCGGCACCACGCTGTATCTGCCGGTGGAAGTTGCGGGCGCGCTGTTTTCTGTCGGCGACACCCACGCCGCGCAAGGCGACGGCGAGGTATGCGGCACGGCGATCGAAAGCCCGATGGATGTCGTGCTCAAGCTCGACCTGGTCAAGGATGCCAGGCTGAAGACGCCACGCTTCACCACGCCGGGCCCGGTGACGCGCCATCTCGACGCCAAGGGCTATGAGGTGACAACCGGTATCGGGCCGGACCTGATGACGGGTGCCAAGGAAGCGGTTGCCCAGATGGTCGACCTGCTCGCCGGACGCTACCAGATAGACCCGGTCGAGGCCTATATGCTCGCCTCGGTCTGCGGTGATCTCAGGATCAGCGAGATCGTGGACATGCCGAACTGGGTGGTGTCGTTCTACTTCCCGCGCTGCGTGTTTGAATGAACGCAAGCGTCGACAAAAACTGGTCCGGGGCAACCGCCCCGGTGGCGGCCGGAGCGGTGCTCGACATCGCCAACCTCTCCGTCAGCGTGCGCGGCGACGAGGGCGAGCGCGAGGTCGTCTCCAACCTCTCGCTGACCCTTTCCCGCGGCGAGACGCTCTGCATTGCCGGCGAGTCCGGTTCCGGCAAATCGATGACGGCGCTGGCGATCATGCAGCTCCTGCCGCAACCTGCCGCGCGCACATCGTCAGGCACCATACGGCTTGGGCACACCGATCTGGCTGATCTCGACGAGCGCCGGATGCGCCGCATTCGCGGCGACCGCATCGCCATGATCTTCCAGGAGCCGATGACTTCGCTCAACCCGGTGCTGTCGATCGGCCGCCAGCTCACCGAATCCATCGAGGCGCATACCAGCCTGTCGCAAGCCGAGGCGCGCCAGCGTGCCATCGAGGCGCTGAAGGCGGTGCGTATTTCCGAAGCCGAAAGCCGGCTAAAGCAGTTTCCGCATGAATTGTCCGGCGGCATGCGCCAGCGGGTGATGATCGCCATGGCGCTGGCGCTCGAGCCCGACGTGCTGATCGCCGACGAGCCGACGACGGCGCTCGACGTCACCGTCCAGGGCGAGGTGCTGGAGCTGTTGCGCGACCTGCAGCGCCAGCACGGCACCAGCGTCATCCTCATCACCCACGACATGGGCGTGGTCGCAGAAATGGCCGATCGCGTTATCATCATGCGGCACGGCCGCATGGTCGAGGAAGGCAAAACATCGGACATTTTTGCGCGGCCGCGGGCGGATTATACACGCGAACTGCTGGCCGCCGTGCCACGCATCGGCAGTGGTGCCGGCCGGCAGAAATCCAGGGACGTCGAGACGGCGGCGCCGGTTCATGTCGCCGACGTCAAAGACCTGCATGTTCGCTTCGACCTGCGCGGGGGCGTTTTCGGCCGGGTCAACCGTCATGTCCATGCGGTCGAAGGCGTCAGCTTCTCGATCGCCCCCAACGAGACGCTGGCGCTGGTCGGCGAATCCGGTTGCGGCAAGTCGACCACCGCCAAGGCGCTGGCAGGGCTGGTGCCCTACAGCGGCGACATCGTCGTTGGCGGGCGCAATCTGTCGGGTCTCGGCCGCGACGAACGCAAGGCGGTGCGCCGCGACGTGCAGATGATTTTCCAGGACCCGTTCGCCTCGCTCGACCCGCGCATGCGCGTCGGCGACCTGGTCGCCGAGCCGCTGGTCATCCACGGCATTGCCTCGAGGGAAGAGCGCAGGGAGCGCGTGGCGGCGCTGTTCGAGCGCGTCGGCCTGTCGGCCGACCAGATGGAGCTCTATCCGCACGAATTCTCCGGTGGCCAGCGCCAGCGCGTCTGCATCGCCCGTGCGCTCGCCTTGCGGCCGAAGCTGATCATCGCCGACGAAAGCGTGTCGGCGCTCGACGTCTCGGTGCAGGCGCGCGTGCTTGACCTGTTGAAGGAATTGCAGCGCGAATTCGGCGTCGCCTATCTCTTCATCTCGCATGACATGGCGGTGGTGGAGAATATCTCCGACCGCGTTGCCGTCATGTATCTCGGCCAGATCGTCGAGATGGGCACGCGCGACCAGGTGTTTTCCAACCCGCGCCATCCCTACACCAGGCGGCTGATCGAAGCCGTGCCGGTGCCGGACCCGGCGCAGCGCAGAAGCCGCTTCGCCCGCCTCGACCAGGAAATCCCGAGCGCCACCCGCAGGATCGGCGAGGCACCGCTGAAGCTGGCCCTTCAGGATGTCGGCAACGGCCACCTCGTCGCGGCCGGCAGGTGAGCGCGGAGCACCTCGCCAGCTCACACCGCCGGGGAACGGGTCTCCGGCGGCCTCGCAGGGAATTCGCCCAATTTGCTGAGCGAGTACAGGCTCTCCATCTCTTCGGCCGGGCGGCCGGGAAAGAGCTGGTCCCAGAGCTGTACGATATGTTCGGCCATTCTCAGCTTGATCGCCGAATCCGTTGCATATGTATCCAACACATGCTGATGGATCATCTGCCGTGTGCGCAGCAGCGCCTCTGAATGGGAGGTCGTGATGACTCTGGTCACGCTGTCCTCGTGCCGGCGGTGATGATTGAGCAATGCGGCCTCATAGGCGACGGAGCCGTTACGGATAGCCTCGAGGATAAAGTACCAGTCGCCGCCGGCCGGCAGCGACAAGACGCGCTCGACGAAATCCGGCGTGATGTCGAATTTCCGGAAGACCGCCGCACTCATGTTGATGACCGTGTTCTTGACGCCCAGCCCTTCGTTAACCTCCTGTTCGGCCGAAACCTGATAGCTGCGCTTCCATTTGAAACTGGAGAGATCGGCGAGGTACGGGCTGGACAGATAGTCGCCGACGGCCTCGCTTCGATCATTGATGATCTTCGAGGCGCAAAAGGCAAACTTCACGCTTGGGTCGCGAAACAAGGGCACGAGGGTTTCGAGGAAACCCGGGTCGGATATGTCGTCGGCTTCGGCGATCCAGATCAAATCGGCCCTTGCGAGCTCTATGCCCTTGAACCATTGGGGATAGGGCGCCCCGGAATTGCTTTCATTGACGATGACGCGGGTGCCATGGACGCCGGCGTAATAATCCAGGATCGATTGGCTATCGTCTGTCGAGGCGTCATCCAGGATGATGAGCTCGAAATCCTGGAAGGACTGCCCCAGGATACTGTCCATACGCTCGTGCAGAAAGCGGGCATAATTGTAGTTCGGCACGATGATCGAGACCGCGGGCGGCTTGCCTGCGACCTTCCGCATGGTCGACAGCAGCCGCGGAAAGACCCGATCGGTGGAAAAATGCCGCCGTGCCTTGGCGCTCGCTTGCCTGCCGAGCTTCGCCCGCAACGGTTGGTCCCGGATCAGTTTCAGCGTGGCATCGGCCATAGCGACGGGATCAGCCCATTCGACGACGATGCCGGCATCGTCTTCGACGAAAGCCGGTGCCCCGCCGCTCCCTGCGAAGCAGATCACCGGCAACTCGGCGAATGCCGCCTCCAGCATGACACGGCCGAACGGCTCTTCGCGGGATGTCAGAAGAAATAGATCGGCACCGCGCAGATGACCGCGCACATCCTCGACATCGCCCAGAAATGTGACCTTTTCGTTCAATCCGTCCGCCCGCAACCTGGCGAGTTGCTGCGACCACGTACCAAGAGCCTCATCCCGTTCCTGCTCCGGAAACGAGCCGAGCCAGTAGAAATGATAGTCTTCGACCCCGCGGGCTCGAAGAAGTCGGGCCACCTCGATAAAAAGGTCGGCGCCCTTGCGGAAGGGCATTCCGAGGCCGGATCCTAGGATAATAGTCTTGTCCGTCGGCCAGCCGGCCGGCCGGTGACGTTCAGGGCGCTGGATTTCCGTCCGACCGTGATCGGCGGGTTGCGGAACCGCGCTTGGAATGACGTCTATGGCGTTCGCTTCCACATTGTGGTCGGTCACCAGATAGTCCCGGACACTTGGGGAACACGCTATGAATCTCTGCGTGTGGGAAACGACATCCCCCATGTCGTCCTTGGCGTATCGGGCGACGCTCGTTGCCAATTCCCTGGCATGCGTCAGGATAGGACTGCCCAGTTCACCAAGCAGCGCGTGCACGCGGCCGGTGGCCAGACTGTTGCAATAGATGAGGTCCGGCCTGCCGCCGAACCAGGCGGTTATGTGTGCCAGCCTTGCGGCGGTGGGCCCGGTCCTCGAAACCAGATCATCCAGAAGGACGGTATCGGCGATGCGTCGAAACTCTTCGAGCCGTTCACCGCCCGCCAGGCACAGCACCTTGATCTCCAGGTCTGTGTGCGCCTGGAGCCATTTGACGATGTCGAGCAACGACGCCTGCGCGCCACCGAGAACCGCATCATGCGACACGAACAAGACGCTCCAGGACGGGTCCCTGGGCAGTTTGCCGGCCGCTGCCGGAGCCGACAGGACGTGCCGCGTCTCCTGCAGATAGGCATAGCCGTAGCGGGCATCGGGCTCGAGATAGGCTCCCTCCGCCCACTCGTTCCAGGCATTGACGAAGATCAGCCGGCTGTCGAAATCGGCAAAACGATTGCATGTATCGACGACCGCGTTGGTGAGCCATTCTTTGTAGCGGGACGGCGATGCGTTCACCAGAATGTAGGCTGCCTCCATTCTCCGTGCGGTGTTGTCCCAGGAGGGGCAAAGTCCGCGAAACAGCGTGTATGGAACCCGCGGGTAGGCGCGGCTGCGATTGAGGAGCTCTGCCCAGTCGTAGATCTTTCCCCTGAAGTCGCTCTTGAGCGTTGGGATGCTGTCGTTGACCTCGGGGAATCGTCCAAGATTCGGTGGAAACTCGACGGCCGCGTCGAATCCGAATTCGGCGGGATCGCTCGTGTCGAACGACTGCGGATAGGCAAGAAAAATCTCACCGATGCCGGCTTCCCGGCAATAAGCTCTCCAGCGCTGCGCCGTTTCCGTCGCTGACGGAAACAATCCGGGCCGGTAAATCATGAGGAGTGGCTTGCCGCCGACACGGATGTAGCGCCGGTCACGGAAATAGCCGGATACATGTTCGATGAAGGCCAGGTCGTCCTCAGGCGAGTGCGATTGCGCGATCAGCACCTCCTGGTCGCGCCCATCCCAACGGCGGCTCCAAGGCTCGTTTGCCCAATTGATACAGAAGCCCATCTCGTGCGCATCGTTTTCGACAAACTGGGCGATCGGCATCTCAAGGACGCGCTTGCCGTTGAACCAGTAGAAGTGGAAACAGAACCCCGAAACGCCATATTGCATGGCGATCTCGATCTGCTCCTTCTGGATGTCCTTCACCCGCAGGTCATAAAAGCCGAGGTCTCCCGGCAGCCGGGGCTGATAATGACCATCGAACTGTGGCACCGCACGTGTCACATTTGCCCACTCCGTGAAGCCCTTGCCCCAAAAAGCATCATTTTCGGGGATCGGGTGGAACTGCGGCAGATAGAATGCAATCAGGCGCGCCTTCAAAACGGCCGGCCGCTCCTCGCTGGATCGCGGCACATAGGTGGCGGGTCTCTCGATGCCGCCGGCATTTGTGCCTGGAGCACGTCGGGTGCTGCGCCCTTCAATCTTGCCGAAACGAATGTAGTGATCCAACGGATTCATCGACGCGACAGCCACGTCGGGATATTTCGCCAGGTAGTATTCGTTGTCGAAGTTCGGACTTGGATTCCGGGACTCGGCGACACCGTGCCTGATGTAGTGCAGGATCGGGTCTTTCCCGCTCCTGACTACATCCGGATTTTGAACCAGATACCACGACACATCGAACAGCCCGCTGGCTCGAATTCGTTGCCGGAGCCGAAATCTCTTCCATCGCCTTCTGCTGGTCAACGATCCTACGAAGATCAAAAATTCGGATCTATCCAATCGGGTCTGCCTCGCGGGAATCCGGCGTCGTGTCATCATCCCAGGCAACGCCGGAGATCTCTGTGCAGATCATTCCAAGCACACGCTCGAGGGCATGTTGCAATGTGCCGTCCTGTTGGCTTGCCTCTTCGGGGAAGACTGCCAAAGGCAGATCAAGCCGCATGAGGGGCTCCAGCGCGCTGCGGCGAACCCAGAACATCGTCCCGGCAAAGAAGTCGAGACGAGAACTGGAGGGTTTACCCATTGTCTCCAGCAAATTGAGGACCATCGCCCTGTTCTCGCCCCACGCAGCCTTCTCCCCCTTCCATTCATTGGGCAACCGAAAGCGTCTGGATCCAATCATCTGGGTGTCGGGCGAACGCTCGAACTCGGCGATGATGCGGTCAACCACGTCACGGGATCCGATCAGGTCGAAGGCACTCGCCTGGCGCCAGATCTCACCGAGGACCATACGCGGCCCGCTCGGCCCAGACTTCTTGCCATGCAGCTTGCAGATGAGATCGAAGGGATCGAGCCTACCTTCGCGGAACAGTTGGATGAACGGACCGACGTCGCGACCGCGATTGTCATAGACAACGATCTCGGCATCCTGAAATTTCGCCTGAACGCGTTCCGCGAGTGCCGCGTCAGGCCGGGTCAGCGTGAGGACGAGGTGGAACGGACGATTGATCGCTTCCAGCAGCGCCTCGAATTCGGGCCAGAGATCTGCGTAGTGCAGGTGAAGCGCGACGACGATCTTCGGCTCGGCGGTGGGCCGGCGTTCGGGAGCCTCGGCTGGTGGACCGTCGAAGTGCCGCGACAGGGACTTCTGCAGATTGTCGCTCGCGGGGCCAAAGCCCCAACCGTGAAGGCTCCCGAGAGCGCGAGCCAATTCGCGCCCTTCCGTTCCTGCAATGTGCAAGAGGGGCTGCAAGACGACACCTCGGCCAAGCGGGAGTTGAAATCGCTTGTGACGATGGCGTCGAGTCAACAGCGCGCCAATATCCCTGATTCTTAACGGTCGAACGCTCGCCGCAAGAATGTCACTTCTTTCAAATTGCAACACCAGACCGCCTTCGGTGCTTTCAAGAAGGTATGGAGTCCGTTGGATAGCCGGCACAAAGACGACCTTGTCCGGATGTCGTGCGAGCCGAACATTGAGCCGAAGAAACGGCATGCGCCTGTCCGTTGGCGAAAGCTCCACGATATAGCGCCCCGGCGCGTGGATGTGGATTTCGCTCCAGGCACTGCTTCGGTCGACGCCGCATGCCTCGCCTTTTCGCGGCTCGCGGGGCAGGAAATCAGGCAGGGCAACTCGCGTGTCGGCAGCGTCAGGCGACATAGCCGCCGTTCCGATTCGCGCGCGATCGGTCAAGGATGCTGTCAAATATACCTATCAGTCGGCCCAAGGAATTGATCAGTCTGTTTCGATTAAGCGTCAGGCAATAGAAGCCTATTTTCGTCGAATAGCGGAGTATGTCCACGGATGGGCTATAGGCGATGCCGTACTTTTTGCGCAAGTGGATCTCCGATCGCATCTTCGACCGATACCGGAAGATTCGCGACCGGGTTGATTGCGCAACCGAAGTGCCAATGTCGTGGACGGCATGCGCGCCACTGACAAGGATCATCGGCTCGTCACGCTGCAGCAGACGGTGTGAGAGGTCGTCATCTTCGAAATACAGAAAGATATCCTCATCAAACCCGCCCGTATCCAGGAAGAGCGTCCGTTTGATCATGAACACGCCGCCATTGACGAAGCGGACGCAACAATCTCCCCAGACCTGCCGGATGCGTGTGGGCAGCGACACACCGGAAAGGCGATCGATTTCGCTCTGCTCGCGAAACCACAACCGCCCATCCACCGTGTTGGTGCGCGGCACGAAGACGCCGCAATTTGGGTAGCGTTCAGCCGCCTGCATAAGCGCATCGACGGCGTCTGTCTCAAGTCGCACGTCGGGGTTGATGAACAGCAGATATTCCCCCGATGCCGCCGCCGCCCCAATGTTGCAGGCGTGCCCAAAGCCGAGATTTACAGCATTATCAATACGATGAACGGCAAAGCCGGATAGCGCGGCGGAAAGATCGTCGGTGCTTGCATTATCGACGCATACGATCTCCACCCCTGCGGGCAGGCGAGCAAGCGCACCACGCACGGTATGCGCGCTGTTATGCGTTACAGTAATAGCGGTTATCGACGTATTCATTGCCTAAGCCATCCTGATATCTCAGTTGGCTTCCCCGTGGAAGGCTAGCGGTCCATACGCAATCTAAGCGGTGCCACTCAGACGGTCGAGTCCATACTGTTGACTAATATAGGGGCAAACGGACACGGCGGCACAATAAGCCACTGATCGGCTCCAAACCGACCGGACGCGGTTGAGCGTTCCGCGCAGGCGGGGGACCGACCTCATCCCCGCTGGTGCTCCGTCACCCGCGTGCTGCCCGGCGAAAACCACGCCTCCAGCACGGGCAAGGCTCCTCGAGGGTCGCAGCGGCCGCACATGAAGAGGTCGAGGGCTGCGTAGCCGGTCTCGGGCCAGGTGTGGATGCTGATGTGCGATTCGGCGAGCAAGGCGACGCCGGTAATGCCGCCGCTCTCGCCGAAATTGTGCAGCATGACGCTCAGCACCGTGGCGCCGCAGGCCGCCGCCGCCTCGCGCAGCACGCGCTCGATCCCCTCGGCATCCCGCAGCCCGCGGCACTCCCAGAAATCGACGAGCAGATGCAGGCCGGGGGCAAAGGGCTGGGCCTGCTCGGTTTGGGCCTGATCGGTCACGCGGGTATCCATCAGGACCGCCCCGTCTCTTGCGCGAACAGCACCCGCTTCCAATTGGTGTCCTTGGTCTGCATGCGCCAGATGAAGGCATCGAGGATGTAGTGAGTGGCCTGGGGCAAGGCGAGCAGCGGCGCCAGCCAGATCAATGCGTCGGAAGAGCTGAGCGACGGCAGGGTCCCGAAGGCGCCGAAGAGGCTGCCATGCTCGCGCCAGACGAAGCCATCCCACAACCCCTCCTCCAGATAGGCGAGGCCGAAGAGGGCGGCCATGTAGACAGGCACGGCCCGCCAGGTGAACAGATGGGCGATCCATGGCGCCAGGAAGGAACTGCGCCCGCCCTGCAGCCGCGCCTGGTTGCGGCCATAGCCCCAGATCAGCGCGATATAGGGGATGCCGTGGGCGATGATGTTGGTGCCCGTGAAGACGAGGTCGTTGTCAAACAGCACGATGCCGATGAACCAGGACGTCGCGGTGCCGACGAGCAGCAGATTGCGCGGCAGGTTGAAGCCGATGCCGCGGCGAAGCAGGGCGAACTCCTTGACGATGTAGGCGGCCAGGATGGCGCCATAGAAGAGGCCGGCGATGGTGGCGAGCAGCGGCAGGTCGAGGCGGATGAAATCGCCTTCGACGAACCACGAGAATTGCCGCTGGTGGCAATGCCAGTAGATCAGCGGATAGAGCGTGGCGCCGTAGATCGCCGCCTTGTCGATGCGGCGGAAAAGCGACGGCAAGCCGCGCTCCCGGCGGGCATAGATCATCATGAACCCGTATTGCTGGCGCACGAAGTGGAACACGGCGGCATAGGCAAGCACGCGCCAGAACACCAGGCTGCCGCACCAATAGAGCAGGCAGCCGCCCAGCCAGGCCAGCAGCGGCGTCAAGCCATAGAGCCAAGGGCGCGCGCGAAGCTCGGCGCGGTCGAGATAGGTGCGGAACAGGGTCGAATAGACATGCGCCACGTCGACCCCGACCACGAGCACCAGCCAGACCAAGGGCGACATATCGCTTGCCACGCCGCCGAACTGGGACCAGGCCAGGGCGGCCAGCGTCACCGCCAGCGCCGGCGCCAGGATGAAGCCGAGGTCGAAGCGGGCGGAGAATATCCAGGGTTGGGTCTTGAGGAGGGAATGCGCCATCACAGCACCGTCTCGAAGGGATGGCTGAGATAGGCCATGGCATTCTCGGCCGCACGCACCCCATGCGTATAGGCCTCCTCGAAGATGGAGACGCCGCTCATGTCCGAATGGGCGGTGAAGACAGGCGGTTTCTGCGCGAGACTGGCGCGCCGCTGCGCGCCCCAGATGAAGCCCGGCACCGGCCGGATCATCGCATGGCCCCAAACCCAGACATCGACCCGCCGGACATGGCCTTCGAGCTCGGGGTGGACTGCGAGAAGCTCCTTGAGGAAGATGTCTTGCCAGGTTTGCAGGGGCCGCGCCAGGGCCTCCCCGCGGGCCTCCTCGGGCGGCAGGTGACTGAGCGGCCAGTAATAGGTCAGCACCGTCTTGGTGGGGCGCATCTGCGTGATCTGGTGGGTGGCCACGACATAGCCGAGCAGGGGGCTGTCGAAGACGACATTGTCCCAACTCAGGCCGGCGCCCGTGCCGCCCGGCAGGCTGTCGAGCGTGATGTTGGCCACCGCCCAGGGCGCATAGGAAAAGCCGGCGGCAAGGGCCGCATCCTTGATCAGCCGCGCCGTGACGAAATGCGGCGTCGCCAGCACCACGGCCTTCGCCTCGACGCGGAAGGTCTTGTCCTGCGCCGCGTCCCAGACATCGACCGCCACGCCCGTGCCTCCTGTTTCGACGGCAAAGGCCAGCGCCCTTGGCCGCACGCGCGGGCCGAGAACCGCGGCGAGGCGGCGCGCGAGATAGCCGTTGCCTTCGGGCCAGGTGACCAGCCCCTGCTCGTCGACATCGGCCGCCCTGCCGTTTCGGGAGGCGAAATAGTGGATGCCGGCCCAGGCCGAGACATCCCTCGACCGCGTGCCGTAGTCGTCGCGGCAGCAATAGTCGACATACCAGGCGAGCCCCGGCGAGCGATAGTTTTCGCGCTCCATCCACGCCGTCATGGCGATGGCGTCGAGTGCCATCAGGTCGGCGTCCTGCGAACTGAGGTCGAGCGGAATGGCAAAGGCGCGCTTGCCATCGCTGCCGACGCGCCGGCGAAAGTGGCGCATCGTGGCGAAGAAGCGGCTGGTCTCTGTCTCCTCTTGCGCGGTGAGGCCTATCGCCGGCACCAGGCCATCCTGCCAGCGCCCGTAGCGGTAGAGGCGTTCGGAAGGGTCGGCGCACAGCGCATATTCGTCGTAGACCGGCGCGCCGGTGGGGCCGTAGCCGGTGATGATGCCGAAATCCTCGAACAGTGCCCGCACCGCCTTGGCTTCCTGGGTCAGCAACGGCACGTAATGGGCGCCCCAGGGAAAGGCTGAGACGTCGTTCTTCCCGCTGGCGGCATTGCCGCCGGGAGCGGCTTCGAGATCGAGCAGCAGGAAATCATCATAACCGGCTCTGGCGAGACGATAGCCGGCGCCCAGGCCCGCGATGCCGCCGCCGACGATGACGACATCGGTCCGCAGGATCTGGCCCGGCGCGGCAAAGGTGCCGCCTCGCAGCCTGTGGCCGATGGCGGAGGAGGCGCCGACGAGTTCACCGGGCACCGCACCGCCCTCAACGCCGCTGGACAGCATACTTCCGGCCAGCAGCTCTCTGCCGGCCAACCCTGAACCGGCGAGGCCGAGCGAGGCGGCTCCAAGCGCCAGGAACTGCTTGCGGGTGATCCGGCTCATGGCGAGGCCACCCCCGCGCTCCGGCTTTCAATAGATGAGGTAATCGCCCCACTCCTCGTCGAAATAGCGCACCAGCGGCTGGTCATCGAGCCGCTGGATGGCGGTGGCGACGTGCGCCATGTCGGGCGGAAACTGGAACATCGCCTTCATGGTCGGCAGGTCGAGGAAGCGCAGCCCCTCGGGCAGGTGCTCCGGCACCCGATAGGGCGAGAAGGAGCCGATGATGAAGCCCCATTCGCCGAAGGACGGCACGAAGAGATGATAGGCGGCGGTCTGGTAACCGGCCGCGGCAAGCGTGTTGTCGACGCACCAGAAGGATTTGCGCGCGATGAGCGGCGAGGTGCTCTGGATGACCACGATGCCGGCATCGTTCAGCGCCGATTTCAGCTGGCGGTAGAAGGTCAGCGAGTACAGCTTGCCGATCGAGAAATTGGAAGGGTCGGGCAGATCGATGATCACCGCATCGAAGCGCTGATCGGCCGGCTTCCGTTCCCGCAGCCAGAGAAAGGCGTCGGCATTGATCAGTGTCAATTTGGGCGAGGACAGGGCGCCGCCATTCAGCGCCGTCATTAACTCGTTGCTGGAGAACAGGCGCGTCATGGCGGGGTCAAGATCGACCATGGTCACGGCCTCGACTGCCGGATATTTCAACACCTCCCGCAGCGCCAGGCCGTCGCCGCCGCCGATGATCAGCACCTTGCGTGGCGCCTTCAGCGCGCTCATCGCCGGATGCACCAGCGCCTCATGGTAGCGATATTCGTCCAGCGACGAGAATTGCAGGTTCGAATTGAGGAAGAGGCGGATGTCGCGCTGCTGGCGGGTGACCACAATGCGCTGGTACGGCGTGGATTGGGCGAAGATCACCGTGCCCGGATAGATGCTCGCCTCCGAGATCGACTGGATGCGTTCCGACCAGACGAAGCCGGCGATGAGCAGCGCCAGCACGGTGAAGGCCGCGGTCTTGTGCGCCCCTCGCCTGGGTATGATAGCGGCCTTGATGGCATAGAGCATCCAGATCGCCACCATGGTGTTGAGGATGCCGAACAGGAAGGCCGAGCGGATCAGGCCGAGATGCGGCACCAGCACCAGCGGGAAGAGCAGCGAGGCGAAGAGCGCGCCGATATAGTCGAAGGTAAAGACCTTGGAGACCAGGTCCTTGAAGGCGAGCCGCCCCTCCAGGATGCGCAGCAGCAGGGGAATTTCGACGCCGACCAGGATCCCGATCACGCCGACCAGGACATAGAGCCAGAGGCGAAAGGAGGCGACCTGGTCGAACAGGATGAACAGCGCCGCAGCCGAGGAACCGCCTATCGCTCCGATCAAGAGCTCGATGCGGACGAAATAGGCGAGCAGGTTTCGGTCGATATAGCGCGAGAGCCAAGACCCAACGCCCATGGCGAAGAGATAGGCGCCAATGATGGTGGAGAACTGCGTGACGGAATCGCCGAGCAGGTAGCTCGCCAGCGTGCCGGCGATCAATTCGTAGACCAGCCCGCAGGTCGCGATGACGAAGGCCGAAAAGAGCAGCAGGATTTCCACGAAAGCGCCTTACGCCAACTCGCCCAGGGATCGCCCGTCAGCCATGAATCGCAGAGGCGATGATGAGGGCAATGCCGATCGCCACCGACCCCAGGAAAATCGCCAGCGCCATGTTCTGCTTCTCGCAGATTTCTTTCCAGACGTGCACCTTCGGTGTCAGCAGGTCAAGCAGCACGAAGGCGATGACGAAGACGACGAGGCCCAGGCTCGAATAGACCAAAGAGGCAACGACGAGTTTCAAATCGATCAGGCCGGTCATATCCATTGAAAGCCCCCTATTTGTGATATTCGTTGACGCCGCGGTTGGCGGCCTGCTTGCCGTTGAACATCGCGGTCACGGCATAGCCGTTGAAGTTGGCCGCCGACATGCCGAGCACGACCAGCATGGCATAGATCATCTGCAGCTTGCTCATCTCTTCCTCTCTCACATCAATCGGCAACGCCGCCCTTTTCCCAGCGCGACTTCTCGAACATCGACCGCTTGACGAGGCCGAACGCCGGCACGACCAGTAGCAGCACCATGGCGATCAGGTAGTTCGACCAGACCGGCACGCCGTGCCGGACTGATATGACGACACGCTGCGCCGGTGACGGCGCCCTGGAGAACACGCCGGCATCGGGCTCGACCAGCAATTGATAGGTGCCCGGCGGAACCGGCGGCAGCAGCGAAGTCGTGTCATAGCCGCCCTCCTCCCAGCTGCCGTCGGAATCTTGTCCGCTGTAATGCTCCAGTGCCTGGAACACCGGATAGCCCTGGTTGGTGTCGGTGTTGACCAGCGCCATGTTGAGCTCAAGCCAGTCGTTGCTGAGGTACGAGGTGGTCTCGATCTCGACATTACCCCCCTTTTCCAATCGGAACGGCCTGGAGGACAGGGTCTTGCCCTTGTCGGCGGCGCTCAGATCGTAGGTTTGGAAACTGACGATCGCGTTTTCCGACATTGCCAGCGAGACGACTTGCAGCAGCGTGGCACCAACCACCGCCGCCATGATGACGTTGAAGGAAGCCTTGTAGGGATTGACCTGACTGACGCCCGCCGAGAAGGACGAGGGCACGCGCAGCGGCAGCTTGAAGGCGGCCGCGACGAGGCTTGCGTCGAGATATTCGCCCTCGGAGACGATGATCTCCTCGTCGTTTTTCTCCACCATCAGCCTGTAGGGCGGCGCGATATAGTCGGTTACGGCGGTGACGTCCGAGGTCGATGCCCGCCAGAAGAATTCGCCGGCAACGTAGGTTGTGCGGGCAAAGCCCTTGCCGAAGAACTGGTAGCTGCGCCCATTCGCATCGATCCAGCCCTGGTCGCCCGCGCCGGGGACGTCGCGGTTCAGCATCTTCACCAGGGTCCAGTGGTCGTATTCCTCGGCGAGGAATCGATAGCCGTGATAGGGGTTGAACAGCAGGTATTCGGTCCACCGGAAGTCGCCGGGCCCATCGCTGCGCCGCATATAGCCGACGACTTCCCATTCTATATCCCCAAGCCGGGCACGCGCGCCGATCGGGATCTCGGCGTCCTGCATCGCCGATTGCGCCGTCTCGATGATGTCCAGATTTTCGTCGGCGACATCGATCACGGACGAACACTGGCTGCAGGTGGCTGATATCGACTGGCCGGCCGCGCGGAGCGTGACCGATCCGCCGCAATTCGGGCAGGCGAAGGTGCGCGGCTTGCCCGGCGCGCGCGGCGGCGGCGCCGGCGCGGCGGACGGCAGGATCGAAGGCTCGCCCATCACCACCCCTCCAGTGGTCGCAGATTGGTGAAGCGAAAGTCATCCCATTCCACATAACGGCCGACATAGGCATGGGCCTCGCGGCCATCATGATCGAGCGTCGCGAACTCGCCCTTCCTGCCGATGCAGTCGATCGCGACCGTCCGGCGGCCCTTGGGCGCGGCGAAGGGCAGTTCGCCCTCCGATCCCAGGCAGGTCGCCAGCTTGATGTCGACCGCGCGCAGCGTGACGCCGCCGAGCTCGACCACAAAGCCGGGTCTTGCCTCGGCGGCCTTGCCGCTTGTCAGCAGCGCCCGACAGTGGGCGAGGGTCGCCTTGACGTCGCGGGGCAGGGCGCCGTCCAGTTCGAAGCTGATGGAGAAGGACCCTTGCGCCTCACCGATCCAGCCGCGCCGGCCGTCCGCCATCAGAAGGTGCCATTCGTTCCACAGCCCGTCGCGCCAGCCGATCTTCAGCCGCCCGATCAGCGTGAAGGACTGCTCCTCGAAATAGCCGCCGCTGCCCAGCTGCAACGGGCTCATGTCGTCCGGCAGGGCGGCCATCACGCCGATCGACTTCACGTCGACATCCGTGCGCACCACCATGGACTGGCAATAGGCGCAAACGGCATAGACCGACTGCGCCGATTGGAAAGTGACGTCCGCGCCGCAGGACGGACAGGCGAACTTGCGCATGAAAACCCTGAGTTGGCGGTTGGCTGCGCCGGCCCCCCGGCACCGCAAGGTTTGGAAAGCTGGGCTCGCTTCGGAGCCTATTTGATTCGCGACAGGAGTTCGGCCTTCTTGGCGTCGAATTCCTGCTGCGTCAGGATTCCCTTGGCGAGCAGGCCGCCGAGCTTTTCGAGCAGCTGGATCGGATCTTCGGCCGGTTGGGACGGCGCCGCCTGGGCCGGCGCTGCCGGAGCGGCGGCGTGGCCGAAACCCTGCGCCATGGTCTGGCCGATCGCCAGCCCTGCCCCGAGACCGGCTCCCGCCCCCGCCAAGCCGCCCGGATTCTCGGCGGCGATCGGGATCGATTCCGCGGTCTGGAACTGGACGTAGCGATTGAGATCGCCCAGCATGTTCATCGAGCTCACGTTGTCGAGGACGCGTTGCAGCTCGTCGGGCAGCGACAGGCTCTGCACGTAGAAGCTCTTGACGTCGATGCCGTAGGCTCGCAGCGCCGGACCGATCGCCTCCGCCAGCTTCTGCGAGAATGCTTCCTGATTGGCCGCCATGTCGATGAAGGCGACGCTGCTCTGGCCAAGCGTGGTGGCGATGGCCATGAGGATGACACCGCGCAGCTGCCCTTCGATCATCTCGGAGGTGGAGCGCTCGGTCGTGCCGACCAGGCGCGACCAGAACATCTCGACATCGCCGATGGCATAGGAATAGTTGCCGAAGGCGCGCAGGCGGATCGGGCCATATTCCTTGTCGCGGACTGTCAGCGGCTGTGTGGTGCCCCATTTGCGGTCGATCTGGTCCTTGGTGTCGAAGAAATACACGTCCGACTTGAAGGGGGACTCGAAGAACTTGTCCCAGTTCTTCAGATAGGTCAGCACAGGCAGCGTCTGGGTATTGAGCGTGTAGGTGCCTGGCCCGAAGACGTCGGCGATCTTGCCTTCATTGAAGAAGGCCGCCTTCTGCGTCTCGCGCACCACGAGCTGGGCGCCGTTCTGAATTTCCATGCCAGACATTGGGAAACGAGAGGCCAGCACGCCCGGATCGTCGGCAGTCCACTGGATGACGTCGATAAATTGTTTGGAAATAAAGTCCAGAATGCCCATGCCCGTTTGCTCCATTTCAACGGATCGAAACCCTGAGACAACCTCATCCAGCCCAGCACGGCTGGCAAACGGGGAAGACTAACTCAGGATCTCGAAGTGCCGCGACATCGGCCCTTTAGTAACCGGTCGCCCGGGTCGAACACAACCACTTTGTGAGATCGGCCCGTCCCGTGTCTGTTCAAGTCAAGCGGCCGATTTGGAGGCTTGAGGCGCAAACGCGAGGAGCAATCCACGATTGCGCCGATGATCCCGGTTGAGTGACTACGGATTCTGCTGGACACGCTTTTCGAGTTCGGCGGTGCGTGCGTTCAAATCGTCCAGTTCAAACCCTTGAGATGAAAGGAAGGCCGCCGATCCGTTGTCGGGATCGGCGGCAAGACGGTGCGTTTCCCGCAGATGATGTTTCAGCCAGGCGCGCTGCTCGCGCTGCAGCCGGGTGCGTTCGGCGCCATGCTCGCGATGCATCAGGGTGTTGTAAGCCGCGTTCAACCTGGCATCGAACTTGTCAATCTCGGCCTTCCCGCAATCCAGCATTTCCGAGGTGGCGCCGCCGGACCGGTCGATGCACGCTTTCATTTCGGCATCGCTCTGCGCCATCGCGGGATGAGCCGCTGTCATGGCTGAAATTCCGAGAAGGCAGGCATATCGGAGCATGGAAGGTTCCTCGATGAATGCGAATTAGGACATGTCGGTTTCGCCACGCCTTCTCGGATTGGGAGTGAGGGCGGGCCTACGATATGTTGGGCAGGGCGTGAGCGCGTCAAGGCTCAGGCCGGCCGCGCTCCAGCGAGTGCAAGAACCGGGCGGCACCGGCCGGCAATCGAGCGATTGCACTGTAAGGTGCTGAAATCCTTAACGCGATTTTCACCCGACTAGCCTAGCTACTTGCCCCTATGACGCACTCCATGCAGCCTGTTCAAGGGTCCGCCCCTCAGGGGCAGGGCGAATCCGTGGACGCTGGGATTCTCCGGGATCAGTTCGCCGATCTGCGGGCTTGTGTCTTCATTTCGATGCCTATCGGCACGGTGCTTTCGGCCCTGATCCTGGCCGTGCAGCTGCTTGTGGGCGGCGGGTTTGCGGCGGTGCTGTGGTTTGCGGCGGTCGCCACGATAAATGGCGCACGCATAGCGCTCGCTCTCTCCCAATCGGGCACAGAAGGCAACTGGCTGAAGCCGATCGGCGCGCGGCTTTCTTCCTATGGCATGCTGGCCCTGGCGTCGGGCGTCGCCTGGTCTTTCCTGGCGGTGCTGACCGACGGCTACACCACCCCCCAGGCGCCGATCTACCTGATCGTTCTGGCAGGCGCGACGGCCGGTTCCGTCACCTACGGCACATCATACGCCCCGGCCTCGATCAACTTCATGACGCTGCCGCTTTTGATCGCCATCGGCTGCCTCTTGGCGAAAGGCGGTATCGAAAATTACATCCTGGCTTTCACGGTCCTGCTGTTTCTCGTAGGCATGATCAGAAGCGCACTTCTTGGACAGGCCCGCTTCCGCGAAACAAGCCGCCTCAAATACGAGGCGAAAGACTTCGCCACCCAGATGGAGCGAAACTCCAGGCGGGACCCGCTAACGAATTTGCTCAACAGGTACGGGCTCGAGCAGGCCATCCGCGAGCTCGGACTTGCCGACGGTCCGTTCGTGGCCATGCTGATCGACCTGGACGGCTTCAAATCCGTCAACGACACCTATGGTCACAATATCGGTGACAGCCTGCTGGTCAGGGTTGCGCGCAGAATAGAGGACCATGCGCCGCCAGGGGCGACCATTTCGCGCATCGGCGGCGACGAGTTCGTGCTGCTCTTTCCCGCCGGCAAATCCGTGCTTTCGACCGACCAACTGGCCTCCTCGATCATCGCGGCAATCGCAAATCCGGATCCGGCGTTGAATTCGGTGCGCGTCGGCGCTTCGATCGGCATCTATGTGTCGGACAGACCGCAATTGACGCAGATGCTGCTGCGTGCGGACTTCGCGCTTTACGCGGCCAAGCGCAGTGGCAGGAATGAATACCGCCTCTTCGATGCCGGGCTCGACCGCGGGCTCGAACGCAAGCACTGCATCGAGCGCGATCTCCGCGGGGCGATCGAAACCGGCACGCTTTGCTCATGGTTCCAGCCTCTGGTGCGGCTGGACACCAATGCCGTCGTCGGCTTCGAGGCTCTGCTGCGCTGGCGACATCCGGTTCATGGCGCCATCTCCCCGCCCGAAATCGTCACCGCGGCGCGTGAAACCGGGCTGCTTTCCCTGCTGACGGAAACGGTGTTTCTCAACTGTTGCGCCATGATCGAAGAGCTGATGAAAAACGGCCGTCAGCATGTCCGAGTCGCGATGAACCTGTCGCCGCGCGAGCTCGAGGCGGGCAATGTCGATGAAATGATCCTCGACAGCCTCAAGACGAAGAATGTCCCGGTGGCGATGCTCGAGATCGAGATCACCGAAGAAGCGCCCGTCGATCGCGACCGGATTGACGAAAAGCTGGAGCGCCTGGCGGATGCCGGCATATCCATTGTGCTGGATGATTTTGGCACCGGCTTTTCGACGCTGGTTTCGCTGAAGGACAGCCGGATCCGCAAGATCAAGATCGATAAGGACTTCGTTCGCGATCTCGCCAGCTCCGTGGAAGACCAGGCCCTGGTCAAGGCCGTCATCGATCTCGGACGAACGCTGGGAATAGAGGTGGTCGCCGAGGGCGTCGAAACCGACGCGGACCGCATGATCCTGCGGTCGCTCGACTGCATGATCGCGCAAGGCTTTCTCTTCTCGCCAGCCCTTCCTATGCAGGACGCACTGGCCTTCGACGCAGCCCGCGTCAACAGCCCCGCCGCCGCCAAGGCCTTGTTCGATCCGGCGACGGGCTTGCTGCGCAAATCTCAGACCGGCAACGCCGCTTAGCGAAGGCGGCGCCGGCCGGCTGCGGTCGACGTCTCCATCCAGGCACAGATTCTCAACCTGTTGAAGGACCGGCAGCAGGCGACATGCTGTTCATCGGCCACGATCTGCCGGTGGTAGGCCGCGACCGCATCGCCGTCATGAGGCAAGGCGAAATCTGCGCCGATGTGCAGACGTCTTGAGGTGGGCCGGAAGAAGCGGACGGTCCGGTTCTGGGACGAACCAGCCAGAAAAGGTGCCATTCCGCCGGCGCCCCACCTTGGCCGCTAAATCGCGACTGCTCTAGCCAAGTGGCGAGGCAGCCACAGGGTGGACATTTCAGCCCACATGGAAAATGATCATGTTGCCATGCACAACACTGCAGTGCTCTGATCTCGACGAAAAGCCTGAGCGTAAAAGCGGATCAACCGACCTCCGGGTCCAGCGAGCGGGGACGCAAATGGACACCCCAGAGAATAGGCAATTGCATCGCGACGCGGGCGGTCGACCCCGTCGATCGGCCGGCTGGCTTGCCCGCGCCGCCGTGTCGGGGGCATTCCTGCTCGGCATGGCTTTCAGCAGCACTGCGTTTGCGCAGGACCAGCAGCTGCCCGTGGTGACGGCGGCCAAGCCGGTGGTCCGTGAAATCGTCGAAGACGACGAGTTCGTCGGGCGCTTCGAAGCGGTCGACCAGGTCGCCATCCGTTCGCGCGTCAGCGGCTATTTGGACAAGGTCAGCTTCCAGGACGGCGCACTGGTCAACAAGGGCGACCTGCTCTTCACCATCGACCAGCGTCCGTACCAGGCGGCTTTTGATGCCGCCAAATCGCAAGTGGACGTTGCCAAGAGTCTGCTCGAATTCTCCAAGATGCAGCTGGATCGCGCCGACGAACTCGCCAAGACCGGCAATATCTCAACCGCCACGGTCGACGACCGCCGGCGGGAATACCTTTCGGCGCAGGCGCAGATGCAGGGCGCGACGGCTGCGCTGACGGCAGCGAGCCTCAATCTGGAATTCACCGAGATCAAGGCACCCTTGTCCGGCCGCATCGACCGCCGGCTGGTGTCGGTCGGCAACCTCGTGCAGCCGGATTCCACCTTGCTGACGACCATCGTTACGCGCGACCCGATCGACTTCTATTTCGACGTCGATGAGCGCCTGTATTTCAGCTACGCCCGCGACGCGAAGGCGCGTGGGGGCACCATGCAGGAAGGCGCCGGCGGGCTCGATGTGGAGGTTCGTGTCGCCGACCGCGCGGAGGCGGTATTCAAGGGCAAGCTCGATTTTGCCGAGAACCGGATCGACAACGCGACCGGCACCATGCGGGTGCGTGCGAGGTTTCCCAACGCCGACGGCATTCTCCAGCCAGGCATGTTCGGGCGCATCAACGTGCCGGGGTCGCTGCCGCATAGCGGCGTGCTGGTGCCCGACGAGGCGATCGGCGCCGATCAGGATCGCCGCATCGTGTTCCTGGTGGATGAGGCGGGGATGGTGTCGGCGAAGCCCGTGCGCACCGGCCCGCTTCTCGACGGCTACCGGGTGATCCGCTCGGGCCTGACCGGCGGCGAGACGATCATCGTCAACGGGCTGATGCACGCCAGGCCCGGCACCAAGGTGAAGGTCGAGATGGTGGCGTTGCCGCCCAAGGTCGAGACCGCCGGGTTGCAGCAATGAGGTTCGCACATTTCTTCGTCGACCGCCCAATCTTCGCATCGGTCGTTTCGATCGTCCTGCTGATCCTTGGCGGGATTGCCTATACCCAGCTGCCGGTCGCGCAATATCCCGAGATTGCGCCGCCGACCATCGTCGTTCGCGCGCAGTATCCGGGCGCCGACGCCGAGACGGTCGCAGCGACGGTGGCGACGCCGATCGAGCAGGAGATCAACGGCGTCGAGGGTATGCTCTACATGTCGTCCTATTCGTCGGGCGACGGGGCGATGGCGCTGACCATCAGCTTCAAGCTGGGCACCGATCTCGACAAGGCGCAGGTGCTGGTGCAGAACCGCGTGTCGGTCGCCGAGCCGCGCCTGCCGGAAGAAGTCCGCCGCCTGGGCATCACCACGACCAAGAGCTCGCCCGACCTGATGATGGTCGTGCACATGCTGTCGCTCGACAATACCTACGACCAGCTCTACGTCTCGAACTACGCCCGCTCGCGGGTGCGCGACATACTGCTCAGACTTGACGGCGTCGGCGACCTCATCATCTTCGGCGAGCGCGAATATTCGCTGCGCATCTGGCTCGATCCGGAAAAACTGTCCGCTCTGGGGATGACCTCGGGCGATGTGGTGCAGGCGCTGCGCGACCAGAACGTCCAGGTGTCGGGCGGCTCGATCGGCGCGCCGCCGACCAATACTGGCACGGCGTTCCAGTACACGGTCACCACGCAAGGCCGCTTCAACGACGCACGCGACTTCCGATACGTGATCGTCAAATCGACTGACGACGGCCGCCTGATCTCGCTGCAGGACGTGGCGCGCATCGAGCTCGGCGCCAAGGATTACGTCACCAACTCCTATCTCAACGGCAAACCGGCAGTGGCGCTCGCCATCTTCCAGCGGCCGGGCACCAATGCGCTCGCCGCAGCCGCGGAGATCCAGGACAAGATGAAGGAGCTTTCCCGCGACTTCCCGAAGGGGTTGAGCTACGACATCGTCTACAATCCGACCGAGTTCGTCGCCGAGTCGATCCAGGAGGTCTACAAGACGATCCTCGAGGCGATGTTGCTGGTCATCATCGTCATCATCGTCTTCCTGCAATCGTGGCGCATGGCGATCGTGCCGATCGTGGCGATCCCCGTGTCGCTGATTGGCACGCTGGCGGTGCTGTACGCCGCCGGCTTCTCGCTCAACATGCTGACGCTGTTCGGCCTCGTTCTGGCGATCGGCATCGTCGTCGACGATGCGATCGTCGTGGTCGAGAACGTCGAGCGCAATATCGCTAGTGGGCTGGCGCCCAATCCGGCGTCGCACCTGACTATGAACGAAGTCGGAACGGCCATCATCGCGATCTCGCTGGTGCTGATAGCCGTGTTCGTACCGACAGCCTTCATCCCCGGCATTTCTGGGCAGTTCTATCTTCAGTTTGCGATCACCATCGCGGTGTCGACGGCGATCTCGGCATTCAATTCGCTGACGCTTTCGCCGGCGCTAGCCGCACTGCTGTTCAAGCCGCACCACTCCGCGGCGGCGGCGCCGCGCTTTTTCCTGGCGCGGTTCGGACGGGCGCTCGCCGACGGCTTCAATCGCGGCTTCGACAGGGTCGCGCATTGGTATTCGAGCATCATCCGCGTGCTGGTCGGCTCGCGGATAGCGATCACCGCCATGCTGGCCGTTTTCGCAGCCCTCATCTACGCCACGGTCTACATGGTGCAGACGGTGCCGCGCGGTTTCATTCCGTCGCTCGACCAGGGATATGCGATCGTCGTCGTCCAGTTGCCGGACGGCGCCTCGCTGTCGAGGACCGATGCGGTCATCCAGCAGGCGTCGCAGATCATCCAGAAAACGCCTGGCGTCGACTACGCAGTCGCCTTCGCCGGCTTCTCCGGCGCGACCTTCACCAACGCCAGCAACGCCGGCGTGATCTTCGCCAGGTTCAAGCCGTTTGACGAGCGGCTGAAGGCCGGCCAGTCGGCAACCAAGGTCATCGGCAATCTGTTCGGCAGCCTGCAAAGCATCAAGGAAGCCTTCATTATCGCACTGCCGCCGCCGCCGGTCCGTGGCGTCGGCAATGCCGGCGGTTTCAAACTGCAGATCCAGGAGCGCAACAGCGCCGACATGCGGCAGATCCTGGCGCTTGCCTATGAAATCGCCGGCAAGGCCAACAAGACGCCGGGGCTGACGGGCGTGTTCACCACGTTCTCCGCGTCGAGCCCGCAATTCTTCCTGGCGATCGATCGCGACAAGGCGCGCATCCTAAACGTGCCGATCCCCAACATCTTCGAGACGCTGTCGATCAATTTGGGCACCGCCTACGTCAACGACTTCAATGCTTTCGGGCGCGTCTACCAGGTGCGGGCGCAGGCCGACCAGGCGTTCCGCCTCGATCGCGCCGACATCTTGAAGCTGAAGGTGCGCTCGGCGACCGGCGCGCTGGTTCCGCTCGGCACGTTGATCGAGATCCGCGACGTCACTGGCCCGGCGCTGGTCCAGCGCTACAACATGTACGTCTCGGTGCCGCTGCAGGGCAACGCCGCGCCCGGCGTTTCCACGGGTGATGCGCTGGCGAAGATGGAAGCGATCACGTCACAGACGCTGCCGGCCGGTACCTCCTATGAATGGACCGAGCTCGCCTACCAGGAGCGCAACACCGGCAATGCCGCTGTCTATATCTTCGGACTATCGGTGCTGTTCGTGTTCCTGGCGCTGGCGGCACAATATGAAAGCTGGGTGCTGCCGTTCGCCATTGTGCTGGTGGTACCGCTCGGCGTGCTCGCGGCGTTGCTCGGCGTGTCTTTCCGAGGGCTGGACAACAACATCCTCGTGCAGATCGGCCTCATCGTCCTGATCGGGCTTGCCGCCAAGAACGCGATCCTGATCGTCGAATTCGCGCGACAGGCGCAGGAACGCGGCCTGTCGGCCGCCGAGGCTGCCGTCGAAGCCTGCCGGCTGAGGCTGCGGCCGATCCTGATGACCGCCTTCGCGTTCATCCTCGGCGTCGTGCCGCTGATGATCGCAACCGGCCCGGGCGCAGAAATGCGCCAGTCGCTCGGCACCGCGGTGTTCTCAGGCATGCTCGGCGTCACCTTCGTCGGCCTGTTCCTAACGCCGGTGTTCTACGTCACGCTGAGGTCGCTGTTTTCGCGGCGCAAGCCCCGTGCCGAGGCCGAGCCTTCGGGGCCGGCAGAAGCGCCATCCGAGACGGCCGCCGAGTAGGGTTGCGGATTCGCCACGTCGGGCGCGGCCGGGCGGCGAGGCCAATACGATCTTCTATCTGGTCGACAAGGCGGGGCTTGAGGGCGGCTGAACGCGTCGTTCCAGGGATTGTTTCGAGGAGTTCGAGCACTGCCTGCCGGTCAATGATCTTGTGCAGGCAGCCCCCCACATGGCTCAGTCTGTCCCCTCACCCATAACACCCGCGCTCCACCGCCAGCCGCCTTACCAGCGCCAGCACGGCATCGATCGTTGGCGTCGGCTTGTCCGTTAGCCGGCCAAGTTCCTGCACGGCGCTCACCAGCGCGTCGATCTCCATAGGCCGGCCGCGCTCCAGATCCTGCAGCATCGAGGTCTTGTGTTCGCCGACATCGCCGGCGCCCCTGATGCGGCGGTCGACCCCAATGGGAAAACGCACGCCGAGGCTTTCGCCGATCGCTTGCGCCTCCAGCATCATGGTGCGGGCAAGCGTGCGGGTGCCTTCGTCGGCGACGATTCCCGCAAGCGTGCTGCCGGTCAGTGCCGAGATCGGGTTGAAGGAGAGGTTGCCCCACAGTTTCACCCAGATTTCGCTGCGGATGTCCTCGCGTACCGGCGCCTGCAGGCCGGCCTTGACCATTTCCTCGGCCAGTCGCGTCACCCGTTCGCTGCGTTCGCCACGGGGTTCGCCGAGCGAGAAGCGCTTGCCTTCGACATGGCGGATAAGGCCGGGGGCGTCGACCTCGACGGCGGGATAGACGACCGAGCCGATGACGCGCTGCGGCCCGATCCGCTGCCAGATCGCGCCGCCAGGATCGACCGCGTTCAGCCTGGTGCCTTCGAGCGGCCCGCCGACGCCATGGAAATACCACCACGGCACGCCGTTCTGCATGGTGACGACGGATGTGTGATCCCCGAGCAATGGCGCGATCTGGTCCAGCGCCGGGGTCAGCGAATGGGCTTTCAGCGCCAGCACGACGGCGTCCTGCACGCCGAGCTCCTCGGCCTTCGCGGCGGATCTCACCGGCGCCCTCGATTCCTCGCCGTCCTCGATCAGGCGCAGGCCGTTGGCCTGGATCGCTTCCAGATGCGCGCCGCGCGCCACGATCGACAGATCGGTGCGGCCGGCGATCGCCAGCTTGGCGGCGAGATAGCCGCCGATCGCGCCGGCGCCGAAAATCGTGATCTTCATCGTCAAAGCCCAAGTTTGGCGGCAAGGCCGATGCGCTGCAGCTTGCCTGTCGCGCCCTTGGGGATCTCGTCCAGGATCAGCACCTTGCGCGGCACCTTGAAATCGGCGAGCCGCGTCGCGGCGTGAGCGCGGATATCGCTTTCGCTGGCGCTCATGCCTTCGCGCAGTACGACCGCCGCCGCCACCTCCTCGCCGAGCTTGTCATGCGGCATGGCGAAGGTCACGACCTGCGCTACCGCCGGATGATCCATCAGCACGTCGTCAACCTCGAGCGGCGAGATCTTTTCGCCGCCACGGTTGATGATCTCCTTGAGCCGGCCGGTGACGCGGAGATAGCCGTCCTCGTCGAGCACGCCCTGGTCGCCGGTGTGGAACCAGCCATGCGCGAAGGCCGTGGCATTGACATCCGGGTTCTTCTCATAGCCTGCCGTGACATTGGGTCCGCGAATGACGATCTCGCCGGTCTCGCCGGCTTCCATCAGCCGCCCGTCGGGCGCCATCACCGCGACCTCGGGGCCGGCGCCGGCGCCGACGCTGCCCGGCTTGCGCAGGCCCGGCGGCAGCCGGTTCGACGCCATCTGGTGGGCGGCCTCGGTCATCCCGTAGGATTCGATCACCGGGCAGCCGAAGGTCGCTTCGAGTTCCGCCATCACTTGCGCCGGCAGCGACGCCGAGGACGAGCGGATGAAGCGCAGGCGTGCTGCCCCCAGCGCCTCTTCATTGCGCGCTGCGCGCGGCAGGATCGCCTGATGCATGGTCGGCACCGCCGTGTACCAGCTTGGCCTGGCATCGCTCAGCCACTGGAAAAAGCGCAGCGCGTTGAAACCCGGCGTGCAGTAGATGCTGCCGCCGGCTGCGAGCGAAGACAGCACCGCCGCGATCAGCCCATGGATGTGGAACAGCGGCATGATGTTGAGGCAGCGGTCGTCGGCGTTCAGGCCGAGCGTTGCGCCGATATGGGTGGCCGAAGCCGCGATGTTGGCATGGCTGAGCGGCACCAGTTTTGGTCGCGATGTCGTGCCCGATGTGTGCAGCAAAAGCGCAATGTCGCCATCCCCCGCCATGTCGGGCGCCGCCTGTGGGCCGATCGCGGTGCCTTCGACGGTGAAGCTGCCGGCAGGGGTATCGGGCTGCACGACAAGCCGCAGTACGCCGATGCCGAGACGTTCTGCGACGGCCACCGCCGGGCCGGTCTCGTTCTCCGCGACAAGGATCGCCTTGGCGCCGATGTCGGTGAGGTAGAAATCGAGTTCGTCGGCCCGATAGGCGGGATTGAGCGGCGCCGTCGAGGCGGCGGCCGCCACCGCGACGAATGCGGTGGCCATCTCCGGCCCGTTCGGCAGCACGATCGCCACCCGGTCGGCCCGGCCGATGCCGAGTGCGTGCAGCCGCTCGGCCGTGGCCTTAATCAGGCCGCGCAGCCCGCCATGGGTCAGCGTCGCCCTGTCGGGCGCCAGGATCGCCGGCGCGTCATCGGCGCCGGCGGCGAGACGGCGGGAAAGGTTGGGGTAGGTTTCAGCTTGGGTCATGGTCACCGGCTATGTTCAAACGACTGCTTTTAGAAGTCCAGCGGACGATCCTGGACAATTGTCGACATTGGCGCCGCCCCTCATCCGCCCTTCAGGCACCTTCTCCCCGCGAACGGGGAAAAGGAAAGATGGACGTGTCGCCGGCACCTCTTTTCCAACGCTGGGACTTTGGCGGACCGGTCGGCGTCAGCTTCTTTCGCCCCGTTTACGGGGAGAAATGCCCGGCGGGCAATGAGGGGCGGCGCCGACGTTCGGGAATTTCTCCCGACCGCCTCAATACCCAAGCGCCATCCCATCCTTGCGTGGATCGGAGGCGCCGGTGAGCGTGCCTTTCTCCCAATCGATCAGCACCGCCTGTCCGCCGCCAAGCGGATGCTGCGGTTCGGCGATGCGATGGCCGCGCTTGCGCAAGCCTTCGATCGCCTCGGCGGGAACGCCGCGTTCGGCCTCCACAGTGTCGTCATTGTAGAACACACGCGGCGCATCGAGCGCCTGTTGCGGGTCCATGCCGAAGTCGATCATGTTGGTCAGAAGATGCACGTGGCCGAAAGGCTGATAGCCGCCGCCCATGACGCCGAACGGCATCACCACGCGGCCGTTCTTCGTCGCCATGCCGGGCATGATCGTGTGCATCGGCCGCTTGCCGGGCGCGATCGCGTTCGGATGCGCCGGGTCGAGGCGGAAGCTCGAGCCACGGTTTTGCAGCACGACACCGGTCTTCGGACCGACGACGCCGCTGCCGAAGGAATAATAGGTCGAGTTGATGAAGGAGACCGCATTGCGGTCGCGGTCGACGATCGAAATGTAGACCGTGTCGCTGCCCGGCAGATCCAGGCGCGGCAGGTGCGTCATGGCGCGGTCGCGGTGGATTTCGGCGCGCAGCCGGTCGGCATAGGCGCCGGACAGAAGTTGCTGCACCGGCACATGAACCTGGTCCTGGTCGCCGACGAAGCGGTCGCGGTCCTGATAGGCCAGCCGCCCCGCTTCGATTTCCAGATGCAGGCGTTCGGCGCCGTTGGGGTCGAGTTCGCCGAGCTTGAAGCCCGACAGCACGTTCAGCATGAGCAGCGCCGTCAGCCCCTGATTGTTCGGCGGCATCTGGTGGATGCCGTAGCCGCCATAGGTGGTGCTGACAGGCGCCACATAGTCGCCTTTGGTCGCGGCGAAATCCTCGTGCGAATGGAGCCCGCCCAATTCGTTGAGCCGGCGCACCATGTCGTCGGCAACGGCGCCTTCGTAGAAGCCGGCGCGGCCCTGTTTGGCGATTGTCCGCAAGGTGGCGGCGAGTTCTGGCTGGCGGTGGATGTCGCCGGCCCTCGGCGCCTGGCCGCCCGGCAGGAAGATGCGCGCGGCATGCTCGTCGGCCGACAGGTCGGTCTCCGGTTCGGCCCAGTCGAAGGCGACGCGGTCATGCACGACATAGCCGTTCTCGGCATAGTGGATGGCAGGCGCCAGCACCTCGGCCAGGCTCTTGCGGCCATGGTCTTCCAGGAGCCGGCTCCAGGCATCGACGGCGCCCGGCACGGTCACCGCATGCGGTCCCTGTTTCGGAAGCTCGTTGAAACCCTTGTCCAGGTACCAGTTGACATCAGCCTTGGCGGGCGCGCGGCCCGAGCCGTTGAAGGCCAGCACGTCGCCCTGCCCCTTCGGGCAGTAGAGGACGAAGCAATCGCCGCCTATGCCGGTCGATTGCGGTTCGACGACGCCCTGCACTGCGGCGGCGCAGACGGCGGCGTCCATGGCATTGCCGCCGGCGCGTAGCATGTCGATCGCGGCAAGGGTCGCAAGCGGGTGCGAGGTCGCGGCAACCGCTTGCGTGGCACGAACCGGCGAGCGGCCTGGAAACTGGAAATCACGCATTCTGTCTGGATATCCCATGGGTCACTTCTGCGAATTGGTCTGGTGAAATCAATGCCGCCGCCCGAAGATCTGCGCAACCGATAGCAGCAGAACCGACAGCACGATAAGGCAGGTCGAGATGGCGGCGATGGTCGGGTCGATCTGGTCGCGCAGCGCGTTGAACATGCGCCGCGTCAGCGTGGTGGTCTCGCCGCCCGAGATGAACAGGGAAACCACTACCTCGTCGAAGGATGTGATGAAGGCGAACAGCCCGCCCGAGACGATGGAGAAGCGGATCTGCGGCATCGTCACCTGCCAGAAGGCGGCGATGCGCCCGGCACCCAGGCTGCGCGCCACGCGCTCCTGGTTCATGTCGTAGGAGCGCAGGCCCGACAGCACGGTCAGCACCACCAGCGGCAGCGCCTGCACCGTATGCGCGATGACCAGGCCGGTCAGCGTGTTGTTGAGGCCGATGCGGGCATAGAGGAAGAAGGTGCCGATGCCGATCAGGATCACCGGGATGATCAGCGACGCCGTCAGCAGACCGTTGATGGTGCCGTTGAAGCGCAGCGTGCCCCGGTTGATCGCATAGGCAGCAGCGGTGCCGAGCGGCGTCGCCACCAGCACGGTCATGACGGCCACTTTGACCGAGACGATGGTGGCGTCGCGCCATTCCAGCGAGCCGAAATAGGTTTCGTACCAGCGCAGCGACCATTGCTGTGGCGGGAACTGCAGCAGCGTCGAATCCGAAAACGACATGATGACGATGATGACCGACGGCGCGATCAGGAACAACAGCACCAGGCCGCCCAGCGCGTAAAGCCACAGACGTTGCCGGTGTGAGATAGGCAGGCCGACATCCCCGCTCATCGCGAACTCCACACACCGGTGGCGCGCGCGCCAAGCAGCCATTGGAAGAGACCGAGAAGCGCCAGCGTGACCACCAGCAGCACCACGCCGAGCGCCGCACCCGCGCCCCAGTTGGAATAGAGGCTGGTGGTCTGCTCCATGCGCATCGCCCACATGATCACCTTGCCGCCGCCCATCAGTGCCGGCGTGACGAAGAAGCCGAGGCACAGCACGAAGACGATGACCACGCCCGACGCAAGGCCAGGCAGCGACAGCGGAAAGAAGATCTGCCGGAAAGTGGCGGCCGGACCTGCGCCAAGGTTCATGCCGGCGCGCAGGCAATCGGTGTCGATGGTCTTCATCGAGGCATAGAGCGGCAGCACCAGGAACGGCAAAAGTATGTGCGTCATGCCGATGACGACGCCGGACAGATTGTTGGCGAGCGACAGCGGCTGGCTGATCACGCCGAGGTCGATCAGCCAGCTGTTGATAAGGCCCTTGCGCTGCAGGATCACCAGCCAGGCATAGGTGCGCACCAGCACCGACGTCCAGAACGGCAGGATGACGAAGATCAGGCAGATCGACGCCGACCGGCGCGGCAGCTGCGACAGCATGTAGGCGAGGGGATAACCCAGCAGCACGCACGCGCCGGTGACGATGAAGGCGACCTTGAAGGTGGTGACGAAGGTCTTGATGTAGGAGGCTTGCTCGAAGAAGCGCGCATAGTTGGAGGCGCTCAAGGCCCCGTTCTCGTCGTACAGCGACAGCCAGAACAGCCAGCCGATCGGCACGATGATGATGGCAAAGACCAGGAACAAGCTGGGCGACAAAAGCGCCAGCAGCCGCAGCGATTCACGCCGCGCGTCGGCGCGCAGCGCCTGCGCGTTCAGGTCCCGGCCCGCGCCGCCGGTCGTTTCGTTCAGAAGGGCGGATGGCGCGCTCATCCTTCGGCCGCCACCAGGATTGTGTCCTGCGCATCGAGGCCGAGGCTGATCGGCTGGCCGGGCGCCGGCAGCCTGGCCAGCACATCGCTGCGGCAATAGTCGCGCAATGTCAGCTGGCGGCCGTCGCGCAGCACCGCGTAGCAGACGAAACTGTCGCCCTGGTAGATGATGTCGCCGACCGTGGCGTCGAGCACATTGATGCCGTTCGATCGTTCGGCCGCCGTCACCAGCCGCAGCTTTTCCGGCCGCACCACCATGAGGTGCTGGCCCGGCGCCGGCGGCGCCCCGGCGGTCTGGATCCGCCTGTCCTCATACCAGACCGAACCGTTGCGGCACTCGACCGGAATGAAATTCGATTCGCCGATGAAGCCGGCGACAAATTGCGTCTTCGGCGCGGCGTAGAGCGTTTCGGGCTTGTCGAGCTGCTCGATGCGGCCGGCATTCATGACGGCTATGCGGTCCGACATTGTGATGGCTTCGCGCTGGTCGTGGGTGACATAGACCGTCGTCATGCCAAGCCGCCGGTGCAAGGCGCGCAGCTCGATCTGCATATGCTCGCGCAGGCCCTTGTCGAGCGCCGACAGCGGCTCGTCCATCAGCACGATGCGCGGCTCGAAGACGATGGCGCGCGCCAGCGCCACGCGCTGGCGCTGGCCGCCGGAAATCTGATCGACACGCCGTTCGCCCAGGCCCTTGAGCTTCACCAGCTCCAGCGCCTTCTGGACACGCTCGGCGGTCTCTGTCGCCGCCACGCCGCGCTGCTTCAACGGAAAGGCGATGTTGTGAAAAACGTTCATATGCGGAAACAGCGCATAGTTCTGGAACACCATGCCGATGTTGCGCCTGTGCGGCGGCGTGGTGATGATCTCGTCGTCGCCGACCCTGATGGACCCGCCATTGGCCCGCACGAACCCGGCCAGGATCATCAGCAGCGTCGTCTTTCCGGAGCCGGAAGGGCCGAGCAGCGTCAGGAACTCGCCGGCCTCGACATCGAGGTTCAGGTCGCGCAGCACCGGCACGCTGCCAAATCGTTTCTCGATCCGGCGCATGCTGATCGGCAGCGCGGATGGCGCAATGGACAAGATTCTTTTCTCCTTAGAGCAATTCCAGGAAAAGTGTGAAGCGGTTTTCCGTTCGGAATTGCGCGAAAACAAAGAGACAGAGTGGTTCGACGTTTCGGAGAAACGGTGAACTGCTCTGGTCGGCGAAGAGGAGGCGGGGCGAACGGCCTACGCCGCCCCGCCGTGAAGTGTCTGCTGTCCAGTTATTGCTGGATCAGATTGTTGAACTTCTCCGTCGCCTCGACCAGGGTGTCGCGCCAGAACTCGGCATCCTGCAGCACCTGCTTCTTGACGTTTTCGGGCGCCGAGTTGATGTCCTTGATCCGCTCCGGCGGGATCTTGCCGGTCTCGAAAGCCTTTTCGTTGACCGGGCCGTTGTCGACATAGAGCGGCAGGTTGGCCTGCAATTGCGGGCTGACGAACATCGCCAGCGCCTTCATCGCCGCTTCCTTGTTCTTGGCGCCCTTCGGGATGACCATGCAATCGGCGGTGAGCACGCCCTGGTCGAAGGAGAAGCTGACCGGAGCGCCTTCCTTCTTCAGCGTGCCGGCGCGGCCGTTCCAGATGCTCGCCATGTCGACTTCGCCGTCCTTGACCATCTGCATGGCCTGGGCGCCGGAGGTCCACCAGGCATCGACATGGCCACGGATCTTGTCGACCGATTTCAAGGCGCTGTCGATATCGACCGGATAGACCTTGTCGATCGGCAGACCGGAGGCGAGAGCGGCGACGCTGAGCGTCTCGGTCGCCTGGCTGCTGGAGAGCGCGCGCCGCCCCGGAAACTTTTCCACGTTCCAGAAATCGGCCCAGGTTTTCGGCCCTTTGTCGCCGAACACATCGGTCCGGTAGATCAGCACGACCGAGGTGTAGGAAATGCCGACCCAGTCGTCATGGACCAGCTTCGGGTTGATGCCGCTCTTGTCGATGATGCCGTAGTCGAGCTTCTCGAACAGCCCTTCCTTCGAGCCGCGCGCGCATTCGTCGGCGCCAAGTTCGGTAATGTCCCACTTCACAGCATTGCCGGTCACCTGCAGGCGCACATCGTCGAGGCCGTTGGTGGTGTCCTGCTTGATGGTGATGCCGAGCGCTTTGGCGGTCGGATCGAAGAACGCCTTGGTCTGCGCCTCCTGATAGGTGCCGCCCCACGAGGCGACGGTGATCGTATCGGCGGCAAAGGCGGGCGCCGCTGCCGATGCCATGAGACCCGCGACCGCGGCAATCCCAAGGCTATTGATGGTTTTCATGTCGGTTCTCCAGTCGGTGTTCCCATTTGTTTTGATTTGGCATGCGATTTTGTATACAATTTTGAGTGTAACCTAGGGTTCGGCGATGTCAACACCGTCCGAATCTGGCTGACAGGCACGATGCAGGCTGGCGTGGGCAGCGCCGCCAGGGCGTGGCAAATCGCGCCGACTGCGAATAGAGATAGGCAAATGTCGATTGCCGGTGGGGACGGATCTTTGAACAAGAAAACCAAAAACACGCTGCGCGACTCGGTCTACACTTCGCTGAAGGCGATGATCGTGACGGGCCAGATTCCGCCGGGTTCGCGCGTCACCGAGAGCGATATCGCCGCAAAACTCAGTGTCAGCCGCACGCCGGTGCGCGAGGCCTTCAACCGCCTCGAGCGTGACGGCCTGGTCACCGGCCGCCCGCGCCAGGGCTATGTCGTCACCGAGTTCGACATCAACATGTTCCGCGAGGCCTTCGACATCCGCGAACTGCTCGACGGCCACGCGACCGAACTGGCGGCGGCCGCGGCGACCGAGAAGGACAAGGCAAGGCTGCGCGCCATGCTGGCCGAATGCGAGCGGCTGGCCGCCATTCCCGACCGCACGACAAAGGAAAAATTCCAGGAGCTCGAGGTCGGCATCGACCTGCACCGCGTCATCGCCGAGATCAGCGGCAACGCCATGCTGCACGGCATGCTGTGCGGCATCCTCGACAAGTGCCAGCACTATGTCTGGACCGAACTGTTGTGGCTCGACGAATGGAAGATCGCCCGCGAAGAGCATGCCGAGATCGTCGAAGCGATTTGCGCCGGCGACGCCGCCCGCGCCGGCACCCTGGCCCGCGCCCATGTGCGCGGCTCACGCGAAAACGTGCTGAGGCTGTTGCAGGCGAAGTCGGACTACCAGAGTTTTCTGGCGAAGGCGTCGTGAGGACACCTGATGCTACTAATGCGGGCCGCGGGCCCGAGCATTTGCCTCAGCCAACACCGCGAGCGCCTGTTCGACATTCCGCGCCTGAGCATCGGTGCGCTCGATATGCTTCACCATCAGCTTTCGCAGCACAGCGAGCTTTGCGGCGCGATATGCCGCACTCTTTTCGGGAGATGCGAAGGACATAGCCATGGCACGATCAGTGTGTTGTGGGATCGATGTGGCGGAGGCGAGCGCGCGCGTCAGCCACACGTCTTTGCTCGGATCTGATCCGGCAGCACAAGGCAATGCTGATGCCGACGCCCCGCTCCTCGTCCAGCATTTCATTCGCTCGCGTGAGAAAGAGTTCCGCACGCTTGACGCGCAGCCTGGCTCTCGCCAGTTCCAATTCCAGATGGTCGTACATTGTTCCGCACCTTTGAGGTCTGCGTCCCTTCAAGAGGAAAACCGCCGCCGGGCGGTTTGGTTCCCATTGATTGGCCCAGGCACCAGGCCGACAGAGCCTCAGCCCTTGAGCTCCTGGAGGCTGTTGCCGCCATCGACCACCAGAAGAGCGCCGTTGACATAGCTGGCGCCTGCCGAGGCGAGGAACACCACCACTGCGGCCACTTCATCCGGCCGGCCGGCCCGCCCCGGTGGCGTATGCAGGGCCGCTTTCAGCTCCATCTCGCTCGACGAGCCCGTTTCGATCCAGCCGGGCGCCACGGCATTGACAGTCACGCCGCTCCTGGCCACTTCGAGCGCCAGCGTACGCGTCAGGCCGACCATGCCGGCCTTGGCGGCGGAATAGGCTGATGTGCCGACGAAAGACACCAGCGGACCGGTGACCGACGCCACATTGACGATGCGCCCATAGCCCGCTTCGATCATTGCCGGCAGGAACGCGTGGGTAGCCAGAAACGCCGTCTTCAGGCTGACGTCTATGCCTTGATCCCAATCGGCTTCGGTCATGGCGACAAACGCCTTGTCGGCCGAGGGTGATGCCAACGAGCCCATGCCGGCATTGTTGACCAATATGTCGACGGCGCCGATCTCAGCCCGCAGCCGCGCGACATCGGCGGCCTTGGTGAGATCGGCGACCACGGCCCTGGCATCGATGACTTCGGCACGAAGCTCGCCGGCGCGGTCAAGTACGCGTGCACTGGCGCCGGTGAGGAACACGGCATGGCCGGCTTGGCCAAGCTGGCGGGCAATGGCGAAGCCGATGCCGTCGGCGGCTCCGGCGCCGGTGATCAGGGCACGTTTGATGCCGGGAAGGGTCATGGTCGGATCTACTCCAAGGCTGTGCCTGCCGCACGCAAACGGACAGTATCGGCTGTATCAGCAGAACCATACAATCCATCAGGAGGTTGGCGCCGTACCGCGTGATGAACGCTACCGCTTGCACGTGCTGCTTGTGCGGGCCCTCGCCCGGCTGCGAGGCTTATTCTTCCTTGTCGACGCGGTGGAACGGCACGGGCCACATCGCACGATCAGGCAGGAACATAGGTCAGCCGGATCACGTCCTCGCCAATCCGATCGTGAGTCACGAGGCGGAGCCGCGGCCGGGGTCCGGCGAAATATGGCTTGCCGTGACCAAGCACGACGGGGTGAAGGTAGATTCGATATTCATCGATCAGGCCAAGCTCCGTAAGGCTTTGCGCCAAGGTCGGACCAGCAACCTCGATCTCCCCGTCGCTCCCGGCCTTCAGATTGCGGATCGCGCTTTCGAGACTATCCTCGATCAGCCTGGCGTTCGGGCCGACCGACTTCAGCGAGCGCGAGACGACCCATTTCGGCTGGTTCCGCCACGCCGCCGCGTAGGTCTGCCGATCCGCATCCCACTCAGGACGATCGTCGTCCCAGTAACGCATGATTTCATACATTTGGCGACCGTACACGCTGCCCCCCTGCTGCTGAGCCTCCTCGATGAAGTGGCGGAAGAGTGTAGGGGTTGGCGCAAATCCCATATGGTCGACGTAGCCGTCCAGGGACTGGTTCATTCCGAACACGAGCTTGGCCATACTTCCCCCGTTTCTCACACGGCACATCCGAGCGCTTCTGATTGCGTTATGCAATCAGTTTAGATCGGCTGGCTCTATCTCGCAATTGGTTTTTGCAGTGCGCACGCGTCTCACGATCAAGCTCTTGGCCGATCTGGCTCTCCCGGCGATGGGAATCGCTGGGCCGCATTGTCCGACGGAAACGTCCCAAACGCCGCGGCCACGGACGTTTTGACGATCGAATAAGATGAGCGGTTTCAAGAAATGGCGCGCCCGAAGAGATTCGAACTCCTGACCCCCAGATTCGTAGTCTGGTGCTCTATCCAGCTGAGCTACGGGCGCGCATCAGGCCATGTTTTCAACGGCCCCGCGATCCGATCCCAAGGACCGGCCGCGAATGTGTGCAGTTCCCTAACGACTGAATTTGCGAAAAGCAAGTCGATCCGGCAAAAGTTTTGTCGTGAGTGTGCCATCCGGTGATGACGGCCCCGATCCAAGGCTTTGAAGCTGCCGGAGAGCTGGTCTGATTTCAGCGGACAGGGGAAAAGTCTCGGGGAAGATCATTGAAGCGTCGGGTCTGAACGGCAAAAGCCCTCAGGAAAACAGCGCCGAGACCGTCACGCGGGCCGGCGCAGGCTGCCACGGGCCTGGTCGAGCCGCACCGGCTGGTCGGGGATGGTGACGGCGAAAGTGGTGCGCCCGCCAATCGACTCGACCAGTTCCACCGAGCCGCCATGCGCACGGATCAGCTCATGTGCGATCGCCAGGCCGAGGCCGGTGCCGCCGCTGCGGGCCGAGCCGCGGAATGCCGCGAACAGGTTTTCGCGGGCCTTCGGCGGCAGGCCGGGTCCGGTGTCGGTGACGGCGATGCGGCTAACGCTGCCCATGCGCTCGGCCGAGACCGCCAGCCGCCGCACCACGGCGCTTTCGGTGTCGGCGGCCATTGCCTGCACCGAGTTGCGGCAAAGATTGGTGAGCACCCGGAACAATTGGTCGGAATCGGCGTCCACCTCGAAAGCCGCCTCGACGGCGTTGATGAACTCGATGCCCTCCTCGATGTCGAGCAGGCCGTGCACGTCCTCGACTAGCTGGCGCAGCCGCACCCGGCGGCGCGAAGGCGGCGGCTCCTGCGTGCGGCCATAGTGAAGCACCCCTTCGGAATAGGACACCGCACGATCGAGCGCGCGCAAAAGCTTCGGCGCGAAAGCCTGCACGGTCGGATCCCTGACCTGGCGCAGGCGGTCCGACATCAGCTGCGCTGAGGCCAGGATGTTGCGCATGTCGTGGTTGATCTTCGAGACCGCCAGGCCGAGATCGGCAAGGTGCTTCTGCTCGGAGAGCATCTTTTGCAGCCGCTCCTGCATCTGCGACAGCTCGCGTTCGGCAACGCCGATCTCGTCGGAGCGGGCGGCGGGATGGATGATGCGCCCGGGGTCGTCGGGGGCTTCGGAGAAGGACAGCATCGATCGCGTCATGGTGCGGATCGGGCCGATCATGATCAGGTCGATCGCGGCATAGACCAGCATGGCGGTGAACAGCGAGATCAGCAGCGAGACGAAGGCGACGTTGCGCGAATAGATGAGCATCGCCTTGCGCAGCGAGTAATCCGGCATGATCAGCTCGAATTCCTTGTCGCTGTCGCCGACCGGTCCGAAAACGCGCAGCATCCGGTCGCCGCCGAAGAACAGCGTGTCGAGCGCGCCGGTCATGCCCTTGATCATGCCGACGCTGGCGAGGTCGATATGCTCGTCGACCTGCGGCGGCATGTCCGCCACCACCAGAAGCCGCGAGACGCCGCCATCGCGCACCGCAATCGCCTTGGCGCCGATCGCCATCAGCACGTCATTCTGGGCCGTGCGCGACAGCGAGGTCGACTCGCCCTGCACCAGCACGATCGACACGGCCGCGGCCGTGCTCAGCCGCTCCTTGAGCCAGCTCAGCCGGTAGCTGGCGATCCAGGGCAGGAAGATGAGCACTTCCGCCAACAGCACGAAAACAATGGTGAGCAGCAGCAATTTCGTCGACAGGCCGCGCGACAAGGGTACGCTGCGGACGGTGGCAGGCGCCGTGCCGATCCCTTCCCCCGCTTGGCTGGCTTCGCTCATGCGACTCTGTCTTCACAATCACTTGATCAGCCAAGATTAGGCGATTGCGGCATTTTTGCCAATTTTATCCTTTGGTCGGAACATTAAATTACCGTCATGAAGCCTGCGTCCGCGGCGCGACGACCCCGGATTGACTTCCAAAACCCTTCTTTCTATAAGCCCGCTCACGCTCGGGCCATTCGTCCCGGCGCGGTTTCGATCGCGCCAAAGCCGGCCCGGCAAAGCTCCTGTTACAAAGTGACAGAATCAAGAAGGGCCGCACCCCGCGGTATTAAAACAAATGAAGCGTACCTACCAACCGTCCAAACTCGTCCGCAAACGCCGACACGGTTTCCGTGCCCGCATGGCCACCAAGGGTGGTCGTGGCGTCGTCGCAGCTCGCCGCAACCGCGGCCGCAAGCGGCTCAGCGCCTAAGCGAGACGAGATCGTTGCCCGCAACCGGCAAGCCAGTGGGGCAAAATCCCAAGCGGCTTCTGAAACGCGCGGAATTCCTGGCCGTCCGTCGTGGTGAAAAGCGACGCGGACGGTTTTTCCTCGTCGAGGTCCTTGACCGCGGCGATGGCGGCGTGCCGCGCGTCGGCTACACCGTCACCAAGAAGGTCGGCAACGCTGTTGTGCGCAACCGCGTCAGGCGGCGGCTTAAAGAAGCCGTCCGCGTCCATGCCGCAGATGACATGGTGCCCGGCAATGACTATGTCATCGTCGGGCGCGATGATGCGCTGCGCGCCCCGTTCGGCCAGTTGAAGGCCGAACTCTCCCGCCGACTTCGCGGAACACGATAGGCCAAGGGCTCTCGATGGAAAACAACCGGAATTTCTTCATCACCATCGCGCTGTCGGTGCTGATCCTGACCTTGTGGCAGGTTTTCTACATGAACCCGCGCGTCGAGCAGCAGCGCGAGGCGGCCAAGATCGAGCAGCAGCGTGTCGAAGAGCAGAAGAAGGCGGCCGAGGCGGCCAATCCGGGTGCTGGAACACCGGCCCCGGCGCCGGGCACCATCCCCAACGCGCCTGGCGGCGACACCGTCACCGCGGCCGGCCGCGACCAGGCGCTGGCGGCTTCGAAGCGCGTCAAGATCGACACGCCGAGCCTCGAGGGCTCGATCAACCTGACCGGCGCGCGTCTCGACGACCTCAAGCTCAAGCACTACACCGAGACCGTCGACAAGAATTCGCCCGAGATCGAACTGCTCAACCCGCAGGCCCTGCCGACCGGCTATTTCGCCGAGATCGGCTTCGTCGGCAACGACAAGACCGGCACGGTGCCGGGCGCCGAAACGCAGTGGAGCGTCGACGGCAATCCGACGCTGACCCCGTCGACGCCGGTGACGCTCACCTACACCAATGACAAGGGCCTGACCTTCAAACGCATCTTCTCCGTCGACGCCAACTACATGTTCACGGTCACGGATACGGTGCAGAATTCCGGCTCGAGCGCGGTTTCGCTGTTCAATTACGGCCGCGTCACGCGCTACGACAAGCCGGCCGTCGCCAGCACCTATGTGCTGCATGAGGGCCTGATCGGCGTCACCGGAACCGAGGGCTTGGCCGAATACAAATACGCCAAGATCGAATCTGAAAAGCAGGTCACGCCGGGCAAGTCGACCGATGGCTGGCTCGGCATCACCGACAAATACTGGGCCGTCACGCTGGTGCCGACCGAGAAGCAGCCTTTCCAGCCGCGCTACGCCTTTTTCGAGGACGGTCGCCATCGCTACCAGTCCGACTTCCTGACCGATGCGATCAATGTCGAGGCCGGCCAGTCCGCGACGGTCGAGACGGAGATCTTCGCCGGCGCCAAGGAAGTCGCCAAGATCAACGCCTACGAGGCGGACCGTCATATTCGCCAGTTCAATCTGGTGATCGACTGGGGCTGGTTCTATTTCATCACCAAGCCGATGTTCTGGCTGATCGACACGCTCTACAAATTCTTCGGCAATTTCGGCCTGGCGATCCTCGCCACCACCGTCATCGTCAAGGCCCTCTTCTTCCCGCTCGCCAACAAGTCCTATGCGTCGATGGCGAACATGAAGAAGGTGCAGCCCAAGATGCTCGAAATCCGCGAGAAATACGCGGACGACAAGATGAAGCAGCAGCAGGCGATGATGGAGCTGTACAAGACCGAGAAGATCAATCCGCTTGCCGGCTGCTGGCCGGTGGCGCTGCAGATCCCGGTCTTCTTCTCGCTCTACAAGGTGCTCTACATCACCATCGAGATGCGGCACGCGCCGTTCTTCGGCTGGGTCCAGGATCTGGCCGCGCCCGATCCGACCTCGATCTTCAACCTTTTCGGCCTGATCCCGTTGACGCTGCCGCACATGCTGATGATTGGCGTATGGCCGCTGATCATGGGTGTCACCATGTTCCTGCAGATGCGCATGAACCCGACGCCGCCGGATCCGACGCAGGCCGCGATCTTCACCTGGATGCCGATCATCTTCACCTTCATGATGGCGGGTTTCCCGGCCGGCCTCGTCATCTACTGGGCCTGGAACAACACGCTGTCGATCCTGCAGCAGGGCGTGATCATGAAGCGCCAGGGCGCGAAGATCGAGCTGTGGGACAATCTGGTCGCGCTGTTCCGAAAGAAACCGTCGCCGGCGGAGTAAAGACCTCTCTTCTCGAAAAAGCCCGGTTCGCCCGGGCTTTTCCTTTGGGCGGATATCCGTTCACGTTCCCGTGATCGGCGAAACTGCAAGCGGTCGCGGGGCGTGACTGCGTGTGCATTTCCAAAGGCTATCAATTCCGATCAGCCCTCACCCGGAGGAAGACCACATGCGCTTGCCGTCATTCAGGATCATCGCCATTTCCGCCCTTGTCGCCGGCGTGGCGATTGCCGCTCCCGCCTACGCCAAGAACCCGAATGTCGGCGGCGCGCCGATGTACACCACCAAGAACATCGTCGAGAACGCCGTCAACTCGAAGGATCACACGACGCTGGTTGCCGCGGTCAAGGCCGCCGGCCTGGTCGATACGTTGCAGGGCGCCGGCCCGTTCACCGTCTTCGCGCCGACCAACGAGGCCTTTGCGGCACTTCCGGCCGGCACGGTCGACACGCTGCTGAAGCCCGAGAATAAGGACAAGCTCACCAAGGTGCTGACCGCGCATGTCGTGGCCGGCAAGGTTTCCGGCGCCGAGATGATGAAGAAGGCCAAGGCGATGGGCGGCAAATACGAGATGAAGACCGTCTCGGGCGACACGCTCACCGCCGAGGTCAAGAAGGGCAAGCTCTACATCATGGACGAATCCGGCGGCGAAGCGAAGGTGACGATCGCCGACGTCAACCAGTCGAACGGCGTCATCCATGTCGTCAACAAGGTGCTGTTGCCGAAGTAACGGCTTCCGGCGAAAGGGGGCAGTGGCAGGTCGTTGGGGCTTTGGTCTGCCATCCCCGCCTCATGACGAGGTCCATATTTCCTAGGAAAGCCGTTACCGGTGAGGCTGGGGTCCTGTAGTCCCTCACAGGACCCCGGTTTCTTTTTGCGTCCTGCGAAGACCGGTGGGCTTCAGCGATCGAACGTCGACCGCTTCCAGCGCTTCACTCCATCACCGCGCTGTGGTCGACCTTGGCCGGCGTGCCTGGCTTGCGCAGCAGAAGCACCAGCGGGATGGCGGCGAGCGACAGGATCATCATCAGCTTGAAGTCGTCCATGTAGCTGATAACAGTCGCCTGCAGCGTCACCACACCGTCAAGTGCTGCACGGCCGGCGGCGGTGTAGGGGCTCATCGCCTGCGCGATCGCCGGATTGCCGAACGCCTGGTTGAACGGCGTCACATAGGTGGCGATGTTGGCATGATTGATCTGCACATTCTGCGTCAAGAGCGCGGTGACGACCGAGATGCCGACGCTGGAGCCGATGTTGCGCGACAGATTGTAGAGGCCGGTGCCTTCCGCACGCCGCTCCGGCGCCAGAGTGGCGAAGGTGATGGTGGTCAGCGGCACGAACAGGAAGCCGAGCCCCGCGCCCTGGATGAAGCCGGTGCTGACGATGGTCCATTGCGAGACGTCAGGGGTCCAGCCGGTCATGTCGTACATCGCCCAGGCGGTGATCGCGAGGCCGATGAACAGCAGCCATCGTGTATCCACCTTGCCGATCAGCCTGCCGACCAGGAACATGCACGCCATCGTGCCGAGGCCACGCGGGCCCATGACGATGCCGGCCGTCACCACCGGATAGCCCATCAGCGTCTGCAGATAGGGTGTCATCAGCGCCAGCGAGGCGAGATAGGTGATGCCGATGATGAAGATGAAGATCATGCCGACAGCGAAATTCCTGTCCAGGAAGAGCCGCGGATTCACGAAGGTGTTCTTGGCGGTGAAGGTGTGGACGAGGAAGATGTAGAAGGCCGACGCGCAGATCAGCGCCTCGACGATGATCTCGGAGGACGAGAACCAGTTGAGCTGCTCGCCGCGGTCGAGAAACATCTGCAGTGCCGCGATGGTGATGCTGAGCATGCCGAAACCCAGCCAGTCCAGCCTTGCCTTGATGTCCAGCTTGGTTTCCAGGACGAACAGGGACACGCCGGCGAAAGCCAGGGCGCCGATCGGCACGTTGATGTAGAACACCCAGCGCCAGCTGACATTCTCGGTCAGCCAGCCGCCGATGACCGGGCCGAGCACCGGGCCGACCATCACCGAAACGCCGAACAGCGCCATCGCGGAGCCGCGCTCTTCGACGCTGTAGATGTCGAGCAGGATGCTCTGCGACAGCGGCACCAGCGCCGCGCCGAACAGGCCTTGCAGCAGGCGGAAGCCGACGATCTGCGGCAGCGACTGCGCGAAGCCGCACAGCACCGAGGCGACCACGAAACCAGTGATCGAGGTCAACAGGATGCGTTTGCGGCCAAAACGGTTGGCAAGATAGCCCGAAGGCGGCGTCATCACCGCCGCCGCGACGATGTAGGAAGTCAGCACCCAGTTGATCTGGTCGGCACTGGCCGAAACACTGCCCTGGATGTAGGGCAGCGCCACATTGGCGATGGTCGTGTCCAGCGCCTGCATGATGACGGCCAGGATCACGCAGGCCGTGATGGCGCCGCGATTGGCGACCACCGGTGTGGCACCTGCCGCGGTCGCGCTGCTCATGATTTCTGTCCGAACCGGTTCAGGAGGTTGGTGACGAAGTCCGGCAGGCCGCGCGCATGGCCGGTCTCGACGTCGACCACCACGCTCATGCCGCCGCGCAGCGGCGGTTTGCCCTTGATATCATCGACCGTCACGCGCATGGGGATGCGCTGCACGACCTTGACCCAGTTGCCGGTGGTGTTCTGCGCCGGCAGCAGCGAGAAGCTCGAGGACGAGGCCGGGCTGATCGAGGCAACCGTGCCGTGCCAGACGGCGCCCGGATAGGTGTCGACGCTGATTGTCGCCGTCTGTCCCGGGCGCACATAGGTCAGTTCGGTTTCCTTCGGCTCGGCCTCGATCCACAGATCGGTCGACGACACCAGGCTGAAGGCCGGCTGCGAAGCCGGCAGATACTTGCCCACCTGAAGCGCGTCGACATTGGTGACGACGCCGTCGAACGGCGCCTTGACGACGGAATCGCCGAGGTTGCGCTGGGCATCGTCGACGCCCGACTGAGCCTGCAGATAGAAGGGGTTCTTCTCCACCGGCTGCTCGGCGTTGCCGCCCAGCTGGGCAAGCGTGGCCTGCGCCTGCGACTTGGCGACGGCCACTTTCTGGCGCGCCGCGATGAGGTCGTGCTGGGCGCTGTCGAAAGACGCCTTGGAGGCGGTGGAGGTCTTGAGCAGGTCCTGCTGCCGCTGGAAGGCGGCCTCGTAATAGGGAATGTCGGCCTCAGCCTGTTCGATCTGCGCCAGCGACTGCTGGTAGCTCGCCTGCAGCGTCAGCACCTGATTGCGCACGGTCCCGAGCTGGGCCTGGGCGGCGGCAAGCGCGGTTTCGAAAGAGTCCGGCCGCAGGCGGAAGAGCACGTCGCCCTTCTTCACCGCCTGGTTCTCGTGCACGTCGATCTCCTGCACGGTGCCGGAGACGTCGGTGGACACGCCGAGCGACTGCGCCTGGATATAGGCATTGTCCGATGTCATCACCTGGCCGCCGGTGACGTAATAATAGCCGCCGACGACCAGCGCGACGGGAAGCAGGGCGAAGAGCACCGGCCGCGTCAGGCTGCGCTTCGGCTTGGCCGGGGCAGGAGGGGCAACGGTGACAGGGGCCGGCTGTGCACGCGGCTCCTTGGCCGGAGCTTCGAGCGCCGCCGGGGCTTCCAGTCCGTCATTGTCGATGACGACATTGCCACGCCGCTGTTCGCGTTCGCTGTCCAGCCGGATGACCTGGTCGCCGGTGCGACCCGTTGAAGGGTCGTCTTCGGCAGGCTTCTTGGGGGATGTTGATTCAGCCATGGACTTTCTCCCGGTCGACGGCCGGCTGGATGCAAGCCGCGAGCAGATTGGTTTTGATCAAGCTTAGGGTTTGCAGCAGATGCTGCTGTGTTTCAGGTGAGAGACCGGCAAAGGCCCCGTCTCGTGTTTTCCGGCCGTTGCCGCGCATGATCTCGAGCAGCGATCGGGCCTGCGGGGTCAGGTAAAGCAGCCAGGCCCTGCGATCGGCGGGCTGGGGTCGGCGCAGCCCTGATGGCAGCGAACGCTGCTCAAATCTCATTCGAAGCAGGCGCGCGACGTCGTGCAGCATGAAGCTGATATTGGGCGAGGAGGACATGGCAGGAGATCAGGATCTAGGGAACAAACTTTCGTGAGCATGCTTATTATCATCATGCACATAATCCTGCTGGACGGCGCGTGCAAGACGGATTAAGCCGCCTCGAACAAAAATCGCATGGGCCACGGCGCGGAAAAGCCGCCGTGGTGGCGAGCGTTTTCCGGCAAGGATTTCGACGATGAACTGGATCAGGATCGCAGCCGTGACGGCTCTCGTCGGATGCCCGGGCGCGGCGGTTGCAAAGGAGGCAGTCAGCTGCGGCGGTGCCGCCATGCTGGGTGGCGCGCAGCTGAACTGCAGCCACGTCGAACCCGCGGCACCGGCGCAATTCTGCACGTTTAGCTGGGCTCTGCACACGATGGCGGGCGATCAGAAAATTGTCGAAGGCACCTTCCTGCTGCCGCCCGGAGCCTCGAATGTCACGATCTACCAGGGCAGCGGTTTCGACAGCGCTCTGTCCAATCCGATCGTGATCTGCCGCGGCAACAAATGAGCTTGTCCGCCAAGGAAGGCTCGCTCCTCAGCCGATTGGTGCTATAGGGCGGATCACGTTATTTTGACCAGGCGCTCCGGTTGCGGATGCGCCCGCTTGCCAATCCCGGACGAACCGACATGGACGGACCCAACCCCGATATCAAGCACCCGATCCCGATGCACACCCGCGTCGGCTTCCTGAGGCCGCTGGTGACGGAGCCGAACATCGAGATCGGCGACTTCACCTATTATGACGACCCGGAAGGGCCGGACAAATTCGCTGAAAAATGCGTTCTGCACCACTATCCCTTCATCGGCGACAAGCTCATCATCGGCAAGTTCTGCGCCATCGCCGAAGGCGCGCGCTTCATCATGAACGGCGCCAACCACGCAATGTCCGGCTTTTCGACCTATCCGTTCAACATTTTCGGCCATGGCTGGGAAAAGGGCTTTGACCCTGCGACATGGTCGAAGGAGGTGCGCGGCGACACGGTGGTCGGCAGCGATGTCTGGATCGGCATGGAGGCGGTGATCCTGCCCGGTGTGGAAATCGGCCATGGCGCCATCATCGCCGCCAAATCGGTGGTGACGCATGATGTGCCGCCCTATGCCATTGTCGCCGGCAACGCGGCCAAGGTGGTGAAGATGCGTTTCGACGACAGGACGATCAGGCGGCTGCTGGCATTGGCATGGTGGCATTGGCCGGTGGACAAGATCGGCCGCAATCTCGACGCCATCAGGGGCGCCAATATCTCTCTTCTGGAGGCAGCAGCTTGAACGCTCTGAACAGTACTGTGATCAGCACCGACCTGTTCACGCGCGGGTGGATCTTCATCCGCGGCGTGCCGGCGATGAAATTCCTGCCGCCGGAAGGGCCGCCGGAAATCGCCTTTGCCGGCCGCTCCAATGTCGGCAAGTCGTCGCTGATCAACGCTCTGGTCAACCAGAAGGGGCTGGCGCGCACCTCCAACACGCCGGGGCGCACACAGGAACTCAACTATTTCGTGCCGGACGGTTTTTCGGGCGAGGGCGCCGACCTGCCGCCCATGGCGCTGGTCGACATGCCGGGCTACGGCTACGCCACCGCGCCCAAGGAGAAGGTCGACGAGTGGACCAAGCTGGTCTTCGACTATCTCAAGGGCCGGGTGACGCTGAAGCGGGTCTATGTGCTGATCGACGCCCGCCACGGCATCAAGGCCAAGGACGACGAGGTGCTGTCGCTGCTCGACAAGGCGGCGGTGTCCTACCAGATCGTGCTGACCAAGACCGACAAGATCAAGGTCGCCGGCGTGCCGCGGCTGATCGAGGAGACACTGGCCAAGATCAATAAGCGCCCGGCGGCGTTTCCGTTCGTCCTGGCGACATCGTCGGAAAAGGGCGAGGGCATGGAGGAATTGCAGGCAGCGATCGTGCTTGCTGCCAATGGAGGCTAGGCCTTTGCCTCCAGGGCAATCATCTGGTGGCTTTCATCCTCGGCAAGCCTTTCGGTGCCGTAGTTTTTCAGGAACATGCCGACGCCCGATCTGACGATGTGATCGATTTCTTCCTGGCTCGGAGCCTTGGTGCGGTAGGCGAAGATGCACTGGCGGAAAAGGCCGGCCAGGCACAGTTCGGTGAATTGATAGGCGGCAAGATCGACATCGTCGATCTTGAGCAGGCCGCGTTCGATGGCGGCATTGAGGAATTCCACCATCTTGTCATGGCCGCGTTTGGGGCCGCGTTCGTAAAACCGCGCACCCATGTCGGGGATCCTGTCGGAGGCGCCGATCACCGTGCGCTGCGCCTGGATGACCCTGGCCGAGGTGATCTTCATCGACAGCACCTTGCCGAACTTCACCAGCGTCTGGCGCAGATCGTCGGCGCGGTCGAGCATGTCGTACATGTTCTTGAAGATGGTGCCGCGCTCTTCCTCGATCAGCGCTTCGAACAGCTCTTCCTTGTTGGCGAAATAGACATAGATCGTGCCCTTCGACACGCCGGCCTCACGCGTGATGTCGTTCATCGAGGCGGCTTCAAAGCCCTTCTCGATGAAGACACGACGGGCGCCATCGATGATCTGGCTGCGCTTGACCGGATCCTGTCCGGCCGCCGGGCGTCCGCGCCGCAAACTGTCTAGCAAGTCATTGCATTTATCGGTTTCGACGTCAGGCGTTGTCTCGGCCATAAAAGTCACACCTCGAAAATAATTCGAACCAATCGGTTCGATTGCCCCTTGATATGGTCCTCTTTTCACGCTATGTCAACGGCCAGATCGAACCGAACGGTTCAGTATTATTACTTTAGAGAGATGTCATGTCCTCGAACGCACCCAACACCGCCGAAGTCCGCCCCTTCCCCAACGCCAAAGTCGCTCCGGCGACGGAAGTGCCAGAAATTCCCGTCCTGCCGGTCGCACCGCCGCCGGCAGCCGAAGCTCCGGCCAAGAAGAAGCGCTCGGTGCGCTCTTTTCTGCTGCCGATCATCGGCCTTGCCCTGCTGAGCGGCGGCGCCTGGTACGGCTACGACTACTGGACCACCGGTCGTTTCATGATCTCGACCGACGACGCCTATGTCCAGGCCGACATGGCGTTCGTCTCGCCCAAGATCTCCGGCTATGTCGACCAGGTCAAGGTCAGCGAGAACCAGCTGGTCAAGGCCGGCGACCCGCTGCTGACGATCGATGACGGCGACTACAAGATCGCCGTCGCCCAGGCCGAGGCGCAGATGGCTACGCTGGCCAAGACGCTCGATCGCATCGACGCGCAGACCAAGGCCGCGCAGGCCTCCCTGCAGCAGGCCCAGGCACAAAAGGTTGCCGACCAGGCCGCGGCCGACAATGCCGGCCGTGCCCAGCAGCGCGCCGCGCAACTGCTCAAGACGCATGTCGGCACGCAGGCGCAGTTGGACGACGCCCAGACCGCGCTCGACCAGGCCAATGCCGCGTTGGTCGGCGCCGACGCCCAAATCGCCGCCGCGCGGGCCAATATCGGTGTGTTCGAGGCGCAGCGCGCCGAGTCGGCGAGCACGCTGGCCTCCTTGCAACTGAGCCGCGACAAGGCCGCGCGCGACCTGTCCTTCACCGTGCTGAAGGCGCCTTATGACGGCGTCGTCGGCAACCGTTCGGTCGAACAGGGCGACCTCGTCAGCCCCGGCCAGAAGCTCGCCGTCGTCGTGCCGATGGACAAGCTCTATATCGTCGCCAACTTCAAGGAGACCCAGCTTGCCCGGCTGGTTCCCGGCGAAAAGGTCAACATCTCGGTCGACGCCATTGACGGCCATCCCATCCAGGGCACCGTCTCGTCGCTTGCTCCGGCCTCAGGCGCGGTCTTCTCGCTGTTGCCGCCGGAGAATGCCACCGGCAACTTCACCAAGGTGGTGCAGCGCGTCCCGGTCCGCATCGACGTCCCGGCCGATGCCCTGAAGACCGGCAAGCTGCGCGCTGGCTTGAGCGTTGTCGTCAATGTTGACAGCCGCACCGCGCCTGCCGCCACGACCAACTAAGCGCTTTTCGGAGGGCGGCTCGGTGGCTGATTAAAGCACCAGGCCGCCCGGCCTGCCTCAAGGAGGCCCATGCAATGGCAACCGCAACCATCACCGCAGGAGCGCCGCCGGCAAGACCGGCAGTTCCCGACACCATTTCCACACGCCGCGTCATCGCCTTTCTGGCGATGGTCTTCGGCATGTTCATGGCGATCCTGGACATCCAGATCGTCTCGGCCTCGCTGGCCGAGATCCAGGCGGGCCTCAGCGCCAGCTCCGATGAAATTCCGTGGGTGCAGACAGCCTATCTGATCGCCGAAGTGGTGATGATCCCGCTGTCGGGCTTCCTCAGCCGCATGCTGTCGACGCGCGTGCTGTTCACCATTGCCGCCGCCGGCTTCACCGCCGCCAGCGCGCTCGCCGCGACCGCCACCAACATCGACCAGATGATCGTCTACCGCGCCGTGCAAGGCTTCATCGGCGGCGGCATGATCCCGAGCGTCTTTGCCGCGGCCTTCACCATCTTCCCACCCTCGAAGCGCGCCATCGTCTCGCCGATGATCGGCCTGGTGGCGACGCTGGCGCCGACCATCGGCCCGACCGTCGGCGGCTATATCAGTCACGCCTTCTCATGGCATTGGCTGTTCCTGGTCAATGTCGTGCCCGGCATACTGGTGGCGACGGCGGCCTGGTCGCTGATCGATTTCGACAAGCCCAACCTCAAGCTGTTCAACAAGTTCGACTGGTGGGGCCTCGCCGGCATGGCGGCCTTCCTCGGCTGCATGGAATATGTGCTGGAGGAAGGTCCGAACAATGACTGGCTGCAGGACCAGGGGGTGTTCATCTGCGCCATCGTCATGACCATCGGCGCGGTGATCTTCTTCTGGCGCGTCTTCACCGCCGAAGAGCCGATCGTCGACCTGCGGGCCTTCAGCAACATCAATTTCGCCTTCGGCTCGCTGTTTTCCTTCGTCATCGGCATCGGCCTCTACGGGCTCACCTATCTCTATCCGGTCTTCCTCGGCCGTATCCGTGGCTACGATTCGATGATGATCGGCGAGGCACTGTTCGTCAGCGGCCTGGCGATGTTCGTCACCGCGCCGATCTCCGGCATCCTGTCGAGCAAGATCGATTTGCGGCTGATGATGATGATCGGCTTCTTCGGCTTCGCCACCGGCACCTGGTGGATGACGCATCTGACCGCCGACTGGGATTTCTATGAGCTGCTGATCCCGCAGATCCTGCGCGGCTGTTCGATGATGCTGTGCATGGTGCCGATCAACAACATCGCGCTCGGCACCTTGCCGCCAGATCGGTTGAAGAATGCGTCCGGCCTGTTCAACCTTACCCGCAACCTCGGCGGCGCCGTCGGCCTTGCGCTCATCAACACCGTGCTGATCGACCGCAACGCCTTCCACTATGCGAGGCTCGCCGAGCATGTGCAGTGGGGCAGTGCCGCCGCGCAGACCAAGCTGCAGAACATGACGCTCAACTTCGAGCAGACGACGGGCCTCGACGCGGCCAGTGCGGCAATCTCCAAGCTGTCGGGCATGGTCCAGCAGCAGGCGGCGCTGCTGTCCTTCATGGACGTGTTCTATATGCTGACGGTGCTGTTCGCGACACTCGGCCTGTTCACCATGCTGATCAACAAGCCGGCCGCGCCTGGTGGCGGCGGAGGCGGCGGCGGACACTGACAGAAGAACCATACGCGGCAGCGGTATCGGGAAGCTCCTCCAGTCCACGCCCGAAAAGCTCTGACCGCGCAAAAAACTCCGGGCCGCAAGACCCGGAGTTTTTCGTTGTGCGCAGTAAAGCCGTCAGGCCGTGGCGGGCTTGAAGGTCAGCGCCACGCCGTTGATGCAGTGGCGCAGGCCGGTCGGCGCCGGACCGTCGTCGAAGACATGGCCGAGATGGCCGCCGCAGCGGCGGCAATGCACTTCGGTGCGCGTCATGCCGAGCGACCTGTCCTCGGTCTTGCCGATGCCGTTGGCGATCTCCTGCCAGAAGCTCGGCCAGCCGGTGCCGGAATCGAACTTCGTCTCCGAAGGATAGACCGGCAGGTCGCAGCCGGCGCAGGCGAAAATGCCCTTGCGGTGCTCGTTGAGCAGCGGGCTGGTGCCGGGATACTCCGTGCCTTGCTTGCGCAGCACGTCGAAGGCGGCGGGCGACAGGATGGCTTTCCATTCGTCGTCCGTCTTGGTGATCTCGAATTTCTCGGCGGCCTGAGCCGCCTGCGGACTACCCATGCGCAGCATGGTTGCCGCGGCACCGACGACGCCGATGGCAGCGGCACCGCTCAAAAGAAAGTCGCGACGGTTCATGACCAGTTCCTCCGGTTGTTCTTTTTGCCAAACTATACCGCCACGCAGACGTCAAAAGCCAGTGACGGTGGCCCTCAACGACACTCCGCGCCGGTCCACGCTTGACCGTGGGCGGCGCGGAGCACGCGTGTCGTCTGCAGGTCGCGGGAGCGAGATCATGCAACCGACGGAGGGCTCTTGCTGCAGGTTCGTCGCGGCAAGCCCTTTGTTACATTCCAGGGCCGATCACATCTTCGGGAGCAAAACCTTGTCGATGACGTGGATGACGCCGTTGGACTGCTCGACATCGGCGATCGTCACATTGGCGACGTTGCCGTTCTCGTCGGTGACGGTGACCTTGCCGCCTTCGGCCTTCAGCGACAACTCGCAGCCGCCGACCGTCTTGACCTTATGCGTGCCGCCGTCAGCCTTGGCCATCGAGGCGACATCTGCCGCCATCGCCTTGGCGCCGATGACATGGCACGCCAGGATCTTGGTGAGCTTGTCCTTGTTCTCGGGTTTCAGCAGCGTGTCGACCGTGCCGGCCGGCAGTGCGGCGAAGGCCTCGTTGGTCGGCGCGAACACGGTGAACGGTCCGGCGCCCTGCAGTGTCTCGACCAGGCCGGCCGCCTTGACGGCGGCGACCAGCGTCGTGTGGTCCTTCGAATTGACGGCGTTCTCGACGATGTTCTTCTGGGCATACATGGCGGCGCCGCCGACCATCGGGTTTTCGGCATAGGCAGCGGTGGCGAGTGCGGAAACGGCGATCGGACCGGCAAGCAAAAGGGCGACGTATCTACGCATGATGTTCAAACTCCTCGGGTTTCTCTTCCCATCTTTGGGAACGTGAGGAGATACGGAACACAAACGTGGGAGTTTCAGACTATTTTTGAATTTTTATTTTATTCGTTCGGGCGAAGAGATTTATCCGGCGTAACGGTTTGCCGGCTGACGTGGTTATTTAGACATGCGTGCCACAAGATAGATTTGGATTATTCTGGCGACGGCTTCGCGGTGAGGAGAATCCGGTCAGATGCCCTTCAGATCGCCCGCGGCAACCACCGGCCCGGTCGGCTGTCCGGTCGGCGAACCGCCTGAAGGCTCCAGGCTGACAGCCAGCACCGCACCCTGCGCCAGCTTCTGCTGCGTGGCGGGCGAGACCCCGATATGCGCGGTCACGCCGGCCGGGATGACGCCCATCGAGACCGGGGCGTTCTTGCCCTCGATCATCCAAAGTTCAAAATCCTTGCCGGATGCGAGCGTGCCGGAAACATGCGAAAGGCTGACCTCATGCCGCTCGGAATCATAGACGGCGAGATATTTGACATCGCTGCCGTCGGCGGCCAGCGAGGCGACAAGCCGCTCATGCGGCTGTTCAGCCGGCCGATTGACATAGGGCACGGCGACATAGAGAGCCAGAGCGGCAACAGCAGCGACGGCAAGGCCGCGCCAGAAGGCAAGGCTGGACCAAATTCCGGCGCTTGGTGCGGCAGAGGTTTGAGCGGTGCTCGAGAACAGGCGGCGGTCGATCGCCGGCTTCACCGAAGGCGGCGGCTCGATTTCCGCATAGGCAACGGCCAGCGGCGAGAAGTGCACTTCCCAGCCGTCAACGAGCCGCGCGAAATCGGCCTCGGTGTCGATGCGCCTGGATGCGATCTGCCGCTCTTCCACCGGCAGAACGCCGAGAACGTATTCGGCGGCGAGCAGGTCGTCGCCTCCACGTTCCGGTCCATTGTCCTCTGCCAGTGTCATCTTTCCAGACATTCTCTAAGTTTCATCAGGCTGCGGCGCAGCCAGGTACGCATCGTGTTCAGCGGCACGCCGTGGCGTTCCGCCAGTTCGGCATAACTTTCGCCCTTGAGATAAGCGCCCCGGACGGCCGCCGCCCGGTCCTTCTCCAGCTCTTCGAGACAATGATGGATGCGCTCGGATTCGTCGCCCGCCACCACCATCGCTTCAGGTCCCGGTGCCGGATCGGCCACGTCGAGCGCGGCATCGATATCGGCGGCAGGCTTACGCCGTGCCCTGACGCGATCGATCGCGTGGTTGCGTGCGATTGCCACCAGCCAGGAGATCGGGCTCAGATCGGAGACAGCAAAACGATCCGCCTTCGTCCATATCTTGACGAAGACTTCCTGCAGCGCTTCTTCAGCATCTCCCCGGTCGTTCAATACACGAAGGCATACGCCGAAAAGTTTCGCGCTGGTCTGCCGGTAGAGCAGATCGAACGCTGCCCGATCCTTCATCGAAGTCCGGACGATCAGCTTGGTGATGTCCTGCGGCGTCATGCGGGTCAAATTAGGCGATTACGTTGTATTTGCAACGCCGGAAATATTCTGTGCACCTAAAGTCCCGGTGTCCAGGCGCAGGCTTGGATTGCCAAGGGAATCGCCGCTGGCTAGCTTGGCTGGAGTGGGGGAGCGCGCCATGTCGGTCGAACGGATCCTGTGGGAAGAAGACGCAACCGGCCTCGCCGGTCTGGTGCGCAAGGGCGAGGTCTCACCGGTCGAATTGATCGAAGCGGCGATCGCGCGCGCCGAGGCTACGCGGCCTGAAATCAATGCTACGGCCGAGCCGCTCTATGAAAGTGCGCGGGCGAGGGCCAAGACGATCGACCGCGCGCTGCCGCTGGCCGGCGTGCCCTTTGCCACCAAGGACCTCGGCATCGCCATCAAGGGTGTTCCGTCGCATGGCGGCAGCCGCATTCCGGCCTCGGTGCCCGACGTCAATTCGGTGATGACCGACCGCTACCTCGCCGCCGGACTGATCCCGATCGTCACCTCGACATCGCCGGAACACGGGCTGCGGCTGATGACCGAATCCAAGGCATTCGGCATCACCCGCAATCCCTGGAACACCGGCCACACCAGCGGCGGCTCGTCGGGTGGTGCGGCGGCCCTGGTCGCTGCCGGCGTCGTGCCGGTGGCGCATGCCTCCGATGGCGGCGGCTCGATCCGCGTGCCTTCCGCCTGCACGGGCCTGGTCGGCCTCAAGACCTCGCGCGGCCGCATCCCGCTGACGCCGCTGGTCAGCGAAAGCTGGTACGGCATGGTGGTCGACCATGCCGTCACCCGCTCGGTGCGCGATAGCGCGCTGCTGCTCGACCTCACCCACGGTCCCGATCCTCTGTCGCCCTATGCGGCACTTCAGCCGAAGGGCACATTCGCCGCCGCCGCGGCGCGCGATCCCGGCAAGCTAAGGCTCGCCGTCTACCGCGACTCGCCGCTCGACCTGCCGATCTCGGCCGAGACGATGAAGGCGCTGGACACCGCGGTGGCGCTGGCGCGCGAGGGCGGCCATACGGTCGAGGAGATCGACCTGCCCTTCATCGGCCGCGATTTCCTGGCCGATTTCTGCAGGACGGTTGCTTCGGCCGTCGCCGGCGTGCTGCGGGCCGAAGCGCTGCGCGTCGGCCGTTCCGTTACCGGCGATGTCGAGCGCGCCACCCGGGTGCTGTGCCGGTTGGGCGAAATGGTCTCGGCGGGCGAGATCTATGCCGGCCTGCAGCGGCTGCATGCCGCCTCGCGGCGAATGATCGAGGAAACCGCGCGCTATGACGCCGTGCTGATGCCTGTCATCGCGCACCCGCCGCTCGCCTGCGGCGCCATGGATCCGAAAGGCGCCGACGAACTGATCGAAAACCTGCTCGACAAGCTTCACCTCACGCCCTTGCTCAAGCTGAAACCCTTGTTCGGCCAGCTGATGGACAAGAGCCTTTTGTTCACCCACTGGCCGGCGATCCACAATGTCAGCGGCCAGCCGTCGATCGCGCTGCCCGTCCACGTCACCGAAGCCGGCCTGCCGCTTGGCATCCAGGCTGCCGGCCGCCCCGGCGACGAGGAGACGCTTTTGTCCTTCGCCGCGCAGATGGAGAAGCTTTCGGGCTGGCTTGGCCGGAGGGCGCCCTTGATGGTTCCTTCGCGATGACGACGTCGTGAGAGGTTCGAATATGACAGCAATGCCATTTGCCCCTCGCGCCAATTCCCGCTAAGACGCCGCCGTCTTTACCTGATGCATGTCGCCCAAAAGTGCCCAGCGGTTTTGGGGCAACGACATGCATAAACTAAAAAGCCAGGGAACCGCCAGATGACGGACATCGCCGCCACCGCCGAAATGCAGGCCGCCCTGCTGTCACGCGCATTGCCCTACATGCAGCGCTACGAACACAAGACCGTCGTGGTGAAATATGGCGGCCATGCCATGGGCGACATCGAGCTCGGCAAGGCTTTCGCCCGCGACATCGCGCTGTTGAAACAATCCGGCGTCAACCCGATCGTCGTCCATGGCGGCGGGCCGCAGATCGGCGCCATGCTGGCCAAGATGGGTATCGAATCCAAATTCGAGGGTGGGCTGCGCGTCACCGACCAGAAGACGGTCGAGATCGTCGAGATGGTGCTCGCCGGTTCGATCAACAAGGAGATCGTCGCGCTGATCAACGCCGAAGGCGAATGGGCGATCGGCCTGTGCGGCAAGGACGGCAACATGGTCTTCGCCGAAAAGGCGCGCAAGACGATGATCGATCCCGATTCCAACATCGAGCGCGTGCTCGATCTCGGCTTCGTCGGCGAGCCGGTCGAGGTCGACCGCACGCTGCTCGACCTCCTGGCGCGCTCCGAGATGATCCCGGTGCTGGCGCCGGTGGCGCCCGGCCGCGACGGCCACACCTACAACATCAACGCCGACACGTTTGCAGGTGCCATTGCCGGCGCCTGCAAGGCCTCGCGCCTTTTGTTCCTGACCGACGTGCCGGGCGTGCTCGACAAGAACAAGAAGCTGATCGACGAGCTGACCGTCGCCGAGGCCAGGGCGCTGATCAAGGACGGTACGGTCTCGGGCGGCATGATCCCCAAGGTCGAGACCTGCATCGAGGCGATCGAGCGCGGCGTCGAAGGCGTCGTCATCCTCAATGGCAAGACGCCGCATGCGGTGCTGCTCGAGCTCTTCACCGAACACGGCGCCGGCACGCTGATCGTGCCCTGAGGCGACGCGTGCGTCGCCCGCGGCTGGCCGATCAGGCGGACTGTGGGATGCGCGCGATGACCTTTATCTCGAAGTCGAAGCCGGCCAGCCAGTTGACGCCCATCGCGGTCCAGTTCGTATAGGGCGGTTCGCCGAATACCTTCAGCCGGACGGCGTCGATCGCCTGCCACTGCGCGGCGGGATCGGTGTGGAATGTGGTGACGTCGACAATGTCGTCGAACGTGCAGCCGGCGGCCTTCAGCACGGCCGCGAGATTGTCGAAGGCAAGCTGGACCTGCTTTTCGAAGACAGGCTCGGGTGAGCCGTCCTCGCGGCTGCCGACCTGGCCGGAGACGAACAGAAGATCCCCCGAGCGGATCGCCGCCGAATAGCGGTTGGTGTCATAGAGAGCCTGCCGGCCGGCGGGGAAGATCGCGTCGCGTTTGGTCATTTTCACTCCGTTCAAACAAAGCCAGGCCCGATCTCCCGACGATCGTGGCCTGCGCTCCACTGTCGGGGCAATTTACATACGCCCCGTATGTCGGATGTGGGTACATACGTTGCGTATGTCAATATACATACGCCGCGTATTTTTGTGAGAGTGCCGCGAGCCCAGTCAGGCGTTCGACGAGATCGCGACAACGGTTTCGGCCGGCTTGCGCGGCGGCCGTGCGACGGTCATCGATTCCTCTTCGGCATCCTGCGGCGCGCCCCAGAATTCGGCGAGCGTCGGGCCGTCCTTCACCGGGCCGTCTTGCACCAGAAAGCCCCAGACTTCGCGGAACCAAACGCGGCGGCCCATCTTCGTGTACCAGCGCATCGAATGCCGCTGTTCGGGGTCGGGGTGGAACAGGATGCGCGCCAGCGCCTTTGGCCGCGACTGCACGGCGACTTCAATCAGCTTGACGCTGAAGAACAGCATCCACGGCTTCAGCCGCGTCATGTGCAATACCTGGTGCTTGTAGTCCCACAGCCGGGCATCCTTCTGGATGACCTTGCGGTCGCGCGCGATGCGGAAGAACGGCGTCCAGCGATGCGGCGTCACGTAAAGCGCCTGGATCTGGTCGGGATCATAGGCGATCAGCTGGCGAAAGCTGCGCCACAGGTCGCGAAACCCTTCATCCTCGAAGCCGGCCACCCAGGTCGCCATCGACAATATGCCGTGTTTTCGCAACAGCCTGATCGCCTCGCGGTCGGATGAGGTGCTGCCGCCCTTGCGGATCAATTGCAGCGTCTGCTCATCAGTGTTTTCCATGCCGAGCAGCCAGCGGATGACGCCGGCCTTGCGGTAGAGATGCAGGATGTCGGCATCGCGCACGATGTCGTCGGCACGGGTCGAACCGACGATCAGCACCGGCACGTTCTCGGCGATCAGGGCGTCGAGAAAGGCGCGCCACGCCTTCTTCGAAACCGTCGGGTTCTCGTCGGCGAGGTTGATCAGCTCGACGCCATGTTCGCGGTGCAGCCAGGCGATCTCCCGCGCGAATTTCTTGGGATCGCGATGCCGCCACCGGGTCCAGAAACCGCGCTGGCCGCAATAATTGCACAGATGCGGGCAGCCGCGCGAAAACTGCATCACCACGGCGCGCTTGCCGCCCCAATAGCTGTAACGGCTGTGGTCAATCAGCTCCCAGCCGACGCGGTAGGCGTCGAGCTCGGCAATGGTCATGGCCGCCTGCGTGGCGAAAGGTCGCCGCAAATCGTTGCGAAAGGCGATGCCGGCGACGCTCGCCGGCGGCTGGTGCATTTCAAGCGCCTCGATCAACGCCACCACGGTCGCCTCGCCCTCGCCGCGCACGATGAAATCGAAGACATCGGTCGCCGCCAATATGTCGCGCCAGTGATAGGTTGGAAAAACGCCGCCATAGATGATGATGGTCGCCGGCTCGCGCTCCTTGATCATTCCGGCGATCAGCAAGGCGGTCGGGTGCGCCGAGGTCGAGCCGGAATGGCCGATCAGGACGAAGTCCGGAAAGCCATCCAGGGCGTCGCGCACCACGCTGTCGAGCGGCATCGGCCCGAACTCTGCATCGACGAGCCGTACCTCATGACCGGCATCGATCAGCGGACCGCCGATCGCCAGCAGGCCAAGCGGCGGCAGGTGATCGTCCGGCACCCGGCTGCCGATGGCGGTGTGCGGCGGATTGATCAGGACGATTTTCATGGCGGACCTCTTAGGCAGTTGGTCCGCGCATGCTGGTCGGCGATGTGGACGCCCGATTGGCCCGTTTCAGCAGTTTGCGTGCAGCTTTTCCGCAGGAATGAGGAAGGCTGGTCTCATCGCCTGAGATGCGCGAGCGGCACGTGGCCGGGGCCCTTGATGTTCTGCAGCACGAGCTGCGTGTGGACGTCGCGCACGCCGTCGAGCCGCATCAGCCGGTGCATGACGAAGGCATTGAGCTCGTCGACCGACGGCACCATGACATGCAGCAGGAAGTCGTGGTCGCCGGTCATGGTCCAGCACGACGACACCTCGTCCATGCGCTGCACCGCGGCAATGAAGCTTTCCGGCGAGCCGTCGCTGTGGCTGACCAGGCGCACCTGGATGAACACCTCGACCATCAGCCCGACCGCGCGACGGCTGATCACCGCGGCAAAGCCCTTGATGATGCCGGCATCCTGCAGCGCTTCGAAGCGTCGCGCGCATGGGGTCGTTGACAGGCCGATCTCTTGCGCCAGCTCGGAGACGGGCTTGCGGCCGTCGCGTTGCAGGACATCGAGCATCCTGATTTCGAAATCGTCGAATTGAGGCATTTTCACTCCTCTAGTGCGGATTGTGAGTGAATATTATCCCGAATATCGCTGATGAACCATCATCAAAACCGAATTGCCTCGGCAAATCCGGTTACCCTCCGGGCATGTCTGCCAGTTCTGATTTGCGAGGAGAAAGACCATGACGACGATGAGTGTTGCCGAATATGCCCGCGACTGTGCGGCGCAAGGGTTGCGCGGCGACTACTCGGTCTGCCGCGCCGACTTCACCGTGGCGCAGGGCTATGACTACAGCGCCGAGGAACAGGCCGTGTGGCGCACTTTGTGCGACCGTCAGACCAAGCTGACGCGCAAGCTCGCCCATCATTCCTATCTCGATGGTGTCGAAAAACTCGGCCTCATCGACTGCATTCCCGACTTCGACGAGGTCAGCGCCAAGCTGCGCAAGCTGACCGGTTGGGAGATCGTCGCCGTGCCCGGCCTCATTCCCGCCGCCCCCTTTTTCGACCATCTCGCCAACCGGCGCTTCCCGGTCACCAACTGGCTGCGCACCAGGCAGGAACTCGACTACATCGTCGAGCCGGACATGTTCCATGATTTCTTCGGCCATGTGCCGGTGCTGTCGCAGCCGGTCTTCGCCGACTTCATGCAGATGTATGGCAAGAAGGCGGGCGACATCATCGCACTGGGTGGCGACGAGATGATCACCCGGCTCTATTGGTACACGGCCGAATATGGCCTGATGCAGGAGGCCGGCCAGCCGTTGAAGGCCTTTGGCGCTGGCCTGATGTCGTCCTTCACCGAACTGCAGTTCGCCGTCGAGGGCAAGGACGCCCACCATGTGCCCTTCGACCTCGAAACGGTGATGCGCACGGGATACGAGATCGACAAGTTCCAGCGCGCCTATTTCGTGCTGCCGTCCTTCGACGCCTTGCGCGACGCCTTCCAACAAACACAAAGCGCGCCGCGTCCCCCCGTGGCGCCCCGACGCGCTTTGGACGCTTTGATCCCGCCGGGCTATTGCATGGCGGCTGGGTTCATCCACAGGAACTCCCAGACGTTGCCGTCGGGATCCTCGATGTGGCGGTTGAACATGAAGCCGAGGTCCTGCGCCGGGTTGGGATCGGCGCGGCCGCCGGCCGCCACGCCCTTCTCGATTGTGGCATTGACCTCGTCCTTGCTGCCGGCGGTGAGTGCGATCAGCATCTGGCTGTCGCGCCTGGCGTCGCCGATCTGGCGCGTTGTGAACTGGCCGTAATGCTGGTGCGTCAGCAACATCACCCCGATCGAGTCGGAGAACATGATCGAGCTGGCCTGGTCGTTCGAGAACTGCGGATTGAGCGTGCCTCCGATCGCGAGATAGAAGTTGGTCGCAGCCTGCAGATCACGCACCGGCAGATTTATGAAGATCATCTTGGTCATCGGTCTAAGCCTTGCCTTCGTTGACAGGTACTAGTCAGTCCAGTACCGTTCCATGGCTACCATGTGGGAACGGTACCGTCTAGTACTGGCTGGGAAGGCATCATGAAAATCGACGGTGAGACCAGATCGGCACGCAAGGATCGAGAGATCATCCAGGCGGCCACGGCGGCGTTCATCAGCAAGGGTTATGATGGAACCAGCATGGAGGAAATCGCCACCAAAGCGGGGGCGTCCAAGCAGACCGTCTACAAACATTTCACCGACAAGGAAACGCTGTTCGGCGAAGTCGTTCTGTCAACCGCTGGCCAGGTCAACGACATCATCGAGTCCGTGACGACGCTGCTTTCCGAGGCGAAATTCATGGAAGGCGGCCTGCAGCAGCTTGCCCGCCGTCTGATAGCGGTTCTCATGGATGAAGAGTTGTTGAAGCTACGGCGCTTGATCATCGCCAACGCGGATCGAATGCCGCAGCTTGGCCGCGGTTGGTACGAAAAGGGTTTTGAGCGCATGCTTGCCTCGACCGCATCCTGCTTTCAAAAACTCACCAGTCGGGGACTGATACAAACCAGCGATCCCTATCTGGCAGCCAGCCATCTTTTTGGAATGCTTCTCTGGATCCCCATGAACGAGGCCATGTTCACGGGAAGCAACCGGCGCTCCAAGGCCGAACTGGAACGGCACGCGGATGCCTCGGTGGAGGCGTTTCTTGTCGTCTATGGGGTCCGGCCGAAATAGTCCCTGTCCCCGCCGACATTTGCGGGGTGACGCCGCGAACACAACGGCGCCTCTATCGCACAGGGCTGTCCGCCCCCTCTGCCTTCAGCCGCGCAAGCTGGGCGCGCTGCAGGTCGAGCGCGGCGTTGACGAAGCGCGATATGGTCGCGAGCTCGGCGTCGCTGAAGGTGGCGATGACCTTTTCGCCCTCCTGCGCGATGGCGCCGTAATATCGCGCCGACAGCTCCCGCGTCGCCTCGGTCGCCTCGATCACCACCTTGCGCCTGTCCTCAAGACTGCGCGTGCGCGTCAGCAGGCCGCGCGCTTCCAGCCGGTCGATCAGCGCCGTCACCGCGGCCGGCGTCAGCCCGGTCGCGATCGCGATCGCGCCAGCCGATTGCGGGTCGCCATGGAGCAGCCCGATGCAATGGCGCTCGGCCATGTTCAGCCCGAGCCTCATCCCCACCGCCTCGTCATAGGCCTGCGTCGCGTCCTGCCACTGCATGATGGCAAGGCCGATCGCCCTCGTCATGTCCTCACGATTCTCGCTTGACGAATTTATTTCGACCATCTAATTATCAATCTGTCTAACATTTAGATCATTACAGCAATATGCGGCCGCAGCCTGGACAAGGCAAGGGCCGATCGCCGACATGGAGTGAAAAATGAGTTTGATTCAACAACGTACCCCTCTCTCGCATGAGGATGAATTCAAATACGCCAAGCTGGCGATGGAATGGTATGGCTGGGGCTCTCCCATTGGCCTCGGCATCCTGCTGGTGGCGCTTTCCGCCGCGGCCGTGCTGGTGCGCATCGCCATCTACGGCTTTTAACGATGGCCGTCTCCACCCCCTCGCCATTGCCGGTTGCCATCATTGGCGCCGGCGTCGCCGGGTTGGCCCTTGCCGTCATGCTGCGCCGGCAAAGGATCGGCGTCTGCCTGTTCGAGGCACGATCGCGCGAGGCGTTGAGCGAAGGCGCGTTCCTCACCTTGGCGCCCAACGGCATCAATGCCTTGCGCGCGCTTGGACTTTCCGAGCGTGTAAGCGCACTGGGCATTCGCACACTTGGCTTCGAGATCATGAACGCCGCCGGGCGCCGGCTCATCCATCTCGACGAGCGGCAATCGATGTGCGAAGCGGGCGCCGAAAGCGTCACGCTGCGGCGCTCGGACCTGCTCGGCGCGCTGCTGGATGAAGCGCTGGCACTTGGCGCCGACATCCGTTTTGGCCATGCGCTTGCCGACATCGAAGAACAGGCTGATTGTGTACGCCTTGCCTTCGGCAACGGTGCCACGGTCGATGCCGCATGGCTGGCCGGTTGCGATGGTGTCTGGTCGCGCGTCCGCCGCGTCTGTTTCCCGGCCTCCCCGGATCCTGTCTATACCGGACTGACCGGCGTCGGCGGTGTGGCGGAACTGCCCTTTGTCGCGCCGACCGACGGCCTGATGCATATGGTGTTCGGCAAGAAAGCCTTCTTCGGTTACATGAAGCCGGATGACGGGCCGGTTTTGTGGTTCTCGTCCTTCCCACTGGACGAGGATGCCGCCCTGGCGAGACCCGATCCCCTCCATCTGGCGGCAACCGTTCGCCAGCTGCATGCCGGCGACCCCAGAACGATCCGCCAGATCGTCGACACCGTCACGCAAATTCCGCGCGCCTATCCCGTGTTCGACATGCTGCATCTGCCGCAATGGCACACCGGCCGAGTGATTCTACTGGGCGATGCCGCGCACGCCGTCTCGCCGCATTCCGGGCAGGGCGCGTCGATGGCCATCGAGGATGCCGTGGTGCTCACCGCGTGCCTGGATACGACACCGCTGCCGACGCAGGCCTTCGCCGCCTTTCAGGCGCTGCGCCAGGACCGCGTCGAGCACATCGTCAAGGTCAGCCGGCGCATCGGTTCGCAAAAACAGGTAAAAGGCCGCATCGCCCTGTTCCTGCGCGACCTGATGCTGCCCTTCTTCATCCGCTTCGGCTCGCGCACGACCCGCGCTATGACGCGTTACCGTGCCGACCTGGCGCCGCTCGAAAAACCATCGATCTGACCGGCAACCGCGCCCGTCGCGGATATTCCCGGCCGCTCAGACGGAGACCACTTTGCTCAGATGCTCTCCCAGCCGGCAGGCCAGCGCGGTGATCGTCGTTGTCGGGTTGGCTTGACCGGATGTGCAGAACACCGAGGAGCCGCCGACATAGAGATTATCCATGCCGTGCACCTTGCAGTTGGCGTCCACCACGCTCCTGGTGACGTCGGTGCCCATGCGCGTACCGCCCATGTGATGGTGGCCGGCGGTCTCCTCGTCGGTCGGATAATCCTCGCCATTGGCGATCCAATCCATCAGACGAACCCGGCCGAGATCCTTCTCGATCAGTGTCTTGCCGAACAGTTTTAGACCTTCGACAAGCGTGCGGCGTTCGAGTTCCGATTTCTTCCAGTGCAGCTCGATGCGCGGGACGCCGGCATGGTCGACATCGGTCTTCGACAGTTCGATCTGGTTGGACGCCAGCGGCGCCTGTTCCCAGGCGACGTAGAGCTGGGCCGCGCAGCGCAGGTTCTGGCTGAGCTGATAGGCGACCCATTCGGCCATGTCGGGCGCCGTGCAGGCGAGGTCCGCAATCACATGCTTGACGCCGGCATAGGGCGTCTCGATCAGCCTGATGCCGAAATTCATGATCTGCAGCCGCTCCATCGCGGCAAGCGTCGGCGAGAAGAAAGCCTCGTTGACGGCATCGACCTCGAACTCGCCGTAATCGGCCAGGATGGCATTGCCGCCCTCGAAGGTCGGGTGCTCCATCCAGTAGCGGCCGAGTGCCATGGCGTTCGGAACGACGCCGCCGTTGGAGCGCTGGTTCGACCACAGAAGCAGCCGCGAATTCTCCAGCCCGCCGGTGCAGACGATGAAATAGTCGGCGCTGAACGAGCCGGCGTCCTGGCCGTTGGACCAAAGTTTGGCGCCGGTCACCCGTTTGCCGTCGCCGGCAAGCTCGGTCGCATAGGTGTTGAGCACGACGGCGATGTTCCGGCTCTTGTCGAGTTCGTCGGCGAATTTCTCGGCGAAGCGCACCGCCGGGCTCTTGATCAGCTGCACCCAGCGTATGTCGTCCGAGATCGGCACGTCGGGCCGGAAATCGGGAAGCTCCAGGATATCGTGCACCTCATGCAGATAGGGCTCGATGTCGGCGCGGCGGATCGGCCAACCAGTGTCGGGTGCCCAGGCCTTCGGCTCGAAATCCTGTTTGTCGAGCACGCGGCACCAGCCGGCCCAGTGGTTGGAGCTGCCGCCCATATAGCGCAGCCGGGTGATGTCGAGATCGAAATAGAAATCGCCGACCGTGGTGCCACGGTAGAAATCCTGCGACTCGTCGCTGAAGTCCCGCGAGCCGGCCTCGAGCACCACGACCGGGATGCCGGCGGCACCCAGCTTGCGGGCAATGGTGGTGCCGGCCGGGCCGGAACCGAGGACGCATACCCTGGGTTTGAAGTTGGCGGCGCGATACGCCTCATAGCTGTCGAAGATCATGCCAGGTCGCTCCGCTTCAGGATCCAGCCATTGATCTCGACGATCTCATTCGGGTCGCCATGGGATCGATCGCCCCGGGAGGAACCGGCCCGTGATGGACCGGTATGGGTCGCATCGGCCTCAGGCAGCTTGCGGAACACGGACAGGGCAGGCAGGGCGATCAGCGCCTGCACGAGCGTGCGACGCGACATTTTTTTTATGAAGAAACTCATGACAGGTCTCTCGGGCAGGGGCTTCGATGCGCGCGTGACATTCCCCGAACGGCACACGCATCGTCACAGAGGCCAGTATCGTGCCAAGCCCGGTCTCAAGGCGGTGTAAAGCCGGCCAGGCGGCACAACCGAATGCAAACAGGGTTAGAAATTCCTTAACAGGCCGGGTGTATCGGACTGGCGGCTCACGCGGCCGCGGAAATGTCCGTATCGAGGATCGTCAGGTTGCGACCGCGATGCTTTGCCTGGTAGAGGCGCCGGTCCGCGGCGCGCATCAGTTCCGAGACGTTGACGTCCTCGCCGCACACGGTGCCGCCGATGCTGACGGTCAGCGGAATGGTCCGTTCATCGACCGGCCGGAAGCGGATCAGCTCGACCTCGCGGCGAATGCGCTCGGCGACACGCTTGGCTTCCTGCTCGGTGGCCCCGACCAGGAACGCGCCGAACTCCTCGCCACCGATGCGGCCAAGCACGTCGCCGCTGCGCACGCCGCGCTCGATGGCGCTGGCGATCAACAGCAGCGCATCGTCGCCGGTCAGGTGGCCGAAACTGTCATTGATCTTCTTGAAATGATCGGCGTCGATGATCAGCAGCGCGCCGCGGTCGGACTTGCGCCGCGAGCCGTCCAGCGCGGCAAAGAAACTTTCCCGGTTGAGCATGCCGGTCATGTCGTCGCGGCTCGCCTTCTCCGACAGGCGGCGGTGCGCCGCTGCAAGCTGGGCGTGCGCCCGGGCCAGTTCGCGGTGGGCGTTTTTCAACCTGTCGCTCTGCCAGAAGGTGCTGGCGCAGGCCACCCATGCAAGCACCAGCGGACAGAGGGTGGAGGTCAGCCAGATCGTTCGGTTGATCGGGAATCCCAGGGCCGGAACGATGATCAGCGTCAGGAGAAGAGAGGCGGCGACGGAGGCGAAAGCGATAGCGGCGGATTTCAGAATGATGCTGTTCATCGCGGGCTCCCCACAGGACTGTCTCTGTGCCAGCAAGCCCTGAAGGCCACCTTTCCCGGTTGCTTAAAATTTGAATCGTGCCGCCATTTCCGCCACTCAAAGCGCGCGAAAGTTGTGGATAAAGTCTCTTTCAGATTCCCCGTTTCATGCCATAAGGAGCGCATGACCACGCTGCCTGATCCCGCCCGCTTCGCCCATGTCACCGACTGGGTGTTCGACCTCGACAACACGCTCTATCCGCATCATTCGAATCTGTTCTCGCAGATCGACGTCAAGATGACCGCCTATGTCGGGGAACTGCTGTCGCTGCCGCGCGAGGAGGCGCGCAAGCTGCAGAAGGAGCTCTATCTCGAATACGGCACGACGCTGAATGGGCTGATGACGCGCCACGGCATCGATCCCGATGATTTCCTCGAGAAGGTGCATGACATCGACTATTCATGGCTGGTGCCCGACCCTGTCCTCGGCACCGCCATCCGCCAGCTTCCCGGTCGCAAGTTCATCTTCACCAATGGCGATCGCCGACACGCCGAGCGCACCGCGCGCCAGCTCGGCATCCTCGATCATTTCGACGATATCTTCGATATTGTCGCGGCCGGCCTCAACCCCAAGCCCGCGCGCCAGACCTACGAGAAATTCGCCGCGCTGCACGCCGTTACCGGCCACAATGCGGTGATGTTCGAGGACCTCGCCCGCAACCTGGAGGTGCCGAAGGCGCTGGGCATGACCACCGTGCTGGTGGTGCCACGCAACTTCGAGCCGACCTTCGCCGAGATCTGGGAACGCGACCCCGCGCAGGAGGACGATGTCGACTTCGTCACTGACGATCTGGCGGGGTTCTTGACGGCGATTGTGGAGGGGGTAGAGGAATTGAAGAATTGAGGAATTGAAGAACTGGAGATCGGAGGAACGATCCGGCCCTCAATTCTTCAATTCCCCAGTTCTCCGCCCTACTCCCCTAATTTGTAGAACCGGCTGATGATCCCCCACGCCTCGTCGGCCGTGTCGACGAAATCGATGATGTCCTGGTCGCCGGGGCTGATCGTGCCTTGCTCGGCGAGGAAATCGAGATTGATCGCCCGTTTCCAGAACGACTTGCCGAACAGGATCACCGGCACGCGCTCCATGCGTCCGGTCTGGATCAGCGTCAGCGTCTCGAAGAACTCGTCCATCGTGCCGAAGCCGCCGGGAAACACCGCCACCGCCTTGGCGCGCATGACGAAATGCATCTTGCGGATGGCGAAATAGTGGAAGTTGAAACACAGCTCCGGCGTCACATAGGCGTTCGGCGCCTGTTCGTGCGGCAGCACGATGTTGAGCCCGATCGACGGCGCGCCGACATCGTCGGCGCCGCGGTTTCCCGCTTCCATCACGCCAGGGCCGCCGCCGGTCACCACGACATATTCGCGGTAGTATGAGGCGGCCGATTGCTGCGAGCACAGGCGGGCGAATTTGCGCGCCTCCTCGTAATATTTGCTGTTTGCCTCGAGGTTCTTCTTCTGCGTCTCGTTCTTGGCCGCCCAGGCTTCGCCGCCGGGCTCGGGCAGTCGCGCGCCGCCGAACAGGATCACCGTCGAACGGATACCGCGCTCGGCCAGGATCATTTCCGGCTTCAGGAGTTCGAGCTGCAGCCGCACCGCGCGCAATTCGCGTCGCGTCATGAAGTCGGGATCGTTCCAGGCAAGCCGGTAGGTCTCGGCCCGCGTCTGCGGCGTGTCCGGCACGCTTTTCGACCGCTCCAGATCCTCGTCCGAATGCGGCAGCGGCGTCCACCCCGCCTTTTCCATAGGTGTCATCAAATTACCCGTCCAAATTTCCTTGACTGCGCCGTCCCATGACGCAGGTGCGATTGACCCCCATGGAGCCTTAACATAAGCAGGTTCCGCAGAAGTATCCGGCGGTTTTGCGACAAGAACCTGCTTATGCAAAGACCCAGACAGGCGAAGCATGCCTGGGGTCCGCGCGACTTTCAAAACAGGTTAAGGCGCAGCCCCTTAACAGCTTGGTAATGGAGCGAATTCATGTCGAAGCCCGATCTGGCGAGCCTCGAAAAGACCATCGAGAAGGCCTTCGAGGAGCGCGACACGATTTCGACCGCGACCCGCGGCGAGACGCGCGACGCCATCCAGGCCGCGCTCGACCTGCTCGACCGCGGCGCCGCCCGCGTCGCCGAACGTCAGCCCGACGGCAAATGGCACGTCAACCAGTGGTTGAAGAAGGCCGTGCTGCTCTCCTTCCGGCTCAATCCGATGGCGATCATCAAGGGCGGCCCGGGCGAGGCTGTCTGGTGGGACAAGGTGCCGTCCAAGTTCGATGGCTGGAGCGCCGTCGATTTCGAGAAGGCAGGCTTCCGCGCCGTGCCGTCGTCGATCGTTCGCCGTTCCGCCTATGTCGCGCCGGGCGCCGTGCTGATGCCATCGTTCGTCAATGTCGGCGCCTATGTCGATACGGGCACCATGGTCGACACCTGGGCCTCGGTCGGCTCCTGCGCCCAGATCGGCAAGAACGTGCATCTGTCGGGTGGCGTCGGCATTGGCGGCGTGCTGGAGCCGATGCAGGCCGGCCCCACCATCATCGAGGACAATTGCTTCATCGGCGCGCGTTCGGAAGTCGTCGAGGGCTGCATCGTGCGCGAAGGCTCGGTGCTCGGCATGGGTGTCTTCATCGGCCAGTCGACCAAGATCGTCGACCGCGCCACCGGCGAGATCTTCTACGGCGAAGTGCCGCCCAATTCGGTGGTCGTCGCCGGCTCGCTGCCGGGCAAGCCTTTTCCCAACGGCGAGCCTGGCCCCAGCCTCTACTGCGCCGTCATCGTCAAACGCGTCGACGCCAAGACCCGCTCCAAGACATCGATCAACGAATTGCTGCGCGATTGATCTTTTCGCCGGGCGGGCGCACCTTCCGCCGGCGCGACAATCCGTCGCGCTGGTTCAACGTGGAGGGGTGACATGGACTGGAAATACCTGCTGACCAGCTATGAGGGTCGTATCAACCGCGCGAAGTTCTGGGCTTGCGTTGGCGTCATTTTCGTTGGCGCGGTCATCGCGATGATCCTCGACAACATACTGGGCACGACATTCAACCAGATGCCCTACGGCTTTATCTATTTGCTCTACGGGCTGGCCATGCTCTATTCGGTCTTCGCCGTCTACGCCAAGCGCTGGCATGATCGGGGCAAGTCCGGCTGGTGGAGCCTGATCATCCTGGTGCCCTTCATCGGCGCGATCTGGTTTCTGGTGGAATGCGGCATTCTCGAAGGCGCCAGGGGTGCCAATCAATACGGACCGGACCCGCTTGCCTGACAGTTCAAATCTCACCTGGCTTTTCTTCAAGACATCGGGCCGCGTCAGCCGCGCGGCCTATTTTCTTGGTGGCCTGCTCGTCGCCATCATCCAGGCCTTCCCGCTCTACCGCTTCACGCTGGTGCCGGAAGGCTCGGCCGAGAGCAATATGTGGTCGTTCATCTTCTTTATCGCCTTCATCGCCTCGCTATGGTCGAACATCGCGCTGGCGGTGAAGCGGCTGCACGACCTCGACAAGCCGGGCATCGCCGCGCTGATCCTGTTCGTACCGGTCGTCTCGATCGTCGCCTTTCTTGTGTTGTGCCTGTTTCCAGGGCAGCCTGGGTCCAACCGCTACGGCCGGCGCACCAACGAGCCGGCGCAACCCTGAGCCGGTTGATCTCAGGTCGAATCGACCTGAGATCTGAATCCGGCTCTAAATCAAAGAGATAGAGCATGATGTCGTCCGAAAGCCGCTTCACACTTTTCGGCATCATGCTCTGAGGGCCGATCGGACATGCGCTACCGCACGCTTGATCCGGAACTGATCATCGACACCGCCGAACGGCTTGAGGAACGCGTTGCCGAGCGCTTTCCCAATGCCGGGCTGCGCGGCGTCGCCGCCGAACTGGTGTCGCTGTCGCGCGATCTGGCCAAGGCGGCCCAGGCGCTCGAAGCGCCGATCTGGTGGCTGCGCGGGCTGATCATCGCCGCCGTCCTCGCCGGCGCATTGATCTTCCTGTTCGTCGGCACCATTCTGCCCCTCATCCACATCTCCCAGGCCGACGATGCGGTGCAATCGGTGCAAGGCATCGAAGCCACGATCAACATGATCATCCTTGCCGTGCTCGGCCTGCTGGCGCTGGTCCGCACCGAGGAGCGCATCAAGCGCAAGCGGGTGTTTCGCCAGCTGCACGGCCTTCGTTCTCTGATCCATGTCATCGACATGCACCAGCTGACCAAGGATCCGGCGGCACTCTCGGCCAGTTTCAAGCCGACGGCACATTCGCCGGCCCGCATCACCAATGCCGCCGACCTGGCGCGCTACCTCGACTATTGCTCCGAAATGCTGTCGATCACCGGCAAGATCGCCGCGCTGTTCGCGCAGTCGGTCAATGACGATGTCGTCATCGACGGCGTCAACGACATCGAAAACCTGGCGTCCAACCTGTCGCGCAAGATCTGGCAGAAGATCACGCTGATCGAGAACCATCCGGCGGCACAACCTGTTCCGGCACCAGGCCCGGCGGGCCAAGCCGCGCCGCTTCGGCCGCGCGCACCAAAGCGGTAACGCTTTTCAAGAACGGCGCCGGGGTCCCCGTCCTCTGGGCGAGGTCGAGCACCGCGCCTTGCAGTTCGCCGATCTCCGTCGGCCGGCCGCGCTGCAGGTCGTCCCACATCGACGAGCGCGCCTGCGGGTCGATCGCCAGCATGCGCCGCGCGAGCCGTTTGAACAGCCAGTCCGGCAGCCGCAGCACTGTCGGCAGCAGCGCCGGCCGCAGGCCCGCGATTCGCGCCGGCGCGATGCCGGAGGCCTTCATGGCCAGCAAGGCTTCATCGATCTGGCCGGCCAGGATCAGCCGCCAGCGGCGGTCGGCGAGTTCGCGCGCCAGCGGCAGGCCCGACAGCGCCACCAGCGCGTTGTTGAGGTTCATCAAAAGCTTGCCCCACAGCACGGCCTTCATGTCGCCATGCGTCTCGACCGCCAGCCCTTCGACATTGAGGAAACCGGCGACATCGAGAACGCCGCCATCCTCGATCATCACCTTGCCCTCGCTGGCGCGGTGGACGCGCAGCGGCAGTTCGCCGTCGGGCGATTGCACCACATTGAACGGCACCATGCCGGCCAGCACGGTTCGCTGGCCGGATCCGGCGCGCAGCCTGTCGGCGTTGTCGACGCCATTCTGCAGGCTGACCACCACCGCATCGGGTCGGGCATGGGCCTCGATAAGCGCCGCCATTTCCTGCGTCGCGCCGCTCTTGACGGTCACCAGGATCACATCCGCCTGCGGCAGGGCGACGGCTGGATCGGCGGCTACCCCGAGCGCGTCCGGCTTGAGCAGGCGATCGCGGCCGTCAAGGTCGCTGACGCGCAATCCGCCCTGCCGCATCGCCGCCTCGATGCGCGGCCGGGCCAGCAGCACGACCTGCCGCCCCGCAAGCGCCAGGCAACCGCCGACATAACAGCCGATGCTGCCGGCGCCGGCGATGACGATCCGTTTTTCCCCGTCTGCCATCTCTTAACTCCGCACCGGCCGGACTATACGACATGAAAACCATAATGTCGGCGGCATCGTCTGCCATTGCGCTGGCCCCTATGTCTGCCCGTGACAGGCCCACCGCTTTCGACTATCGCTTTTGCCATGACGCTGCCGACCGACCCCGCCGCAAACCTTGCCGCCCTTATCCGCTGTGCCTCGGTGACTCCCGCCGAAGGCGGTGCGCTGAGCGCGCTGGAAACGATGCTGAAACCGCTCGGCTTCCTGGTCGATCGGCCGGTCTTTTCGGAAGACGGCACGCCCGACATCGAGAACCTCTATGCAAGGCGGTCCGGCAACGGCCCGCATCTGATGTTCGCCGGCCATACCGATGTCGTGCCGGTCGGCGACGAGGCCGCCTGGACGCATCCGCCTTTCGCCGCCGAGGTCGCCAACGGCGACATGTATGGCCGTGGCGCCGTCGACATGAAGGGCGGCATCGCCTGTTTCATCGCCGCGATAGCGCGCCATGTCGAGACGCATGGCGGCCCCAAGGGCTCGGTCTCGCTGCTGATCACCGGCGACGAGGAAGGCCCGGCCATCAACGGCACGGTCAAGCTGCTCGAATGGGCCGCTTCCAGGGGCGAGAAATGGGATGCCGCGATAGTAGGCGAGCCGACCAACCCCGACGCGCTCGGCGACATGATCAAGATCGGCCGGCGCGGTTCGCTGTCCGGTTCGATCACCGTCAATGGCCGCCAGGGCCATGCCGCCTATCCGCAGCTTGCCGACAATCCGGTGCGCGGGCTGATCGGCCTGGTCGACGCCTTGCTGCATCCCGCCTTCGACAAGGGAACCAGGGATTTCCAGCCGACCAATCTGGAGGTCACATCCATCGATGTCGGCAATCCGGCTACCAACGTGATTCCCGCCAAGGCAACCGCGACCTTCAACATCCGCTTCAACGACACCTGGACGGCCGAGACCGTCCAGGCCGAAATCCACAACCGGCTCGACCAGGCGGCGAAGCGCAAGAAGTACCGGCCGGGCAAGAAGACGCCGGTCGACTACGACCTCGTCTGGCGCGACCGGCCAAGCCATGTCTTTCTGACCCGCGACGACAAGTTGGTCGACACGCTTGCCGGCTCGATCATGGCGGCGGTCGGCAAGAAACCGGCGCTGTCCACGTCGGGCGGCACGTCGGATGCGCGCTTCATCAAGGATTACTGCCCGGTGGTCGAGTTCGGCCTGGTCGGCAAGACCATGCATATGGTCGATGAGCGCGTCGCCCTTGCCGATCTCGAAACGCTGACGCGGATCTACCAGCGCTTCATCGAAGACTGGTTCGGGCAGGGCTGAGCAGCATGCTTTCGGCGGATGAAACCCAAGCTTCGCTGACCGGTGCCTGGCGGCTGATGCTCGGCAAGGTCGACGGCCTGCGCCTGCTCGACCTGTCGGCGGACGGTTTCTGGAATTCCTTCTACGCCATCGTCGTTGCCGCGCCGGCGCTGATTGTCGGCTGGGTCGGCATCGCCAACCAGATCGGCGATCCCGACGCCTTCGTGGGCCGTTTCAGCATGCTGGTGCGCCTGGCGACGGTCGATATCGGCTCCTGGGTGCTGCCGCTGGTCGCGCTCGCTTTGGTCGCGCCGCGCGCCGGCATTGGCGGGCGCTTCGTCCACTATGTCGTGGCCAGCAACTGGGCCTCCGCCATCACGGCCTGGCTGATGTTGCCCTCGGCGCTGATCAGGCTTTTCCTGACGTCGGCAAGCCAGGTCTCGAGCCTTGTGTCGCTGCTCCTGTTTGCCCTGTCGATGGTGCTGACCTGGCGCATGACCAACGCCACCATCGGCAAGGGCGCGGCGGTCGGCACCGCCGTTTTCGTCGGCATGTTCATCGCTTCGCTGCTGGTGCTGTTCGGGCTGCAGATGCTGCTTGGCATCACCGTGCCGGACGATATCGGGACCCAGAGCCTTTCCGCACCGTTCCCGGGGTAGAGCCTGCCGGCTCATCCTGAATAGAGCCTCCGGACTCTATTCAGGGATAATCGACCCCAATGAGGAAAAGCCCGTCGGGCGGCGCCACCTGGCCGCAGGCGGCGCGGTCGCGCGCATCGAGCGCCGCCTTGAGGTCGGCCTCGGTCCAGCCGCCATCGCCGACGCGCTTGAGCGAGCCGACCATGGAGCGCACCTGGTTGTGCAGGAACGAACGGGCCGAAGCTCTCACCTCGATCATGTCGCCCGCCCGGGTTACATCCAGCCGCTCCAGTGTGCGAACCGGGCTGTTGGCCTGGCACTGCGTCGAGCGGAAGGTGGTGAAGTCATGCCGGCCGAGAAGGAGTTTCGCGGCCTCGTGCATGGCGCCGGCGTCAAGCCGCTTCGGCACCCACCACACCTTGCCCTTTTCCAGCGCCGCGGGCGCGCGGCGGTTGAGGATGCGATAGAGATAGTGGCGGCCGGTGGCCGAGAAGCGTGCGTCGAAATCGTCGGCCACGACCGTCGCCTTCAGGATGGCGACATGCGCGCCCGCCGCCTGCAGATGGGCGTTGACGGCATCGCGCACCTTGTCGCCAGGCCATGTCTTGGCGAGCTCGGCATGCGCCACCTGGGCGCTCGCATGCACGCCGGCATCGGTACGACCGGCGGCGCGCAGCCGCACCGCCTCGCCGCAGAATTTCTCGATCGCCTGCTCGATCGCCTGCTGCACCGAAGGCTGGTCGGCCTGGTGCTGCCAGCCGGCAAACAGGCTGCCGTCATATTCGATGTCGAGGCGAAAACGCGGCATGCCGGCAGCTTATACGCTCTCGCCTAGGCGGCGAGAGCGGTGAAGGCCGAGGCATAGACCAGCCTGCCGGCCTCCGGAGCGTCGCCCCAGGCCAGCGCCTGCAGCGCCTCGCCCTGGTATTCGCTCTCGAACTTCTCGGCCCGCGCATGGCTGTAGCCGAAACGGCCGTAATAGGCCGGGTCGCCCAGCACCACCGCCAGCGTCTCGCCGGCATCCTTGAGCCGGATATGTGCCTCGCGGATCAGCGCGCCGCCAATGCCGCTGCCGTGGAACGAAGGTTCCACCGCCAGCGGCGCCAGTGCCACGGCCGCGAAGCTCTTGCCGCCATTCTGGACGAACAGCCGCGAAAACAGGATATGGCCAACCACCTGGCCGTCTTCTTCCGCCACCAGTTCGACGACGGCGTCGCCGCCAGTCACCAGCGCGTCGACCAGTCCGGCCTCCGCCTGCTGGCCGAAGGCGTGTTCCTCGACGAGGCGAATGGCCTCGCGATCCCGCGGCGTCGCCGCGCGTATCGACATCATGCTCATGAGAACTTCATTCCTTTTACGATCTTGGCTCCGCGCAGGAATTCCGACGCGGCGGCGGGCTTTCCGCCCGCACGTTGAACTTCGACCAGTCTGATCGCGCCTGCCCCGCAGGCGACCGCCAGCCGGTCATCGAGAATTCCTCCCGACTCACCCAAATCGTCCGAAAGCGACAAGCCTTCGGACAGCGTCGAGCGAAGCAGTTTCAGCCGTTCCATGCGGCCGCCAATGTCAATTTCGGACCAGGCACCGGGAAAGGGCGACAGGCCGCGAATGTGATTATGGACTTCGGCTGCGGGCCGCGTCCAGTCCACATGCGTCTCGGATTTATCGATTTTCCTGGCGTAAGTCACCCCTTCAGCCGCTTGCGCGGTAAATGTCAGGGTGTTCCTTTCCAGCTGCGCCAGCGCTTCCACCATCAGGGCAGCGCCGACACTCATCAACCGATCATGCAGATCGCCGGCCGTCATATCGGGTTCGATGGCGCATTTTTCAAGCAATCCCACCGGTCCGGTGTCCAGGCCCGCTTCCATGCGCATCACCATCATGCCGCTTTCCGGGTCTCCAGCCATGATGGCGCGCTGGATGGGGGCGGCACCGCGCCAGCGCGGCAAAAGCGATGCATGGCCGTTGATGCAGCCAAGCCGCGGTGCGTCGAGTATGGCCTTCGGCAGCAGCAACCCATAGGCGACGACCACGGCGATATCGGCCCGCAGGGCGCTGAAAGCAGCCTGCTCGGCCTCGCCCTTGAGGGATGTCGGCGTGCGCACCTCAATGCCCAGCCGCTCGGCCTCGCGCTGCACCGGCGACGGCGTCAGCTCCAGCCCGCGCCGACCGGCGGCACGCGGCGGCTGCGTGTAAACGGCTGAAATCTCATGTCCTGCCTCGGCAATGGCGCGCAGCGTCGGCACCGAAAACTCCGGCGTACCCATGAAGATGACGCGAAGGGGCATTTTTCTTCCGATACCCTGTTTCTTTCTGCGTACCGTGAGCCGGCTCACGCCCCTGCTTCAAACGGGTTTACCAGCTTCAGGTCAAGCCCGTCGAAGTCACGGACATTGCGCGTCGCAAGCGTCGCATCATGGGCGAGGCAGATCGCCGCGATCATAGCGTCGGAAAGACTGATAGGGCGCCCGATCCTTTCGCGTGCCGCACGCAGCCTGCCGGCAAGTCGAGGGATCGAACCGGCAAATTCCACGACACGACCAGCGAACTGCTGCGAAATCAGCTGATCGAGCACGCGAACATAGCGGTCAGATCCGGTCTTGTTCAAAAACCGTTCGGCACCGAAAGACTGCTCCATGACGAATGGTCCGCATATATAGAGGGCGAGAAGATCCTGTTTGCGGAACCAGGTGGAGACATTCGAGTCGGGCACCGGCTTGCTGGCCTCCGACACAACATTTGTATCGAGGACAATCACTCGAAATCCTCGACTGGACGACCGAAGTCGCGTTTCCTGTCTGCTTCGATTTCGTCCATTATCTCCGAGAACTCGTCGCCGATTGCGTTTTCCGCAGCGAACGCCGAACGAATGGCATCCCACGCGGAAAGTCCCGGTTCCGGCTTGGCCTCTTTCTCCGCGACCATGCCTTTGCGCAGAAGATCGATGGCCTTTCCGGACAGGCTCTGGCCGCCCTTGCGCGCTGCCTGTTCGATTTCGCGCTTCAAAGGTTCGGGAATATCTCTGATCAACATGTCGCCCATGGGCATCTCCAGGGTTTGATATCAATGATATCATTCCCGGAACCCTTGATCAACAAGAGCTGCAATCTTCCGCCGCCACTACCTAGAGAGTTCGTTAACGCAACACCAATAGTCTGCGCGTATGATTCGAGCACCTATCCCTAGGAGCCTCATATGCAGCGGGATCAAAAGCCTTTTGGGAAACGCAGAGCACCCTTCGCCGAGTTCAAAACAGTTGAAGAACAATATGAGAAAGGCGAACTGTCGAGGCGAAGGGAAAGCAATTTCGCGATTTATATCAGGCCCCTCGTAGCAGGGGCGATCGTCATGGTTTTGATTTTCTCACCAGAGTCCCGTGCGCTCGCAATTGAAATCGGCGCGAAAGGAATCGAGATAAGCAAAGAATGGGTTCTGCGTGGCTTGCTAGAGTAAATCCTATCCCACCAGCTTGCCCGGCGCCTTGTCCCTGGCGAGCTTCTTGAACTTCTTCACCACCATGTCGCGCTTCAGCTTCGAGATGTGGTCGATGAACAGCACGCCGTTGAGATGGTCGATCTCGTGCTGCAGGCAGGTCGCCATCAGCCCCTCGGCCTCCATCTCCTGCAGCTTGCCGTCGCGGTCGAGATATTTCACCCGCACGGAAGCGGGGCGTTCGACCTCGGCGTAATAGTCGGGGATCGACAGGCAGCCTTCCTCGTAGACGGAGCGCGCCTCGGCGCTTTCCAGGATTTCCGGGTTGATGAAGACATGCGGGGCCGGCGTTTCGTCTTCCTTGGCCAGGTCGATCACCAGCATGCGCAGCGGCTCGCCGATCTGGATTGCCGCCAGCCCGATGCCGGGCGCGTCATACATGGTCGCCAGCATATCGTCGGCAAGTTTACGCAAGGGCGCGTCAACACGCTCCACCGGCTTGGAAAGCTGGCGCAGGATGGGATCGGGAAGGATGATGAGCGGCTTGATCGGCATGGCGTCCCACGTAAGACGTTCAGCGAAAAGCGTCAACCGGTGCGCCTGAGCCTCGTTCACGTTTTGATCTGTGCCATCAGGCCGAATCGGCTATGCTGTCCACATGAATGATCTGAGCACCATCCTTTCCGAGCCCGTCGCACGACTTGGCGCCTCGACAATCACCCTCGGCCACGCCCTGGCCTTCGGCGCCTTGTTGTTTCTTGGCCTGTTCGTGGCGCTGGTCGTCGCGCTGTGGCGGTCGGCCAAGGCGCGCGCGATCGCGGCCGCGGAAGCCGCCGACCATGCCCGCGACGCCGAGGCGCGGATGGCCGGCATCTTGCAAAGCCAGGCCGAGATGCAGGGCCGCATGGGGGCCATCGCCGAAGTATTCGGCGCCCGCCAGGCGGAGCTGACGCAGTCGATTGGCCAACGCCTCGACGCCATGACCGGCCGCATCGGCCAGACGATGACCGAGCAGACCAAATCCACGCATGAGAGCCTGGCCAAGCTGCAGGAGCGGCTGGCCATCATCGACGTCGCGCAAGGCAACATCCAGTCGCTCGCCGGCCAGGTCGTGCAGCTGCAGGCCATCCTCTCCAACAAGCAGACGCGCGGCGCCTTCGGCCAGTCACGCATGGAGGCGATCGTCGCCGACGGTCTGCCGCATGGCGCCTATGAATTCCAGGCAACATTGTCGAACGGCAGCCGGCCCGATTGCCTGGTGAAGATGCCCAACGGTGCGCCGTCGCTGGCCATCGACGCCAAGTTTCCGCTGGAAGCCTGGAACGCCATCCGCGCCGCCGACGGCGCCGACCTGCAGAAGGTCGCGGCACAGGCCTTCCGCCGTGACATCGAGATCCATGTCCGCGACATCTCGGAAAAATACCTGATCCAGGGCGAGACCCAGGACACCGCCTTCATGTTCGTGCCGTCGGAATCGGTGTTCGCCGAGATCCACGAAAATTTCGAGGCTGTTGTCCACAAGGCGCACCGCGCCCGCGTCGTCATCGTCTCGCCGTCGCTGCTGATGCTGTCGATCCAGGTCATCCAGGCGATCCTCAAGGATGCCCGCATGCGCGAACAGGCACATCTGATCCAGGGCGAGGTGATCCGGCTGATGGAGGATGTCGCGCGTGTCGACGAGCGCGTGCGCAAGCTACAGGTCCATTTCGGCCAGTCGGCCAAGGACATCGACGATATCCTCGTCTCGACATCGAAGGTGACCAAGCGCGGCCAGAAGATCGAGGCGCTGGAGTTCGGCGCGCAGGCCGAAGGCGATGCCGCCCCGGACGCGCCGTCACGGGCACCGGCCGCCAAACTCGAGCCCGGCCCGCGCGTTGCCGATTCGAAGACCGGGCAGCTCAGGCTGCGCGTCGTCGAAGGCGACGACTGAACGGATAATTTTGCCTACGCCACAGCCACGATGACGTGCGCCTGAATTTTGGCGGCAACCGCGCCGCTGCCATGTCTGGCCGCAATCGCGGATGCGGCATAGTCCGTCGCGGCGTCGAGTTTGCCCGGATCCCGGGCCTCGATTTCGGTGCGAAGCACCGTTCCCTGGCAGTAAGCGACGGCCGGAATGCGCGGCGAGGGCGCACGGCTTTGTTCGGCTCTCGTTTCGATAGCCACACCGGAGAAGCCGGCCTCTTCCAGCTCGCTGCGGATCAGTGTTGTATCGTGGCAGCCATGCGGCGTGCGGGCGAGAAAGCGCGGCGGATCGTTCGGGAAAATCCTGGCCAGCGCATTGGTCACATCATCGGCAAACACATTCTCCTCAATGCGATCCCATACGTTGAACAGGAAATGTCCGCCGGGCTTCAGCACCCGCCTGGCCTCGCGGTAGGCGGAGGGGCGGCTGGGAAAGAACATCGCGCCGAACTGGCAGCAAACGAGATCGAAGGCCGCATTTTCGAACGGCAGCGCCATGGCATCGGCCTGGCGCCATTGGATGCGACTGTCGGGAGCCTGTCGCGAAGCGGCATAGTCGAGCATCGGCTGGTTGAGGTCGGTCACGACATAGCTTGCGTCAGGGGACAGTTTTGGCGCCAAGGCGCGGGTGACGACCCCGGTGCCGGCGGCGACTTCCAGAACGGCTTTGGGCGAGAAGGACGCCGCTCGCTGTGCGAGGTCCACGGCGAACGGCTCGAAAATCAGCGGCACCATGTAGCGGTCGTAGTTTTCCGGGATCGAGCCGGCAAACAGTTTGTCCGTTTCCAACATCGCTATCACCCGCCCTTTGATGGTGGGCGAGGCTAGCACATAATTGGTGGTTTGGGTCGCGTTCGACCGAGAGGCGGGTGCTACTGCTCTTCCACGATGCTTATGCCATCGAATTCCGGAAGCCAGTGCAAGGCCGACCGGTGCCACTTCTGTTGTGTCGGCACCAGATCCTCGCGTTGCCGCGCCGTGCCCACCCTGATCCCATAGACCTTCGGGCCGTCGCCGACCGAAGTGGCGTAAAGATGCGAACCGCACTCGCCGCAGAAGGCCTGGGCGCGCTTGGCGCCGCTCGATCCGGTCTTGATATAGATTTTTGGCGTGCCCCGGGTGATCCGGTAGTGATCCTCGGGCGCGGGAACGGTGACGCGAAAGGCCGTGCCGGTCAGCTGCTGGCAGTCCGTGCAGTGGCAGATGGAGGTCTTTGCCGGGTCGACCTCCGCCTCATAAGTGATGGCGCCGCAATGGCACCCGCCGTCGATCTTCATGGTCATTCCTCCGAAATCCGTCGCCTGATCTTAGCAAGGCAATGCGACGGGGCAACGGTGCAGTGCTGGTCCAGGATTAGCAATTCCAGGAAAAGTGTGAGCGGTTTTCCGTCCGGAATTGCGCAAAAAGGAGTTAGGATGCGGTTTCGATCAGCTTGCGCCGCTGCTCCCAGGTGCCCGTGGTCTGCGGCTTGACGAACAGCCGCGTGATTTCCGGCATCTCCCTCTTCAGCCGTGCCTCGATGCGTTCGACGCAGGCCTCGATCTCCGGCGCCGCCAGATGGTCCTCGAATTCGATGCTGAGGCCGGCAACGATCTCTTGCGGTCCCAGGTGGACGGTCAGGACGCCGTTCGCCCGCTGCACCGCCGGATCCTGCTGGGCGATCGCCAGCACCTTTCTCTGCACCTCGGGCGAGGCCGGTTCGCCAATGAGCAGGCCTTTGCTTTCACGGGCGAGGAAAATCGCCGTCGCGCCGAGGATGAGCGCGATGCCGATCGAGGCGGCGCCGTCGAGCTCCGGCATCTCCAGCATCTCCGCCGCCAGTATGCCGGCAAAGGCGACGATCAGGCCGAGAAGCGCCGCGCTGTCCTCGAACAGCACGGTGTAGACACTCGGGTCCTTGCTCGACTGCACCGCCTGCAGCCAGCCCTGCGTGCCTTTCTCTCGGCGGAACTCCTTCAGCGCCACCATCCAGGAGCTGCCTTCGAATAGGAAGGAGAGGCCCAGAACGATATAGTTCACCTTGACGTTGGCGGCAGGTTCCGGCGCTATGATGTGGACGATGCCCTCGTAGAACGACACGCCGGCGCCAAGCGCGAAGACCAGCAGCGCCACGATGAAGCTCCAGAAATAAAGTTCGCGGCCATGGCCAAGCGGATGCGCGCGGTTGGCCGGGCGCGCGGCGCGGTGCATGCCGTAGAGCAGCAGCCCGCCATTGCCGGTATCGACCAGCGAATGCACGCCTTCCGACAGCATCGCCGAACTGCCGGTGAAGAAGGCGGCGGCGAATTTGGTCAGCGCGATGGCCAGATTGCCGGCGAGCGCCGCATAGATGACCATTTTGGAGCCGCCATGCCCGGCCATGCAATTGGTCCCCGTTCAACGCACCCAGTCTAACGGCCGGGCGGCCGAAGCTCCACTACAACGCGCCAACGGCCAGGTCGTTCAAGATGCGATTTGCCCGGGACCGGCCGGCGGAAGACGGCGGCTATTCGACGATCTCGTCGGTCCACACCTTGAAGCCGGCGAGCGTGCCCGGGCCGAAAATATGGGTCAGCGGCACATCCGCAGCGTCACGGCCCGAGGCGATCAGGATGCGGCCGATGCGCGGTGCATTGTTGCGCGGGTCGAAGACGTGCCAGCGGCCGCCGAGATAGACCTCCATCCAGGCAGCGAAATCCATGCTCGACCATGGCTTCGGCATGCCGATATCGCTGATGTAACCGGTGCAGTAGCGCGTCGGGATGTTGAGCGCCCGACAGAAGGTGACGGCGAGATGCGCGAAATCGCGGCACACGCCGCTCTGCTCGCGATAGGTTTCCGCCGCCGTGCGCGTCGGCCTTGCGTTGCCGTAATTGAAGACGATGTGGTTGTGAACGAAATCGCACACCGCTTGCACGCGCGGTATCCCGAGCGGCGTATGGCCGAACAGCCGCCACGCTTCGCTGGCCAAAAGGTCGCTCTCGCAAAACCGGCTGGGCAGCAGGAACAGCAGCGTTTCCGCCGGCAGGTCGCGCACCTCGTGCTGCCAGGCCATCAGCTCGCCCATTTCGAAGGTACCGGGGGCGCGGATCACCGCATCCGTGCCGAAGGTGAACCGCCCGGGCGGAGCCACGAAGCGGTTGCACCAATTGCCGAAACTGTCGCGATAGCTCTCGATCGGCACCGGTGGGTTCGAGGTCAGGAAATCCGGGCGCTCGAGATCGGAGGCGCGGGAATAGTGGACATTGAGCATCGCGATGAGCGGCGTTTCCTGCGGGAAGTCGAAACTCATCTCGCAGCCGATGTGGATCCGCATTGTCGTCCTGACGGCCTGCCCGACGATCACCCGGCGAATGCGCGGGTCGATGCTGCAGTGCGAAGATGAACATGACACGGACGGCCATGGTTTACGAGCAAATTAGAAACCGGTTGAAAGCAGCCGGCCTGCGGTTACGACAGACACTGCCCTCTTGCAGCAAAGCGTTTCTCTTGTTTCACTTCACTCCCCGCAATTGGAGGAACGAATCATGGCTAAAGGTGCGATGAAGGCAGGCAAGGAAGCCCGCAAGCCGAAGAAGGATGCCAAGAAGCCGGCGCCCGCTCCCGCCCTGAAGGCGCCGCCGGTCAAGGCGATGCGCATCAAGGAAAAGTAGGCCTCGGCAAGTCGGGCGCGGCAAAATCTCACCGGCGGCGTCAGATGATGTTACCGGCAGGTGTTGATCGGGTGTTTGGACAACCCTATATCTCGGGCGCGGGGACGACCCCGCGCTTCCCCCGAAAATTCGGTCGGGACGACCCGCCACAATGATCAGCATCTGAGGATCGGATCCTGTCTCCGGCGCGATGCTGGATGGAGCGTTCCCGATGTCTTGGATTCTTCTGTTTTTCGCCGGCCTGTTCGAGATCGGCTGGGCGATCGGTCTCAAATACACCGATGGTTTCTCGAAACTGGTGCCGACGGTCCTCACCGTCGCCTCGATGATCGTCAGCCTTACACTACTCGGCCTGGCTTTGAAGGCGCTTCCCGTCGGCACTGCGTATGCGGTCTGGACCGGCATCGGCACCGTCGGCACGGCGCTGCTCGGCATCTGGCTGCTCGGCGAGCCCGCCACTGCGATCCGGCTCGCCTGCATCGCGCTGATCGTCTGCGGTATCATGGGGTTAAAGTTCGCGGCCTGAATGCGTCCAAGCGTCCGCACGCTCGAACTTGGCCCGAGGGCGCGGCCGCTGGCACGACCTGCCTCAGAGGCTCAACGCGTTGTTTTCACGCAAACGCCTTCAGGGCCGCTGCAAGGCGACCCTGATTCCAAATTTCGAAGCTTGGCCGCTAAGGCGTTAGCGGGCGGAGAAGCCTGGGGGCGTCCTGCCGGTGCGCTGCTTGCGTGCCGCATAGCGTGCGTCGCGTTTCGCCTTGCGTTCGGCTTCGTCAGCCAGCAAACGGGCGATGCGCTCGGTCTCTTCGGCTTCCTTGATCTTCGCTTCAGCCAGTGCCGCCTCTTCGGCCGCAATGCGTGCCGCTTCGGCCGCTGCCTCGCGCTCGGCCTTCTCGACCGCCTCGCGTGCCAGCTTCTCCTGCTTCAGCCTTGCCTTCTCGGCTTCGCGGATTTCGCGGGCCTCGAGGATCGCCTTGCGTTCGGCCTGTCGTGCCAGCACTGCGGGATCGTCTGCCGCCGGCTTTGACTTGAAGCGCTCCAGAAGCGCCTTCTTTGCCTCGTTCGCGGCATTGCGCCGCTCGAAAATGTCTTTTTCCCTGTAGATAGCCAAGTCCACTTCCCTGAAGTCAATTCGCGAGGCTTACATACGCGCGAATGCCGAGAGTTCAAGCGCCAAAACGGTATGCCAGCCATGAAATTCCGTGATGTTGCAGCCGGGAGACGCCTTTCCACCCAAACCGACATGCACTGTTCACCGTCCACGCCTCTGGCGGTAAGGCAGGTCGCTCGCTACGTCTAGCGGCAAAACCCAACACCAGGATGACATGACATGGAACTCGGTCTCTACACTTTTGCCGACGTCAGCCCGCAGCCCGGCCCCGGCGCCATCGGGCCACATGAGCGCTTGCGCAACCTGATCGAGGAGGTCGAACTGGCCGATCAGGTCGGTCTCGACGTCTTTGGTCTGGGCGAACATCACCGGCCCGATTATGCCGCTTCCGCGCCGGTCGTGGCGCTGGCCGCGGCCGCCGAGCGTTCCAAACGTATCAAGCTGACCAGCGCGGTCACCGTGCTCTCCTCGGACGATCCGGTGCGGGTCTTCCAGCAGTTCGCCACGCTCGATCTCCTGTCGGGTGGCCGTGCCGAGATCATGGCCGGCCGCGGTTCGTTCATCGAATCCTTCCCGCTGTTCGGCTACAATCTCGAGGACTATGACGAGCTCTTCGCCGAAAAGCTCGACCTGCTGCTTGCCATTCGCGATCAGGTGAAGGTCACTTGGTCCGGCAATCTGCGTGCACCGATCAACGACCGCGGCGTCTATCCCCGACCCTTCCAGGACAGGCTGCCGGTCTGGATCGCCATTGGCGGGACGCCACAGTCCGCCGCCCGCGCGGGCGCGCTCGGCCTGCCGCTGGCGCTTGCCATCATCGGCGGCGAACCGGCGCGCTTCGCGCCGCTGTTCGACCTTTACCGCGAGGCCGCCAAGCGCGCCGGCAGTGACCCGGCCGGTCTCGCCACCAGCATCAACGTGCATGGCTTCATTGCCGACACGACCGAGCAGGCGGCGGACGATTTCTACGGTCCGCAGGCCGAAGTGATGAACCGCATCGGCCGCGAACGCGGCTGGGGCCCGACGTCGCGGGCGCATTTCGACCAGTCGCGTGGTCCGAACGGCGCCCTGTTCGTCGGCAATCCGGAGCAGGTGGCCGAGAAGATCGTCGCCCAGCACAGGATTTTCAACAATGACCGCTTCCTGCTGCAGATGGCGATCGGCACCATGCCGCACGCCAAGATCATGAAGGCGATCGAACTCTACGGCACCAAAGTGGCGCCGATCGTGCGCAAGGAGACGGCGAAATCCGCGCCGGCCGTGGCCGCGCCTGTCGCCTGAGTCACATGAGTAATGGCCTGCGGATGCGGGCCTGCCGGCTAACGGAACCTTGAGGCCACGCCAGCGTTTTCGGTCGGCGGATTGCGCCGATTGCGGTGCGCCGTCGAGGGACCATGATGAAAACCGAACCCGACGCGTTGGCCGCAGGCGTTGCCGAAGCGACCGAATCGCGCGCCGTGGCGCGAGCCGATACCCATCTGATGCGCTCGCTGCTGGTCGGCATTTTCATCTTCATGACTGTCTATGCGCTCTACTTCGCCCGCGCCTTCTTCATGCCGGTCATGCTGGCTTTCCTGCTCGCGCTGACATTGACGCCGATCGTGCGGCTGCTGCGCAAGCGCGGCATTCCCGAAGTGGTTTCGGCGACCCTGCTGGTATTGCTGTCGATCGCCCTCTTTGCCAGTGCCGGCTACCTGCTCAGTGGTCCGGTCATCGACCTCCTCAACAACACCTCGTCGATCGGCCAGCAGCTCACCGAGCGGCTGGCGCAATTGCGGCGTCCGCTGGAAAGGATCATGCAGATCTCGCATCAGGTCGAACAGATGACCGAGACCTCGCAGGAGCCGGGCATCCAGAAAGTCGCGGTCGCCCAGTCCGGCATCCTGTCGTCGGCCGCCAGCAATATCCTGTCGGCGGGGACAAGCCTCACCATCATCTTCGTGCTGTCGCTGTTCCTGCTCTCCTCGGGCACGATGTTCTACGAGAAGATCATCCAGTCCTTCGCCAGCCTCAGCGAGAAGAAGCGGGCGCTGCGCGTCGTCTATGACGTCGAGCGTGAAATCTCGCACTATCTGCTCACCGTCACCATCATCAATGCCGGTCTCGGCACCGTCATCGGCCTTGGCCTGTGGGCGCTCGGCATGCCCAACCCGCTGGTCTGGGGCGTCGCCGCCGCCCTATTCAACTTCCTGCCCTATGTCGGCGCGTTGCTGACCATCGTGCTGGTCGCGGTGATGGCGCTGATCAGCTTCGACACCATTTCCTATGCGCTGCTGGCGCCGGCCTTCGTGCTGTTGTGCGATGTCGTCGAAGGCCAGTTCGTGACCCCGATGGTGGTCGGCAGACGTCTCGAGATCAACGCGGTGGCGATCTTCATCGCCATTGCCTTCTGGTCGTGGCTCTGGGGTTTCGTCGGCGCGCTGATGGCGGTGCCGCTGCTGGTCGTCATAAAAGTGTTCTGCGACCATTTCGAGGGGCTTGGCCATGTCGGCAATTTCCTCGCCGCACAGCAAACCGCCGTGGTGGAAGACGAACCCGTCGAGGAGAACAACAAGGCCGCCGCGTAGCCAACTCGCTGTGTTTGCGACGCCCGGACCGAATGCCTATATCCGGCCGTACAATGGCCGGTGCCCCTTCCCGATGAACGACGTTTCCTTCGACCTCGACGCCTATCTCGCTCGCATCGGTTACGCCGGTCCGCGGGATGCATCGCTGGACACACTGAAGACGCTGCATTTCCTGCACCCGCAGGCGATCCCGTTCGAAAATATCGATCCGTTTCTTGGCCAGCCCGTTCGGCTCGAGCGCGCCGCGTTGCAAGACAAGATCGTCTTTGGCGGGCGCGGCGGCTATTGCTTCGAGCACAATCTGCTTCTTATGCACGCGCTGAAGACACTTGGTTTCGAGGTGGTCGGCCTGGCCGCGCGCGTGCTCTGGGGCCAGAGCGAGGACGCCATCACCGCGCGCAGCCACATGCTGCTGCGCATCGAGCTCGATGGCCGGACCTATATCGCCGATGTCGGCTTCGGTGGCCTGACCCTGACGGCGCCGCTGCTGCTTGAGCCGGGCCGCGAACAGGCGACGCCGCACGAGACGTTCCGCCTCGTCGAGGCCGGCGATCATTTCCGCCTGCAGGCTGCCATCGGCGGCGACTGGCGCTCGCTCTACCGCTTCGACCTGCAGCCGCAATACGAGGTCGATTATTCCGTCACCAACTACTTCCTGTCGACCAGCCCGACATCGCATTTCCTCGGCACTGTCATCGCGGCGCGCGCCGCGCCCGACCGGCGTTACGCGTTGCGCGGCAACCGCCTGTCGATCCATCACCTTGGCGGCCGCACCGAGCAGACAGAGATGGCCACCGCCGCCGAACTCGCCGACACGCTGGAAGGCCAGCTCGGCATCATCATTCCCGACCGCACGGCTTTCGAGGCCAAAGTGCGTGAGAAAAAGATCGTGGAGACCAACGCATGACCGAAATGTCCGTTCTCGACCTGTCGCCGATCGTCGAGGGCAGCAACGCCTCGCAGTCGCTGGCCAACTCGCTCGATCTCGCCCGCCATGCCGAACAGCTGGGCTACAAGCGCTACTGGCTGGCCGAGCATCACAACATGCCGGGCATCGCGAGCGCCGCCACATCGGTCGTCATCGCCCATGTCGCCGGCGGCACCAAAACCATTCGCGTCGGCGCCGGCGGCATCATGCTGCCCAACCATGCGCCACTGGTCATCGCAGAGCAGTTCGGCACGCTGGCCGCCCTGTTTCCCGGCCGCATCGATCTGGGCTTGGGCCGGGCTCCCGGCACCGACATGAACACCGCGCGCGCCTTGCGCCGCAACCTCGAGGCCGGCGCCGATAATTTCCCGCAGGATGTTGTCGAGCTGATGGGCTATTTCCTCCCCGCCGAGGAAGGCCAGCGCTTGCGCGCCGTGCCGGGCGAGGGCCAGAGCGTGCCGATCTGGATACTCGGCTCCAGCCTCTATGGCGCGCAGCTCGCCGCCATGCTCGGCCTACCCTATGCCTTCGCCTCGCATTTCGCGCCGGCCGAACTCGATCACGCGCTGGACATCTACCGCTCGCGCTTCCAGCCGTCGGAACAGCTCGACAGGCCGCATGTCATGCTCGGCCTCAACGTTTTCGCCGCGCCCACCGATGCCGAGGCGCGGCTGCTGTTCACCTCGCTGCAGCAGGCCTTCGTCAATCTGCGCACCGGTCGGCCGGGAAGACTGCCGCCGCCGGTCGAGAACTATGACCGCGATCTCGACCCGATGGCCAAGACCATGCTCGGCCAGGCCTTGTCCTGCGCCGTCGTCGGTTCTCCCGAGACGGTCCGCCAGGGCATCGACGCCTTCGTGCGCCGCACCGGCGCCGACGAGCTGATGGTCACCGCGCAGATCTTCGATCATGCGGCGCGGGTGCGGTCGTTCGAGATCCTGGCTGACGCTCACAAATCGCTCTCGCAGGCGGCCTGACATTTATCCGCCAGGTGCTTTTGCCTGCAGCGATGCTCTGCTAAGTGCGGCGCATCCCCAGGCAAGAGCGAGCCTTCCCGTGACACATGATCTTGACGCCCGCACGCAGTTTGCCATCGATCTGGCGCGGCGCGCCGGCGAACTCGGCCTCGAATATTTCCGCGATCTGGAAAGCCTGGCCATCGAGAGCAAGGGCCATCAGGACCTGGTCTCGCAAGCCGACCGTGAGGTTGAGCTGTTCATCCGCGCGGCCATCGCCAAGGACTATCCGCAAGACGGCATTGTCGGCGAGGAACATGCTTCGGTCGCCAGCTCGACCGGCTATGCCTGGGTCATCGATCCCATCGACGGTACCGCCAATTTCGTGCGCGGCATTCCGGCCTGGTGCGTGGTGATCGCTTGCGCCACGGACGGGGAGACGGTCGTCGGCGTCATCCACGAACCGTCGACCGGCGAGACGTTTCACGGCCGGCTCGGCGGCGGCGCCTTCATCAACGGCAGGCCGATCAAGGCAAGCGCGGCGACCAGCCTGGAAGAAGGCTCGGTGGGAACCGGATTTTCGAACCGGGCCGAGGCCGAGAATATCGCCGTGCTGATCCAGAAGCTCCTCGCTGAAGGCGGCGTCTTCTTCCGCAACGCGTCCGGCGCCCTGATGCTGGCGTATGTCGCCTCGGGCCGGCTGCTTGGCTATGTCGAGGAACACATGAATGCCTGGGACTGCCTGGCCGGCATGCTGCTGATCAAGGAGGCCGGCGGTACCGTTCTGAAGGCGGATCCCAGGACGGTGCTGCAGAGCGGGACGCAAGTCATCACGGGCGGCAAGGGCGTCTTTTCGAAGCTGCAGGCGCTTTGTTCCGGGGTGTTCGCGGTTTAAGCGCTCACGCTCTGCGCGATTGCCCCGAGCGGCCGGCACGAATTGCGGATCATCAGCCGGCCCTTGAGCACCAGCTTGCGCGGCGGTGCGTCCCGGTTGCCGGCGAGCCGGTCAAGCAGCAGATTGGCCGCCTGTTCGCCGATCGCCTGCACCGGCTGCGCCACCGTGGTCAGCTGCGGCTGGAACACGTCGGACCACGGAAAATCGTCGAAACAGGCAACCGAAATGTCCTCCGGGCAGGACAGGCCGATGTCACGGATCGCCTTCATGGTGCCGATCACCATCGGATTGTTGGCCGAGAAGATCGCGCTTGGCCGGTCATGCAGCGACAACAGCTGCATGGTCGCGTTGTAGCCGTCAATCTCATGGAAATTGCCGGAGCGGATCAGTTCCTCGGCCACCGGCAGGCCGGCGGCATGTAACGCCTCGCGATAGCCCGTCATGCGGTCATGCATCGGCGAAATGTCCGATGTGCCGGTGATGTAGCCGATGCGCCGGTGGCCAAGATTGATCAGATAGGTGATGACGTCGAACACCGCGCGCTGGTTGTCGAGCACCACCGCATCGGTGTCGACACCCTCGCAGACGCGGTCGAGCAGCACGACCGGCACGTTGGCGGCATCGACGATCCCTTTGAGGATCGCACCATCGCCGACGCGGGCCACGATCAGCCCGTCGACCATGCGGTCGAGCAGCAGCCGGATCTGGTCGTCCTGTGTGTTCAAATCCTCGTCCGTGCAGCACAGCATGACGGCATAGCCGGCGCGGTCGAAGGCCTGCTGGATCACCGAGACGACATCGGTGAAGAACGGATTGGTGATGTGCGGCACCGTCAGGCCGATGGTGCGCGTCGTGCCCATCTTCAGGCTGCGGGCGATGGCATTGCGCTTGTAGCCGATATCGCGGATCGCCTGTTCGATGCGCTGGCTGAGTTCCGGGCTGACGGTCGCCGTCCCGTTGATCAGCGCCGAAACGGTGGCGACCGACACACGCGCGGCTTCGGCCACATGCAGCATGGTCGGCGCCGTCGATTTCCGCTGTCTCGTCCGTTTGTTTGCCGTCATTTTCGAAACGTTTCGCCGGTGTCTATTCGCTATACCTACGGAATATCAAGGTTTTTCGCAAGAATTGAAAAGCGCCAATCCGCCACTATCAGATAGCGGCTTGACAGTATCGAAACGTTTAGAATAGCGTTTGGGCGAGATTGACGACGACGGAAGGGAGGCCGCCATTGTCATGGAGCACAGGGATTCCATCGCCCATGGGCATGCTGCGGCGGACCGTTCCGGCGTCGTCCTGAGTGCCGACCGCATTTCCAAGAGCTTCGGCGGCATTGCCGCTCTGGTCGATGTCGGCTTCGAATTGCGGCGTGGCGAGGTCCATGCGCTGATGGGCGAGAACGGCGCCGGCAAGTCGACGCTGATGAAGATCCTCTCCGGCGTCTACACCGGCTACGAAGGCACGGTCAGCGTCGATGGGCGGCCGGTCAGCTTCGCCGGCGTGCGCGAGGCCGAGGATGCCGGCATCGCCATCATCCACCAGGAGCTCAACCTGGTGCCGGAACTCAGCGTCGCCGACAACATCTTCCTTGGACGCGAAAAACTGATCGCCGGGCTGATCGTCGATCGCAAAGCGAGCAGCCGTGCCGCGGGCGCCCTTCTGCAGCGGCTCGGCATCGAACTCGATCCCGAAGCGCGCGTCGGCGCCCTGCGCGTCGGCGAACAGCAGCTGGTCGAGATCGCCAAGGCGCTGTCGATGGCGGCGCGCATCCTGATCATGGACGAGCCGACCTCGGCACTGTCGCCGGCCGAATGCCAGCGGCTGTTCCGCATCATCCGCCAGCTTGCCGAGAGCGGTGTCGCCATCGTCTACATCTCGCACCGCATCGACGAGGTCATGCATCTGGCCGGCCGTGTCACCGTCTTCCGCGACGGTCGCCATGTGCTGACGCGGCCGATGGCCGAGCTCGACGAGAATGCCATCATCTCGGCGATGGTCGGACGGGACCTGCTCGCATCCTCCCAGGACGAGCGGGATCCCGGCGGCAGGACCGTGCTTTCGGTCAGCGATCTGTCGCTGTCGAAGCCCGACCGCCAAGGCTGGCGGCAGGTGATCGACAGCGTCAGCTTCGATCTGGCCGCCGGAGAAATCCTCGGCATAGGCGGCCTTCTGGGCTCGGGCCGCACCGAGATCATGGAAGCGATCTTCGGCTCAAGCGACGGCCGGACCGGCGGCAAGATCCGGCTCGACGGGCTGCCCGTGGATATCCGCTCGCCGCGCGATGCCAGGCGCCTGGGCATTGCGCTGGTCACTGAGGACCGCAAGACGCAAGGCCTGCACCTGCAGGCCTCGATCACGGACAATGTGGCGCTGCCGCTGGTCGGATCGCTGGCGCGTTTCGGCATCCGCTCGCTGGCGGGCGAACAAAGGCTGGCGCGGCAGGCGGTCAAGGCGCTCGGCATACGCTGCCAGGACATCGACCAGCCTGCCGGCACGTTGTCGGGCGGCAACCAGCAGAAGGTCGTCATCGGCAAGTGGCTGGCGACGAGGCCAAGAGTGCTTCTGCTCGACGAGCCGACACGCGGCATCGATGTCGGCGCCAAGCGCGAGATCTACGACCTCATCTTCCAGCTGGCGCGCGATGGCCTCGCCATCGCCGTCATCAGCTCCGAACTGCCGGAATTGCTGCATCTGTCGGATCGCATCCTGGTGATGGCTGACGGCCGCCAGACCGGCATCCTTTCACGCGGCGCGGCCAGCGAAGAGGCCATCATGCGCCTCGCCGCCCCACGCCGCACCTTGTCGAGACCAGCAGCATGACCGCTCTGAAACTCCTGTCCCGGACCAAGCTCTATTGGGGCCTGATCGCCATCTTCCTGATCGGCGTGCTGGGCTCGCCGGTGAGTTCCAAGGGCAACAACATCTTCCTGTCCTATGGCAATCTGCTCGACGTGCTGCGCCAGGTGTCGACCACCGGGCTGATCGCCACCGGCATGACGGCGGTGATCATCACCGGCGGCATCGATCTTTCCGTCGGCTCGCTGATGGCCATCTGCTCTGTGGTCTGCGCCATGCTGCTGACGGTGCCCGGCGTGACGCCGGGTGTCGTGCTGGGCGTGCCGACCGTTGCCCTGGTGGCGCTTTGCCTCGGCTTCGTCGTCACCCGCTTCATCTTCCTCAATTTGCAAAAATCCCGCGCCGGTCCTGACGCCGCCGCGCGCGATGTCCCGCTGGACAATGGTCGCGGCCTGGTCACGCCTGCTATCGTCGGCGTGGTTCTGTGCGGCCTGTCGCTATGGTACCTGCTGCCGCAGATCGAGCCCAAATTCGGCGTGCTCGGCGTGCTGTTGGTGGCGCCCTGCGTCGGCCTGCTGTTTGGTGCCATCAACGGCTTCATCATCGTTGCCGGACGGCTGCAGCCCTTCATCGTCACCCTGGCGATGATGGTGACGGCGCTCGGTATCGCCCGGCTTACCGCCGGCCAGAACAATGCGGTGCTGCCCGTCTACACCGGCTCGAACGCCACCGCCGATTTCGAGATGCTGCGCTCGCTGGTGTTCGGCGTCATCCCGATGCCCGGCCTGTTCTTCCTCGGCGCCATTCTGATCTATGGCGCGGTGCTGCGCTTCACGCCGTTCGGCCGCTATGTCTATGCCATTGGCGGCAATGAGGAGGCGGCTAGGCTTTCAGGCATCGCCGCCGGCCGCGTCAAGATCGCCACCTATGCCGTCTCCGGTCTGCTCGCCGGCATCGCCGCCGTGCTCTACGTGGCGCAGTACCGGCAAGGCAAGCCCGATGCCGGCGCCGGACTGGAACTCGACGCCATCGCCGCCGTGGTCATCGGTGGCACCAGCCTGATGGGCGGACGCGGCAGTCTCATAGGCACCTTCTGTGGCGTGCTGATCTTCGGGCTGCTCTCCAACATCTTGCAGCTCCACAACATCAATTCGAACCTTCAGCTGGTGCTGAAGGGGATGATCATCATCGGCACCGTGCTCGTGCAGGAGCGCAATGCCGGTGATCTCCTGGCCTATCTGCGTCTGCCCGGCGGGCAAGCGGCGCGCAAGGAAACGGCCGCGGCAAAGCGACCGTCGCAAGAGACCCCGTCTCTCAATCTCGGAGGAAACAAGAAATGACACGACGTGACATGCTGAAGCTTGCCGCCGTCGGAGCGGCACTTTTGACCACCACCGCGCTGCTCTCGAGCAATGCCTTCGCCCAGGACAAGAAGTGGAAGATCGGCTTCTCGCAGGTGACCACCATCGAGCCCTGGCGCGCCCAGTTCAACAAGGACATCATTGCCGAAGCCGCCAAGCATCCCGAGGTCGAGCTGATCATTACCGACGGCGAGGACAAGACCGAGAAGCAGGTCGCCGATGTCGAGAACTTGATCCGCCAGGAGGTCGACGCGCTTTTGGTGTCGCCGAAGGAATCCGCCGGCCTGACCGGCGTCGTGCAGCAGGCCATCGACGCCAAGATCCCGGTCTTCGTGCTCGACCGCAATGTCGACACCAAGGATTTCACGCAGTTCGTCGGCGGCGACAACAAGCTGATCGGCCGCGCGGCCGGCGAATATGCCGTCGAACTGCTCGGCGGCAAGGGCAAGGCGGCGGGCAATGTCGTCGAGATCTGGGGCGGCATGGGCACCCAGCCGGCACATGACCGCCATGACGGCTTCCACGAATTCACCGACAAGGAACCGGGCATCAAGTACCTGCTCGACCAGCAGTCGGGCGACTGGAAGCAGGACCAGGCCTACAATCTGATGGCCAACGCGCTGAAAACCAATGAGAAGATCGATCTCGTCTACGGCCACAACGACCCGATGGCCTATGGCGCCTATCTCGCCGCCAAGGATGTCGGCCGCGAGAAGGACATCAAGTTCATCGGCATTGACGGCCTGCCCAATGAAGGCGTGCAAATGGTGAACAAGGGCGAGCTGACGGCGACCTTCACCTATGTGACCCCGGGCGCGGAGGGCCTGCGCCAGGCGATCAAGTTCCTCAACGGCGAGAAGGTCGAAAAGACCATCACGCTGCCGACCGAAAAGATCACCAAGGAAAACGCCGCCCAGGTGCTGAAAGACAACGGCCTGTGAAACGATAAGCTTCTGCCGGGCGCCGATCGGCGTCCGGCAGGAGGAGACTACGCCAGCTTGGCCAGCAGCTTCATGAAGTTGGCGATCTCCTTGGCCGAGAGCGGCGCCAGCGTTTCCCTGGTGATCTCGCGCGCCAGCGGGATCAGGCGTTCGATGGCGTCGCGGCCTTCGGCGGTCAGATTGACCAGCAGCCGCCTTTTGTCGACCTCATGCTTGGAAAGCTCGACCAGGCCGCGCGCCTTCAGCCGGTCGATAACGCCTTTCACCGTCGCGGCATCCATCGCGATCAGCGTGCCGAGCTGGTTCTGCGAGGTCTCGCCGACATCGCGCAGCTTGGCGAGTGCGGCGAATTGCGGCGGCGTCAGGTCGCCGATATGCGCGGCGAAGATAGAGACATGGCGCTGGTGCGCCTTGCGCAGGATGAAGCCGACCTGCTCTTGCAGGAGGTAATCATGTTCCTCAGGCTCTTCGGCCTCGACCAGCTTGAGCTCCCCGCCGCTCACCGCAGTCCGTCCCAGGCCTTGATGCCGTCGGCGGCAAGGCCACCCATGCGGTTGTGGATGCGCGGGCCGCAGGTCATGGCCAGGCAGAACAAGATCTCGTCGGGGCGCGGGCCGTCGCTGATGCCGACTTCCATGGTGTCGAAATGGCTGCGCACATAGGCGGCGTTGATGTGGCCGAGCGGCACGTCCAGCTTCGAGCCGAAGGCGCCGACCTTTTTGGCCGAGGGCACGATCGCCTTGGCGTCGCCGAGCCGTTCGCGCATGGCGTAGCCGCCGGGCACGTGCCAGAGCGCGCCATGCTCCAGCTCGCCCGCCGTGCCGACGATGGCACCCTTGCCGTAGCCGTCGATCTGCTTGACGTCGCCGCCCAGTGCCGCGATCAACCGGTCGGAAAGCAGCAGGCCGAGCGGCTTCAGATCGTCCATGGCGCTCTGTAGATCCTCGACATAGCGCCCGGCGAACGGGTTCTTGACCACGGCCATGGCCGCGGCACGCCGCCGCGGCACGTCCGCGACCGGCCCGCCTTCGTGAAATATCTCTTCGCTCAGCACCGCGATCTTGCGGATCGGAAACTCAGGCATGGGCAACTTCCTCCCTCGGATTTTTTTTGGGCGCGGCAAGCGCCACGGAACCACTGATGCGGGCCTCGCCGCCAAGAAACAGCGCCGATCCGGCAATCAGGCCGCGCCGGCGAAAATCTTCGGCGACGGCAAGGCCATTGTCCAGCGCCCGCGCCACATCGCTGGCCGCAAGCGAGCCGACGCTTTGTGTCACCAGACGCGGGCCAAGATCGCTGTCGGGCGCGAGGTCCTGCGCGGGAATGCGCTTGATGGCGGGATTGCCGGGCAGGTCGACCGCATTGGCGATGAGCGTCGCCGCCGCATCGGCCTCGGCGCCGGTCCGCGCCAGCACGGTGACGGCGTCTGCAATGCCAAGCGAGAAGGAACGGCCGCGCCAGCCGCTGGTGGCGACGCCGCGAACGCCATCTTCGGCGCGGATCGTGATCCGGTCGGCCATGCCGTTCCCGGTGCCGGCGACCGCCAGACCCATCCATCGGCCCTTGCCGATGTGAAGGGCACTGTCGCCGCCATTGTTGACATAGGCGCGCTCGAGCCTGCGGCCGGCAAGCAATGCGGCGAGCATTTCGTCGGCTACCGATCCCGCGACGGCGGCCATCGGTGTGATGAAACATTCCGCCAGCGGCATGACGGCCGCTTCCATGCGGCGCGCCGTCGGCCCGTCGAAGGCGCGCGGGGCCAGGAAAAATGCCGGGAGCCGCAATTCGGGAAGCTCCCGGACCAGCTCGATCAGGATCGTCTGGAAACGCGCGACAGCTTGCTCATAGGCCAGGCGGCATTCCCGCGCCTCGCCAAAGGCCTCGACGATCAGATCGATCGGCCCATGGTTGAGATGCAGCCGCTTGCCGTCCTGCAGCCAATGCGCCTGCGGGCCGTCCATCGTCAGGCTCCGTTCGACGGGGCGCGCCGCAACTGCGCCAGCGGCGGCCATGGATTATCGGACGGTGCACCGGTGCCGTGGCGCGGGTTGAGGTATTCGCCGCCCTTGGCGACGATATCCTCGACACTGCGGATCTCGGCCTCGTAGCCGCCGAGCCTGACATAGTCGTCGCGGCGCAAGGTGAACTCTATCGGCGCCACCAGCGCCGGAGTCGGCACATAGCCGAAGGCCCCTTCCGGCACGCGCGTCACGTCGACCATCAGCGTGATGCCGCCGCCCGGCCAGACATAGACCGGCGCGCCGCCGACCGTCACATAGGTCTTCAGGCCTTGCACCGAACGGGTGAGATTGACCGGGTTTTCAGTGACGCCGGCGCGCAGCGAGCCGCCGGCGCCGCCGATGAACAGCACGGTGCACAAGGCCGGCTCGCAATTGTCCTCGATCAGATTGACCGACTTCTGCAGCCGCTCCGGAAACGGTTTTTCGACGGGCTTCAATTCGTCGTCGAGTTCGAAATAGGCGAACTGCTCGCCGGTGGTCGAAACCATCAGCAGCGACAGGCCCGGCCGCGCGCCCTTCTTGGCGTTCCATTCCCCGAGGATCGACAGCGGGTCGGAAATCGAGGTGCCGCCCCAGCCGAGGCCGGGCTCGGAGACCTTGAAATAGCGGCCCGGCGTCGAGCGGCGGCCAATGATTTTGATCCCCGTATCCTGCCAACCCAGCACCTTGCCGGCCTGATGCTCGGAGACGACGCCGGTGATATGGTCGTCGACCACCACCACCTCGTCGACCAGCCCGCGCCATTGCGTTGCGAACATGCCGATGGTCGCCGAGCCGCAGCCGACGCGCATGCGGTGTTCCTGCTTGCCGTCGATGACAGGTGGTTTGCCGGCTTCGACGATGATGGTGGCGCCGCCATCGATGGTCAGTTCCACCGGCTTGCGGTTGCACAGATTGAGCAGCGCGTCGCAGGTGGCGCGGCCTTCCGCCTTGGAGCCGCCGGTCAAATGATGCACGCCGCCCAGCGACAGCATCTGCGAACCATACTCGCCCGTGGTGACATGGCCGATCGCCTCGCCCTGCGAGCGCACGACAGCCGTTTCGGGTCCAAGATGACGGTCGGTGTCGATCTTCACCTTGACGCCGCAATACGAAAAAATGCCTTCGGTGACGACGGTGACGAGATCGACGCCCTCGACTTCCTGGCTGACGATGAACGGCGCCGGTTTGTAGTCCGGATAAGTGGTGCCGGCGCCTATTGCCGTGACGAAGCGGCGCCCGGTGTTGACCAGTTCGCCATCCCATGCCTCCCCTTCAGCAACGAAAGGCACGATTGCCGCGCCGGTTTCTGCCGCATGGTCGAGAATGGTCAGCGGATCCATGCGCACGATCCGGCCGCCGGAATTGCCATAGCGGTCGCAGGCGCCGGTGCGGCCATCGGCGATGTAGCACATGACCGGGCAGGCATCGCAGCGGATCTTCTCCGCCACCTGCTTCTCGCCGGGATCATGGGTCTCGAAACGCTCGGCAAGCTCGCTCATACGCGTGCCTCCTTTTCACGGATGCCAGCGCGGATGCGAGTCGGCGTCGCCGGAACCTTGGTGATGAGCACGCCGGTGGCGTGGCGGATGGCGTTGAGGATCGCCGGCGCCGTCGGGATCAGCACATGCTCGCCCAGCCCCTTGGCGCCGAACGGCCCCTCGGGATCGGGAACCTCGACCAGAATGGTCTCGATCGGCGGCACGTCGCCGATGGTCGGGATGAGATAATCGTGCAAATTCTCGGTGCGGCCGGGAATGTATTCCTCCATCAGCGCCATGCCGATGCCTTGCGCGATGCCGCCCTCGATCTGACCTTCGACCAGCAGCGGGTTGATCGCCTTGCCGACATCATGCGCGGCGGTGATCTTCAGCAGCTTCACCGTGCCGAGCTTGAGATCGACCTCGAGTTCGGCGATCTGCGCGCCATAGCCATAGACCGCATAGGGCTTGCCCTGGCCCTTGGCATCGAGCGGCAGCGTTGGCGGATCATAGGTCTCTTCGGCGCGGAAGACAAAACCATCGGCGTCCACATCGAGCGTAGCGAGATCGATGCGGCGGGTGGCCTCGCCCTCGCGGATGACAATCGCCGCGCCGTCCAGTTGCAGAGACGCCTTTTCGGAGACATTGGCAAAACGCAGGATCTTGTCGCGCAAGGCGCGGCCGGCTTTTTCGGTCGCCTTGCCGGTCACAAAAGTCTGGCGCGATGCGGACGTCTTGCCGGCATCGGGGCTGATTGCCGTGTCGGCGCTCTTCAACCGGAATCTTTCCAGCGGCAGGCCAAGCGCGTCGGCGCAGATCTGGGTGATGACGGTGTTGGAGCCCTGGCCGACATCGACGGCGCCCTGGTGCAGGATGACGGTGCCGTCGGCCGCGATGCCGACCCGGATGGTCGACGGATTGGGCAGGGAAGTGTTGCCGCAGCCATACCAGCAGGACGCGACGCCAACGCCGCGTTTTTTATCCCGATTGGCGCTGTTGAAAGCATCCACGTCGGCCGTCGCACGCGCCCAATGCGGCCGCAGCGCCTCGAGACATTCGGCAATGCCCACGCCGGACCCCAGAAGCTGCCCGGTAACCGTTTCGGATCCGTTCCGAAGGCAGTTTCTCAGGCGAAATTCGAGCCGGTCGATGCCAAGCTTGCCGGCCAACTCGTCATAGAGCGTCTCTTGCATGATCGTCGCCTGCGGCACGCCGAACCCACGGAAAGCGCCGGAGATCGGGCCATGCGTGTGGACGGCACGGCCCTCGGCACGGTAGTTCGGCGTCGCATAGGGGCCGGAAGCATGTACCGGTACGCGGTTGGCCACCGTCGGGCCCCAGCTGGCATAGGCGCCGGTGTTGAAATCGCCGGCAAAGATCATGCCGGTGACATGGCCGTTGGCGTCGGCGCCGATGGTCGCCTTCATCTCCGAGGGATGGCGCTTGGTGGTCGACATCATCGATTCGTTGCGGGTGTAGGCAAGTGCCGCCGGCCGTCCGGTCTTCAGCGCCACGAGGCCGATCAGCGGCTGCAGCGAAACGTCGAGTTTCGAGCCGAAGCCGCCGCCGGTGGCGGTCGGCACGATGCGCACCTTGTCGACGGCAAGGCCGAGCACCTTGGCGGTGTCATCGCGGTCCATGTAAGGCGCCTGGGTGCAGGCAACGACAACCAGCGTGTCGCCATCAAGGTAAGCATAGCCGGCTTCCGGCTCGATATAGGCGTGCTCGACATAGGAGGTGTCGATCACGCCCGTCACCGTAGCGGCCGCATTGGCAAGCGCCGCCTCGGGGTCACCGCGCTCGACGAAGCCGGAGGTCAGCAGGTTCGAAGGGCGGTTCCGATGGATCAGCGCCGCACCCTCGGCCTGCGCTTCGCCGGGCTGCAGCACATGCGGCAGTTCGGTCCAGTGGACCGGGAAATCCGACAGATCGAGATCGAGCATCGCCTCGCGCTCGCCGGCGATGACCGCCACCGCCTCGCCGCGCAGCCGCGCAAACCCTTCGGCCAGCGCCGGCTGGTCGGCGAACGGGGCAATGACGCCGAAACAGTTTTTGCCCGGAATGTCGGCCGCCGTGAAGACACCAACGACGCCGGGATGCGCTTTGGCCCAGCCGTCGAGATCGCCGAAGGCGAAGCTGGCGTGATAATGCGGCGAACGGACCACCAGCACGGCAAGCGCATCGGCCGGGAAGGAATCGCTGCCGAATTTCTCAGCCCCGGTCACCTTTGGCAGGCCGTCGAGCCTGACGGGCGACGCGCCAACGGCGTGGCCGGACTGGGGCAGGCAGAAATCGAGGCTTGCTGCCTGCTGAGAAGCCTCCATCACCGCCGCGATGATCTTCCGGTAGCCGGTACAGCGACACAAAATACCGCCCAGGGCATCCTGCACCTCGGTCTCCGTCGGGTTCGGCTTCGTATCCAGCAGCGCTGTTGCCGCGACCAGCAGCGCCGGCGTGCAGATGCCGCATTGCGCCGCGCCATGGGCGAGGAAAGAGGCCTGCAGCGCTGACAGCCGGCCATTGGCGAGCCCCTCCACTGTTGTCACCGAAGCACCGGCGGCCGAGGCCGCAGGCATCAGGCAGGCGCAGACCGGATCGCCGTCGACCAGCACCGTACAGGCGCCGCAATCGCCGGCGTCGCAGCCAACCTTGGTGCCGGTGAGCCGCAACTCGTCACGCAGCACCTGGGACAGCCGGCGCAGCGGCGGCACGTTGACCGAGACGGCGGCGCCATTGACCGCGAAGGCAATGTCTGTTCGTTCAAAGCCGAGGCCAGGCGGGACCCTACGCAGATCGAGCTGAGCTTCATCCACTTCAGGCAGAACCTGGTTCATGTCAGGCTGAGCTTGTCTCATGCCGCCGCCACCATATGATCGTTTGTCGGTCCGGCCGCCGTCAGCACGGCCCGCGCGACGATCTCGCGCACGGCATCCAGCCGATACTCAGCGCTGCCACGCACATCGGCGATCGGCGACAGTTCCGTCATCGGCGCGGACTGGATCGCATCGGCGAACCCATGATCGGCCGGCAACCCGCGTATGGCGGCCTCGACGCCGGCAAGCCGCTTGGCGACAGCCGAACACGATCCCACGGCGATTGCTGCCTCAATGACAGTGCCGTTCTCAACGGCCAGACGCGCCGCCACCATGGCAATGGAAATGACGAGGTAGCGCCGGGCGCCGAGCTTGACGAAGGCGGACGTGCCGCTGGCGGCAGGTTTCGGCACGCGGATAGCCGTCATCATTTCGCCAGGCTGCATGGCCGTGCGGCGGTTGCCGAGAATGAAATCCGGCAAGGGCAGATGGCGCGTCGTCGTTGCCGAACGCAGCTCGACCTCGGCGTCAAGCACGAGCAGGCCAGGCACGCCATCGGCGGCCGGCGAGGCGTTGCAGAGATTGCCGGCGACGGAAGCGACGTTCTGGATTTGCGGTGAACCGACCTCGCGCGCGGCCTGTTTCAGCGCGTCGAAGGCTGGCGGCAAGGGATGGCGGATGATGTCTGTCCACGTCGTGCGCGCGCCGATGACAAAGTGGTCATCCGTCTCGGCGATGCCGCGCAGCGCGGCGAGGCCGTTGATGTCGAGGACATTGTCGCGGAACGGCTTCGCGCCTTGCGCCGGATAGAAATCCGTACCGCCGGCAAGAACGCGCCACGCGCCCTCGCCAAGCAGCGCGAGCGCCTCGTCGACCGTGGTGGGTTTCGCGTAACGGATCACGCTTTGCCTTCCCAAAGAGTGGGCCTTCCCCGAAATGGCCCTCCCGGGGCGTTTACCCCAGGCATGATCTTGCCGGTTTGCAAAACCGGAAATTCATTCGTATGCAAATGATATCAAGCCGGGTGAAATTGTCAAAGCCAGAGTTTGGGCTGTCGTGCTTGCCGAGGGGCAGGCAACAAGATTGTTACGCCATCGGAGGTTGACGCGGCCGGCCATCTGGTCAAGTTTCTGCCTCCGGTCGCGTCAGCGGCATCTTTCTACTGGAGCCCGAGCCCAACGCAGAGAAGAAGGAGGCCCAATGGCCGACGAAGCGCTTGTTGTCATCGACCTGCAGAACGATTTTTGCCCGGGCGGCGCGTTGGCCGTGACCGGCGGCGACGAGATCGTGCCGCTGGTCAATGATATGATCCGGCACGCCGACCATGTCGTGCTGACGCAGGACTGGCACCCTGCCGGCCATTCCAGCTTTGCCTCCAGCCATCCGGGCGCACAGCCTTTCACCATGATCGAAATGCCCTATGGCCAGCAGACTTTATGGCCGGACCATTGCATCCAGGGCAGCCTCGGTTCGGATTTCCATTCCGGCCTTGCCTGGACCAAGGCCGAACTCGTCATCCGCAAGGGGTTTCGCCCCGCAATAGACAGCTATTCGGCCTTCTTCGAGAACGACCACACGACGCCGACCGGCCTCGGGGGCTACCTCAGGGAACGCGGCATCGACGCCATCACCCTGGTCGGCCTGGCGACCGATTTCTGTGTCGGCTTTTCGGCGCTGGATGCCGTCAGCCAGGGTTTCAAAACCACCGTCCGGCTCGATGCCTGCCGTGGCATCGACCTCAACGGCTCGCTTGATGCCATGCTGCGGCGCATGCGCGACGCCGGCGTGACGCTTGAAGACCATCTGTCGGACTGAACCGACGGTGGGGCATCAGGGGGGCTTTTCGCGGATCAGCGCAGGCATCATGACGGCTGCGGCGATCGCCTTCGCCATGCTGTTTCCGGGGGCAGCCTTCGCGGCCGATGAACACGCCCTGCCCGGCGCCTCGATGTCGCTGTGGTGGGCGCTGCCCTTCGCCGGCTTGCTGTTGTCGATCGCCACCGGCCCGCTGCTGTTTCCCCATGTCTGGGAGCATCATTACGGCAAGATCGCAGCCCTTTGGGCCGCGTTTGTGGTCGTGCCGCTGGCGCTTGCCTTCGGTCTGCCTTCGGCGACCGAGGCGGTGCTGCATGCGCTGCTCACCGAATACATGTCATTCATCATCCTGCTGTTCGCGCTGTTCACCATTTCGGGCGGCATCCTGGTCGCCGGCAACATCCACGGCACGCCGCTGGTCAATGCCGGGCTGCTGCTGGTCGGCGCGTTGCTCGCCTCGGTCATCGGCACGACGGGCGCCTCAATGATCCTGATCCGGCCGATCATCCGCGCCAATGACAACAGGCCGTTCAACGCCCATGTCGTCGTCTTCTTCATCTTCCTGGTGTCCAACATTGGTGGCTCGCTGACGCCGCTCGGCGACCCGCCGCTGTTCGTCGGCTTCCTGCGCGGCGTCGATTTCTTCTGGACGACCGCAAACCTCTACCGGGAGACGCTGTTCGTCGGCGGTGTGGTGCTGGCGGTATTCCTGGCGATCGACATCATCCTGCACCGGCGCGAGGCCGGAGCGCCGAAGATCAAGGACCCGACGCCGGATTCGAAGGTTCGCATCCGCGGCCTGCCCAACGTTCCGCTGCTGGCCGGCGTCATCGCCGCCATCCTGCTGTCGGCGACGTGGAAACCTGACGTCACCTTCTCCATTCAAGGCGTGACGCTGGAACTGCAGAACCTGGTGCGCGACGCCATCATCCTGGTGCTCGCCTTCGTGTCGTTGGCGGTTTCGCGCCGGGAATACCGCGCGGCGAACGGCTTCAACTGGGGGCCGATCGCCGAAGTGGCAAAATTGTTTGCCGGCATCTTCATCTGCATCGTACCGGTCATCGCGATCCTGAGGGCCGGCCACGAGGGCGCGCTGGCGCCGCTGGTCGCGCTCGTCACCTCGGCACAAGGCACACCCAACGATCTCGCCTATTTCTGGCTGACCGGAGCACTGTCGTCCTTCCTCGACAACGCGCCGACCTATCTGGTGTTCTTCGAGCTTGCCGGCGGCGACCCACGCCACCTGATGACCGAATTCGCCTCAACATTGGCGGCGATCTCGGCCGGCGCCGTGTTCATGGGCGCCAACACCTATATCGGCAATGCGCCCAACTTCATGGTCTATGCCATCGCCCGGCAGCGTGGCGTCGAGATGCCCGGTTTCTTCGGCTATATGGCGTGGTCGGGAGCGGTGCTGATCCCGACCTTCTTGATTGCGGGTCTTCTATTTTTCGGCTGATCAGCCAACGCCGACATAGCGCCTGACCGCCGATGGATCCGCGCGCAATTCCTCGACATCGACCGTCTCGCGATTGCGGCCGTTCTCGATGAACGAGACGCGGTCGGCGACCGACAGCACGGCATCGACCCGCTGTTCGACCAGGATGGTCGAGACACCCATGTCGCGCAGCTTCGACACCGTCTCGCGGATCTTTGCGATCATCGACGGCATCAGCCCTTCGGTCGGCTCGTCGAGCAGCAGCACTTGCGGTTCGAGGCAGAGCGCGCGCGCCATCGCCAGCATCTGCTGCTCACCGCCGGACAAGGTGCCCGAACGTTGCCGCAGCCGCTGACGCAGCAGCGGAAAGAGGTCGAGGACGTTTTCGCGCACGGCCTTGCCCTTGCCGCGCGCCATCAGCCCGATCTCGATGTTTTCGGCCACCGTCATCTCGGCGAATAGCCGCCTGCCTTGCGGCACATAGGCGACGCCGGCCTTCGGCACGTCGTGCGCCGGCAGGCCGGTCAATTCCTTGCCGGCGAGCTTGATCGAGCCGGCACTTGAAGGAACCAGTCCCATGATCGCCTTCAGTGTCGTCGTCTTGCCGGCGCCGTTGCGGCCGAACAGGCACAGCACCTCGCCCTCGTTCAGCACGAGGTCGAGCCCGTAAAGCACCTGTACCTCGCCGTAGAAGCAGTCGAGTCCGGCGATCCGCAATGCTTCCGCCTTGCCCGTCTCGGCCTTGCTTGTCTCACTCATGGGGCGGTCCCCAGATAGGCTTCCTGCACCGCCGCGTCGTCGCGGATGGCCTCGGGCGTGCCTTCGGCCAGAATCTTGCCGGCATTGAAGACGGTGATGCGGTCGGCGAGCTGCATGACGACAGGCATGTTGTGTTCGATCAGAAGCACGGTGGCGCTGCTGGTGATGTCACGCACAAGCGTGATGAAATTGTCGATCTCAGAGTCGGCCAGCCCTTGCGTCGGTTCGTCGAGGATCAGCAGGCGTGGCTTCAGTGCCAGGCCCATCGCCACCTCCAGCAGGCGCTGGTGGCCATAGGACAACTGCCCGGCCGGCATATGGGCGCGGTCGGCCAGGCCCGTGCGTTCGAGCGCCGACATGGCGCCGGCACGCACCGCGCCTTTCGATCGGCCATCGCTCAGCGTGCGCTGCACCGGCAGCGCGACATTGTCATAGGCACTGAGATTGGCGAAGACGCTGGTGATCTGGAACGTGTAGGCAATGCCCTGGCGCACCCTGACATAGGCCGGCTGGCCGGTGATGTCGGCGCCGCCGAAGACGATCACCCCCGAAGAAGGCTGGATGCGGCCACTGACCAGGCTGACGAAGGTGGTTTTCCCTGCCCCGTTGGGGCCGATGACAGCGCGGATCTCGCCCGGCATCAAGGTGAAGTCGACATTGTCGACGGCGCGCAGGCCGCCGAAATGGCGCGACAGGCCCTTGGTGGTCAAAAGCGGCGTCATGGCAACCACCCAAGCCAGCGCTGGCGGATGGTGCCGAGAACACCTTTGGGGAAAAACAGGACCAGCAGGATCAGCGCCACGCCGACGATCAGCAGATAGGCCGAGGTGTAGCCGCTGGTGACGTCGATGACATAGTACATGAAGACCGTGCCGATCAGCGGCCCGAGCGTTGTGGCGGCACCGCCGAGCAGCACCCACAGCAGCGGCAGGATCGAATATTGCACCGAGGCGAAGCTCGAGCCGACATAACCGAACAGCAGCGCATAGGCGGCCCCCGAGGCCGCGCAGATCGTGCCGGAGACGACAACGGCGATGAGCTTGTTGGAGAAGGTGTCGTAGCCCAGCATCTTCGTGCGTTCTTCGTTCTCGCGGATGGCGACCAGCACGCGGCCGTAGCGGGAGCGGACAATCGCCAGCGTCACCAGAAGCACGAGCGAGAACAGCGCCAGCGCGCTCATGTAGCGCACGGTAGGGTTGGTGAGATCGAGCGTGGCCGCTCCGAAATTGAGCACACGCGCCGGCTGCGGCACGACCTGGCCCTGATCGCCGCCGGTCCATGTTGCGAAATAGAGGATCAAGAGATAAAACACCTGCGCGAACATCATGGTGACGATCATGAAGGCGACACCCGTGGTGCGTAGCGCCAGCAGGCCGATCGCCAGCGCCAGCACCGCGCCACAGGCAATCCCGCCGAGGAAGGCCAGTGGCACGTTCCAGCCGAGCTGGATGATGGCAAGGCCGGCGCCGTAAAGCCCGGCGCCGAAGAACATGGCATGGCCGAGGCTGAGCAGGCCGACATAGCCGAACAGCATGTTGTAGCCCATGGCGAACACCGCCAGCACCATGATGCGGGCAAGCAGGCCGTGATAATAGTCCGGCAACACGAAGCTCAGCATGAAGAGCAGGGCGATGACGCCGAGATGCAGGGAATAAGCCTTTGCCGGCGAAGCTTCGCTCATCGCGATGCCGTCCCGAACAGGCCTTGCGGCCGGAACACCAGCACCATGGCGACCAGCAGCGTGGCGATGATCTTGGCCAAGGTCGGCGAGAAGAACATCGAGATGATGCCGTCGGAGAGGCCGATCAGCACGGCGGCGACGACGGTACCGCGCAGCGAGCCGAGGCCGCCGATGATGACGACGATGAAGGAGAGCAGCAGTGGATCCTGCCCCATCAGATAATGCGCCTGGCTGATCGGCACGATCAGCACCGCGGCAATCGCCGCCAGCATCGCGCCAAGCGCGAAGACGCCGCCATAGACTCGGCCGACCGCGATGCCGAAGGCCTGCGCCGTCTCGCTGTCATATTGCGTGGCGCGCATGACGAGGCCGATCCTGGTGCGCGTCAGCACCAGCCATGTCGCGATCAAGAGAAGCGCGGAAGCCGCAATGATCGACAGCTTGTAGCCGGAATAGCCGAACCACGGCAAAAGGATGCGGTAGCTGAACGGTGGCTCCACGGGCCGCGCCTCGGGGCCATAGAAGCTCAGTGCCAGCTGCTGGATGATGTAGAGCATGCCGATCGTGGCAACGATGGTGGCTTCCGGATTGTAGTTGAGCCGGCGCAGCACCAGCCGCTCGGCGACCAGCGCGATCGCGCCGACAATCAGCGGCGCGATCACCAGCGCCGCCAGGAAGCCGAGCGCCGGATGGCCCGATATCGCCGTCGAGATCGCCCAGGCGAGCACCGCGCCCAACATGAAGAACTCGCCATGCGCGACATTGACCACCCGCATTACACCGAACACCAGCGACAGCCCGAGTGCGGTCAGCGCAAGCACGGCTGATGTGACAAGGCCTTCGAGGGCGGCAAGGAGGAGGTGGGGACCGAAGTGCATGGTCTAAGGACCGGCGGATGCGCGAGGCACCCCCCTCTGCCCTGCTGGGCATCTCCCCCTCAAGGGGGGAGATTGGATGCTGTCTCTGGTTTCGCCAACTATCAACGCTGGCGGACGGGCGCTGCCGCACAAACTGCCGATCTCCCCCCTTGAGGGGGAGATGCCCGGCAGGGCAGAGGGGGGTGCCTTGGCGCTCACGCTTGCCAGATGGCTAAATCTAAAGCGCCTGCGTCGTATAATCCCCCTCGGCCTCGTAGAGCCCATCCTCGATCTTGGTCTTGTGCACCACCTTGAGCTTGCCGCCTTCGACCTTGGAGATGTTCTGGATGCCGAAGCACTGGTGGATCTTGCCGTTGAAGGTTTTCGCGCCTTGCGGATGCTCCGGCCCTTCGGCGAAGGCGGTCAGTGCCTCGGTCGCCTCGACCAGCTTGGCGCGGTCCTCCGGTCCCTTGTAGCCGGCGTCTTCCATGGCCTTCTTGACGACGTAGAGCGTTTCCCAGCAGCCGAACATGTGCGCGGCGGTGGAGACGTCCTTGGGGTCGCCGACGGCCGCACCATTGTCGTCGATGCCGACAGCGGTGCGATAGGCCTTTTGCGCGGCGCTATCATCGGGCTGGGCGTAGCGCGGCGAGCCTTCCCAGAAATGGCTGCCGTCCAAGAATTCCAGGCCGGGGCTGTTGATGTCGGTGGCCTCAAGCGAATCGATGAAGCCGAACAGCTGTGGCCGGTTTGAACCGTAGAACTCGCCGAGCTCCTTGACGAAGGTGAGCACCGCCGGACCGACCATGACATGGTAGATCACCTCGGTCTCCGGCGGTATCTGCGGGAAATATTTGGTGAAGGAGGATTCCGTCGGCGGGATGGCGATCTGCGCGATGACCTCGGCGCCTTGCGCCTTCAGCGCTGGCGGCAGGTAGTCGCGGTGGTCGTAGCCGAAAGCGAAATCCGGGAAGATCTGCGTCACCTTCTTGCCGGCATTGGCCGCGATCCATGGCGCCATCGACTGGATCTGGCTCTTAACGTCGGTGATGCCGGGCTGGAAGACATAGCGGTTGAGCTTGGTCGAGGCGACGTGGTGGCCTTCGCTGACGACGAAATAGGGGATCTTGTTTTCGCCGGCGGCGGGCGCCGAGCCGATCACGACATGCGAGAACAGCGTGCCGTAGACGATGTCGGTCTTGTGCTGGGTGGCGAACTTGCCGACCACTTCGGCACCGCGGCCGGGATCGGTGCCGTCATCCTCGATGATCACCTCGACCTGGCGGCCATTGATGCCGCCGGCGGCGTTGATCGCCTTGACTGCGGCTGCGGTGGTCTTCTCGTACCAGCGGCCATAGGCGGCACCGATGCCGGTGCGGTGCGACTGGAAGCCGATCTTGATCGGCGCCGAACTCTGCGCCTGGGAATAGCGGACGAAACCAGGCGCCACGGCAAGGCCGGCGCCCGCGGCCAGGCCCCTCAGCGCGGTGCGGCGGGTGAGGCCAGTCTTGGAGGCGAAGGCAGTCTTGGAGAGGTCGAAAAATCCGTTCTTGTCAGCCATGTTCGTTCCCCTGTTTTTTCAGTCTTGACCAACGATAAGGCGGCTTCGGCCCCCTCGCTCGGAGGAGGCGGAAAATTGCATGTGTACAAACTAAATCACCAAAGCCTTGATGTGGCAAGCGAGCTTTCCCCAACGACATCGGGGCCGCCCTTTTCTCATCCGACGGTCGGTGTGGCAAGCAGCCAGAGGCCGAAGACCGTGTAGGCGATCATGAGCAAGGTGAGCGGAAACTGGCTGAGTGCGGCGCGGGCAGGCTCCGGATGCAGGCGCCAGGCAAAGCCGTGCGCGACGAGGACGGCGAGCACATGGCCCAGGATGATGGAGCCGGCCTGGATGTTCCACAGCCACCAGGCCGACTCCGCGCCGGCGACGATGCCGGCTTCGATTGGCATGTCGGCGGTGCCGAACAGGTTCCAACCGAGAGCGAACGGGTCGGACAGGGAGGCTGCCGCATATTGGCCGTCGACCAGCAGCGCGGTCAGATAGTGGGCGACATGGTAGGCGAGCGCGATCGGCACGATCGACCACACCAGCAGGCCCGCGGCTTGCCCCATGGGCGGACCGCTGCCGGCCAGGCGCTGGCCGAGCCAGACCGCGAGAAAGAACACCGCCGACAGCAGCACGAACGTCAGGATGAGCCCCAGGCTGCCGCTGCCGATCAACGCCGTGCGCCCGGGAAATTCGAGCGGATTGACGCCGAACAGGCCGAGCCAGAAGAAGGTCTTCGACAGGCCGTCGAAGGAGACCGAGGACAGAGCCAGCAGCAGGAACGCAATTCCGCTGGGCGGCAATGGTTCTGCCGCCAGCAGCTTGGCGCCGGGCCAGCAAAGTACAAGCCGGCCATTCCCGTCGCGCTCGACCGGTGCGAAACGCGCCGCCATCGAGAAGAAGATCGTCAGGAACTCGCCGCTCCGGCTCCACTGCGGATAGCCAAACACCAGCATGGCTAGGAAAGAGACCAGCCAGTAGAGGCCGGCGGCCCATGCAAGGCGCGCCGGATCGTCGGGCGCCGGATCGATCAGTTCGAACCAGGCAAAAGCGAAGAACAGGATGACCGCCGGCCAGCAGCCGCCCCACCTGGGAAGGCGCCATGGTCCCTCATCGCCTGTGCCGAGCAGGCTCGAGACGAGACGCCACGGTCCATACCAAGGGTTCAGCCATGACCAGAGATCGCCGAAGACACCTTGCAGCAACGTGAGGCCGGCCCACAGCAGCGTCCAGATCGCCAGCGGCAAGGGGTTGGAGAGCGGGTCGCGGCTGCCAAAAAAGCCGGCGGTGATGAGAATTGCAAAGCCGGCAAAGGATGTCAGGCCGAGGGCGGTGCGGGCAGTGTCGCCGAAGGCGAAAAGCGGCCGGCGCCGACTCCAGAATGTGTCGAGCGCCGCAGGCGGCAGCAGCGCCAGCACGAGGAAGCTGATGGCCACGGCGAACGCGCCGCCGATCAGGTAGTATCCGGTCGGCAGGAGCAGGACGTGGCCACGGTCGGAGGCGTGCGCGAAGGCTGGGGTGGGGAGAAGCGCCAACGAAGTGGGGATGCCTACAGGCAGAAATCCCGAAGGAAGCCGCCCTACGAGGCCCCCCTCTGTCCTGCCGGACATCTCCCCCTCAAGGGGGGAGATCATGCTGTCATCTTCGGAAGGGAGCCTCTGTCGCTGAGGACTGGCGCCTGCTCGGACAGCCTGGCGCCCTTCCTCTCCCCCGTCGATCGGGGGAGAGGTGTCGAGCGCAGCTCGACGGAGTGGGGGTCGACCCTGGCGCGGGTCGCGCGTGGTTCTCTTTCCCATGTCCGGTGGGGCGGTTGCCAGGTGGTTCCCCCACTCCGTCGCCGCTTCGCGGCGCCACCTCTCCCCCCTCCGGAGGGAGAGGAAAGGAGCCTCTGCCGGGTACTGTAGCCCCCCGTGGGGGCGATGTCCGGCAGGACAGAGGGGGGCGGCAAGGAACTCGACCTATCCAAGAAACCCGCCGATCCCGTCACACCTTGACCAGTTGCTCCACACGATCCTTTTGCCCGAATATCCGAAGATACCGCTCGATCTCTTCCTCGTCCCCCGTCGCCTTGGCGGGGTTGTCGGAAAGCTTCACCGCCGGCCTGCCATTGGCCTCGGTGACCTTGCAGACCAGCGATATGGCATCGAGGCTGTTGGTTTCGATTGGCGCGCAGCCTTCGAAATCATTGGTGAGGTTGGTGCCCCAGCCGAACGACATGCGCACCTTGCCCTTGAAGTGGCGGTAGGTTTCCTCGATGGTTTCCACCTCGAGACCGTCGGAGAAGATCAGCAGCTTCTGCTTGGGGTCCTTGCCCTTCTCGCGCCACCAGGACAGGATCTTCTCGCCGCCCTCAATCGGCGGCGCGCTGTCGGGGCGGAAGCCGGTCCAGTCGGCCACCCAGTCCGGCGCGTCGCGCAGGAAAGAGGCGGTGCCGAAGGCGTCGGGCAGCACGATCAAAAGGTTGCCGCCATAGTAGCGCTGCCAGTCCTGCAGCACCTTGTAGGGAGCCTGTTTCAGCTCCTTCTCCGAAGTGGCCAGTGCCGCAAACACCATCGGCAGTTCATGCGCGTTGGTGCCGAGCGCTTCGAGGTCGTTGTCCATGGCCAGCAGCACGTTGGAGGTGCCAGTGAAGGCCTCGCCGATGCCTTCCTTCAGCGCCTCGACGCACCAGCGCTGCCACAGGAAGGAATGGCGCCGGCGTGTGCCGAAGTCGGAAATGCGGATGCCGGGCAGCGCCTTCAACCGCTCGGTCTTGGCCCACATCTTGGCCTTGGCGCGGGCATAGAGCACATCGAGCGCGAAGGGGCCGAAGGCGCGCATGGCCGCGCGGGATCGCAGTTCGTTGATGATGGCGAGCGCCGGGATCTCCCACAGCGTGGTGTACATCCAGGGACCGGGGAAGGTCAGTTCGTACTGGCCGTCGCGCTTGGACAGTTCGTAGTCCGGCAGCCGGAAACCTTCCAGCCAGGCTAGGAATTCCGGTTCGAAGATCTGCTTGCGGCCGTAGAAATTGTTGCCGCCCAGCCAGATCATCTCCTTTTTCGAGAAGCGCAAGGTGCGGGCATGGTCGAGCTGTTCGCGCAGTTCGCCCTCATCGATCTCGTCGGAAAGGCGCACCGAGGTGGTGCGGTTGATCAGCGAGAAGGTGGCATCGACCTTGGGGTACATGCCCCAGATCATCTGCAGCATCAAAAGCTTGTAGAAATCCGTGTCGAGCAAGCTGCGCACGATCGGATCGAGCTTCCAGGTGTGGTTGTAGACGCGCCGCGCAATATCGGTCTTAGCCATGTTTCAACACCGCCTTCGCTGCCTGCCGTCCACTGTCGCGACAGGCCTCATAGCATCGAATTGGCCGGAACGCTTCCCGCTTTCAGGCTGGCCCGACAAAAAGAGCGGCCTGCGTATGGCCGTGCGCAGCCGGTCTCAGCCCGTGGTCTTTGCGCCGATCACCTTGAGTTGCGGACGCTTGCGGCGGCTGATGATACGGCCGGCGACCGGGGCGTCGGCGCGGCCGTCATCCCCGGCCTTCTCGGCGAACAGCCAGTCGATGAACACCTGCACGATCGGCGTCGTCCGCATTTCGTTGCGGCAGACGACATAGAATTCATCGACCGCCGGTACCGACAGGCTGAACGGGGCGACCAGCATGCCCCTGGCCAGCAACGCGCTTGCGGTGACGGAATCGCCCAGCGCCACGCCATGGCCGTGCACCGCGGCTTCCGTCGCCATGCGCGCGTCGCCCAGATGATGGCGGCGGCCCCTTTCGAGGTCCAGCGCGTCGGCGGCTGCCAGCCAGGTGTGCCATTCGCGGCCGTCATCGCCATGCAGGAAGACATGGTCGGCCAGGTCCCTGACGCTGCGGATCGGCCGGTTGTTGATCAAGGTCGGGCTGACCACGGGAAACAGCTCAAGCCCCGACCATTTTCGCATCCAGCAATCGGCCCAGCTGCCATTGCCATAGTGCACGCAGACATCGATATGCGGCGCACGGATATCCTTGGGATCGTTGGAGGGAATGAGCGTCAGCTGGATGTCGGGATATTGCGCGGTGAAGCTGCCGAGCCTCGGCGTCATCCATAAGAGCAATAAGGCCGGTACGCAGGACACCGACAGCGCGCCGCTGCTGGCCGGCCGCGTCAGTCGCTGCGTGGCGGCGGCGATGCCGTCGAAGGCTGTCGACACCGCCGGCAACAGCTCCGCGCCATGCGGCGTCAGTCTGACCCGCTGGCCGACACGCTCGAACAGCTTGACGCCGAGCGACTGCTCCAGCGCCTTGATCTGGTGGCTGATGGCGCCATGCGTGACATTCAGCTCACCCGCCGCCTTGGTCAGCGAGCCATGACGCGCCGTTGCCTCGAAGGCGCGCAGCGGGTTCAGGGGTGGCAGGCGCTTGGCCATGGATGCTCGACTTTTCTGTGAGATTTTCTCACAGAAAACACCCTAACAATATCAATTGATTTTTCAATGCGGCTGCCGGACACTTCAGCTCGGAACAGCATCAAGACGTGAAATCTGCAGGCAGCCAGCGGGACAGCGACCCGGCCGGATGACGGTCAGTTCGCTCTAGGTCGCCGACGGTCGTACTGCATCAGCCAGGAGGAACGGATATGGGATACGATCGCGGCAAGCTCGACGCGTTGCGTCGCAAATATGGCGAGAGCCATGGCGGCGAGATGTTCGACCCGAAATTCCGCAAGGTCGCCGACAAGATCTTTTCCAAGTCGGGCACCAGGCTGGCGCCCTATTCCGGCATCCCCACCTTCCTCGCTGCGCCCTACCGCGAAATCGCAGCCGAGAATCCCGATTTCGGCGATCTGCAAGTGGCCATCATCGGCGTGCCGATGGACCTTGGCGTCACCAACCGGCCGGGCTCGCGCTTCGGGCCGCGGGCGCTGCGCGCCATCGAGCGCATCGGCCCCTACAATCACGTGCTGGAATGCGCGCCGACGCACGAGCTTCGCGTCGCCGACATTGGCGACACGCCGTTCCGCAGCCGCTACCGGCTGGAAACCAGCCATGAGGACATCGAGCGCCGCACCAACCAGATCGTCGATGCCGGCGTGCTTCCCCTCTCTGTCGGCGGCGACCATTCGATCAGCCATCCGATCCTGAAGGCTGTCGGCAAGAAGGCTCCGGTCGGCCTCATCCACATCGACGCCCATTGCGACACCAGCGGCCTGTTCGACATGACCAAGTTCCACCACGGCGGCCCGTTCCGCAACGCGGTACTCGACGGCGTGCTCGATCCCACGCGCACCATCCAGATCGGCATCCGCGGCTCGGCCGAATACCTCTGGGAGTTCACCTATGAGTCGGGCATGACCGTGGTGCACGCCGAAGAGGTGACCGGGATGGGCATTCCGGCCATCATCGAGAAGGCGCGCAAGATCGTTGGCGATGGGCCGACCTACGTCTCCTTCGACATCGACAGCGTCGATCCGGCTTTCGCGCCGGGCACCGGCACGCCGGAAGTCGGCGGGCTGACCACACGTGAAGTGCTTGAGCTGCTGCGCGGCCTCAAGGGCCTCAACATTGTCGGCGGCGACGTCGTCGAGGTGGCGCCGCAATATGACGCCACAACCAACACCGCGCATGCCGGCGCCCAGGTGCTGTTCGAGATCCTGAGCCTGATGGTGTTCAGCCCGGCCATCACGGGCAAGGGCGCCTGACAGCTGAAACGAAAAGGCTGCCGCCGCGCTGGAGCCGGCGGCCGCCTCAAACAATCAAAAGCTTCCAGAAGGGGAATACCAATGACAATCCACTCGACACTGAAATCATCCATTGCCGCCATCCTGGTGCTCGGCGCCACCGGCCTCGGCATCACCACCCAGGCCGCCAATGCCGACGCGCTGGCCGACATCACCAAGGCCGGCACCATCAATGTCGGCGTCTTCGCCGACTTCCCGCCCTTCTCCTCGGCCAGTGCCGATATGAGCCTCAAGGGCTATGACATGGACGTCGCGCAATACATCGCCGACACGCTCAAGGTGAAGCTCAATCCCGTCGCCGTCACCGGCCAGAACCGCATCCCGTACCTGAACGACCATCGCGTCGACATTCTGATGAGCGTCGGCTACTCGAAGGAGCGCGAGCAGGTCATCGACTTCGCCGCCGCCTACGCGCCCTACTACATCGCGGTGATCGGTCCGGCGGCAATGACGGTCAAAGGCAAGGAAGACCTTGCCGACAAGTCGATCGCCGTCAACCGCGGCACGCTCGAGGACACCTCGCTCACCGAGGCCGCACCCGCCTCGGCCGACATCAAGCGCTTCGACAACTACAATTCGGTCATCCAGGCCTTCATCTCCGGCCAGACCCAACTGATGGTCGTCGGCAACGATGTCGGCGCCCAGGTGCTGGCCAAGCAGGATGCGCTGAAGCCGGAACAGAAATTCCAGCTGCTGACCTCGCCCTCGCATATCGGCCTCAACAAGAACGAGGATGGGTTGAAGAAGGCGGTCAACGACGCCATCGCCAAGATGCTGGCCGACGGCAAGATGGACGAAAGCTCGAAGGCCTGGCTGAAGACGCCACTCAACCCCGACAACCTCAAGGATTGAGTTCCCGTGGCCTTTGCCTGGCTCCCGGGTGCCTTGGGCGACATCGCGCATGGTGCGGTCACGACGATCCTGCTGATCGCCGTGACCACGCTGGCCGGGACGCTGCTCAGCATCCTCGGCGCCGCCGGACGGCGAAACGGCCCCGCGCTGCTCAAGCGGGCCATCGCCTGGTATGTCGAGGTGATGCGCAACACGCCGTTTCTGGTGCAGCTGTTCTTCATCTTCTTCGGCCTGCCCAGCCTCGGCATAAGGCTCGACCCGATCCTGGCCGCCATGCTGGCGATGACGCTCAACATGGCGGCCTATACGATCGAGATCGTCGGCGCCGGCCTTGACGCCGTGCCGGGCGGGCAGACGGAAGCCGCCCTGGCCTTGGGACTCAGGCCCCGCCAGGTGTTCATCAAGATCGTGCTGCCGCAGGCGCTCAAGATCATCTATCCGGCGCTGACCAGCCAGATTGTCATCATGATGCTGGAATCGGCCGTGGTCTCGCAGATCGCGGTGCGCGAGCTGACCTACGAGGCCGACATGCTGCAGGCACGCACCTTCCGGTCCTTCGAGACCTATTTCGTCGTGACGCTGGTCTACCTCGCAATGTCGATGGCCTTGCGCCGGCTTCTGGTCACCGGCGGGCGCCGCGCGCTCGGAGCGGGCGTGTCATGATCGAGTTCACTCTCTGGGACATCGTGCGCAACCTTCTGCTGGCCACACGCTGGACGGTGCTGTTGTCGCTGGCCGCCTTCATCGGCGGCGCGCTGGTCGGCATGGCGGTGCTGTTCTTCCGGATCTCCAAGCATAAATGGAGTCGGCGCCTTGCCTCCGGCTACATCGCCCTGTTCCAGGGTACACCGCTGCTGATGCAGCTGTTCCTGATGTTCTTCGGCCTGCCGATGCTCGGCCTGCGCATCGAGCCATGGACCGCGGCGGTGTTAGGCCTCACCTTCTTCGCCAGCGCCTATCTCGCCGAGATCTGGCGCTCCGGGGTAGACGCGCTGCCATTGGGCCAATGGGACGCCGGCGCCAGCCTCGGCCTGCATTATCTGCAGGAACTCAGGCTGATCATCCTGCCACAGGCGTTCTCGATCACCCGTGCGCCGACGGTCGGTTTCCTGGTACAGCTCATCAAGTCCACCGCACTGACCTCGATCATCGGCTTCGAGGAACTGGTGCGGACCTCCAACGCCATCAACAACGCCACCTTCGAACCGTTCAAGGTCTATGGGCTGGTGGCGCTGATCTTCTTCCTCATGTGCTTCCCGCTGACGCAATATGCCCGTTCACTCGAACGGCGCGCGGCGACCCGCTGAAGCAATTCCAGGAAAAGTGTCAAACGGTTTTCCCGGGAAAAGCGCGTAGCGCTTTCCCTTAGGAATTGCGTCACACAAAAGAGCTTTCCCTCACTTCGCCACGCAAGCGTGATTTGCGGTAAGCCGGTCTGCGCCGCACTGTGAGCATCACGGCTTTCAAGGAAGAGGGGGCTTTGACGATGCAGGCGAAACATCTTGTCGTTCTCGCAGGCCTGTTCGCCCTTGGGCTGGCACAGCCGGCTGCCGCCGCCGGCCAGGCAGCCGATCTCATCCGCATTCCGGCCGATGGCGAGAACGAGCCGGCGACACTGGACGCAATGCTGTTCAAGCCGCAGGGACAGGGGCCGTTTCCGGCGGTCGTGGCCATGCATGGCTGCAGCGGCCTGTGGAGCAGCAAGAACAAGACGGAACTCAGCCCGCGCCATGCCGATTGGGGCCAGCGCCTGGCCGCTCTCGGCTACGTCGTGATCTTTCCGGACAGTTTCGGCTCGCGCGGACTTGGCCCGCAATGCAAGAACGGCGACCGGGAGGTCGAACCCTATCGCGAGCGGGTGGAGGATGCCAACGCCGCCCGCCGCTATCTGCAGACGCTGCCCCATGTGAAGCCCGACGCCATCGCTATGCTCGGCTGGTCGAACGGCGGCTCGACGGTCCTCTACACGGTTCGGCCGAAGGACAGACCGAAGGCTGGTACGCCGGACTTCCGCGCGGCGGTCGCTTTCTACCCGGGCTGCACGGCTCCGGCCGAAAAAGGCGATTGGGCGACCCGTGTGCCGCTGCTGATTGTGATGGGCGACGCGGACGATTGGACTCCGGCCAAGCCGTGCAAGGTGCTGGCGGACGCCAACCCCGACAGCGTCAAGCTCATCCTCTATCCCGGCGCCTATCATGATTTCGACAATGAGGCGCAGCCGCTGCACGAACTGCACGGGCTGGCCTACACGGCCAATGGCGACGGTGTGGCGCACACAGGATTGAATCCGGCGGCCCGTGCGGCGGCGCTCAAGGACGTGCCCGATTTCCTCGCTGTGCTGAAGCAGTAGGGCGACATCAGACCAACCTGATTGTCACCGGGCAACGGGCGCTTCCGATCACCCGCGCGCCGACCGTCGGCTTCCTGGTGCAACTGATCAAATCGACGGCGCTGACCCCGATCATCGGCTTCGAGGAACTGGTGCGGACCTCCAACGCCGTCAACAACGCGACCTTCGAACCGTTCAAGGTCTACAGACTGGCGGCGCTGACCTTCTTCGTCATGTGCTTCCCGCTGATGCGATACGCCCGTTCGATCGAGAAGCAGGCGCCGGTGCGCTGAGTTGAAGGGTTGAAGGTACGAATGGCGGCTTTGCGCCACCGCCTCATGGCAGTCTTTCCCACGATCCCGTCCATTTCACCAAAAGCGGTCATCGCTATTGCAGAGGCCACAGGCAGCTTTGCGCCACAAGCTGACATTGGCTCGCTGCTCCATGCAGCACAATTCCTGAGACGTGATATCTTTCTTGTTCGAAGGGAGGTGATGAACCAAATGCGGAAGATCGCAGCGATTCTGGTTGCGGATGTGGTTGGCTATAGCCGCCTCGCAGAAGCGGATGAGGATCGGACACTTGCGCGGCTGCGGGTTCTGCGGAACGAGTTGCTCGATCCGACGATCGCCGCACACCATGGGCGAGTGGTCAAGCGTACTGGAGACGGCGCTCTCGTGGAGTTCCGCAGCGTTGTCGAGGCCGTGCGTTGCGCTGCTGAGATGCAGGAAGGCATGCTCGAATGGAACACAGGACTGCCTCACGATGAGCGCATTGAATTCCGCATCGGCATCCACGTCGGCGATGTCGTCGAGGAGAGTGACGGAGACCTGATGGGCGACGGAATAAACATCGCCGCCCGCCTGGAAGGCTTGGCGAAGCCGAACGGAATCTGCTTGTCGGGCTCGGCATACGAGCAGGTACGTGAAAAGCTCAAGGAACAGTTTGTCGATCTGGGCGAGCAAACCTTGAAAAACATCGCCAGGCCAGTGCGCGCCTATCACATGCTGTCCGGTGCCGCATCGACGGAACCGGAAGTCGCACGAGGGAGACTAGTCCAGCAAGACAAGCCTTCGATCGCCGTCCTCCCCTTCCAGAACATGAGTGGCGATGTCGAGCAGCAATACCTCTGCGACGGGCTTACAGAGGACCTGATCACGGAGTTTTCACGCTTCCGGCAGATGCAGGTTGCGTCGCGCAATTCGTCCTCCCGCTTCCGCGGAGCCGACGTTGACGTGATACGAGCGGGACGCGAACTCAGCGTGCAGTACCTCGTCGAAGGCAGTGTCCGCCGTATGGGAACGCGCATCCGGATAACGGCCCAATTGATCGATGCTACGACGGGCAATCACGTCTGGGCAGAGCGTTATGACAGTGCGCAAGACCAGATATTCGATGTCCAGGATCGCGTCGTTCGCACTATCGTCGGAACACTTGTAGGACGAATGACAGCCGCGCGCACCGACTTGGTCGTGCGCAAGCCGCCAGCCAGCCTGGCGGCCTATGAATGTGTCCTGCGCGGCGATGCGTTGCCAATGGGTACGCCGGAGATTGAGGCAGAGGCACGGCATTACTTCGAAAGGGCCATCGAACTCGACCCCAGCTACGCTCGTGCCTACGCATTATTGTCGTCAGCTATCGAGCGAGAGTGGCTTCTCGATATGAGTGATTCGAACCGCTTGCGCGACGAGGCGTTCGAGATGGCGCGGAAAGCCGTCGCGCTCGATGAAAACGACCATCTTTGCCAACTAGTAATGGCTTGGGCACAGGTCGATCGCGGCGCCTACGAAGTGGGTGAACAGCATTTCGCCAAGGCCATTTCGCTAAATCCAAACCATCCGGTCAATCACACCGACTTGGCGATGTTCTATAATTATCGCGGCGAAACCGAGAGAGCCATTGAGGGGATGCTGGAGGCGAAGCGCCTCGACCCATTTTTCAACCCTTCTTGGTATTGGGGCGAACTCGCCGCCGTCTACTTCAACGCGCGCCGCTATGACGACGCCATTGCCAACATGCGCCGATCAAGTTCTTTGTCGTTCTCGAAACAGGTTTGGTTCGCCGCAAGCTACGCAATGGCTGGCAAGCCCGATCTTGCGAGAGAATGCGTTGCTGGTTTGCTGCGCCGGATCCCAGAATTCTCCACTGCCAGATACGTGGCCAAGGAGCCGCTGTTTCGCATCGAAGACCGCCAGCATCTAGCTGAAGGCATGCGCAAAGCAGGCTTGCCGGAATGACCGCTTTGGGTCAGGCCAAGGCATCAGTTCTTCTCACAGTTCCGCTATCGGCGACGAGGCTTGACGGTCGCGGTCGCGACTGGCGCAAAGATCAGTCGAGGCTGATCCGCGTTCCCTTGGCGCCGTTGAGCAGCCGCTTGAGATGGAAGCTGGCGAGCTCGTCGTCCGGACATTTGCCGATATGCGCGGCGAAAGCCGTAAGCGCGTTTGCCTCGCCGGCCTCCAATCTGCCAAAGGCTTCAAGATAGCTGGCCGTCGAAGGATCATCATACTGCTTTGACGACAAAGGCTCGAACGCGCGCAGCGCCTCGGCCCTGCCGCGCAGCATCAGATCGCCGACCGGCCGTCCGCGGAAGCCGTCGACCCTTGCAGCGGCGCTCGCGCTGACGCAGATACGCGTGCCCAGCTGCTTGTTGGCGCTTTCCAGCCGCGCCGCTATATTGATGGTGTCGCCATAGGCCGTGTAGTCGAAGAAGCGGCCTCCGCCGAAATTTCCGACCAACGCCGGACCTGCATGGACGCCGATGCGGGTCGTACCGACCGCGACGCCCTTGTCGCGCCAGCTATCGCGGAACGATTGCGACAGCGCGTCGAGCTCGAACGCGCAGGCAACCGCGCGTGCCGCATGGTCCTGCTGCTCGCCAGGCGCGCCGAACAGCACATGCAGCGCATCGCCGACGATCTTGGCGACGGTGCCTTCATGCGCGAACACGACGTCGGTCATGCCAGCCAAATAGTCGTTGAGGAGCGCGCCAAGCGTGGCAGGGTCGATCGTTTCCACCAGCGTGGTGAAGCTGGTAATGTCGGTGAATAGCGAGGCGACCTCGCGCCACTGCCCGGCCAGCGCCGACCCGTCCGCGTCGCCGGCCAGCCGCTCGGCCAGATTGGGCGAGAAGTAGCGCGACAGCGATGCATGCGCGCGCTCCGCGACCGCTTGCCGCCTATGCGCCTCGTGCAGCACCTCGCGATGCTTCAAGGTCTTGGCGATCGTGGTCTCCAGGTCGGCAAAGTCGATCGGCTTAGTGATGAAGTCGAAGGCGCCGCGGTTCATCGCAGTGCGGATGTTGGCCATGTCACCGTAAGCGGAGACGATGACCGTCGAGAGCTGCTGCCCCTCGGCCTGCTGCAGCTTCTCCAACAGCGACAGGCCGTCCATGCGGGGCATGTTGATGTCGCAAAGCACCATGTCGATGTCGCTGTTGCCGTCGATGACGGACAGGGCGTCCACACCATCGCTGGCGAACAGGAAAATGACCGCGCCGTCGCGGATCTGACGCCGGAACTTTTGGACGATCAAGACCTCAAGGTCGGGCTCGTCGTCAACCACAAGAATGCGCGCCGTCACGCCACCATTCCCAGCCGTGTTTCGATCTGTTGCCTGAGCGCCGCAAAGTCGATCGGCTTGGTCAGCAGCGCTTCGGCGCCGTCCTCCAACACCTTGCGCTTGGTTTCGGCGTCGCCATAAGCGGTGATCATGATGACCGGGACGTCTGGCCGCTGCACCTTGATCTTCGGCAGGAGCTCGAGCCCGCTCATGCCGGGCATGTTGATGTCGGACAGCACCAGGATCAGTGTCACCCCTTCGGCGTGGTCTATCTGCTCCAACGCATCTACCGCCGATTGCGCGAACTCCATGGTGAAGCGGCTGGCTCGGATGTCGCGGCGGAACTGCTGGCGAAACAGCGGCTCGACGTCGGGCTCGTCGTCGACGACCAGGATGAGGAGGCTCATTCTTCACCTCCCGATTTTGCGAGCGAGGCCGCAGCGCGCGGCAGCACAATCCGAAACTCGGTGAACTCGCCTGGCTGGCTGATGACGTCGATCGTGCCGGCATGCTGTTTGACGACGATGTCGTGGCTGAGCGACAGGCCGAGCCCGGTACCCTCGCCGGCTGGCTTGGTCGTGAAGAATGGATTGAACATCTTCTCCTTCACCTCCGGCGGAATGCCGGTGCCGTTGTCGCGGATCCTGATTTCGACACGGTCGCCGAGACTCATGGTGGTGGCGGAGAGCGTCGGCTCATAGCCCGGACCATTTGCCGCGGCGCTGCGCTTGGCTGTTGCATAAAAGCCGTTGGAGATGAGGTTGAGAAGCACCCGCGTGATCTCCTGCGGGTAGAGATCGACATCCCCCGCCTGCGGGTCGAAATTCCGCGTCAGCGTGACGTTGAATCCCGGCTTTTCGGCGCGCGCCCCGTGATAGGCAAGGTTCAGGCTCTCCTCCACGATGGCATTGATGTCAATCGGACGATGCTCTCCTGAACCCGCGCGCGAATGCAGCAGCATGTTTCTGACAATGGAATCGGCCCGCTTTCCGTGCTGGACCACCTTGTCGAGATTGCTCTTGAGAATGGCTATCAGCTCGCCGACCTCTTCGCGCACGGATGCCTCCAAAGGCGCTCCGGCCAGCACACTGTTCAAATCATCGATGAGTTCGCCGGAGAGCGCTGAGAAGTTGTTGACAAAGTTGAGCGGGTTCTTGATCTCGTGGGCGATACCGGCGGTCAACTGGCCGAGTGAGGCGAGCTTCTCCGTTTGCACGAGGCGGTCCTGCGCGGTCCTTAGATCTTCGAGCGAGCGTGACAATTCGTGGGTACGCTCCTCCACCTCGTCGAACAGCCGAACGTTTTCGATCGCTATGCCGGACTGGTCGGCAAACGTCTCGACGAGCTCGATCTGCCTCGGCGTGAAGTCCCGCACCCGTGACCGCGTCAGCGCGAACACGCCGACCGGCGCGCCTTCGCGCAAGATTGGAACGCATAGAATGGTCCGGTAACCGCCGAGCTTCTGAAGCTGCGTTGCCCCGTAGTCCGGGTCGGCGAGCACGTCCGAAACGTGGACGGCGCGGGCTTCGAGGGCCACCCTTCCGGTGACGCTGTCGCGACCGGCGGCGAAGGGATTGGCTTTGGCGAAAGCCGCGGCTTCGGGCAAATTGCCGTACTCGGCCGACCACCGGTAGAGATCGCCATCACGCTTGAAGATGACGCTCGTGTCCGCGTCGCACAGCTTGGCCGCTGATTCTGCCAGCGTGTCGAGAACCGGCTGCAGGTCGAATGTGGAACGGCTGATCGCCTTCAGAACATCCGCCGTTGCCGTCTGCAGCTGCAGCGATTCGCTCAATTCCGCCGTGCGGGCCTGCACCTCGTCGAACAGACGGACATTTTCGATGGCGATCACTGCCTGGTCGGCAAAGGTTTCGACGAGTTCGATCTGCCTTTCGGTGAAGGGCCGCACCGTCGAGCGGGTGAGTGAGAAAACGCCGATTGGAACCCCCTCGCGCAGCAGCGGCACGGCCAGCACCGTGCGGTATCCGCCAAGCCGCTGTCCTTCCCACAGCGTGTAGTCGGCGTCAGCCAGCACGTCTGGAATCTGGACGGCCTTGCCTTCGAGCAGGACTCGGCCGACCCCGGTGCCGCGCCCCGGGACGTGCACAAAACCGCTGAAATATTCCTCGAGATCGGCCGGATAGCCGTAACTCGCAGCCTCGACGAATTTGCCGTCCGTCTCACGCACGATCGAGGCGTTGTCCGCTTCGCACAGCCGGGTTACCGATGCGGCCAGAGCGTCGAGCACTGCCCGGAGGTCGAACGTCGAACGGCTGATCGCCTTTAGCACATCCGCAGTCGCCGTTTGCTGCTGCAGTGACTCGCTCAGTTCCGCCGTGCGTGCCTGTACCTCTTCAAACAGGCGCACATTCTCGATGGCGATCACCGCCTGATCGGCAAAGGTCTGGACAAGTTCGATCTGGCTATCGGTGAAGGGCCCGGGTTCGGGCCGCGTCATTGCGAAGACGCCAATTACCGATCCTTCGCGCATGAGCGGTACACAGAGCACAGCCGAATATCCTCCGAGGCGCGGAGCATCGGGAAGGCCATGTTCGGTGTCCTTGGTAACATCTGGAATATGGACGACTGCCTTGTCGAGTGCTGTTCGGCCGACCCAGGATTGTCGGCTGATCGGGCTCGGATTCGCCTCTTCATACGCGCGATACTCCGGGGTTTGGTCGTAGCCTGCCGCAAGCCGGAAGACATCGCCGTCCCGCATAAAGATGCCAGACGTTTTCGCACCGCAGAGCCTCACAGCAGAATCGATAAGTGTCTGCAGGACGCTCTGCAGGTCGAATGCGGAGCGGCTTATGACCTTGAGCACATCCGCAGTCGCAATCTGCTGCTGTAATGCTTCACCAAGCTCGGCGGTGCGAGCCTGCACCTCTTCGAAGAGCCGCACATTGCCGATTGCGATGACGGCCTGGTTGGCGAAAGTTTTGAGAAGGCCAATTTGGCTGTCGCTAAAGGCCCGCGCCTCGATGCGCCGGATCATAAGCGCTCCAATTGCTTTTCCTTCCTGCAACAGCGGCGTGGCGAGAATCGCGCGAAAACCAAGAAGTTGAGCCATCATTCGGGCGCTTGCAAACTCCTCTCCAGCGATGGTCAAGTCGGGAACGTGGACTGGCACCCGATCCAATACGGCGCGGCCGGTAACGATGTCGCGCGCGACCGGCAAGCCAGTGCCGTCAATCGGAATCGGTCCGTGATGCGCTCCCACAGCCAGCCTATCGGAGCGCAGCAGATAGATCGTTGCGTCATAGGCGTCGCAGAGCCGAGCGGCTCGTTCAGCGACGGCGTCCAGCACAGGCTGGATGTCCGTAGGAGACCCGGCGATCACTTGCAAAATCGCGCCGGTGGCCATCTGCTGTTCCAGCGACTCGGCTAGTTCGCGGTTGCGGGACTCCACCTCTTCGAACAGCCGCACGTTCTCGATCGCGATGACCGCCTGATCCGAAAATGTCTGCACCAGTTCGATTTCGCGCGTACTGAACGGCGAGACTGACGAACGGGCGAGGACGAAGACGCCGGTCACGGTGTCGTCACGCATCAGCGGAACGCCCAGCAGGGTGCGGAAGCCGCCGAGCCGCTGGCCTTCGATGTTGGTATACTCCGGATCGTCGAGAACGTCGGCGATCTGTTCTACGGACCCGCTCTGGGCAACACGGGCGGCAATGCTGCCCCGGCCCGGCGTGACCGGGAGGTTATTCATGTGGTCCTGGAATTCTTGGCTCCATCCGATCTGTACCGTCGGCTGCAACACCTCGCCCTGGCGAAGATAGATGTAGCCCATCCCGGAATGACAGAGGTCGGACGCGGACTTCACCAGCGTATGCAGCACGGAATCGAGATCGAACACCGAACTGCTGATCGTCTTCAACACTTCGGCCGTCGCCGTCTGCTGATCCAGCGACTCGGCCAGTTCACGATTGTGCCCCTCGACTTTCTCGATCAGCCGGGCATTCTCGATTGCGATCACGGCCTGGTCGGCGAAGCTCTCGACCAGTTCGACTTGACGCGGTGAAAATAGCCCGATCGTCCGCCGCCCCAAGCCGAATACGCCTATGGTCTCCTGACCCCGCTTCAGCGGAACAGAAAGTACTCCGCGGAAACTGCCCATGACTGCCGCTTCCGGCCTTTCGTATTCCGGGTCTTCAAGCGCGTCCGCCACGTGGATCGTCAATCCCTCCAGGGCGGCGCGGCCCTGGAACGTCCCTCGTCCCACGACATGTGGGTTGGCTCGTTCGTATGCTTGCAGCTCGGCACCTTGCCCACCGCCTGCCATGAACCGCAACGTATCGCCAACGCGCAACGTGATTGCGCCCATGTCCGCCCCGGCCAGGCGTATTGCCGAGTCGACCAGCGTCTGCAGTACCGGTTGAAGATCGAAGGCCGACCTGCTGATTGCCTTGAGCACATCGGCGGTCGCGGTCTGCTGCTCCAGCGCCTCGGCGAGATCGCGCGTGCGCGCTTGCACCTCGTCGAACAGGCGGACATTTTCGATGGCGATTACGGCCTGGTCGGCGAAGGTCTTGAGTAGCTCGACCTGCTTTTCGCTGAACGGTCTGACCTCCGTTCGCCGAATGACTAGCGCTCCAATGGCCTCGTCCTCACGCAGCAAAGGGGTGGCGAGAATTGTCCGGTGACCAAGCCGCAGCGCCATCGATCGGCCTGCAGGGAACTCGCCCTCCAGGGCGAGTAGATCATGCACGTGGACCGGCCTGCGATCGATCACGGCGCGGCCGGTGACCCACTCCCGCGTGATCGGAAAAGTGGCGAAGTCGATGGGGATCGGCCCGTGGTGTGCGCCAATGGCGAGCGATTCGCCTTGCCGCAGAAAGATCGCCGCGTCATAGGCGTCGCAGAGTTGTGCGGCGTTTTCGGCGACCGCATTCAGGACCGGTTGGATGTCGGTCGGCGATGCGGCAATCACCCTGAGGATCGCACTCGTCGCTGTCTGCTGTTCAAGGAGACTGGCGACCTCCGCGGTGCGCACCTGATTTTCTTCGCGCGCCGCTGTCAACTCGGTTCGGAGCGAGCTGATAGTCATCTCAGAGTCGGAGTCGGGCCCTCCCACTGAGGTGCTCCTGTCTTTCTCTGCTCAGTGTCGGCTTTGGCCAGCCTAGCGTCAACTTTGGTGACCTGCAACGTCCGTTTGTGACGCAGCGCGGCCTTGGTGATGCACCTGAGGGTCGGATTTCGGAGCTATTGCAGATAAGGGAATACGTCCGAGATGGTATCGTAGGCCGAGTGCCCGCTTCTTCGCACCTTGACCTAAAACCAGTCGGCCAGCTTCCGGCCATATTGAGACGTTCACTGCCGCCGCACCGGCGACCGCTTCGCTTCAATGCCCAAACACCAGCGGCGGCGCGATGCGGTCGCGGCGCAGCCAGCGCGCCAGGAGCAGGGCCGCCACCACCGCCAACCCTGTCGAGAGGCCCATCCAGATGCCGACGCCGTGGAAGCCGAAATGGAAGGCGAGCAGCACGCCGAGCGGCAGGCCGACGCCCCAATAGCCGATCGCGGCATAGATCATCGGCACCTTGGTGTCGTGCAGGCCGCGCAGCATGCCGGCGGCGACCGCCTGCGCGCCGTCGAAGACCTGGAAAAGCGCTGCAAACAACAGGAACGACACGGCGAGCGCGATCACCCGGGCATTGGCCGGGTTGGCGAGATCGATGAAGGCGCTGATCAGCAGATGCGGCCACAGGACCATCACCAGCCCCATCAGCGCCATGAAGGAGACGCCGATGACGAAGGCGGTCCAGCCGGCTCGCGACACGCCTTCCGGATTGCCGGCGCCATGTGCAAGCCCGACGCGCACCGTCACCGCCTGGTTGAGGCCAAGCGGCACCATGAAGGAGATCGAGGCGATCTGGATGGCGATCGCATGCGCGGCCAGCGAATCCGCATCGATCAGGCCCATCAGCAGCGCGGCCGCGTTGAAGATCGTCACCTCGAAAGCCAGGATACCGGCGATCGGCAGGCCGAGCCGCAGCAGCCCCTTGAAGCGCGGCCAGTCGGACCGCCAGAAGCGGCCGAACAGGTGGTAGCGCCGGAACTTCTTCTCCAGCATCACCACGACAGCCATGCCGACGAACATCAGCGTGCTGGACAGCGATGTGGCGAGGCCCGAGCCGGCGATACCCATGGCCGGTACACCGAGATTGCCGAACATGAACACCCAGTTGAAGACGGCATTGCAGGCAACGGCGACGAAGACGATGGCCAGCGCCCAGCCCGGCCGTTCCAGTGCTGAAATGAACGAGCGCAGCACGATATAGCCATAGAAAGGCAACACCGCCCATTCCAGCCAGCGCAGATAGATGCCGGCCTGGTGCGCCAGTGCCGGCTCCTGGCCCATGGCCAGCAGAATAGTCTCGCCGTGCCAGAGCACGATCCAGATCGGGATCGAGATCAGGATCGCCAGCCACAGACCCTGGCGCACGGTGCGGCGCAAATCGCGCACCGAATGGCGGCGGCGGCCAAGCTCGGTCGCGATCATCGGCGAGGTTGCCAGCATCAGGCCAAGGCCGAAGATCAGTGGCATGAAATAGAGGTTGGCGCCAAGCGCGCCGCTGGCCAGTGTATCCGCTCCAAGGCGTCCCATCATCATGACGTCGGTGGCCGTCATCGCGGTCTGGCCGAGATTGGTCAGCACCATCGGCCAGGCCAGCGCCAGCGTCGCCCTGATTTCCTGACGCCAAAGATTTTCCGGCGCGCGAGCGCCGGCTTCGATCGCAGACATTGTTCCGCTCTTTCCAGATACGGCACGTCGGCAAAGGGCCGGAAGCCGCATGTCAAACGGCAAAACCTTCGGTTTCGCGGCGTTTGCGTCAGCTTTTGGACGAAACGCTACATGAAGGCAAGGGAGGAGGAACGGGCACCGATTGAGCCAGCGCCCTTCCAGGGGGGCCGTTGCCGCGTTCCCTTGCCGGCCGTGGGCTGTTACGGATTGCCTTGGAGATCGGCAGTGAGCGAACCCGCCGGGAGGAGTGGATGGCGTTCAGACAGCGAAAGAACCCGGCCGCGATCCCGCGGACAGCGCCGGCCTTCGAACATATCGTCACCGAGGCGAGCGACAGCTTTCTGTGGCGCCTCGACGACTATCCCTGGGAACGCAATGTCTGGAACTTCCACCCGGAGTATGAAATCCACCTGCTGCGAAAATCCTCTGGCGTTGCGCTGGTAGGTGATCACATCGGCGAGTTCGGCCCGGGCTATCTCTCTATTGTCGGCGGGGGGCTGCCGCATGACTGGGTGACGGCGGTACAGCCGGGCGAGCTGATCGAAGGCCGCGACATCGTCCTGCAATTCGATGCGCAGCGGCTGCGCGGCTCGGCGGGCCTGCTGCCGGAATTGCGCGAATTAGAGCCGTTCCTCGAGCGGTCGTTGCGCGGCATGGTCTTTCACGGGCGCACCGCACTGGATGGCGCGGCGCTGATGGAGCGGATGGGAACGGTGCATGGGCTCGCCCGCCTCTGCCTGTTCCTCGAACTGGTCGACCTCCTGGCCAGGACCGACGAATGCGAGCTCTTGTCGTCGCCGGATTTCTCGCCGGCTCTCGACGCCGCCTCGCTCGACATCATCCAGCGCACGCTGACCTATCTGTTCCAGCATTTCGCCGAGGATCTGAAGCTGCCTGACGTGGCCGAACGCGCCGGGATGACCGAGAGCACATTCTCGCGCTTCTTCCAGAAGAACACCGGCAACTCGTTCAGCGACCACCTCGCCAAGCTCCGGCTCTGGCAGGCCTGCAAGCTCCTGGCCGACACAGATGTCGCGATCACTGACATCTGTTTCCAGGTCGGCTATATGAATATTTCCAACTTTAACCGCGCCTTCCTGCGCAAGCACAAGATGACGCCGTCCTCCTATCGCAAACTGTCGCGCCGACGGCTGGCGATGCGCGCTTAAGCGCCCCCTAAAATCAACGGCTTAGGCAGGATCGATACTCGTGTGAAGGAGTTCGCCACGAGGTGCCGGATTTTGCGCTGCACAATGCATAAAAGTACAGGTTTGCTGCAACGGGGCTTCTAGCTTGGCCCATCGCAACTCCGCATTTTGGCGATGGGTGGCATGTCACTCGGGCGATGGTGAGGATCGCATAACCCGAGGACGCGCGCTTCCTGCGACATATTCCTGGAGGAGAAAAGATCATGAAACCAGTTAGGCTCGCTGCCAGCCTTGGCGCAGCTTTCGTGCTTTCCGCTACAGTTTCAACCATCGCCCTGGCACAGGCGCCGGTCTGCTCGGCCCCGGTCAAAGTGCTGGCGCAGCCACGCGACGGCCTGACGCTTCTGGAGGACTCCAAGGCCGAGTTCCAGAAGCTCTCCGGCGCCGGCTTCCAGATCGACTATCTCAACGAAAACGACCGCCGGGCAAAATCACGCGCCGATGCGTCCACCGTCGGCAACTACAATGTCTACTATGTCGACGAAGCCAATGTCGCGCTGTTTGCCTCGTCGAAATGGATCGTGCCGCTGACCGATTATTATCCGGCTGACTATGACTATGCCGACTTCGATCCCGGCCGCCAGAAGGTCGCGACCTATGACGGCAAGGTCTGGTTCGCGCCGCTGACCGGCGGCGGCGACCTGATGGTCTACCGCAAGGACGTGCTCGAAGCCGCTGGCATCCAGCCGCCCAAGACGCTGGACGAACTGATCGCCGACGTTCCGAAGCTGACCAATCCGGACAAGGGCATGTATGGCATCGCGCTGCGCGGTGCACGCGGTTCGGGCGCCAATGTCTGGCGCTGGATGCCTTTCTTCAAGGCCTATGGCGGCCAGTGGTTCGACGGCGACAAGCCGGTCTTCAATTCGGACGCCGCCGTCAAGGCGACCGAGACGTACCTCAAGCTGTTCAAGGATTCGGCCCCCGGCACGCAGACCGGCAGCTGGGATGAATCGACCGGCGCCTTCCTGTCGGGCCAGGTCGCCATCCTCGTCGAATCGACGCCGCTGTCGGGCATGGCGGTCGACCCGAAGACTTCGCAAGTGGTCGGCAAGATCGGCTTCCTGCCGCCGCCCTCGCCGCTGCCCGGCGGCGGCTACGGCCATGGCCTTGCCATTGCGGCGAAGGCCAATGCCGACGACGCCTCGAAGAAATGCGCCGGTCTGTTCATCGCCTGGGCGACGTCGAAGGAAAATGAGAAGCGCCGGCTCGACGCCCACCAGTTCGGCGAGCTGAACCGCACCAGCATCCTGTCCAGCAAGGAATTCGCCGACATCTACGGCGCCGACCTCGGTCAGGCTTTGGCCGAGACCGGCAAGGTGACGGCGGTCAACTTCTGGCAGGATCCGCGCTGGCCCGATCTCGGCGACCGCTGGGGCATCATCCTCGAGGAACTGGTGACCGGCACCCGCACCGACATCAAGGGCGGCCTGAACGAGCTCGAGGCCTATGCCAACGAGCTGGCGAAGAAGAAATAGAGCCATCGTCCGCGGCATTGCCTGCAATGCCGGGACCTGCGCGCCACGGGGACTTTGCTCCCTAGAGCAATTCCAGGAAAAGTGTGATCGGTTTTCCGTCCGGAATTGCGTCAAAACAAAGAGTTAGAAATCATGCCGACACGATCGAGACGCAAGCGAGGATAGATGCCGATGGCCCGACGCACGTCGCTCCCAGTCACCTTCGTCGCTCCGACCATCGCCATCCTTCTGGTGCTGTCGATGGTGCCGACGCTCTACGCCATTGTCATCGCCCTGCAGAATCGCGAGTTGAGCACGCCTGACTATTCCTGGGTCTGGCTTTCGAACTTCGCCGACCTGTTCCTCGACCGCCGTTTCCTTAATGCGGTCTGGGTGTCGGTGAAATGGGAGATCGTCACCGTTGTCGCGACCATGGTGGTGGCGATCGGGCTCGGCGTGCTGATGTTCGAGGTCGCCGGCCCACGCCGGCGCAATGTCTACTGCCTGCTGTTCATCATCCCGGTGCTGTTGCCCCGCGTCTCGGCGGCCTTCGTCTGGAAGTTCGCCTATCACCCGCTCTACGGCATCGCCACCTATCCCTACCGAATGCTCACCGGCGGGCTGATCTTCGACCCGCTGTCCAAGCCGGCGACGGCCTTGTTCGCCGTCGCTTCGGTCGATGTCTGGCAATGGGGGCTGTTCTTCGCCGTCATCGTGCTGAAGCTGCTCGAAACCCTGCCGCCGCAGCCGATCGAGGCGGCGCGGCTCGACCACGCCAAACGCTGGCAGATCCATGCGTATGTCACCTTGCCGATGCTGAAGGCGCCATTGATCAGCCTGATGTTCGTCAAGATGATCGAATCGCTGCGCTCCTTCGACCTCATCTATGTGATGACCCGCGGCGGACCGGGCGTGGCCACCGAAACGCTCGATATGTACGCCTTCTCGCAAGGCTTCATCGAGTCCGGCAAGGTCTCCTACGCCTCGGCCATGGCCGTGCTGATGATGATCGCCACCGTCATCACCTTCACCATGCTGTGGAAGCGGGTGCAGGCATGAGGCCGGGCCGGCTGATCGGCAGGATCGTGCTGGCATTTGCCGGCTTCATGGCGGTGTTTCCGCTGCTGTGGACCGCGCTCAATGCGCTGAAGAACAATGTCGACATCATCACCCGCGTGCCGCGCCTGGTGTTCACGCCGACATGGGCCAACATCAGCTACATCCTCGGCCGCGACAGCGTGCTCACCGGGCTCTACAACTCGGTCGTCGCTTGCGGCTCGGCCGTGCTGATCGGTGTCGTGCTCGGCCTGCCCGCGGCGTACGCGGTGGCCCGCTATCCCAACCGCTGGGCCGGCGACATCCAGTTCTTCGTGCTGTCGCTGCGCTTCCTGCCGCCTGTGGCGGTGGCCATCCCGCTGATGGTGATCTGGCTGCAGGTCGGCCTCTACGACACTTTGCCGGCGCTGATCATCACCTATTCGCTGCTCACCATCTCGGTGATCATGTGGCTCGCCATCCCCGCCTTCCAAAGCGTGCCGAAGGAGATCGAGGAAGCCGCCTTCGTCGACGGCTATGGTGCCTATTCGGTGTTCTGGCGCATCGCGTTGCCTGTCGCCGCCCGCTCCCTGGCAGGGGCGGTTGCCTTCAGCTTCGTGCTGGTCTGGAACGAGTTCCTGATTGCGCTGATGCTGTCGAGCTCCAACGCCAAGACCTTGCCGATCGTCGCCTCGGAACTCTCCCAGCAAGGCATGAATGTGCCGTGGGGTATTCTCAACGCCTCGGTCGTGCTGCTGTCGCTGCCGCCGCTGCTGTTCCTCGGCGTGCTGAGTGGCTTCCTGAATTCCGTTTTCCGGCAAAAGAAGACTTGATGTGAGGATTTCCCGATGCGGGCACTGGTGCTTGAGAAAAAAGGCGAACTGTCGCTACGCGAGATCGCGTTGCCGCTCGATGTCGGGCCGGACGATGTCAAGATCGCCATCCACACGGTCGGCGTCTGCGGCAGCGACGTGCACTATTACACCCATGGCGCCATCGGCAGCTATGTCGTGCGCGCGCCAATGGTGCTCGGCCACGAAGCCGCGGGAACGGTGATCGAGACCGGCGCCAATGTCGAGACGTTCAAGGTCGGCGACCGCGTCTGCATGGAGCCGGGCGTGCCGAACCTGTCGTCGCGGGCGACAAAGCTCGGCATCTACAATGTCGACCCTGACGTCAGTTTCTGGGCAACGCCGCCGGTGCATGGCGTGCTCGCGCCCTATGCAGTGCATCCCGCCGCCTTCACCTACAAACTGCCGGACAATGTCTCCTTCGCCGAGGGCGCGATGGTCGAGCCCTTTGCCATTGGCATGCAGGCGGCAAGCCGCGCCCGCATCGTTCCGGGCGATGTCGCCGTCGTCGTCGGCTGCGGCCCGATCGGCATCATGATCGCGCTTGCCGCGCTTGCCGGCGGCTGCTCGAAAGTGCTGATTTCCGATTTTTCCGCGCCCAAGCTGAAGATCGCCGCGCAATATGCCGGCATCGTGCCGGTCAATATCGGCGAGCAGTCGCTGGCCGATGCGGTCGCTGCCGCGACCGACAAATGGGGTGCCGACATCGTCTTCGAGGCCAGCGGCAGCCCGAAGGCCTTCGCCAACCTGTTCGACGTCGTGCGGCCCGGCGGCGCGGTAGTGCTGGTCGGGCTGCCGGTGGAGCCGGTGGTCCTCAACGTGCCGGCGGCGATCTCGAAGGAGGTGCGCATCGAGACGGTGTTCCGCTACGCCAACATCTTCGACCGCGCCTTGCAACTGATCGCCTCCGGCAAGGTCGACCTCAAGCCGCTGATCACCGGCACCTATGACTTCTCCGACAGCATCGAGGCATTCGAGCGGGCTGCCCAAGGCAAGCCGGAAGACGTCAAGCTGCAGATCCTGCTCGCTGGCGACAAGGGATAATCATGTCCGCGATTGTTTGCTCCCATGTCGACAAGGCCTACGGCGCCACGTCAGTCATCCGCGACCTCAACCTCAGTATAGAGGAGCATGAATTCGTCGTGTTCCTTGGCCCGTCCGGCTGCGGCAAGTCGACCTTGCTGCGCATGCTGGCGGGGCTGGAGGACATCAGCGGCGGCGAGGTCTCGATCGGCGGCAAGGTGGTCAACGACCTCGATCCGGGTGACCGCGGCATCGCCATGGTGTTCCAGAACTACGCGCTCTATCCGCACATGACGATCTTCGACAACATTGCCTTCGGGCTGCGGCGGCAGAAGGTGCCGGCGGCCGAGATCCAGAAGCGTGTCGAAGCGGTGTCGAGGACGCTCGGACTGGAGCCCTATCTCGGCCGCAAGCCCGCAGAGTTGTCCGGCGGCCAGCAGCAGCGCGTGGCCATTGCCCGTGCCATGATCAAGACGCCGAAAGTGTTCCTGTTCGACGAGCCCCTGTCCAATCTCGACGCCAAGCTGCGCAACCATATGCGCGTCGAGATCGCGCGCCTGCACCAGTCGCTGAAGACCACGACCGTCTACGTCACCCATGATCAGCTGGAGGCGATGACGCTCGCCGACCGCATCGTGCTGCTCAAGGACGGTGTCATCGAGCAGATCGGCGCGCCGGCTGAGATCTATCTGCGGCCCGCCAACATGTTCGTGGCCGGCTTCATCGGCACGCCGAATATGAATTTTGTCGAGGTGACGGTTGGTCGGAAAGGGGACGGCTGGACGCTGACCGGCGCCGGAACGGTGCTTTCGATAGACGGCTCGGCCTTCCATCTCCAGCATGGCGACCGCGCGGTGCTGGGCATCAGGCCACCGGACCTGAAGACAGCCGTCGCCGGCGCCGCGAGCATCCTGCAAGGCACCGCCGATCTCATCGAATTCCACGGCAATGATGCGCTGGTGACATTCGGCTCCGGTGGCAAGGAGATCAGCGCGCTGGTTCCGGCACGCGAATGCCCCGTGCTGAATGCTCCTGTCCGCTACACGTTCGAGGAAGAAAGCATTCATTTGTTCGACGCGACGTCGGGCGCGTCGCTGCGCAAGCAGTAGGCAAAAAGGCCTACCGGATCGCGTCGAGCGCCTGGCGCTGGCGATGCATTTCCAGGAAAATCCGGTAATCGCGATCGAAGCGGGCGCCGGCAGCCGGGTTGGCGGCGCGCGCCTTACCGCCTTGCTGCATGGCAAGGCAGGCGGCGTTGAGGTCGGGGAAAAGCCCGGCGGCGGTGGCAGCCACCATGCCAGTGCCGAGCAGCACCGCTTCATCGGCCAGCGGCTCGACCACCGTGCAGCCGGTGGCGTCGGCGTAGAGCTCCATCAGCAGCGGGTTCTTGGTGTGGCCGCCGGTGACATGCAGCGTGTCGATCAGGTAGCCGTTCTCGTTCAGCGCCTCCAGCACATGGCGCACTCCGAGCGCGATGCCGACGGCGGTGCGCCAGTAGAGCTTGCACAGGCTGTCGAAGGAGGAATCCAGCGTCAGCCCGCTGACGACGCCGACGGCATGCGGGTCGGCAAGCGGCGAGCGGTTGCCGTGAAAGTCCGGCAGCACATGCAGCCGTGCGGCGAGGTTCTCGCCCTCGGTGGCGCGCAGTTCGGCGACACGCCGGGCGATCTTGGCATGCATCGCGGCATCCGGCTCGCCGCCGGCGCCGTGCCAGCGGATGATGTGGTCGAGCAGGGCGCCGGTGGCCGACTGGCCGCCTTCCGACAGCCACAGCTTCGGCAGCGCCGCGCCGTAATAGGGACCCCAGACCCCGGCGAAAGGCTGCGGGTCGGGCGACATCGCCATCACGCAGCTCGACGTGCCCGCGATCAGCGCCAGATGCCGGCCGATATCCTGCTCGTCGCCGGCAAAGCCGCCAAGCACGCCAAGCGCGCCGGCATAGGCATCGATGACCCCGGCGCCGACCCGGCAGTTTTCGCTCAGGCCGAGCTCCGCCGCCGCTTGCGCCGTCAGCGGACCAATGTCGGCGCCGACCGGGCTGGCCCGCTCCGGCAGATTGCCGTGCTCGAAGAGATCGCCGAGACCGACGATTTCGAAGAAATCGCGCTGCCAGGCGCTTTCCTCATGCGCCAGATAAGTCCATTTGGCGGTCAGCGTGCATTGCGAACGTGCCAGCGAACCGGTTGCCTGCCAGGTCAGGAAATCGGCCAGGTCGAATAGATAGCCGGCTTCCTTCCAGGTATCAGGCAGATTGCGCTTCAGCCACATCAGCTTCGGCGTCGCCATCTCCGGCGACATCACGCCGCCAATATAGTTGAGCACCTCGTGGCTGCTCTCTGTGCATTCGTCGGCTTCGGCAATGGCGCGGTGGTCGAGCCAGACGATGGTATCCCAACGCTTGTCGCCGCTGGTCGAGACGCTGAGCTGATCGCCTTGCCGGTTTCGGACAACAAGCGAGCAGGTGGCATCAAAGGAGATGCCGACAATGTCCTGTGCCGCGACGCCGGCCTTTTCGCGGGCGGCGCGCACGGCGGCGCAGACGGCCGACCAGATATCGCGCGAATCATGCTCGGCGTGATCGGGCTTTGGCTGGTTCATGGCGATCGGCCGATCGGCGCGGCCGAGCAAGGTACCATTGGCGTCGAGAATGCCCGCGCGAGCGCTCCCGGTGCCGACATCGACCGCGCAAACAAACTGTTTCGTCAAGATGCTCTAACTCTCGCTCCCAGGCCTGCAATCAGATCGGGCAATTGCAGCATGTCAGCGAATATAAAGTCCGGTTCACTCGACGCAAGCCGCGCTTTCAGTGCGGGGTTGCCGGCGTGTGCGCCACCGGTGAAGGCAAAGACGCGCATGCCCGCCGCGCGCGCCGCCGCGACACCGGCCGGGCTGTCCTCGATGACGAGGCATTTGCGCGGATGCGCCCGCATGCTGGCGGCGGCATGCAGGAAAAGGTCGGGCGCCGGCTTTCCCTTGGCGACCATGACGGCGCTGAACAGATGCGGTTCCATCAACCCGAGCAGGCCGGTGACGTCGAGCGCATAGCGGATGCGTTCCAGCGTGCCGGAGGAGGCGACACAGAACGGCAGGCCAAGCTTCGGCAACATTTCCTTGATGCCGGGAATCGGCCTCAGCTCCTCGCGGAACTTTTGCATCAGGTCGACGCGCATCGCGGTCAGATGCTGATCGGTGATCTCCAGGCCGAAGTCGCGGCCAAGGATCTCGCGCACGCTTTTCATGCTCCTGCCGAGGAAATGCTCGTAGGCGGCGTCCTCGCTGACGCTGCCGCCGGCAAGTTCGATCATGCCGAGGAGCGCCGAGACGGAGAGCGCTTCGCTGTCGACCAGCACGCCGTCGCAGTCGAAGATGACCAGTTCAGGCGTCATGATGGCTGATAGCTCTCAGAGCTTGCCGGCGATGTAGCGGGTCAGCGTGGCGCGCGCGCCATTCGCCCACAGCACGTTGAGCGCATGGCCGAAGGCCTCGACGAAGGCTGTGGCGCGGCCGACATCGCCATAGATGTCCTCCATGGCGAGCCAGGCGGCGGGGGCGTCGTTTGCCGCCCTTGCCGTCGCCTGCAGCCGGTCCCAGCTCGGGTCGTTGGGTTCGATGACGGCGCCGCTGTCGGTCGTGCCGAAGCAGTAGCGGCACCAAAGTGCTGATTCCAGCGCCAGGCCGGCAACACCTTTTCCGGCCTTCAGCCGGTCGGCGATGGTCGGGATGATGAATTTCGGCTGGCGGTTGGAGCCGTCGAGGCAGAGCCGGCGGACGGTGTCGCCAATCTTGGGATTGGAGAAGCGCTTCTCGATGAGCTGGTAATAATCCTCCAGCACCGTGTCCGGCACCGGCGGCACCGTCGGGATGATCTCGTCATGCTCGAGCTTGTGGAGAAAGCCGCGCACCAGCGGCTCCTGCATTGCCTCATGCACGAAATGGATGTCCATCAGCCCGGCCGGATAGGCAATGGTGGCATGGCCGCCATTGAGGATGCGGATCTTCATCAATTCGTAGGGGGCGACGTCCTTGACGAACTGCACGCCGACCTTTTCCAGCGGCGGACGGCCATCGGTGAAACGGTCCTCCAGCACCCATTGCCGGAACGGCTCGCAGAACACCGGCCAGGCGTCCTCGACGCCGAAATCCTTGGCCAGGATGCCGCGCTCGCGGTCGGTGGTGGCAGGCGTGATGCGATCCACCATGCCATTGGGAAAGGCGACATGGTCGCTAACCCAGCTGGCCAGATCCTCGTCGATCAGCCGCGCCAGACCGATGACGCCATCCGAGGTGACATGGCCGTTGTGAGGGATGTTGTCGCAGGACATCACGGTGAACGGCACGGTGCCTTCGTCGCGCCGGCGCACCAGTCCGGCGAGGATGATGCCGAACACCGTCTTTGGGGTGGCCCCCGGTTGGGCGTCGGCGACGATGTCGGGATGGGCGGGGTTGAAGACGCCCGACGCCGGATCGATGAAATAGCCGCCTTCGGTGATGGTCAGCGACACGATCCTGATTGCAGGATCGGCCAGGCGATCGATGATGCCGGCCGCATCGCCCGGCATCAGGAAGTCGATCATCGCGCCGGTAACGCGTGCGCTCATATGGCCGTCATCCTGCTCGACCACCGTGGTCAGCCAGTCCTGCTCTTCGAGCTTGCCGCGACCGATCTTCTCGCCCTCGAACACGCCGGCGCCGACCAGCGCCCAGTCATGGCCGATACCTGCATTGAACAGATCGTCGAGATAGACGGCCTGGTGCGAGCGATGGAAATTGCCGACGCCGAAATGCACGATGCCGGCCTTCAGCCTGGCACGGTCGTATTTCGGACCCGCGACCTTGGCGGGGAGGTTGGCGAGAGTGGCGGAAGAGAGTTTCACGGTCATCTGTTTTACCCTTTGGCCGGTCTACGGCCTCTTTAACTCCGCCTCTCCCCGTTCTGTCGGGAGAGGCTAAGGGACGGCACATGCCTCTGATGTTGGCCTCTGCTCCCCGCGGAGGAACGAGAAGCAGAGGCCGTCCCCCTCAACTCATCCACTGGCCGCCATCGACATTGTAGGTCTGGGCGACGATGTATTCGGCGTCGGCGCTGGCCAGGAACACTGCCATGCCGGCGAGGTCCTCCGGTTTGCCCATCCGGCCGTAAGGCACGCCCTCGCCAACCAGTCTCTTCTTCTCGCCCTTCGGCCGGTTCTCGTATTTGGCGAACAGCGAATCGACCTCATCCCACATATCGCTGTCCACGACCCCGGGTGCGATACCGTTGACGTTGATGCGGTGCTTGATCAGGTCGAGGCCCGCCGACTGGGTCAGCGAGATGACGGCGGCCTTGGTGGCGCAGTAGACGCCGACCAGCGGCTCGCCGCGCCGGCCTGCCTGGCTTGCGATGTTGATGATCCTGCCGCCCTTGCCCCGCGCGATCATCGAGCGGGCGGCCGCTTGCAGCATGAACAGCGTGCCGGCGACATTGACGGAGAACAGTTTCTCGTAGCTTGCCCGCGAGATCTCGACGATCGGCGCCAGGTCGAACAGAGCCGCGTTGTTGATCAGGATGTCGAGGCCGCCAGCCTTGCTCTCCACCGCCTTCACCGCGGCGTCGATGGAGACCTGATCGGTAACATCGAGTTTGACGGCATAGGCATTGGCGCCGATCTCGGAGGCGGTCTTTTGCGCGGCCTCAAGGTTGATGTCGGCAATGGCAACCGTGGCGCCTTCGCGCACATAGGCTTCGGCAAAGGCCCTGCCGATGCCCCGCGCCGAACCGGTGATCAGCGCCGATTTGCCGGCCAGGCGCATGCTCACATTGCCTTTCCGTCGGCACCGAAGCGATGCAGCTTGGCCTTGTCGGGCGTCAGATAGATGGTGTCGCCGTGATGGACGGCGAGCTCGCCATCGGCGCGCACCGTCAGCGGCCCGACGCCGTCAGCTTGAACGTGCAGGAACGTGTCGGAGCCCAGATGCTCGGCAACGCCGACGGTGGCTTTCCATTCGCCCGCCGTGGTCGAGATTTCCATGTGTTCCGGACGGATGCCGATGGTCTTGGCGCCGTATTTGGCCGCCGGCGCGCCTTCGATGAGGTTCATCTTTGGCGAGCCGATGAAGCCGGCGACGAACAGGTTCTTCGGCGTCTTGTAGAGTTCCATCGGCGAGCCGACCTGCTCGATATTGCCGGCATTCAGCACCACGATCTTGTCGGCCATGGTCATGGCCTCGACCTGGTCGTGGGTGACGTAGATCATGGTGGTCTTGAGCTGATGATGCAGCTCGCTGATCTCCAGCCGCATCGTGCCACGCAAGGCGGCGTCGAGGTTGGACAGCGGTTCGTCGAACAGGAAGGCGGTCGGCTGACGCACGATGGCACGACCGATGGCGACGCGCTGGCGCTGGCCGCCGGAAAGCTGGCCAGGCCGGCGTTCCAGGTAGTTGGTGAGGTTGAGCACCCGCGCCGCGTCTGCCACCTTCTTGTCGATGGTGGCCTTGTCTTCACCGGCCATCTTCAGCGGGAAGCCGATGTTCTTGGCCACCGTCATGTGCGGATAGAGCGCGTAGGACTGGAACACCATGGCGAGCTTGCGTTTGGCCGGCGCTTCGCCGGTGACATCACGGCCATCGATGTTGATGCTGCCGCCGCTGGTGTCCTCCAGCCCGGCGATCAGCCGCAGCAGCGTGGACTTGCCGCAACCCGACGGGCCGACGAAGACGACGAACTCGCCATTCTCGATCACCAGGTCGAGGCCGGGGATGATAGACGTCGCCCCGAAGGACTTGGAGACGTTCTTGAGCGTGATGTTTCCCATGGTTTCCTCCCCGAGGGGTTATTGTCCGTCGTCGGTTGCGTGCGGCGGTATTACTTCACGGCGCCAAAGGTCAGGCCGCGCACCAGCTGCTTCTGGCTGAACCACCCCATGATCAGGATTGGCGCGATCGCCAGCGTCGAGGCGGCCGAAAGCTTGGCCCAGAACAGGCCTTGCGGGCTGGAGAACGAACTGATGAAGGCGGTGAGCGGAGCGGCATCCGTGGTGGTCAGGCGGATCGTCCAGAACGCCTCGTTCCAGGCCAGGATGATGTTCAACAGCATGGTCGAGGCAATGCCGGGCACCGCCATCGGCGTCAGCACATAGATGATCTCGTTCCACAGCGATGCGCCGTCCATGCGCGCCGCCTCCAGGATCTCGCCGGGGATCTCGCGGAAGTAGGTGTAGAGCATCCACACCACGATCGGCAGGTTGATCAGCATCAGCATGACCATCAGGCCGACGCGGCTGTCGAGCAGGCCGGTGTCGCGGAAGATGAGGTAGATCGGGAACAGCACCGCGACCGCCGGCATCATCTTGGTGGACAGCATCCACATCAATATGTCCTTGGTCCGCTTGGTCGGCGAGAACGCCATCGACCATGCCGCCGGAATGGCGACCAGCAGGGCCAGGATGGTCGAGCCGACCGAGAGCAGCACCGAATTGAAGAAGAACTTGAAGTAGCCGCTCTGCGCCTGAACCTCGGTATAGCTCTCGAATGTCCCAGACGGGATCAGGGCAAAGCCCTGGATCGCCTCCTGTTCCGACTTGAATGAGGTGATGATCGTGTAGAGGATCGGGAAGAAGATCAGCAGGGCAACGATCCAGGCAGCGCCTGTCGCAATGACCTTGTGTTGGGTGGTGACTGCACGTGCCATCTTATCCTCCCTTACTTGTCGAGGTTCTTGCCGACCGCGCGCATGGCGAAGAAGGCGACGATGTTGGCGAGAATGACGGCGATCACACCGCCCGCGGATGCCTGGCCGATTTTGAACTCGAGCAGTGCCTTCTGATAGACGAGGAAGGGCAGGTTGGTGGAGGCATAGCCGGGGCCGCCATTGGTGGTGACCAGGATCTCGGCATAGACCGAGAGCAGGAAGATGGTCTGGATCAGGATGACGACGGTGATGGCGCGCGACATGTGCGGCAGCGTCAGATAGATGAAGCGGCTGATGAAGCCGGCGCCGTCCATTTCGGCGGCTTCCTTCTGTTCGCCGTCGAGCGATTGCAGCGCGGTCAACAGGATCAATGTCGCGAAAGGCAGCCACTGCCAGGCGACGATGATGATGATCGCCGTCATCGGATGTTGCCCGAACCAGTCGATCGGTTGCGCCCCGAAGAAGCGCGCTATGTCGGCGAACACCCCGTATTGCGGGTGCATGATCATGTTCTTCCAAACCAATGCGGCTACCGGCGGCATGACGAAGAACGGTGAAATGACGAGGATGCGCACGATCCCCTGTCCCCACATCGGCTGATCGATCAAAAGCGCCAGCAGGATGCCGCCGATCACTGTGATCAACAGAACGCTGACCACCAGGATCAAGGTGTTGAGGATCGATTGCAGGAAGGCGGGGTTGGAATAGAACAGCGCGTAGTTGGAGAAACCAACGAAGCCGTCGCGGATCGGGTTGAGCGGATTGTACTGCTGGAAGGAGAACCACAGCGTGATGACCAGCGGCACGATCATCCAGACGAACAGCAGCACGACGGATGGCGCCATCATGAAACGGGCAAGCGAACGGGTCTGCTGAGTAGCCATGACGGTCACCCTCCAAAGGTCAGCTGGATTTTTAGAGTTGTGCCAGAAATTCCAGGATTGTGAAGATGGCCGCCCGAACTGGGACTCGGGCGGCCACTGCCGGTCATGGTGCGCGACCGGCATTCGGCACCGGGAGGAGCCTTACTTGATATACCCGCCTTCGGTCATTGCCGCGGTGGCAGCGTCCTGGGCCTGCTTCAGCGCATCGTCGACGCTCGACTGGCCGGCAAGAGCCGCCGAGAAGAGCTGGCCGACAGTGGTGCCAAGACCCTGGAACTCAGGGATGGCGACGAACTGGACGCCGACATAGGGCACCGGCTTGACGGTCGGATGCGTCGGGTCGGCGGCGTTGATCGAGTCCAGCGTCATCTTGGCGAACGGAGCCGCCTTCTGGTACTCGGCATTGGCGTAGAGCGAGGAACGCGTGCCCGGAGGAACGTTGGCCCAGCCTTCCTTCGAAGCAACGAGTTCGGCGTAATGCTTGCTGGTCGCCCAGGACACGAACTTCTCGGCGGCGTCGGCCTTCTTGGTGCCCGCCGGAATGGCCAGTGACCATGCCCACAGCCAGTTGCCGCGCTTGCCCAGGCCATTGTCGGGCGCCAGCGCATAGCCGACCTTGTCGGCGACGGTCGAGTTCTTCGGGTCCGAAACGAAGGATGCCGCGACGGTGGCGTCGATCCACATGCCGCACTTGCCCTGCTGGAACAGCGCCAGGTTTTCGTTGAAGCCGTTGGAGGATGCGCCTTCCGGACCGTCGGCCTTCATCAGGTCGACATAGAACTGCAGCGTGTTCTTCCACTCGGGCTGGTCGAACTGCGGCTTCCAGTTCTCATCGAACCAGCGGGCGCCGAAGGAGTTCGACATGGCGGTCAGGAAGGCCATGTTCTCGCCCCAGCCGGCCTTGCCGCGCAGGCACACGCCGTTCACGCCGTTGGCGCGGTCGGTCATCTTGTCGGCGGCCTGCTTGATGAAGTCCCAGGTCGGTGCGTCTGGCATCTTCAGCCCGGCCTTCTCCATCAAATCCTTGCGGTACATGACGAAGGAGCTTTCGCCGTAGAAGGGCGCGGCATAGAGCTTGCCGTCGACCGAAAGGCCGCCGGCAATGGCCGGGATGATGTCCTTGGCGTCATAGTCGTCGCCGAGCTTGTCGAGCGGCAAAAGCCAGCTCTGCTTGGCCCAGATCGGCACTTCGTAGGTGCCGATGGTCATCACGTCATACTGGCCACCCTTGGTGGCGATGTCGGTGGTAACGCGCTCGCGCAGCACGTTCTCTTCGAGTGTGACCCAGTTGAGCTGGATGTCGGGGTTCGCCTTTGTGAAGTCTTCGGTCAGCTTCTGCATGCGGACCATATCGCCATTGTTGACGGTGGCGATGGTGATGGATTCGGCATGTGCGGCAAAAGCGAGAGCGCTGGCCGACAACAAGCCCAGGGTGAGCGTGCGCAGTTTCATCAAATTCCTCCCATGAACCAAGATGAGCATTTGCCTTGGCTATGAGCAATTACTCACTTGCCGTGAATTATGTCAAGCCGGATTCGATGCTGCAGCGCAGCACTCGGCCAGCCGATAGACCGACGACAAGCAGCCCGCGTGCCGGATATCAGGCGACGGGATAGGGAGGGCGTGGAGGCTTGGATCGAGTGAAAAGCGCCTCTCAGCAGGCGATCTCGGCCAGCAGCCAGTCGCGGAAGGCGCGGATCTTCGGCACATTGCGGCGCGCTTCGGGATAGACCAGCCAGTAGGCATGGCCATCGTCGCCGACCAGGTCGAAAGGCTGGATCAGGCGGCCATCGGCGAGTTCCGCCTTGAACAGCGCCCGGGTCAGGATCGCCACGCCGTGGCCTGCTATGGCGGCATTGGCCTCATAGGCCTGCGCGCCCATGCTGCTGCCGGGCCGCTTGGCAAGGTCGTGCGCATGCACGCCGGCGGTCTCGAACCATTGCGTCCACCAGATGTCGCCGGGATCGAGGATCGGCAGCCGCAACAGGTCGGCCGGCTCCTTGATGCCGCCGATGCTCGCCGCGAGCTTCGGGCTCAGCATCGGCGTGAAATCGGCATCGAGCAGCTTGTGGGCTTCCAGTCCTGGCCATTTGCCGCCGCCCGAACGGATGGCGAGATCGACATCCTCGCGGGCGAAATCCGTCAGCCGGCTCGATGTTTCGAGCCGCACGGCAAGGGCTGGATGGGCCATCTGGAACGAGCCCAGATGATGCGCCAGCCAGTTCGAGGCGAAAGTCAGCACCGTGGTGACGCACAATAGCCCGTCCGCGCCGCCACGCGCGGCGGCATAGGCCTGGCTGAGAATGGCAAAGGCCTCGCTGACCGCCGGCGCAAGGCGCTGGCCGGCTTCGGTCAGCTCGATCTGCCGCGGCCGGCGCAGGAACAGCGGTGACCCGACACGTTCTTCCAGCACCTTGATCTGATAGCTGACGGCGGCCTGTGTCATGGCGAGTTCCACCGCCGCCTTGGTGAAGGAAAGATGCCGCGCCACCGCTTCGAACACCCGGATCGCCTGCAGCGGCGGGAGTTGCGAAACATGCGGCGAGCTGAGGTCAGGCATAAAGGCTCCTTATGGGTCCTTATCGACGTTCGATTGGCAAAGCCGGCCGGCAAGACCGACATTCAGTGTCAACCCGTCATTGGGTTCACGATAGCGAAGGTTCACGATCATGACCATGGCGCAGCAAAAATGCACTCCCGCTCCGGATCACCTCTGGATTTCGTGGCTTACGGACGGATTCGGCTGGTTGGTGATCAGGAAAAGGGCGCATCTCGACATCAGGGATCTGTCGCCGCATCTGCAGCGCGACGTCGGTTTCCTCGATGGCAATGACCCTTTCGGCCGGCACCGATAGACTTGTCGGCTTTATCGCAAAAAGCAGTCGCCGCTGCCGCACCTGGCAGGGTCTGCGGTCAGATGCCGGCCAGCAAAGCGGTCGCTGTCCGCTCATCGGTGATGAGGCCATTGACCAGCCGGCGGTTCACGGCCGCCAGGATTCCCGGCAGCTTGCGCTCACCCATGGCCAGCGCGATGACCAGCGATTTCTCGCGCGACGGCAGCGAAGCCGACGATACCCGGTCGTTGGTGATGCCCTCGATCATGCGGCCATCGCGATCGAACACCCAGCCGACGATCTCGGCGATGCCGCCAGCCTTCTGCAGGGCTTTCAGCTCGCTTTCGGAAATGAAACCGTCCTCATAGAGCGGTGCCTTCGGACCGAGGTCGCCAATACCGATGAAGGTGACGTCGGCTTCCGCCGCAAGCGCCAGCGTCGGCTGGATCATCGGCTGGTTGAGCAGCATCTCGCGCTCCTGCGGCGAGGAGGCGATGACCGGCAGCGGCATCGGGAAGGAGCGCGCCTTGACCCGGTCGGCCATGGTGAAGATGACGTTGTAGAAGGCGGCCGAACCGTCCGGAGAAATGTTGCCGGTCAAGGACACCACCTTGTGCTGCGGACATTCCATCGGCGGCAATTGCTCGATCGCCGCCTTCAGCGTGCGCCCGGTGCCGATGCCCATGACGATTGGCGTCGGAGAGCGCAGCCGCCGCTCAATCTCGGCGGCCGCCGCCTCGGCGATGCCGATGGTGGTGGAGGATGAATTCGGATCGCTCGGCACCACCTCGACCAAATCGAGCGCGAAGCGCGATCTCAGCCGGGCCGCGAGGTCGAGACAGTTGGCGATCGGATGATCGACACGGACCTTGATCAAGCCTTCCGACACCGCCAGCGACACCAGGCGCTGCGCCGTCTGCCGCGAAATGCCGAGCGTGGCGGCGATCTGGTCCTGTGTGTTGCCGGCAACATAATAGAGCCAGCCGGCGCGCGCCGCATCGTCCAGCCTGTTGCTGCCGCCATCCTGCCGGGTATTCACGTCCTGCCTCCCAAGGCCGCCGGCTATCAAGGCGGTCCACTCTTAGTTTCGCAGGGAACGGCGTCCTGCGCAATTGTCAATATCAAGAGCAATTGTTCGCAGCTGCGAGATTGAGATTGTCCCACCGACAATCTCTGACCGCGCAGAGCAAGCCAGCTTCGGTTCCAGTCACGGCCGCCTTCTGTGATCCTGACGGTTTATCTCCCGGCGCAAACCCTTTAAGGGGATCGCAAAAGGAGCACTGCATGACACCGAAGGCGGTTTTCTGGGACATGGACGGCACGCTGGTCGACAGCGAACCGCTGCACGAGGCGGCCCTTGTGGCGGCAATGCGCAGTGTCGGCCTCAAGCCGCCCGCCGACCTGCATGAGCGTGTGCTCGGTGTCGCCGCCTGGCCGGTCTACGAGATGATGCGCGACGAGTTCGGCCTCGATCTTCCCTTCGACGATTGGATCATGCGCAAATACGAGCATTATCTGCCGCTGGTCGAAGGCCTGAAGCCGCGCCCCGGCGCGATCGAGGTCTTCAACGAATTACGAGCGCTTGGCGTGCAGCAGGCGGTGGTCTCCAATTCGGACCGGATGATCGTCGACGCCAATCTGCGCATGGTCGGCCTTGTCTATCCCGGCATGAAGACGGTCAGCCGCAACGATGTGCGCGATGGCAAGCCGCACGCCGAACCCTTCTTGCGCGCCGCCTATCTGGCCGATGTCGATCCCGCGCGCGCGGTGGCGGTCGACGACAGCTGGCCGGGCGCCATGGCGGGTCTGGCGGCGGGCATGAAGACGATCTTCTGGCCGGAAAAGCCGATGGAAGGACCGCCCGGCGCCATCGTCATCAACAGCGCCGAGGAATTGCGTAGAGAGATTGGGCTGTAAGTCTTAATTCCGGTAAACCGGCTCTTCCTCGTCGAGGATCGCCTTCAGCTCGCTGAGATGGCGTTCGGCCTGGCCGGGATAGTCGTCCATCTCGCTCGCCGTCTTCTCGGCGATGGCATCGGACAGCGTGCGCAGCGGGCGGCCGGTCCACAGCGCCTTGATGTAGGTCTCGGCCGCACGCTCGAAATAGAACATGCGGTTGAAGGCGTCGGCCACCGTGTCGCCGATCACCAGCACGCCGTGATTGCCCATCACCATCACCTTGACCTTGGGATCGGTGAGAAGCTGCGAGCAGCGCTCGCCCTCCTCCTCGAAAGCCAGCCCGCCATAATGCGCGTCGACGACATGGCGGTTGAAGAACATCGCCGAGTTCTGGTCGATCGGCGGCAATGTCGAGTCGGCGAGCGAGGCCAGCACCGTGGCATGGATCGAATGGACATGCATGACGCAGCGCGCATGCGGCACATTGCGATGAATGGCGCCGTGCAGGCCCCAGGCCGTCGGGTCTGGCGCATTGGGGCCGGAAAGCGTGCTGGGATCGTTGGCGTCGATCATCAACAGGTCGCTCGCCTTGATGCGCGAGAAATGCACCTGGTTGGGGTTCATCAGGAACTGGGTGCCGTCGCCGTTGACCGCCAGCGAGAAATGATTGGCCACCGCCTCATGCATGTTGAGTCGCGCCGTCCAGCGGAAGGCGCAGGCGAGATCGACGCGCTCCTCGTAGAAGGGCAGGTTGCTCAGCGTTTCCTTCTGCAGGCGGGCGATGCTCATCGAAAATCCTCCGGTTTTGGCCAGAATGCCGTGACCCACGGCGGCCCGCAACGGGTTTCGGTTGGTGCAGGAGGAAGCTTTCTTGTCTATCAGGCTGCGGTGCTGGCGGCGGTCGCGGCCCTGAGCCCGCCATGCTCGACGATGAAATCGATGACGTCCTGCAACCCTTTGCCGCGCGACAGATCGGTGAAACCGAACGGCCGCTTGCCACGCATGCGGCCGGCGTCGCTCTCCATGACGTCGAGGTTGACGTTCACATAGGGCGCCAGATCGCTCTTGTTGATGATGAGGAAATCCGAGCGGGTGATAGCCGGCCCGCCCTTCCTCGGGATTTCCTCGCCCTGGCAGACCGAGATGACATAGAGCGTCAGGTCCGCAAGATCCGGCGAGAAGGTGGCGGCAAGGTTGTCGCCGCCGGATTCGATGAAGATGATGTCGAGATCGGGGAATTTCCGGTTGAGTTCGGCGATCGCCTGCAAATTGATCGAAGCGTCCTCGCGGATGGCGGTGTGCGGACAGCCGCCGGTCTCGACGCCGACGATGCGCTCCTCCGGCAGCGCCTGTAGCCGGGCCAGCATCATGGCGTCTTCTCTGGTGTAGATGTCGTTGGTGACGACGGCGATGGAGAACTCGTCGCGCAGCGCCTTGCAGAGTTTTTCGGTGAGCGTCGTCTTGCCGGAGCCGACAGGACCGCCAATGCCGATGCGAAGAGGGCCGTTGGTTTGAGTCATGCCGGAAACTCCGTGATGGCAAGGATAGCGAAGCCGAGCCCGATCAGCAGGCAGAGCGGCGAATAATAGCTGGTATCGAGGCGGGCGAAAGGCTGCTCGGGCGCCAGCCGCCGCCACCACGGCGTGAAGCCGGCAATACCGCGCCCCAAAAACACCAGCCCGATGAGCAGCGAGGTGGCCGCAAGGCCTTCCCTGGGGAAGGGCGAGGCAAAGAAGCCGATGAGCGCCAGCGGCCACAGCGTCGCCAGGCCAAGACAGGCCGCAACGGCGAAACTGGCGAAGGGCGTCGGCATTTCGTCAACGCCGCGAAAACCGACAACCGCGCGGGCGCAAGAGGCCGCATCCCGACCCGGCCAGATGCCACCAATGCCCCAATAGACATGCAGCGCCGTGATCAGCAGCAGGACGAAGGAGAGGACAAAGGCGAGGGCGATCATGAACGGAACAGCCGCGAATATTGCGTTTCGTGCCTCATCGCCATGACATCGGAGACGAAGGCGCAGCCGCCGAGATCGTCCACTGTCGAACGGGACGCGCGGTCGGCGGTCGAGATCGCCAGCGGCTCGAAACCGGCCAGCAGCGTGGTGGCCTCGCTCTGGCCGACGACACCCAGCCTGATCGCCGCCTGGACGAGGTTGGAGAAGAAGGCTTGCAGGAAGGCGGACAGCGCGTCCTGCAGCGCGATACCGTTGCCGCCGGCAATGGCGCCGACGACGACGCAATAGGCGCATTCGGCCGGCAAGCGTTCCAGCACAGGATTGGGCCAGGCGGCGGCCGCTTTCAGGAAGGCGGCACCTTGCAGCATGGTCTCGGTATGGCGTTCCCGCGATCCGGCGAGCGCCTCGGCCAGTGCGGCCATTTCTTCGAGATCGCCGGAGTTGCGGGCGCGGCGCCAGCTCTCGGAAAACAGCACGGCATCGTTCCAGCCCGAGCCCATCTCGACCAGCGTTCCCAACCAGTTGGCCAGGCTCCCGGCATCGGCAACCAGCCCGTCATGCACCGCCCGTTCGAGACCGTGGCTGTAGGCAAAGCCGCCGACCGGAAAGGCCGGCGACAGCCACGCCATCAGCCGCAGCAGGGCGATGTTCGAGGGCTGGTCAGTCATGATCGTGATGATGGCCGTCGTGAGAATGGCTGTGCGAATGGGAATGCGATTCGCTGTGCGCGTGCGAATGCGCTTCCGCGTGGCTGTGCGCATGGCCGTGATCATGGCCATGTCCACCGTCATGCCCGGAATAGGCGCCGCGCACCGGCTTGAACGGCTCGGAGACCTCGCGCACCGTGGCGCCGAGCCCCTCCAGCATCGCCTTGATGACGTGGTCGCGCAGGATGACGATGCGATCCGCCTCGATGCCTGCGGCGAGATGGCGGTTGCCGATATGCCAGGCAAGTTCGGTCAGATGCACGGCGTCGCGGGCGCGGATGTCGTAGACCTCTTCGGGCGCGGCCAGGATCTCGATGTGGCGGCCGTCCTCCAGCACCAGCCGGTCACCGTCGTCCAGGGCGACGGGCTCGGGCAGGTCGACCAGTACCTTGCTGCCGTCGGACAATTCGATGGCGCGGCGGCGCAGATGCCGCTCGTCGTGAGGGAGAACCGCTTGGCCGGAGGGCGCTGTGGATCCCACACTGCCTGCGTGCAGCACGGAGACGGCGCGCGGGAATTTGGTGAAGTCGGTGTTGAGGTTGAGCTTCATTTCAAGGAGCCTCCGTTGGCTTGTGCCCGCGCACGGGCGGGCCGCGCCAGAACGCGGTCGAAATAGGCGTTGACGCGGTCGGACTCGATCGGGAATTTGCCGGCGCGGGCCCAGCCGCCCATGTCGCCGAGCAGCACGTCGACGGCGGAAAACCGGTCGCCGAGCGCAAACGGCCTGTCGCCCAGCCGGCGGTCCAGCGCCTTGGCCTCCGAGGCGAAATCATAGGCCGCAGCAGGGCCGACATCGACCCGAACCTCCTTCGGCAGCAGGAAGCGGTGGCGCAATTTGTTCCACAGCGGCGCCTCGAACTCGCTCTGGGCAAAATGCATCCAGGAATCCATCTCGGCACGGCCGGCGACACCCGGATTGGCGCCCATCCCTCTGTCGGCGTGCTTGTCGGCCAGGTAGACGCAGATCGCTGCCGAATCCGTCACCGTCAGCTCGCCATCCATGAGGATCGGCACCTTGCCCGACGGATTGAGCGCATAGGCTTCCGGCGAGCGCAATTTGACTTCGACGAATTCATAGGGCTGCCCGAGTTCCTCGAGCATCCAGAGAACGCGGCTGACCCGGGATCCCCGCGACCCAATGGCCTTGTACATGGTAAAATCCTGCCTTTCCCCGGACTCTAGACCATCCGCTATAGTCATACGATCGTGTCGAAGAGCCGCAGGATGAACGATATCTGGTAGATCAGCGCCGCCGCGACAAAGGCGATGTGAAAGCGGCGGTCGCTCACCACGATCGCGGCGATGCACAGCGCCACGAAGACCGGCGTGCGGAACAGATATTCATTGCCGAAGCGGGCGAAATGCTCCGGCCCTTTCATCAGCGTATCGATGACGTCGAGCAGATAGGTCGCCGCCAGCAGGCCGAAGAACCAGGCACGGCGCGAATAGAAGAAATCCTCGTAGCTGGTGTAGTCCAGCATGGAGTCGGGAAACAGCAGCGCGCAGAGCAGGAACAGCGTGATCGCGTAGAAGATGATGAACAGGTATTTGCCGAAGGTCCAGGTCTCGATGGTGTAGAGGCCGAACTCCCACCACCAGAAGTGCACCAGCATCAACAGCACCGAGGCGACCCAGGCCAGATGCACGGGATAGAGCCGGTATTGGCCCGGATGCTGGACGATGCGCGCCACCCCCGACAGCAGGCGGGCAACACCAAGCCCGATCACCATGCCCATGACGATGCGGATATGCGGGAAAATGTCGTGAGGAGAGGCGATTTCGGTGGTCATTCGTCTGTTCTACGAGCTGCTTGATAGAAGCGGCATCAATCATACCAGAGCCATAGCTTTCGGTAACCGGCCGGAATCTCAATCTGCTCGGCGGGTAGGTGGTCTACATCTCCCTCCCAGGTTTCGTCCGGCTCAAAGCCTGATGGCAGCCAGCCAATCACATGTTCTTCGCTGGCGCGCGTTGTGATGACGACCTTGTCGGAGAACGGCCATTCTCCATTATCGCACTGCACGATTGCTATCCGGACGTCGTGAACTTCGGGCCTTTCACGTATCGATCGAAATGCGGCTAGAACCGTGTCATTGTCTGGCGCCTCCGGGCTATTGCACAGCAGTCCGGCTTCGCCTCCCGCTCCATCGAAATATTCTTCCAATGTAACAAGGGGCATCGCGAGCGGAGCAACGCCGCCATTGTATTTCTGCAGCGCGCCCATCCTTGAAATTAAGGCCAGTTTCTTTTGCTCGTCCATGATGCGTCCGGTACTTCGTGGCGCACCAACCCTAAAACAGAAAATACCGCTGCGCCATCGGTAGCACCGTCGCCGGCTCGCAGGTGAGCAATTCGCCGTCGGCGCGCACCTCGTAGGTTTCGGGGTCGACCTCGACATGCGGCGTGGCGTCGTTGAGCACCATCGAATGCTTGCCGATGCCGCCGCGGGTGTTTTCGACCGCGACGAACTGCTTGTCGACGCCAAGCCTGCCATGCAGGCCCGACTCGAATGCGGCTTTGGAAACGAAGGTTACGGACGAGTTGGTCTTGGCCTTGCCATAGGCGCCGAACATCGGCCGGTAGTGCATCGGCTGCGGCGTCGGGATCGAGGCGTTGGGGTCGCCCATCGGGGCGGCGGCGATCATGCCGCCGATCAGCACCATGTCCGGCTTGACGCCGAAGAAGGCCGGGTTCCACAGCACCAGGTCGGCGCGTTTGCCGACGGCGATCGAGCCGATGTCTTTCGACAGCCCATGCGCGATGGCCGGATTGATCGTATATTTGGCGATGTAGCGGCGGACGCGGAAATTGTCGTTGTCGCCGGTCTCCTGCGGCAGCGAACCGCGCTGGCGCTTCATCTTGTCGGCGGTCTGCCAGGTCCGGATCGCCACTTCACCAACACGGCCCATCGCCTGGCTATCCGACGAGATGATCGAGAAGGCGCCGATGTCGTGCAAGATATCCTCGGCCGCGATCGTCTCCTTGCGGATGCGGCTTTCGGCAAAGGCGATGTCTTCGGGGATCGAAGGCGACAGATGGTGGCAAACCATCAGCATGTCGAGATGCTCGGCCAGCGTGTTGACGGTGTAGGGCCGCGTCGGATTGGTCGAGGACGGGATGACATTGGGCAGGCCGCAGACCTTGATGATATCGGGCGCATGGCCGCCGCCGGCGCCTTCGGTGTGGAAGGCATGGATGGTGCGGCCGTTGATCGCCGCCACCGTGTTTTCGACGAAGCCGGATTCGTTCAGCGTATCGGTGTGGATCATCACCTGCACGTCGTACTCGTCGGCGACCGACAGGCAGCAGTCGATGGCCGCCGGCGTCGTGCCCCAATCCTCATGCAGCTTCAGCGAGCAGGCGCCGCCCAGCACCATTTCCTCCAAGGCGGCAGGCAAGGAAGCATTGCCCTTGCCCGATAGGCCGATATTCATCGGAAAGGCATCGAAGGACTGGATCATGCGGGCCATGTGCCATGGCCCCGGCGTGCAGGTGGTGGCCAGCGTGCCATGCGCCGGGCCGGTGCCGCCGCCGAGCATGGTGGTGATGCCTGACATCAGCGCTTCCTCGATCTGCTGCGGGCAGATGAAATGGATATGCGCGTCGAAGCCGCCGGCGGTCAGGATCTTGCCCTCGCCGGCGATGATTTCGGTGCCCGGGCCGATGATGATGGTGACGCCATCCTGCGTATCCGGATTGCCGGCTTTGCCGATGGCCGCGATGCGGCCATCCCTGAGGCCGATATCGGCCTTGAAGATGCCGGCGCTGGCATCGATCACCAAAGCGTTGGTGACGACGGTGTCGACCGCTCCCTGGGCGCGGGACACCTGGCTCTGGCCCATGCCGTCGCGGATCACCTTACCGCCGCCGAACTTTACCTCTTCGCCGTGGATGGTGAGGTCTTTTTCAACCTCGATGAACAGTTCGGTGTCGGCCAGCCTGACTTTGTCGCCGACGGTCGGCCCATACATCTGGGCGTAGGCGGCACGCGAGATTCTGGCCATCAGCGAATGCTCCGAAAATGCGGTTTGGTTGAAGCGAGGCTGCACATTGCCGCCATCCAATGGTCACGGAATGACCCGCTGGGCGACACCTTCTGATCCGATTTGGCGGTTGAGGTGACGAGGTCACCCCAAAACGACCGTTCGCCAAATCGATGGAAGGAAAATCCATGCGCAAAACGATAATTCTTGCAGCCGCCGCCAGCCTGATGCTGGCCGGTGCCGCCAGTGCCCAGCAGCAGCCCGCTCCGGCCACACCTGCCCCCAAGGCGACGACGCCCGCCCCCGGCGGTCAGCAGGCCGCGCCGGCGATCCAGAGCGTCAACATCGTCGACATCACCGAACTGCCGAAGGATACCCAGACGCAGGTCAATCAGGTGATCGCCCAGCGTGGCGATGCTGGCCTGCAGAAACTGCGCAGCTCCATCGACGCCACGCCCAAGGTGAAGTCCGCCCTCGAGGCCAAGGGAATGACCTCGGCGCAGGTGGTCGCGGCCAGCATGGAGCCCAATGGCGCGCTGACCTTGATCACCAAGAAGGCCAGCTGACGACCCGGCGCGGCGGGCCGGTATCCGGTCCGCCGGCCGTATCATGAGGGGAACCATGGCAGGGCTGGAGTCGTTTCGTTCCTTGAACGGCGAAACAAACTTCGGAAGCGCACGATGACCTCCACCACCTTGCTTGATGCCCGATGGCTGCATGCCGTTGCCGCGGCCACTTTCCTGGCGGCAAGCGTCCCTCAAGCCGCGCTGAACGCGCAGGGTCTTGAAAGCCCGGAGACCGTCGACCGGATCGTCGGCTCGCAAGTCAACGAGGAACAGGCCAAAACAACAGCTGAAATCGGAAAAGTCAGCTCGGCGATCGACCGCACGCGCGAAAACATCAGCACGGTGCGCAAGACCTCCAAGCTCGACAAGGTCGATATCGTGTTCCTGACCGACGCGGCACGCAGCGAAGGCGGCCCGCCGCCGGCCATCGAGAACAAGGTCCGGCAGCACAAGGAAGATGTCGCGGAACTGCGCAAGGAGATCGAGGCCAACGCCCTGCTCTACAACGCCATCGATTCGCGGCGGCTGGCTGCGCAGGACGTCCTCGCCGTCGAGTTCGACGATCCCGGAAAGATCGTCATCTATGCGGCTGCCAAGCCGTCGAACTGAGTCGAAAGCACTGCTTGCCGCAAAGCCGGTTACCATCCTTGAGCGATGCACATGAGACGCCACCGGTCTCACAGCTTGCCCATCACCTTCTGCTGGAATCCGTAGACCTCGCGCTTGCCGCCGAGCGGCACCAGTGTGACGTCGCGTTCCTGGCCCGGCTCGAAGCGCATGGCGGTGCCGGCCGCAATGTCGAGACGCATGCCGCGCGCCTGTTCGCGGTCGAACTTCAGCCCCTCATTGGTTTCGAAGAAATGGTAATGGCTGCCGACCTGGATCGGCCGGTCGCCGCTGTTGGCGACTTTCAGGGTGACGGTCGGCAGGCCCTTGTTGAGCTCGATGTCGCCTTGGACGGGGATGATTTCGCCGGGGATCATCTGATGTCACACGACGCCGAAGGCGAGGCCGACGCCGATCGCCGCGCAGGCAGCACCGGCGGCGCGGGCCAGACCCCGGAACCTCATGCCAAGGCTCAGCCCTGCGGCGATGCCGACGGCATGCAGCAGCACGGTGGCGACGGCAAAGCCGGCCATGTATTCGAGCCCGCCGGCATTTTCCGGCACTTCGGTGCCATGCGCGTGACCGTGGAACAGCGCGAACAGGCCGATAATGGCGACGCCGGCCGCGAACGGCAGATCGATCGCCAGCGCTACCAGCAAGCCGAGCGCAACGACGGAGGCCAGTATGCCCGGTTCGACGAAGGGCACCGGCACATGCGCCATGCCGAGGGCCGCGCCGCCCAACATGACGCCGACAAAGGCGGCCGGCCAGGCCCAGATCGCTCTGCCGCCCTTGAGTGCCGCCCACAGGCCAACGGCGACCATCACGGTCATATGATCAAGGCCGGACACGGGATGCATGAAGCCGGCTGTGAAGGACGAGGTCGTGCCGACGCCGACATGGGCGTAGGCAGGCATGGCCGCGGCCAGAAACAGGATGGCCGAGAGGGACAGTCGTTTGGCAGGGATCATTTCTATTTGCCTTCCGTTTCCGGTGTCACGGTGTTCACGCGGCCTTGCGCGGGCCGCAGCCCTCGGCCTTGAGGACGCGCTTGCTCGAGGCCGGATATTTTTTCAGCATCGCGGCTGGGCGGATCGGCCGGGCCGAAAAATTGCCGCCGCAATTGGGGCAGCCGCCGTCCAGCACGTTTTCCACGCAATCGGCGCAGAAGGTGCATTCGAAGGTGCAGATCAGCGCATCCGTCGCCTCCGGCGGCAGATCCTTGTCGCAGCACTCGCAGTTTGGGCGCAGCTCGAGCATTTCTGTCTCCTTACCGGATGGGCTGGTGCACAGTCACCAGCTTGGTGCCGTCGGGGAAGGTCGCTTCCACCTGCACGTCATGGATCATCTCGGCGATGCCTTCCATCACCTGCGCGCGGGTGACGACATGGGCGCCTGCCTCCATCAGTTCGGCGACCGGGCGACCGTCGCGGGCGCCTTCGACGACGAAATCGCTGATTAGCGCGATCGCTTCCGGATGGTTGAGCTTGACGCCGCGCTCCAGCCGCTTGCGTGCCACGATCGCCGCCATGGCGATCAGCAGCTTGTCTTTTTCCCTTGGCGTCAGGTTCATGCGATTTCCAAAGATGAGGCAGACAGGATCACAGTGACCATAATTTGGGCAGCCCCGCCTTTCCGTTGAGCAATCCGACGAGCGGAACCAGCCGCTGGCGCAGTTGGTAGCCGTCCTCGGCGTAAAGCCTCGCAAGAAGCTTGCCAGATGCTCTCACGCTCCAGGCGCTGGCACCGCCCTGGTCGCCAACGATCTCCCGGACCGGATCGAGCAGAGCTTCGGCCCGTGACGACACCAGCAGCAGCGTTGCCACCGCGATCGCGCCGCCGCCGGCCGCCGGACGTGCCAGGGCACCAGTGATATAGGGTCCGATGCGGAAATCCTCGGCATGGATGAGGAAACCATCCTGGCGAACACGCCAGCGGTCACGAAAAACACCTTGCGCGGCGCGTTCGCCCATGGCCAAGCGGCCGAAGACGGTGGCCTCCAGCACCAGCGCCTCGGCCCCGGCGGCAAGTTCGACATCCAATGTGCGGGCAAAGGCCGCCCGGTCGAAGACGATGGTTTCCTGCGGCAGCCAGGCGATGCGGCCGTTCTCGCCGACAGTCAGCCTGACCCGCACCTCGGCTTGGTCGGATGCGGCGCGATAGACCTTTTCGCAAGCCTGGGTCGTTATCGACACGGAGGCATTTTGGCCGACGTCCACATCCCAGGCGATGCGGTCGCCGCCGGTCAGTCCACCGGCGGTGTTGATCAGCACCGCCTCCAGCGGATCGGCTGAAACGGCCGGCAGCCTTATCTTGGCGGAGCCATCCTGATAGAGGCGCCGCAGCCGCGTGCGGCCGTCCGCGCTGGCGCAGCCCAGCTGCGCCAGACCCGCGGCACGCTGGGCCAAAGGGGCCGAAAACTTCGTATATTCGATCGTATCCACCCCGTCAGGTTAAGCACTGCGGCGGTTTTGTCGATATGAAGCTTGTTGCTTGATGGCGTTTCCGTTTCTATAGAGGGAGCCACCTCGATACGGTCAGGCGATGCTTGGCGGGGGTAGAAGGCGATGATCGCGGCCTGATATCGAGGACAGAAGGCGCTGTTCAGTTGGCGTCGGGAAACGACAAAGTGGGGAAGAGACCGAATGGCTGACCAACTGGCAACGGATATCATCGAAAAGATCAAGGCCCATGCCGAGCCGGGCGGTGAAGAAATCACCACCAGCACCGAATTGACGTCGCTGGGCATCCATTCGCTGGAGTTGACGGAGATCATTTTCGACCTCGAGGAGCAGTATGGCATCGAGATCGAGATGAACACCGTCGATGCCTGGAGCAATCTGAAGAATGTTGGCGACATGGTCGAGGCCGTTCGCGCGCTGATCGCGAAAAAAGCCTGACCGAATGCTGAAACGCGTCGTCATTACCGGCATTGGCGGGCTGTGCGGACTTGGCGTCGATGCGCCGGCCATCTGGGCCGAAATGCGGGCCGGCCGTTCGGCCATCGGCCCGATCGACAATCCCTTCCTGCATGACCTGAAGGTCAAGACCGGCTGCGAGATCAAGGCGCTGCCCGATCACGGCATCGAGCGCAAGCAACTGGTGTCGATGGACCGCTTCAGCCTGCTGGCGGTGATCGCTGCGAAGGAGGCCATGCAGCAGTCCGGCCTGGCCCCGCATGCCGACAACACCTATCGCATGGGAACCATTGTCGGCGTCGGCGTCTGCGGCTTCGAGACCGTCGAGGAGAACTATCGCGCCATCCTGGTCGAGGGCAAGAATCGCGCCGGCATCTTCACCGTGCCCAGGGTCATGCCAGGCGCTGCTGCCGGGCAGGTCAGCATGCATCTTGGCCTGCGCGGACCGGTCTTTGGCGTCACGTCGGCCTGCTCGTCGGCCAACCACGCCATCGCCACGGCGGTCGACCAGATCAGGCTCGGCCGTGCCGACGTGATGGTCGCCGGCGGCACCGATGCGCCGCTGGTCTGGGGCGTGCTCAAGGGCTGGGAGGCATTGCGCGTGCTGTCGCCCGACACCTGCCGGCCGTTCTCGGCCGACCGCCAGGGCCTGGTGCTCGGCGAAGGCGCCGGCATGGCGGTCCTGGAAAGCTACGACCACGCCATGGCGCGTGGCGCCACCATCCTCGCCGAAATCGCCGGCGCCGGCCTTTCAGCCGATGCCTCCGACATCGTCGCTCCGACCATCGAGGGGCCGGAGGCGGCGATGCGCTTCTGCTTGGCCGATGCCGGGCTCAATCCCGAGGACATCGATTATCTCAACGCGCATGGCACCGGCACCAAGGCCAACGACCAGATCGAGACCAACGCGATCAAGCGCGTCTTTGGCGAGCACGCGCGTTCGCTGTCGATCTCTTCGACCAAGTCGATGCATGCCCATTGCCTGGGCGCGTCGGGCGGGCTGGAGATGATCGCCTGCGTCATGGCGATCCGCGAGGGCGTCGTGCCGCCGACCGCGAATTACCGCGAACCCGATCCCGATTGCGATCTCGACGTGACGCCCAATGTCGCGCGCGAACGCAAGGTGCGCGCCGCGATCAGCAACGGTTTTGCTTTCGGCGGCACCAACGCGGTGCTGGCATTCAAGGCCATTTGAATCCGGGCGGTCAGTACCTGCCCCGGGCGGTTATACCTGCTCAGGCGGTCGCCCGAGGAATTAACGTCCGTCCACGATTCGGTTGACTGTTCGTGCGTGGCGAAACTGGCGCCGCTATATTGATCCTGCCTGGCCGAGCGCCTAATTCTTGGCAACCCGCCAACACCGCGCCTCTCGGCGCCAAAATCCCCGCTCAGGAGTTTTCGATGGCCGATCTGTCCGCCTTTCCGATCGCAACACGCTGGCCGGCCAAGCATCCGGACCAGATCCAGCTTTATTCATTTCCAACGCCCAACGGGGTGAAGGTCTCGATCGCCCTGGAAGAGATCGGCCTGCCCTACGAGCCGCACGCAGTCAACATCGGCAAGGACGAAAGCTGGACGCCGGAATTCCTGTCGCTCAATCCCAATGGCAAGATCCCGGCGATCATCGATCCCAACGGTCCGGGCGGCAAGCCGATCGGCCTGTTCGAATCCGGCGCCATCCTGCTCTATCTCGCCGAAAAGACCGGCCTGCTGCTGCCGGCGGACGCGGCGCGGCGCTACGAGACCATCCAATGGGTCTTCTTCCAGATGGCTTCCGTCGGGCCGATGTTCGGCCAGCTCGGCTTCTTCCACAAATTCGCCGGCCGCGAGATCGCCGACAAGCGCCCGCTGGAGCGCTACCGCGACGAATCGCGGCGGCTGCTGGGCGTGCTCGACGGCAGGCTGAAGGGCCGCAAATGGATCATGGGCAATGACTACACCATCGCCGACATCTCGCTGCTCGGCTGGGTGCGCAATTTGATCGGCTTCTATGAAGCGCGCGACCTCGTCGGCTTCGATGATTTCGCCAATGTCGCGGCATGGCTGGAGCGCGGCCTGGCGCGGCCGGCGGTGCAGAAGGGCCTGACCATTCCTGCAAGGGGCTGAAACGAGCCCTTAGGGCTATTGCCTTGCCTGGGCGGACGATGGAGGCCCTTTTCTACTTCGCCTTCGCCTTCGAACCGCCCCTGCCGATCACCGAGGCGGCCAGCGAGACGGCGCCACGCGCGGTGGCGACCACCGCGCCGGCGGCGACATTCGCCGCCGTCCGAACCGCACCGGGCTTAGCCGGCGCCGTTTTGCGCGAGCTGGCGGTCTTCGCGGCCGGGACGACCTTTCTGGGCGCGGCCTTGCCGAAAGCGCCCTTGGCGTCTTTAGAACGTTCGGCAATCGCTGGGCCAGCACCGGCCTTCGCCTGAGTTGCCTTCGCAGGCCTCGTCTTTGCGGGTTTTTTTGCCTTGGTTGCCATTGGAAAATCCCTTACGCCGGACAAACGGGTTGTCAGGCATAACGGCGTGAAACTCTTAAGGTTCCCGTCCAAAAATACCGAAAATTAAGCGTGTTAACCAATGATCAGGTCGGCTGCCCGGCGTCGGGCCAGCACGCGTTCGATGTTGGGCATGTCGTTGGAGGCGATCCAGGCGCGCGCGTCCTCGTCCGAACGGCCATGGCCGTGCCAGCGCTCCATCAAGCGGCGCTCGAGTTCATTGCGCGGCACGTCGACGAAGATCGAGAAATCGAACAGCGGCGCCAGCCGCGACCATGGCTCTTCGTCGAGCAGCAGGTAATTGCCTTCGACCAGGATGAACTTGGTCTCGGTGCCGATGATCGCCGCGGCGGCGCGCGACAGCTCCATGTTGCGGTCGAAGACCGGAATCGCGATGTCGGGCTCGCCGGCCCGGATGCGTTTCATCAGGGTTTCGAAGCCGGCAAAGTCGAAGGTTTCCGGCGCGCCCTTGCGTGCGCGCAGGCCGCGCGCGTTGAGCACGATGTCGTCATAGTGGAAGCCGTCCATCGGCACGACTTCCACCGCTCCTTCCGGCAAAAGGTCATGCAGGCCGGCCGACAATGTCGACTTTCCCGCTCCCGGCGGTCCTGCAATGGCGACGATGAAGCGCTTTGCCTTGCCGGCGCGCTTGAAGATGGTGGCGGCGAGGTGAGCAATCTCGGACATGGGGGCCTCACTTGCCTGAAGGACAGGCACTGTATTTTCGTCCTATCTTGGCGGCAGTCGATGGAAATTTCAAACCCGCGCTCGCGCAATCCCCGCTCAGGCGGCAACAGGCTGACCGATGCGCAGGAACGCGCTGTCGAACGGCACGTCCCTGGTGGACCCGCCGGCCGCGAGCCGCATCCGGCCGTCGGCCGTGGTGATCTCCTGTGGCGGTTTTCCACCGGAAAGCGGCAGGGCGCCGATGACGTGACGAAACGAGACGCTTCGACCTTCGCCAAGCGCAAAGGCGGTCGCCACGCCTTCGCGTTTCAGCCAGTTGTCGCCGATCGAGGCGGCATGGCCGACCGCGGCGCGGCCGTCCTCGATGCCGAGCACGCCGAGATGCCGGCCGCTCCACGGCGCATAGTCGCGCCCGCCATTGCTCAGCCACAGCATGGTGATCGGCAGCTCCGCCGGGTTCTTCAGCACCAGCACCAGATCGTCCTCGGCCTGGCGTGCCAGCGCCGTCCAGCCCGGTCCGCCATGGTGGGCCTCGATCAGGGTGATGAAATCCTCGCGCCGGTCCTCCATGCGGTATTGCGTCAAGTCGGCCGTACCGCCGTCGGCGGCGGGAAAATGGGCGAGGTCGGCCGAGCGCCCCGGATAGGCCAGCATGAAACGACCGCGCGCGGGATCGGGCTCCAGCGGATCGGCTAATGTCGCGGCAAAGCGCTTGCGCGAAAAGGCCAGCCTGCCGCCGCCTTTCATCACCGTCATTGGGTGGTGGGCGACGGAAATCGCGCCGGACCCGCCGGAAAACACATGTTCCTGGTAGAGGAAAGGATGGCCGTCACGCAGCGTGAAGATCTTGTCGACGCTGGCGCCCATGACCTTGTGCCGCAGCCGGAAGACCGCGCGCCAGCCGCCATCCGTGGCGGCGCTGTCGATGACATCCCAGGCGCTGTTGGCGGTCCAGCCATGCAGCGGCGCGTCCTCCACGTCGCTGCGCGAAAACGGTGCGCAGAGGAAATCGCCGGACAGCCGGACCGTGCCTTGCGGCAGGTCCTTCGGCAGTGTCTCGCCGGCGTCGACCCAGGGCGCGCGGTGCAGCGGCTTGAGCTGGCGTCCGCCGCTTTCGACGACCATGTCGGCGATGTGGCCGACGGTGAGATCGAGCGAAACCGAAATACCCTTGGCCTTGATCGTGCTGATGGTCATTGCGTGGTCACCGATTCTGAAGGCGCAAACAGAAGCCTTTCGGCGCGCATTACGCAAGCGCCGCGGCCGGCATTTCGCATCAGCTACTGCCGCTTATACTCCCGCACCGGCGATTTCGTCCCGTCGGTATAGGTGACCTGCACCGACATCGATTTCACACTGTCGGCGACCTTGAAATAGCCCTTGGCGTCGTAGGGAATGGCGTAGGGATCCTTCTTGTCGCAAGGCGGGATGTCGAGCGACTTGTCGAGCGCGGCACCGTTCAGGCTGTAATGCACCTCCTTGATGGCACAGCGATAGGACAGCATCTGCGTGAAATAGACCAGCCCGTGATTGCCGCCGGAGTCGAAGGCGATCCACGACGTCCAGAACTGGTCGAGGATCTGCTTGTCGCCTTGCTGCAGCGCGGCATCCGGGTCGAAGCTTATGTCGAACGGGCCGGTCTCCCGGCCCCTGATGTCGAGATACTTTATCGCAATCGTGGTCGCCGCCGTGCTGTCGGGCAATTCGAAGCTCGGATTGGCCATCGGCTTGCCGGTGGTCTGGTCCTTCATCGCCAGGAAGCCGGTGTCCGTGAAGGGACCGCTGGTGCCCAGACGCCAGGAGATCGCGGTCGCCGGCTCGGGCAGCGAAATGGTCATCGACCAGCCCTGGTTGGAGCGGATTGGCGTCAGCGAAGGCGCAAAGCGCGCGGGGTCGAGCACGTCGCCAAGCGCCGCCAGCCGGCTGCGGCTGCGGTCCAGCCAGTCGGCCAACTGGGTCTGGTCGACGAAATATTTGAGCAGCCCGCCATCCTTTTCATAGGACACAAACTTAGTCAGCGCCTGGGCTTCGTTGCGCTTGTCGGCCAGCGTCTGGCTGCCGAGGCGGTCTTCCGAAAACTCCTGCGCCTTGAGGAAATAGGCCGGCGCGTAGTCGGGATTGGCCGTGATGAAGGCGTTGAGCTTGTCGAGCCGCTGGGCGTCCTCGAACTGCAATATATGCACCAGCTTGATCGACAGCGCCTTGCCCTTGTCGGCCAGCTGCCCGAACACTTCGCGCGCGCCGGCCTTGCCGTCCTGCACCCGAAGCAGCGTGGCAAAGCGCGTATAGGGATCGATGGCGTCGACATCGAAGCCGGCAAAGGCGAGGTAGGAGCGCCTTGCATTGAGCATGTCGCCCGACAATTCGAAGACGCGGGCATTGTGGTAGAACTCGTCCGGCCGCATCGGCTCGGCGATCGCCCCGCCCTGCGCCGCGAGCTGGGCAAACCCCTTGGCGATGGTATCGATCGAGGCGGCGATCTGCTCGGTGGTGGCCTGCAGCTTTTCCGCCTGGGCCTGCTGCTGTTGCTGGCCGGCGGCGAGCGTCTCGGTCGTCTGCTTGACCCCCTCGACGGTCTTTTGCGTCTGCGCGCCCTGTTCCGTCTGCTGCTGCTGGGTGGAGGCGATCTGGTCGGTCTTTTGCGCGACCGTGTCGGTCGTTTTCTTGACCTCTTCGACGGTCTTTTGCGTTTGCGTCACCGTCTGCTCGATCTTGGCCACCTTCTCGGAGACGATGCCCATCGATTGCTGCAACTGCGCGATCGCCGGCACCAGGCTGGCGATGACGCCATTTTGCGAATTGGTCTCCTGCTGCACGGCATAGACGCCGCCGGCGACGGCCGCAGCACTGGTGGCGAACAACAGCGCCGGCAGCGCCTTGGCCGCCAGCACCAGCTTGAGCACAATGGCGATGGCGATGATGACCGCGGCGATTGCCGCGACCAGCGCGATATAGGCGGCGAACGGCGCCAGCGGATTGAGGACGTCGCCAACGGCGCCGCTGATGAAAGCGACGCTGCCGGCCCATTTGCCGGTGCGGCTGAGCGATGCCTTGATAAGCGAAGGCGCTACGCCCCCGGCCCCGATGTCCGTCATGCCACCCCCCCCAAGCCAACCAATGCCACGCCCCTTCCCACAGGAAGCGCGGCTTTGGCAAGGAAAGACACAGAAACAGGCGTTTTCGGGGCGGGCTGGCAAGCTTGCGAAGGCTCGACAATCCTGGGACTAACCGCCATTAACCAAATGGACGCATCAAGCGCGTTACGTTAGCTTCGCCTCATCTCAGCAACAGCATCGCCAGAACAGTCCCGCCCTTGTCCAAATTGCGTCCCTTTCCGCTCCTCCAGAGAGTTCTCGTCGCCCTTGGCCTGTTGCTGATGGTCGCCGGCTGCTCGACCACGACCCCGCCGGACCAGGTGCTGGCAGTGCCGGCACCGCCGCAGAAATATGCGGCGATCGTCGTCGACGTCAGGACCGGCAAGCAGATGTTCGAGGTCAATTCGACGGCGCAGCGCTATCCGGCCTCGCTGACCAAGATGATGACGCTCTATCTCCTGTTCGAGGCGATGGAGTCCGGCCGCGTCACCAAGGAAACGCAGATCCCGGTCTCCGACCATGCCGCCTCGCAGCCGCCGACCAAGATGCGCTTCCGGCGCGGCGAGACGATCGATGTCGATTCCGCCATCCGCGCCATCGTCGTCAAGTCAGCCAATGACGTGGCGGTGGCGGTCGGCGAGTATCTCGGCGGCTCGGAGGACCAGTTCGCCGCCATGATGACGTCCAAGGCGCGCGCGCTCGGCATGACCAGCACCACCTTCCGCAACGCGTCCGGCCTGCCCGACGACGGCCAGATGACGACGGCGCGCGACATGGCGGTGCTCGGCATGGCGCTGCGCCAGCGCTTTCCCCAGCATTTCCACTATTTCTCCGAAAGCGACTTCATGTTCCGCGGCCGGCTGGTGCGCGGCCACAACGACATGCTCGGCCGGGTGCGCGGCGTCGACGGCATCAAGACCGGCTACATCAGGGCGTCGGGCTTCAACATCGTCACCTCCTACAATGCCGATGGCCGCCAGCTGATCGTGGTGGTGATGGGCGCCGACTCAGCCCGCCAGCGCAACGACCATGTCGAAGCCCTGATCCAGCGCAGCCTGTCGCCGAGCATGGACGGCACCAAGACCAGGCTGATGTTCGCCGAACAGCAGTAGGTGAGGAGTGGTCCGCGCAGCGGACGAAAAGCCAATTGCTTGGCTTTTCGAATGACGAACGCCCTGAGCCTGCGAAGGGCTGTCCGACCCCCTGCTTCGTCATCCTCGGGTCTCCGCGACGCCGCTTCCGCTCCTCGCTCCGCCCGTGGATGACGAGGCAGAGAGGCCTCGGCCAACCCCCAAAAACCCGCAGCCGGCTATTGTTATCCTGTTGTCACGCAATCGTTGGGAAGCCATGGCATAGGCAGCGCAATCCGACAGTGGATATGCCCCGTCGCCTTGGCGTATCCTCAGATACAGCAGCGCCACAGCAGGAGCCCGCACCATGAGCACCCTTCCCAAGGCATCCGAGCAGCAGGCGGCGGACAATGAGAACGACAGCGGCGGCGAATATTTCGAGGCGCCGATCACGCCGGAGGAGCTGCACGAGGTTTCCGACGAGCATTTCGACACGCCCGAAGTGCCGGATTCCGAACCATCAGGCCCCGGTGCGTCGCGCATAAAGCCGAAGAAGAAGCCGTCGGCGATCTCGGGCCGCAAATTCCACAAGCGCGACCTGGTGCGCATCGACACGCTGCGCCCGAGCCTGGCCGACCGCATCCGCTCCGACCATCCGGACCTGCCCAGGGGCGCCCGCATCAGCCGCGAGGAGCTCGGCCGCTACCGCATGCGCTACATGGAGGAACTGCTGCAGCAGGAGCATGGCGAATTCTCCGAACTCGACCGCCAGGTGGTGGAATCGATCGCCAGGCAGGACACGATTTCCGAAAACTCGGAAGAGGAGTTCGAGGAGCACCGCACCTTCCCCGACCGCGTCTCCGACAACATGGCCGCCTTCGGCGGCAGCTGGTGGTTCCTGATCTCGTTCGCCAGCGTGCTTTTGGTCTGGATCGGCATCAACCTGTTCGAGGGTTTGAATGGCGCCTTCGACCCCTATCCCTTCATCCTGCTCAACCTCCTGCTCTCCTGCATCGCCGCCATCCAGGCGCCGATCATCATGATGAGCCAGAAGCGCCAGGAGGTGAAAGACCGCCTGCGCTCCTTCAACGAATACCGCGTCAACCTCAAGGCCGAGCTCGAAGTGCGCCATCTGCACGAAAAACTCGACTACCTCATCTCCCGCCAATGGACGCGGCTGGCGGAGATGCAGCAGATGCAGCTCGAGGCCATGCAGGAGCTGGCGGGGGCGAAGAAGGTGAAGCGGGCGGTGCGCGGGGTGCGGAGAAGGACGGTGAAGGGTGAGGCATGATCCGCGAAGCGGACGAAAAGCCAATTGCTTGGCTTTTCGAGCGACGAACGCCCTGAGCCTGCGAAGGGCTGGGTGCGATCATGAGAGCGAGCTTGCGATCGGTTGCCCGGTGACGGCAATTATGCTATAAATTCGCCCATGGTGCTGATTTGCGCCAGCGACCCGCCGCCGAGGCGGGTTTTTTGTTTCAGGCGCCATCTTCCCTCAGTCGCCCTGGCGTCTCGGAGTCGTCGAAGGGCTCGATCAAGCGACGTCCATGGCATTAGCAATCCCGAAAGCGCATTAATCCGAGTTCGCGGCCCTGCGGCCCGCCAATTGCCCGTTGAAGCCCGCGCCCGCTTCCGCTAAGAAGCCGTGACTTGCCGGTTCACCGGCTGGTTCGTTTTCCGGCTCGCCGGGAAGCACCCGTAGCTCAGCTGGATAGAGCGCTGCCCTCCGAAGGCAGAGGTCACAGGTTCGAATCCTGTCGGGTGCGCCAACTGCATCCAGATACTCCATGCGCCTTGGCTGCCGTAGCGAGCGTCGTGCCTGCTCTTCCCGGAACTCATGGCTGGATTGCATAGACGCTGCAAGGCGCGGCAATTCCATGCAGTTCATGATCCCCAAGTCGATATAGTTTTTCGGATGTCTCCCCTGCGAAGTCTCCTGATACGAGGACGTCCCGACCAAGCGACCGGCACAGTCCTTCAAGCCGGCTGACGAGGTTGACCGCCCTCCCTATCGCGGTAAAGTCCAGTCTGTCGGCGGCGCCGATATTGCCCCAGAATATCTCGCCGACATGCAGTGCGATTCCAAATGCGAGCTCGGGAGCATCTTGCTGCCGTCGCAAATCGTTCAGATGATCCATCCCTGCTTGCGCCGCCTTTACGGCGCGAACTGCGGCATTGCAGGCAGACCGGGCGTTGCGTTCGCCAATCGGGAAGATCGCGAGAACGCCATCCCCGATAAATTTCAGCACCTCGCCGCCGAAAGCGTGAACGGCGCCGGCCACGCGGTCGAACCAGGCGTCGAGCGCCTGCACCACGTCCCCGGAAGGCGACCTTTCAGATAGTGGCGTGAAGCCGCGCAGGTCCGCGTAAAGCAATGCGGCGCGAATGGTCTCGCCGTGCTCGCGGCGCGATTGGCCGCCGAGCACCTGGGCAGCGCTGCGCTTGCCGAGATAGGTTTCAAGCAGTGCGCCAAGGGTCGAACGTGCAACCAGTACGGCGAGAGGCGCTGCAGCGAAACGGGAAACATCGCTCAGCAAGGTGGCTTCCGCGTCGTCCAGCCGACGCGTCATTACCCATTCGAGCCTGGCTCCTTGCGCCGTCGGTTCAACAGCCGCCTCTGCGGGGAAACCCGACAGGCCGTCCAGCCAAACGCGGGCGACACTTTCATCGGCGCTTGCCTCCACCGAAAAGCCGAAGCCAAGTGCTTCGATGACTTGTCCCGTATCCGCGCGCCACAGCCATGTCCGGCGTGCAATGATCGGGTGTGAGGCCTCCTGGGTCAGCGCCCCGCCGAGCAATGGTAACCCGTCGGCCGTCAGCTGAGTTGCGAGGCCTGTCAGAAAAGCGTCCGCATCAACGCAGGCGGCGGCATCATCAAGAAGAAAAGCGAGTGACTTTGGCAGTTTCATCGTGGGGATCATGCTATGCTGATCAGCGCCTGTCATCAGCTTCTCAAAATCTTCGGGCAGGCGAAAGAACAACATTACATCGCATCATACGCCGGAGCCCACCGATGGCTGCAACGCTTTACACAGAGGTCGAAGTCTCCGCCCCCCAGGCAACGGTATTCGCGTTGCTGACAGATCCAGACAAGATCCTACGATGGATCGGCACGGAAGCAGCCATCGAAGCGAGCCCGGGCGGCATCTACCTCGTCAACGTCGGCGGCAAGCATGTGGCGCGCGGCGAGTTCACGGAGGTGATCCCGGTTCACCGTCTCGCCTACAGTTTCGGTTGGGATGACAACGACACCGTGCCGCCGGGATCGAGCCTCGTCGAGATTGATCTGGTGGCAAAGGACAGCGGTACACTCGTCCGCTTCACGCACAGCGGGCTGCCGAATGAAAAGGAACGCGTCAGCCATCAGAAAGGCTGGAACCATTATCTGGGACGATTGAAGGTTGTCGCGGCGGGCGGAGAAGCCGAACCCGACAGGCCGATGGAAATGTAGTCGCCTATGCCTTTGCCGGCTGGGGCGTTTCACCACTCTGACGGTTCATCTATTCGATCCGCATCGCGCAGGCTTCCTTCAGCGCCTCGTAGCAGCCGATCGCGGTGCGGTCGTTCTGGCGGAAGATGGCGGTCTGGCGGTCCTACGGTGCCATCGCCCTCCTCAAGTCGAAGGCATCCGCGGCTCCTCCACCAGGTAAAACCGATCCTTCGGCGAAAAATCCGTCACCAAAAACGAAAACGACGCGCTCTCCAGCGGGTCGACCTTGCCTTTGCTGAACAGCAGCCTGTCAGAGGGTTCGAAGTCGCGTTTGAATTCGGCGAAGCTGTCGGACTTGATCATGTTGTCCACGCGCTGTGCCTGGTCGAAGGACAGCCCGTCGCCATAGTCGCTCGGCACGTTCAGGATCGACTGCAGCTCGAAGCCGAATTCGATCCAGGCGTCGCCGCTGTTGTTGCGGGCGACGATCTTCAGCGGCAAGAAGCCGGTCGCGTAGTTGCCCGACGATCCGAACGGCTGGATCGGCCTCGCCGCACGGATGGTCAGCGTCACCGGGTCGGCGGTGTCCAGTTCCTCGGTCACCACGATCGGGTCGGCGCGGGTCCCGGTGCCCGTGGCCGAAAGGATCCGGAAGCCGCCGCGTTCGTCGGAGAAGGAGTAGGCGCCGGCTTCGAAGATTCCGTCAGCTTCGGCGCGCGGGCAGCTCGCGGCCAGCAAAGCCGCGAGTACCTGCACACAGCGCAAGCCTGGACGCGTCATGGCCCGAGTATGAACGACAATTGCCCGGCCGCATACTGGCCGGAGGCATCCTGCAATGACGATGACTTTGGCGGGCGTCGAAAGAAGACCGCCGCTTCCGCGCAACGGGTTGGCTCGGTCGTCTTGCCTCAGCCTTCCGCCAGCGCCCGCACACTCTCCCGCTCCACCAGCGGGCATTACAGCTTGGTGATCGGATAGCGTCCCCGCCCTTGCATCGCCAGCGCCTCGCGCAGGTTTGGGAACCCGCCGGTATTCGCAGCGTCGCCGGCGGCAGCCGCAATGCCAGCTATCGCTATTCGATATTGCTCGTTAGTGCTGCTCGCCGAAGGATGACAGAGATTTATGGTGTTCATGGCGGTGAGGTCTTCGGAGACACCGGCATTGTTGCTGCAGCAGGCCCACCAAGTTCCTAGTCACATGAGCCGTCCAGCGTTATATCGCCGTGGATGTGGTATTTTTTGTCCTTATCGATGAAAATTGTGAAGATTTGGCTTGGCGCACCCTCAACAACGAGTTTTCCGCCCTGTCGAGCCGGCTTTTTAATGACGGCGATTGCGATCTCTTTCCCCAAAGTCTCGATCTTTGACTGTGTCGGATGACTGGCCTCACCCCCGGACCATTCGAAAGACTTAGCTTTTGTATCGACTGAAAAATTCTCTGCAAGTTCATCAGTTCCACGGTCTCCGACCCAGCACTGGAGCGTGAGGGCGCGGGCTGGAGTGCAGATCGCGGAGCACCCAACTACAAGCGATAAAACCGTCAACCGAAATTTCATGTCCCCCCCCTCCGAGATAATGCTTATGAGCGAGAACTTATCCCTCGGTTTTTATTTGCGCAATCCATGCCGTTGGTAGATGAAAAATCGCACAGTGCTGTGTGGCCTTCTTATTGGTCAATTCGCCATTCCGAATACCACCTTCGCCCCAAGGTACCGAATAGATGGGCGACCAGCAATCTCCGAATGATGTAGAGCGCTTGCGGCGCTCTTGAAGGTATAATAGTCTGCATTGGGCAACCTGATCTTTATGGAGGAGCAAATGGCATTCTCTAAGGTTCTTTGGGTCGTCAACTACAACAACATCAACGACTTCGTGAAGGCTGCGGGTGACTGCGGCGCCACTGATGTCGCCATCCGGTCGGACAACGATGTTGAAACCGCGATCAACGCATTTACGAAGAAAGGTATCGGCGTTTACTCCTGGCGTTGGCCAAGTGCGAACAAGGACCCTGCCATGAAGGAGGCTAAAAAAATCGTCGGCCTGTTCGGGAAGGGCCTCAAAGGATATTATGTTGACCCTGAAGGGGATCACGGAAAGCCTTGGGATTGGGATCAGACCGGGCTCGCAACGCTGGCGAAAGACTTCTGCGCGGCAATCAAAAGCGCGCCAGGTGCCAAACTCGGAGTGACGTCGCACTATCGGGCGGACAAGGTATTTCCTCATTTGCCCTGGAAAGAATTTTTTGCGGCGGCCGATGTACTGCTGCCTCAATCATATTGGCGTGTAACTGGCGGCGTGGTTGGCCATGGCATTCCTGATGACAACTATAATCAGGGAATTGCATTCTGGAAGGCGGCTGGTGGCAAGGTGAATCTCATTCACCCCATGGCTGGTGAAATCGACAAAGTTACAGTGGCCGAGATCAACAAATATGCCGCTGCCGCCAAATCAAACGGCATCGACGAGCTTCATTTTTACACTTGGGTGCCGAGCGTAAAAGCGTCCGTGATGAATGCCATCAAGGCCTTATAGCCGGCCTGTCCTGATTGGTTTGCATCCGTCCGGAACGTTGGCGCGTTGCGGACAGGCCCGTTGGCCAAGCTGATGGTTGGCGGATAGGGGCGCCGGCTCGCGGGCGGACGCTCTAACTCACCGAAGCTTCGCGGGCACTTGCGGACGAGCCCGCCACCGGCCTTACACTCTCCCGTTCCACCAGCGGGCACTCCAGCTTGGTGATCGGATACCGCCCGCGCCCGGGCGCCGTCGGCGCTTCGAGCTGTTCGATCGCCCATTGGCCCATCGCCATATGCGGCAGGATCGAGGTGGTCAGCGGCGGGAAGAGGTGCCGGGCGATTTCCTCGTCGTCGTAGCCGACCACCGAAATGTCCTGCGGAATGTGCAGGCCGGCTTCCTTCAGCGCTTCGTAGCAGCCGATCGCGGTGCGGTCGTTCTGGCAGAAGATCGCCGTCGGGCGGTCTTTCAGGGCGAGCAGCTTCACCGTCGCGGCATAGCCGGCGCTGGCCGACCAGTCGCCCTCGACCACCAGCTCCGGGTCGAAGGGGATGTCGGCGGTGGCGAGCGCGCGGCGGTAGCCTTTGAGGCGGTCCTGTGCCGCCTGCATCCAGGGCTCGCCGGTGATGGTGGCGATGCGGCGGTGGCCGTGGCTGATCAGATGCCTTGTCGAGCTCTGGCCGCCGGCGATCTCGGAAGGCACCACGGCGGGGAAGGCGTAGTCGGCCGTATAGCAATTGAGCAGGATCACCGGAATGTCGAGGCCGTAGAGGAAGTCGGGCGCCGTGATCTCGCGGGTGAAGATGGTCATGTAGATCAGCGCCGAAATGCCCCGCCTGGTCAGCGCCTGGATGGCGCGCGGCTCCATCACCGCGTCGCCCATGGTCTGCGCCACCAGCAGCACATTGCCGGCATTCCACGAGGCCTGGCGCGCGCCTTCGATCGCCACCACCGCCTCCGGGCTGGTCGCCAGCTGGTCGACGGCAAAGCCGATCACCCCGTCCAGCCCGTCAAAGGCGGCAACCGGTTTGCGCAGCGCGGAGAAGGCGGGCGCGCTGTAGCCCAGCGCCCTCGCGGCCTCGATCACCCGTTCGCGGGTCTGCTGCGACAGTTTTATGCCGGGCGAATTGTTGAGCACAAAGGAAACGGTCGCCTGCGAACAGCCGGCGGCCCGGGCGATATCGGTCATCGTGACGCGCCCCTTGGGCTTTGCCGGCGCCTTGCGGCGCTTGACCGTGTCGATGGCCGTATCCCTGGTCTCGCTCATGGCAGTCCTGTCCCCAATCCCGGCCTGTCTAGCGGCAGCCTGCTTGCCCGACAAGATGGCGCGGCGGCGTCGATTTATAGAAACTGTCGTTACGTTTATACATATTAGTAGGCGCGTGGTCCATCAATCATAAGGCTCCGAATGTGCAGGGAAAGCTTTGACTGCCGGGCTTTGAGTGCCGTCCAGTCATGGCATGGGTTCGTCAACCATCGTCCGTGGTGGCGCCACGGCGTGCTCGGATGTCGGCTCAAAACTAATAGTGTTTACTAATACAAAAATGCGCTGTAACGTCAATCCGTCGCTCCCGGCCTCTTGGGTTCCGGGGCGGCGGGAAAGCGAACGTCGATGGCCCGATGGCGAGCGGATATTGCCTCCGCGAGCCTTGTAGCAGATATGTGATATGTCAGACAAATCGGACTATTTACGAGCGGAGAATGAGTCTCTAAAGTCCGTGACCGTGGCTGGAGCGAGGCCATTCTTGTGAGTGCCGGGAAACCCTGAGGAGGAGGGGGGTATCCAAGCCGCGAACGGCAAATTCAGGTGAGCAGGCAATTCTAGTGAGCAAGACCGGTCAGCCCGACGGCTGGACCATAAAGGGAGGTTGAACATGAAATCCTTGATACGCAATGCATCCGTGGCCGCTGCGGCCCTGGTTGTCGGCCTGACGGCGACGGCCATCGCGCGCGCCGACGACAAGCCGACGCTGGCCTTCGTCGTCAACGGCGCTTCCGATTTCTGGAAAGCGGCCGAAGCCGGCGTCAAGAAGGCGCAGGGCGAACTGCCCGACTACAATCTCGAACTCAAATATCCCGAGCAGTCGTCGGTCGCCATCCAGCAGCGGCTGATGGACGATCTGGTGACGGCCGGCGTCAAGGGCATCATGGTCTCGGCCGTCGATCCCAAGACCTCCACCGATGGCCTGAACAAGATCGCCTCGCAAACCGCGCTGTTCACCACCGACAGCGACGCGCCGCAGACCAAGCGCGTCGCCTACATCGGCTCGTCCAATGTCGACGCCGGCAAGCAGGCGGCCGAAATTGCCAAGAAGGCGATGCCCAATGGCGGCAAGTGCCTCGGCTTCGTCGGCCTGCTCGGCGCCGACAATGCCAAGGAGCGCATCCAGGGCATGAAGGATGGTCTCGCCGGCACCAAGATCGAGCTTGTCGACGTGCGCGGCGACGATATCGACCAGGCGCGCGCCAAGAAGAATGTCGAGGACGCGCTGGTCGCCAGCCCCGACGTCACCTGCATGGTCGGCTTCTATTCCTACAACACGCCGCGCATCTATGAAGCGCTGCGCGATGCCGGCAAGCTCGGCTCGATCACGGTCGTCGGCTTCGATGACGATCCGATCACGCTGGGCGGCGTCAAGGAAGGCACCGTTGCCGCCACCGTCGTGCAGCAGCCCTTCGAATGGGCCTATCAGGGCATGAAGCTGATGGCTGCCTACCTAAAGGGCGACAAGTCGGGCATCCCGGCCAACGGCCTGATCATCATCCCCACCAAGATCATCGGCAAGGATGATGTCGACGCCTATGCCGCCAATCTCAAGGCGATGTCCGGCAAGTAAGACCACAGGCAGTTCAGCCGGCTCAACATCGCTTGAGCCGGCTGCGCGCATTGACGAACCCTTCGAGGATCGTCAGTCTGCCGGAAAGCCGGCCCGCTAACTGCTGTCAGGCATGATGAACTATTCCGATACATCCATCGTAGCGACCACACCGTTCCTCAGCCTCGAGAACGTGCGCAAGACCTATCCGGGCGTCGTCGCGCTGGATGGCTTCTCGATGGAGGTCAGGCCTGGCGAGGTCATCGGCCTCGTCGGCGAGAACGGCGCCGGCAAGTCGACCCTGATGAAGATCCTCGGCGGCGTCACCACGCCGGACACCGGCACCATCACCGTCGACGGCACCGCCCACAACAGCTTGACCGTCGAAGGCAGCCTGGGCTCGGGCATCGCCTTCGTCCACCAGGAACTCAATCTGTTCGAGAATCTCGACGTCGCCGCCAACATCTTCTTCGGCCGCGAGCCGCTGCGCGCCGGGCCGCTCAAGCTTGTCGACCGCACGAAGCTGCGGGAAATGGTGGCGCCGCTCTTGAAGCGCGTCGGTGCCAATTTCTCCGCCGACACCCAGGTCGCCGCCCTGTCGCTCGCCCAGCAGCAGATGGTCGAGATCGCCAAGGCGCTGTCGATCAAGGCACGGCTGGTCATCCTCGACGAGCCGACATCGAGCCTGCCGATCGCGGAGACCGACAAACTGCTCGACGTCATCAAGGCGCTGAAGGCCGACGGCATCAGCGTCATCTTCATTTCGCACCGCCTGCACGAGGTCGAGCGTGTCGCCGACCGCGTCGTCGTGCTGCGCGACGGCATGCTGGCCGGCACGCTGGGCAAGCGCGACATCGGCCACGACCAGATGGTCAAGCTGATGATCGGCCGCATGCTGAAGGAGCGCGAGAAGGCCTCCGAAGCCGCACGCGCGCCCGGCGCCGTGGCCCTTGCGGCCAAGGCAATCCGCACCCCCACCTATCCCAGCCGGCCTGTCGATCTCGATGTCCGGCGCGGCGAGATCCTCGGCCTTGCCGGTCTGGTCGGTTCCGGCCGCACCGAGCTGGCTCGCGTGTTCTTCGGCATAGACGGCAGCCTTGGCGGCACGATCGAACTCGACGGCAAGACGCTTGTGCTGGGTTCGGCCGCCGATGCCGTCGCGCACGGCATCTTCCTGGTGCCGGAAGACCGCAAGCTGACCGGCATCCTGCTCGATTTGTCGATCGCGCAGAATATTTCGCTGCCCAATCTGCCGGCGCATGCCAGGCGCTCGCTGGTGTCGGCAAGCGCCGAAACGGCAACCGCCGAGAAGCAGAAGAAGGATCTCGGCATCAAGGCGCCTTCGGTTCAGACGCGCACCGGCACGCTGTCGGGCGGCAACCAGCAGAAGGTCGTGCTCGGCAAATGGCTGGCCATGAACCCGAAGGTGATGATCCTCGACGAGCCGACGCGCGGCATCGACATCGGCGCCAAGGCCGAAATCTACGGGCTGATGCGCGCGCTGGCCGATGCCGGCGTCGCCGTGCTGATGATCTCCAGCGACATGGAAGAGGTGATCGGCGTGTCCGATCGCATCGCCGTCATGCATGAGGGCCAGATCTCGGGCATTCTCGACAAGGACCAGTTCAGCCAGGAGAATGTGCTGCTCTTGGCGGTGGGCAAGCAGCCGAAATAGTTTTTGCGCTGGGGTCGCGAGACCGCGCAACCTGCTCAGGCAGGCATTGGGGAGAAGACGATGAGCAAGAAAGATCTCGGCCTGCTGATCCTGATCCTGGTGGTCGGGGCGATCGTTGCGATCATCAATCCGCGCTTCCTCTTGCCGATCAACCTTGCCAACACCTCGAACCTGATCGGCCTGTTCGGCATCCTGTCGATCGGCCAGGCCTTCGTCATCATCACCGGCGGCATCGAACTGTCGGTCGGCTCGGTGGTGGCGCTGCTGGGAACGCTGTTCATCGACTTCATCGCCGTGCGCGAGCTGGACTGGCCGCTGGCCTTCGTGCTGATCATCGTGCTTGGCGCCATCATCGGCCTGGTGCATGGCTGGCTGATCACGCGGCTGAAGCTGCAGCCCTTCGTCGTCACCTTGTGCGGACTCTTGATCTATCGCGGCGTCGCCCGCTTCTACACCGCCGACGGCACCGCCGGCTTCGCCTTCGGCCAGAATTTTCCCGACCTCGAATTCCTCACCGCAGGCCGGTCCTATGGCGTGCCCAACAGCTTCATCGCGCTGATCGTCATTGCCATCGTCATGTGGGTGGTGCTGCATCGCTCGGTGTTCGGCCGCTATCTCTACGCCATCGGCAAGAATGAGGAGGCGGCGAAATATTCCGGCATCCGCACCGGCCGCATCGTCATGGCCGCCTATGTCATCTGCGGCGTGCTGACGGCGCTGTCGGCGATCTATTTCGCCATGTACACGCGCTCGATCTCGCCGGCCAGCCACGGCCAGTTCTATGAACTCTACGCCATTGCCGCGGCCGTGCTCGGCGGCTTCTCGCTGCGCGGCGGCGAGGGTTCGCTGATCGGCGTCATCCTCGGCACCGTGCTGCTGCAGGAGCTGCAGAACCTCGTCAATCTGCTCGGCATCCCGTCCTCTCTCAATTTCGCGGTGATGGGCGGCGTCATCCTCATCGGCGTGCTGGTCGACCAGCAATGGGGCGTGTTCCGGGCCAGGCGATTGATGGTCGATGCCGCTCGCAAGAACGTTGCCGGCGCACCGGCGGAATAACCGCGGGGGTGACGCTGCCGCTTGCCCGACTCCTATAGATATTATAATAGCATAACCCGGCAATGCTCGGGGGTGGACGGTACATGCGCTGCGATTTGCGAGGCAAGGTAGCGATGGTCACCGGGGCCGCGGGGGCCATTGGCAGTTCCATCGCCAGGCGCCTGTCCGACAATGGCGCCGCGGTCGTCGTCGCCGACATCAATGGCGAGGGCGCAAGCGAGGTGGCGGCCGGGTTGACCGATGCCATGGCCTGCGCCACCGACATCCGTGACGCCGCCTCGGTCGACGGCGCCATCGCCGCGATCATGCAGCGCTACGGCCGCCTCGACATCCTGATCAACAATGCCGGCGTCAACACGCTGGCGCACCGCGTCACCCTGGACGAATTTCCGCCCGAGGAATGGGACCGCATCACCGGCATCGACCTCGACGGCCTCTACATCATGAGCCGCGCGGCATTGAAGCCCATGCTCGCCGCCGGCAAAGGCGGGCGCATCGTCAACATCGCCTCGGTGGTCGGGCTTGCGGCGATGCGGCTGCAGAGCCCGTTCGTCGCCGCCAAGGCCGGCATCATCCATCTGACACGATCGATGGCGATCGAACTCGGCGGCAAGGGCATCCTGACCAATGCCATTGCCCCGGGCTCGGTGATGACGGCACTGACCGCCAAGCTGTTTTACGGCGAGGACGGCAAATTCGCCGGCCGCACGCAGGAATTCCTCGCCCATGTGCCGCTCGGCCGTCCGGCCGAGCCGCGGGAGATCGCTGAGGCGGTGCTGTTCCTGGCCTCGCCGGCCGCCAGCTATGTCAACGGCCAGGTGCTGGCCGTCGATGGCGGCTGGACGGCGGGATACATGATGTGAGCAACGCGATGGAAATCGATCTCAATGGCGCCGCGGTGGCTCTCGATGGCGAGACCAACCCGATCGTCGACGCGGCGTTCACCGCGCTGCGTGCCAATGGCGGCACATTTGTCGAAGCAACTGATACCGCCGACATTCTGCTGATGTCCAATCCGCTGCGCCCGGGAACGACGGCGCAGGATCCCCGCTGCCAGCATGCCGATGCGCGCAAGGCGGCCTTGGCCATGGCCGAGCGCGGCGGCGGACGCATTGTCTTCCTGATCTCGGCCACCGCCGGCATGCCGATGCGCCGCCATCCGCGCTTTTCCATGGAAAATGCCTCGATCCTGGCCGGCATGCGTACGCTGGCCATGGAGTTCGGCCCGAAGGTGCTGGTCAATGCCGTTGGCTTCGGCGCGGTCGAGGATGGAACCATGGTTTCGGGCGACAAGGCGATGCTCAGCCACACGCCGGTCGGGCGCGCCGGCTGCATTGAGGAAGCGGTCGCGGCCGTGCTGTTCTTCTGTGATCCGCTCAACACCTACACGACGGGCCAGATGCTGAGCGTCGACGGTGGATGGACGGCAGGTTATGGGCGTAATTTCTGAACTCGTGATGCTCGCTATCCCTGCCGGGTCCGTCGCTGGAAACCGTCCGCCACAACAGCTATGAATGGCCGCTTACGGCGCGATAGGCAGAACATTGCCTTGCTGGATCGCGCTTTCTTGGAGCACGGTGATGACCGACAGACCGCCGGCGGGTGAGAAGAAGCGGCAGCGTCTTGGCGTCCGCGAGATCGCCAAGCGGGTCGGCGTCGCGCCGATGACGGTGTCGCGTGCGCTCTCCAATCCCGACATGGTCTCGCCGGAGACGCGCGCCAAGGTGCTCGAGGCGATAGAGCAGGCCGGTTTCGTGCCGAATCGCTTGGCCTCCAGCATGCGCGGCCATGGCCGCATGATCGGCACGGTGGTGCCGCCGCTGATCAATTCGGGCATCGCCGAACAGGTGCAAGGCATGTCCGACGAATGCCATGAGAGCGGCTATTCGATGCTGCTGGTGCAAGGCGAATTCACGCAGGAGGCCGAGGAGCATTCGATCCGCAATCTGCTCGGCTGGCGTCCGGTCGGCATGATCCTGCAGAGCTTCGTCCAAAGCGAGACCGCGCGTGCGCTTCTGAAGAGCAGCGGCGCGCCGGTGGTCGAAATATCGGAGATTAAGGGCCGCAAGCCGATCGACATGGTGGTCGGCGTCTCCAACTTCGAGACCGCCTATGCCATGACCATGCATCTCGCCGCCAAGGGCTACAAGCGCATCGGCTTCGTCTCGACGCCGATCCACGGCAATGACCGGCTGCAGCAGCGCCGCACCGGCTATCATGCCGCACTCACCGAACTCGGCATCAAGAACCATGCCGATATGGAGGTCGAGGTGCCGATCACCGCTCAGGGCGGCGCCGAGGCGTTGATCACGCTGACCTCCCGCCACAGGGATATCGATGCCATCTTCTTTTCCAGCGACACGCTGGCCGTCGGCGCCGTCCAGGAGTGCCATCGCCGGCGCTGGGCGGTGCCGGGCAAGATCGCCATCGCCGGCTATGGCGACATGGATCTCGCCGCGCAGCTTTTTCCGCCGCTGACCACGGTCAAGGTCAACCGCTACGAAATGGGCCGGCGCGCCGTGCGGCAATTGCTGGCAAGGCTCGGCGGCGACACCAAGGTGCCGACCATTACCAGCCTCGGCTTCGAGATCGTCGACCGCGAGAGTGCTTGACAATCTCCTTGTTGGCCGCAGCCTTCCTCAGCTTCGTCATCCTAGGGTCTGCGCCGCGTCGCTTCGCTCCTTGCTCCGCCCTAGGATGACGACGAAGGGGGAGCATCGGCTAGTTTAAGGACGTCGTCTTCCCCGTCTCTTCCCGCCGCCCGAGCCGCTTTTCCCAACCCTCCGCATGGACGTTGAGATAGGCGTTGGGATCATAGGGGTGTTCCCTGATCGCCTCGATGTTGAGATCGATGCCGAGCCCCGGCGCGTCCGGCAGCGACAGATGGCCGTTGTCCGGGTTGACGGTCGGGTGCCAGGTCACGAGGTCGCGCGTCCAAGAGTCGTTGAAGGCGTCGAAATGCTCCTGGATCAGGAAGTTCGGCACCGCCGCGGCCAGTTGCAGGCACACCGCCGTCGCCACCGGTCCGCCGCTCTGGTGCGGCGCGATGTGGCTGCCATGGGCGAACGCCAGATTGGCCACCTGCATGGACGGTGCAATGCCGCCGAGCGACATCGGCTCGGGCTGGAAGATGTTGACGCCGCCGCCGGCGGCCAGCGTGTAGAACTGGCCGACCGTGTCGTACATTTCGCCGGTCGCCACCGGGATCGGTGAGCGATGCGCCACTTCGTGCACCGTCTCCTGCCGGTCGCGCGAGGTCGGCTCCTCCCACCAGTAGATGTCGAGATCGGCGAATTTTTGCGCTGCCTGCAGGGCGGCGATCTCGGTGAAGCGGGCATGCACATCGATCAGGATCCGCGTGTCCCCAGGCAGTTCATCACGCAGTTTCCGGCAGATCGCATAGGAAAGCTCCAGTTCCTCGCGCGAGATAAAACCTTGCGCCGTGCCGAATGGGTCGAGCTTGAATGCCCTAAAACCTTTGGCCAGCACCGCCTTGGCGGCTTCGAGAAAGGCTTCGGGCGTACGCTCGGTGCGGTACCATCCATTGGCGTAGCCGAGCACGCTGTCGCGCACCTGGCCACCGAGCAGCTGGTGGATCGGCACGCCGAGGCTCTTGCCCAGAATATCCCAGCAGGCGACCTCGACCGCCGCGATGACAGTGCGGTGGATATGGCCGCCATCGAGCGAGACGCTGTCCAGCATGCGCTTGGCCAGCGCATTGATGCGGCACGGATCCTGGCCGATGGCGAGATGCTTGAGCTCGTGCACGCCGGCTTCGGTGGTCTTGATGAAGCCGTTCAACGTGCCTTCGCCGATCCCATGGATGCCCTTGTCGGTATGCACTTTGACGAACAGCCAGTTCTTCCAGCCGGCGCCGACGGCAAAGGTCTCGATTTCGGTGATCTTCATGCGAAACTCTAGCTTAAACCAGTAATTGTCGCGATGACGGCCTCGGCCGTCAGGCCGTATTTCGCTTGCAAGGTCGGCACCGCGCCGCATTCGATATAGCGGTCGGGCAAGCCGATGCGGGTGACTTTCCTGGCGATGCCGGCATCGAACAAGGTCTCGACGACAAGGCTCGCCAGACCGCCCACCACGACGTGGTTTTCCGCCGTGACGATATGGCTGAAGCCGGCGGCAAATTCGGCCACCGCCTCAGCGTCGAACGGTTTTATCGTCGGCACATGCAGCACGCCGGCGGCGATGCCTTGTCTGCGCAACGCGTCCGCCGCGTCCAGCGCGCGTTCGGTCATGAAGCCGGTCGAGATGATGCCGACATCGGAGCCGTCACGAAACTGTCGCGCCTTGCCGATTTCGAAACGATAGCCGGCTTCAAATACCACCGGCACGGAACCGCGCAGCAGCCGCATGTAGACCGGCCCGCGATGCGCGGCGATTGCTTCGGTCGCGGCCTCGATCTCGGTGGCATCGCAAGGATCGATGATGGTCAGGCCGGGGATCATGCGCATCAGCGCAAGGTCCTCGATCGCCTGATGCGTGCCGCCATAGCCGGTGGTCAGGCCCGGCAGGCCGGCGACAATCTTGACGTCGAGGTTGGAGTGGGCGAGCGCGATGGCGACGAAATCATAGGCACGCCGTGTCGCGAACACGCCATAGGTGGTGGCGAACGGCACCTTGCCGATGCGCGCCAGCCCGGCGGCAACAGCGACGAGGTTCTGTTCGGCCATGCCGACATTGAAGAAGCGCTCCGGGAAAGCGTCGCGGAACGGCAATATGTCGGTGTATTTGCCGAGATCGGCGGTCAGCCCGACAATGTCGGGACGGCTCTGGCCAAGCCGCGCCAGTGCCCGGCCGAAAGGCGCCTCCACGCTCCGCCGGCTGCCGCCAACCACTTCGTCCTGGCCCATGGCCAGCGTGCGCCCGGCCTCCGTCGCCGCGCCGCTCATTGGACTGCTCCCACGGTCTTTTCGAACTCGGCGATGATGCCGTCCCACTGCGCCACGTCGATACGGAAGAAGTGCGATTTCTCAGAGGTTTCGATGCGCGGCACGCCTTTGCCCGGCAGCGTGCGCAGCACGATCGCTTTCGGCTTGCCGTTGCGTTCGCGTGCATCGGCCAGCGCATCGATCACCGCTCTCATTTCGTTGCCGTCGATCTCCGATGTCTGCCATCCGAAGGCGCGCCATTTGTCGGCCACCGGTTCCATGTCTAGCACCACCGGCCCATCGGCCTGGATGCCGTTGCAGTCGATCAGCGCCACCAGCCCGTCGAGCTTGAAGTGACTGGCCGACATCGCCGCTTCCCAGGTCGAGCCTTCCTGCATCTCGCCATCGGACAGTTCGACGAAGACGCGCGCGTCGGACTTGTCGAGGCGCAAGCCCAGCGCCTGGCCGACGCCCTGTCCCAGTCCATGGCCGAGCGAGCCGCCGATGACCTCGACGCCGGGCGTGGTGTCGAGCGTCGACATTTCCAGCCGGCTGTTGTCGGCGCCGTAGGTGATCAGTTCCTCGACCGGAACGATGCCGGCCTCGGCCAGCGCTGCCCACAGCGCAATGGAATAGTGTCCGGTCGAGAGCAGGAAGCGGTCTCGGTCGGCCCACGCCAGATTGTGCGGGTCGTAACGCAGTTCGTGGAAATAGAGCGCGGCCAGCGCATCGGCGATGCCGAGGCCTTGGCCGATATAGCCCTGGCCCTGGCCGCGCGCCATGGTCAGCATGTGGCGGCGCAGCCGTATCGCCTTGCGTTCGAGCGCGCCGATATCGGCTGTGCCGGGAGGAGAGTTTCGCAGCATCGGATCAGTCCTTGTCGAGCCCGCCCGACATGTTGAGCCGCTCGGCGGTCATGTATCTTGGCGCGTCGAGGCAGAGCCACACCACGGCCTCGGCAACCTCGGAAATCTCGGCGCGGCGGCCGAGCGGGATGCGGCGCGTGCGCTCGTCGAGGAAGGCCTGGAGGTCGCTGCGGCCATTGGCTCGGGCGAGATCGGCTTCTGTCGAACGCTGCATCTCGGTGTCCATCATGCCGGGAGCCAGGCTGTTGACCAGCACGCCATAGGGCGCCAACGCCACGGCGGCGGCGCGGGTGATGGAATCGACGCCGGCCTTGCTCGCCGTGTAGGCGGTGTAGTCGGGCAGCGCCATGCGCGAGCCGGGCGAGGTGATGTTGACGATGCGCCCCGAACGCTGCTCGCGCATCACCCGGCCGGCCGCCTTGCAGGCCATGGCAAGGGCGGTGACATTGAGCGCCAGCGTGCGTGTCCACGCCTTATAGGTGGCGTCGAGGAACGGCTCGATCACGCCATAGCCGGCATTGTTGACGAGGATGTCGATGCCGCCCCAGCGCGCGACCACTTTTCCCACCGCCGCTTCCGGTGCGCCTTCCCCAGTGAAATCGCCGATGATGCTTTCGCTTTCAGCGTCGGCTTCCCTGATCTGCCTGATGGTCTCGGCCAGTCCGTCACCATTGATATCGGTAACCGCGACGGCACAGCCTCGCCGGGCCAACTGGACCGCCACCTCGCGGCCGAGGCCGCCGGCGGCACCGGTAACCAGGGCTCTCCTTGGCGTCGCGTCTTGTTTTTCGGCAGGCAAGCGAACACCCTCCCAGTGGCCATCTTGACGCACGATTGATACCGGTACCATAAATGGCTGTCAACGGCGATGTGCTATTGTCCCGTCGACTGTGTGGTTGGTTGGAATGGGGAGGAAAAAGATGAAAGTCGTTGCGCTCGAAACGTTGCAGTTGGCGGAGTTCCCCTTCCTGGTCTGGCTGCGCGTCCACACCGATGCCGGCCTCATCGGCACCGGCGAGACATTTTGGGCGCCGGGGCCGGTCGCCGCTTACATCCACGACAATGTCGCGTCCTATCTCCTGGGCAAGGATCCGCGCGACATCGAGCTGCACGACCGCACGCTGGGCAGCGTCTATGTCGGCGCGCGCGATTCCGGCGCCGAGGTGCGCGGCAATTCCGCCGTCAATATCGCGCTGTGGGATATCTACGGCCAGGCGGTTGGCGAGCCGGTTTGGCGGCTGCTCGGCGGACGCACCCACAAGACCGTGCCGATCTACAACACCTGCGCCGGCTACAAACATGTCCGTGCGACACAGAAGAACGCGCTGTTCGAGCGCGGCGAGGACTGGTCGCTCAAGGCCGGCGATTCGAACGAAGGTCCGTATGAGGACCTGCTCGCCTGGCGCTACAATGCCGGCGATCTCGCCAGGAGCCTGAAATCGGAAGGCGTCGGCGCGATGAAGATCTGGCCCTTCGACATTGCCGCCGAGGCGTCGAACGGCACCCGCATTTCGCTCGCCGATCTCGACAAGGCGCTGGAGCCCTTCCAGAAGATCCGCGACGCCGTCGGCCGCGACATGGAGATCATGGTCGAGCTGCACGGCCTGTGGACCTTGCCGCCGGTGCTGCGCATCGCAGAAGCGTTGAAAGCTTACGACGTCGCCTGGCTTGAGGAGCCCATTCGTTACAACGAGTTCGACGCCATGGCCGAGCTGGCCCGCCACACATCGATACCGATTGCCGCCAGCGAGCGGCTGGCCTCGCGGCAGATGTTCAAGCAACTGATCGACAAGCGCGCCGCCTCGGTGATCATGATCGACCTCGCCTGGTGCGGCGGGCTTTCCGAGGCGCGCAAGATCGCCAACATGGCCGAAGCCAGCGAACTGCCGGTCACCTTGCATGACTGCACCGGGCCGATCGTCTATGCCGCCAGTTGCGCGCTGTCGGCGACCTTGCCGAACGTCAATTACCAGGAGGCCGTGCGGGCCTATTTCACCGGCTGGTACACCGAGATCGTCGCCGACATTCCGCCGGTGAGCAACGGCCACGTCGCGCCGCTCGAAGGGCCGGGGCTCGGTCTCAGCCTGCGGCCGGAGCTGTTTCAGCGGCCCGACGCGACCGTGCGGATCACCAAAATCTAGCCGTCGCCCCGCTCCATCCGAAGCCGGTAGACATTATGCTATTATAATCTATGATGCGCCGAAGCGAGTGGCCAACAAGCTCGCCGCCGGCGCCCTGCCGCCCGGCGTCGGACGCATTCAGGGAGGCTTTGGTGGCAATGTCTGCGGCGCGCGCACGCGACGATTTCAAGGGCGCTCCAAACCTGCCCGACCCAAAAATCCTGCTCGACCTGTTCGAACGCATGGTGCTGTTGCGCCGCTTCGAAAGCATCGCCCAGATCGCCTGCCGCAAGGGCGAAACCCCCGGCTTCCTGCATCTCTATATCGGCGAGGAGGCGACCGGCGTCGGCGTCTGCGCGCATCTCAGACCGACAGACTGGGTGACATCGACCCATCGCGGCCATGGCCATGCGCTGGCCAAGGGCGCCAACCCCGGCCGGGTGATGGCCGAACTGTTCGGCAAGGTTGACGGCATTTGCAGCGGCCGTGGCGGCACCATGCATCTCTACGACCGCTCGGTCGGCCTGTTCGGCACCAACGGCATCGTCGCTGCCGGCATCGGCCATGCCGTCGGCATCGGCATGGGCGCCCGCCAGCAGGGTCGTGACGACATCGGCGTCGCCTTCTTCGGCGACGGCGCCGCCAACCATGGCGGCTTCCACGAGGCGCTCAACTTCGCGGCCGTGCAGCGGGCGCCGGCGGTCTTCATCTGCGAGAACAACCTCTACGCCACCGCCACGCCGCTGAAGTCGATCACCCTGAACCCAGAGATCGCCACCAAGGCCGCCTCCTACGGCATGCCTGGGGTTGCGGTGGACGGCAATGACGTCTTCGCCGTCTGGCTGGCCATGAAGGAGGCCACCGAGCGTGCCCGCGCCGGCAAGGGCCCGACGCTGATCGAGGCCAAGACCTACCGCACCGTCGGCCACCACGAGGGCGATCCGGTCATCGGCACCTACCGCACACAGGACGAACTCGACGCCTGGATCAAGCGCGATCCGATCGACATGTTCCGCAAGAAACTGACCGAGGACTATGGCATTGCCGATGCGGAGGCGCTGGCCGCAATAGAGGCGCGGATCGAGAAGGTGGTTGAAGAGGCGCTGGCCTTCGCCCGCAATTCGCCGGAGCCCGATCCGGAGACGGTGCGCTTGCATGTCTTTGCCGATCCGATCAATCCGCCATCTGCGTTGCAGCCGCGTGCCGTCGGAGAGACGAAGACACAAGGCTGGCTCGAGGCCGTGCGCGACGGCATCGCCGAGGAGATGCGCGCCAATCCGGCGATCCTCTACTTCGGCGAGGGCACCGGTGAGCGTGGTGGCAGTTTCGCCCACACCAAGAACCTCTGGCAGGAGTTCGGCGCCGAACGCATGGTCGACACACCGATCTCCGAACAGGGATTCACGGCCGCCGCCGTCGGCGCCTCGGCCACTGGCGCCCGCACCGTGTCGGACCTGATGTTTGCCGACTTCGTCTTCGAGACCGCCGGCCAGATCTTTCTGCAGGCGGCCAAGCTGCGCTACATGACCAGTGGCCTGATGAGCGCGCCGATGGTGGTGCGTGTCGGCGCCGGCGCGCTGCGCAGTTCCGGCCCGCACCACAGCGGCATCTATCACCCGGTCTTTGCCCATATGCCGGGCCTCATCGTCTGCGTGCCTTCCACCCCGGCCGATGCTAAGGGCCTGATGAAGACTGCGCTCAGGGCCGGCGATCCCGTCATCATGCTGGAGCCCAAGGCGCTGTTCGCCTCCAAGGGCGAGGTGCCGGTCGGCGAACACTATGTGCCGTTCGGCGTCGCGCGCATTGCGCGGGCCGGCACCGACATCACCATAGTTGCCGCCGGCCAGATGGTGCAGCGCGCGCTGGAGGCTGCGGAAGCACTCGCCGCCGAAGGCATCGAGGCTGAGGTGATCGATCCGCGCACCATCATGCCGCTCGATATCGACGCGATTGTCGCCAGTGTCAGCAAAACCCATCGCCTGCTCGTCGTCGATGAGGCCTGGGCGATGTGCGGCCTTGGCGGTGAGATCGCTCAGGCCATCAACGAACTCGCCTTCGACGAACTCGATGCGCCACCCGGAAGGCTGCACACCGCGCCGACCTCGCATCCCTTCGCGCCAGTGCTGGAGCGCGCCATGCTGGTCGACACCGTCCGCATTGTCCAAGGCGCTCGCGATGTCATTGCCGGCAAGCCGCCGGTGCCGGATCACTGGTATACGGTCGGTCTGAAAAATGCCGCGCCGGCTAAGTCGGTACCTGCTCCGGTGAAGCCGCAGCCCGCCGCGCCACTAGTTGCCGCCTCGGCTACTACCGGCGACGACGAGCCGATAACGATGCCGTTCGGCGATCTCACCGTCAGCGAAGGTACGGTCATCAAATGGCTGAAGGCGGTTGGCGACGCCGTCAAGGAAGGCGAACTGATCGCCGAGATCGAGACCGACAAGGCCGTGGTCGAGATCGAGGCGCCGGTCAGCGGGACGCTCAGCGCCATCGATCAGCCGGTCGGCGCCGTGGTGCCTATGGGCGGCCGCATCGGCGGCATCAAAAAGTAACCACTTGTTACACGTGAAGTCCAAAGGATTGGCATGAAGATCCTGTGCGCCAACTGGCAAGCCGCCGACGAGGCCGAACTCGAGCGACAGCATTATCCCGACATCGAGTTCATCCTCGCCCGCTCGACCAACGACAAGGCCGCGACGCTGGATCCGGCCATCTGCGCGGCGGTCGACGCCGTCATCAACTATTCGCCCACCCACAATGTCGCCGCCGCTCCGTCGGCCTTTCCCAAGGCACGGATCGCCGTGCGCTCCGGCGTCGGCTTCGACAACATCGACACAGCAGGCTGGGGGGTGCGGAAAATTCCGGCCTGCAACGTGCCGGACTATGGCACCACCGAGGTCGCCGACCACGCCATCGGCCTGATGCTGGCGCTGACGCGCGGCACCTCGGCCTATGGCGCGGAGCTTTCCGGCCATGGCACCGAGGGCTGGCATTTCTCCAAAGCGCCGCTGGTGCGCCGGCACAAGGGCGCCACCTTCGGCATTGTCGGGCTTGGCCGCATCGGCCTCGCCACCGCCCGCCGCGCCGCCGCCTTCGACATGAAGGTGGTGTTTTATGACCCGCATCTTCTCTCCGGTGTCGATTTGTCGACCGGCTACGAACGCGTTCATTCGCTGGCCGACTTGATGGCGCGCGCGGATGTGTTGAGCATCCACACGCCGCTCAGTGAGGAGACCCGCAGGCTGCTTGGCGCCGCCGCCTTCGCCGCTGCCAAGCCGGGCCTCGTCCTGATCAACACCGCACGCGGCCCGATCGTCGATCTCGACGCGCTCGAAGCGGCGATGCGCAACGGCACCGTCGCCGGCGCTGGCCTCGACGTCTTGCCGAACGAGCCCGGCGATCTCGATCATCCGCTGCTCGCCGCATGGCGCGCCCGAGAAGCTTGGATCGCCAACCGGCTGATCGTCACCCCGCACGCCGCCTTCTACAGCCCGGCATCGATGCGCGACCTCCGGCTGAAATCGATCGAGGTGGTGCATGCCTATCTTACGGAGGGGCGGCTGACCAACTGCGTGAATTCAGAGTTCCTGAAATGAATGCCGCTGTCGCACAGGCAAGCCGTCTTGCGGTTTCCCCCTATGCCCGCCGCCTGGCGCGCGAGCGTTCGCTGCCGCTCGAAGCACTTCGCGGAAGCGGCCCTGGCGGCCGCATCCTGGCCGCCGATGTGCAGGCTTTCGTTGCGGTTGCCGCTACGGTCGTTTCGCCTGATAACGTCGTCCCTGCGGTGTCGCCCTCTCCGGCCGCGCCCCGCATCGCCGCCTTTGCCACGTCCGTCGCCCTCAATGCGCTGCAAGACCTGCTGGCGGCGCTTGAGAGCGCGGGACATGTGTTCGCTGTCGACGACGTGCTGCTGCGCGCTGCTGGTCGAGCATTTGCCGAGATGCCTGATACCGCCGCGCTCGGCGACGCTTCCGTGGCGCTGGAACTGGCGGGCCGGCAAATCGTGTTCACGGTGGTTCCCGAAATGTCCCTGACATCGCTGCGCGCAACGCGGCTTGCGGCATTGGCCGACAATCGCGACGAGGCGGGCAAACCGGCGGCGCTGTCCCTGCGGCGGCTGCCCACCACCGACATCCGGCCGGTCGTGATGCCGCTGCTGCCTGGCCGCGCGATGCGGCTGGCCGTCTCGCTCAACACGGCCGGCGATCATGCCGAATGCCTGCTGGTTGTGGATGCGTCCAGCATGGATGAGTCCGCCGCTGCCGAATGGCTGGCGACCCTGAAATCGGCGATCGAACAGCCGCTTCGGCTCTTCGTCTGAGACGGTTGATCGTCAGCAGCCTTGCCTAGCCTCTTGCGAAAGAAGCTATTATAAAAGCTTCGATACAGGCGTGACGAGGCCCATGGACCACCCCACCATCGACAGTCTTCCCAGGCGCACGCTCGGCCGCGCCAACGGCCCGCTCTATCGCCAGCTCGCCGACATATTGCGTGAGCCGATCGGCAACGGCACCTTCCCCGTCGGCGGCGAACTGCCGAAGGAAGCGACCATTGCCGAGCATTTCGGCGTCAGCCTGATCACCGTGCGCCAGGCGCTGCGCGATCTCGAGGCCGACGGGCTGATCAAAAAGCGCTCGGCCAAGCCGGCCGTGGTGGCGGCGCGCAGCCCATCGGTCAATCTGAGCTGGAAGTTCAAGAACTTTGCCGACATGGCGGCCTTCACCAAGGACGCCGAGCTGACGGTGAAATCCTACCGCAAGGAGGTTTCGCCGGTGCTCCAGCGCCATTTCGGCATGGGCAAGGACGAGGCTGGCTATTGTCTGCGCAGCGTGCTGTCGATCGGCGAACAGCGCAAGGCGCAGATCACCACCTATTTCCCGCCCGACATCGGCGCGCGTCTGAAGCGCGAGGACTTTTCCGACGTGCTGATCTTCCGCTCGGTACAGAAACATCTCGGCCTGCGGCTCGACGTGGCGCATGTCACGGTGCGCGCCGAGATTGCCGACGAGGCGGTTGCCGCCGATCTCGGCATCACGCTCGGCAGTGCGGTGCTGACGGTGGAGATGCTCTACCAGTCGGCGGACCAGCGCAGCATCGAATTCTCCGTTGCCCGCCACCCCGCCGACATTTTCAGCATCACCTACGACGCGCCCAACGACCTGTCCTGAACCCGGTCGGCGGCATTGGTGTCCGCCGATTTCCTGGTCTCGGCCATGGACAGCCTTATAAAATTATAATAGCATCATAGCTAGGATGAAAGCTGCGCGGAGGACCACGATCCAACGTGGATGCGAAGCCTCATCCGACGCTGAGCATTTGCCTGGTGCATGTCACTCAGGACGCGCTGCGGCTCCGGGGCATGCACAGGAACAAGGTCTGTCGATTGGGGGTGTGCCTGGAAGGCACTTGAAAGGCGGCGGCGTTCGCGCGGCCGACACCAAACATGGGAGGAGGAAATCATGAGAGCAGGCGCATTTTTCGCCGGGCTTGCGGTGGTCGCGGCGACTTGGCTGTCGATCGATGCCGCGCCGGCCAACGCACAGGACAAGAAGCCCTACACCATCTATCTCTCAAACAATTTCGTCGGCAACGATTGGCGCCAGCAGATGCTGCGCAGCGCCGACATCGCGGTCAAGAAACCGCCGCTTGCCGGTCGCGTCGACCTCAAGGTCGAGGTGGTCGAAACGACGGTCCAGGCGCAGATCAATTCCCTCAACAACATCATTCGCAACAAGCCCGACGCCATCGTCATCGACGCGGGCTCCGGCGAGGCCCTCAACCCGACGATCCAGAAGGCTTGCGATGCCGGCATTTTGATCATCGCCTTCGATCAGATCGTCAGCGCGCCTTGCGCTTATACGATGGAGTCCGACTGGGGCCGGGCGCCGCGGGTCGAGGCCGAGTGGCTGGTCAAGAAGCTCGGCGGCAAGGGCAAGATCCTCGTTGACCGCGGACTTGCCGGCGCGCCGATCTCCGCCCAGTTGCAAGGTGGTTTTGAGGAAGTCATCAAGAAATATCCCGGCATTGAAGTCGTCGGCTATTTCAACGGCGACTATGCGCTGGGGCCGGAACAGGCCGGCGTCGCCAGCCTGCTGGCGGCGCACCCGCAAGTCGACGCCATCTTCGTCCAGGGCTACGGCGCCGGAGCGATCAAGGCGCTGCAGGATGCCGGGCGTCCGATCGTGCCCATCACCGGCAGTCCTTTCAACCTGACGACGACGACCTGTGTTCAGACCCAGGGCGCCCAGTGCATCCTTGCACCCAACCCTGCCTATCTGTCGGCCGAAGCCTTGAAGCTCGCGGTGGAGATCCTCGACGGCAAGAAGCCGGCGGAGAAGAAGATACTGCTGCGCAATGCCTTCCTCACCACCGATCCGGTTCCGTCGGAATTGTATCCCGATGCGACCATGCAGAAGATCGAGGTCGGCAAGAATGCCTTTCCGGAGATGGCACCGGGCCTGTTTCTTCCGGTTAGCCCGGATTGGGTCGAAATCACCCCGGCCGAGGCCGCCGGCTCGAAATGACGATGCCTGCGAAGGGTGATGAAATGGTCGCTCCAGGCCTCTCCAATACGACTTGGCTCAAATTGACAAGGTTTATTGGTACCGGTATCATTTACACGCAGCACCCACCAAGATGGCAAAGTCCGTCACCGGCTGATGCAGGAAACACGAAGGAGGAGAGACCATGAAACTGAAGACAGTTTGCGCCGGATTGGCAGCGCTTGCCATCTCCGCGATCGCCGTCGGCACAGCGCCGAGCCGTGCCGAGGACAAGAAGCCCTACACCATCTATCTCTCGAACAATTTCGTCGGCAATGACTGGCGCCAGCAGATGGAGCGTGTCGCCACCGTGTCGGTCAACAAGGGGCCGCTCAAGGGCCGCGTCGACCTCAAGATCGAGAATGTCGAGAACACCGTCCAGGCGCAGATCAACTCGCTGAACAACATCATCCGCCAGAAGCCCGACGCCATCCTCGTCGATGCTGGTTCGGACTCGGCGCTCAACCCAACCATCAAGAAGGCCTGCGACGCCGGCATCGTCGTCATCTCCTTCGACCAGGTGGTGACCGAGCCTTGCGCCTTTGCCGTCGCTTCCGACTGGGATCGCATTCCTTCCGTCATGGCGGAGTGGATGGCCACGCAGCTTGGCGGCAAGGGCAACATCATCCTTGACCGCGGCCTCGCCGGTGCGCCGATCTCGGCGCAGCTGCAGGGAGGCTATGAGAAGGTGCTGGCCAAATATCCCGACATCAAGGTCGTCGGCTACTACAACGGCAACTATGCGCTCGGGCCGGAACAGTCGGGTGTCGCGGCCCTGCTTGCCGCCAATCCGAAGATCGACGGCATCATGACGCAGGGCTATGGCTCCGGCGCCATCCAGGCGCTGAAGGATGCCGGCCGGCCGATCGTCCCGGTCGTCGGCTTCTCCTACAATGTCGCCGCCGTTACCTGCGCGCAGACACAAGGCGCCAAGTGCATCCTTGGCTCCAACCCGGCCTATCTCTCTTCGGAGGCGATCAAGCTGGCGGTCGACATTCTCGACACCGGCAAGAAGCCGGCCGAGCGTTCCGTCTCGGTCAAGGGCGACTTCGTCACCACCGATCCGTTCGAGTCCAAGCTCTATCCCGGCACCAAGATGATCAAGATCGCGATTGGCGAGAATGCCTTCCCGGACCAGGCGCCCGGCCTGACGCTGCCGATCACGCCCGACTGGGTCGAGATCACCGCTGCGGAAGCTGCCGGTACCAAGTAACATCCAGTGACCACGACCCTGTCTCCCGGCATCGCAAGATGTCGGGAGAGCTTTTCGAAGGCGCAAGCATGGACCTCGTCACCGTCAAAGGCCTGTCCAAACGCTATGGCGGCATCATCGCGCTGAGCGAGGCGACATTCAGCGCCCGCGCCGGCGAGGTGCATGCGCTGCTCGGCGAGAATGGCGCGGGCAAGAGCACCTTCATCCAGATCCTCTCGGGCGCGGTACAGCACGATGGTGGCTCGATCCTGGTCGATGGCCAGGATTATCGCCCGGCCAATCCGGACGCGGCGCAGGCGCGCGGTATTGCCGCCGTCTTCCAGGAACTGTCGTTGATCCCCGACCTCAGCGTCGAACAGAACATCTGGTTCCGCCATGAGCCGCGCACGCTGTTGTGTACCGTTAATCGCGGCGAAATGCGCCGCAAGACGCTGGCGCTGCTCGAAAAATACAATTTCCCGGCGCTGCGCCCCGACCAGGAATTGCGGCGGTTGACATTGGCCGAACGGCAGATCGTCGAGATCGCCAAGGGGCTGGCCAAGGACCCGCGCATCCTGATCCTCGACGAGGCGACGTCGGCGCTGCCGGCGCGGGAAGCCGAATGGCTGCTGAAGCTCACCCGGCAACTGGCCGCCGAAGGCAGGCTGGTCATCTTCATCTCGCACCGCATGGCCGAGGTGCGCGCCATTGCCGACCGGCTGACAATTTTCCGCAATGGCAGCACCGTCGCCGCGCATGAGGCCAACGCCGTCTCCGACAACGAGATCGTCACCCAGATGATCGGCCGGCATCTCGATCGGCTCTATCCGGAGCGCGTGGCAACCGCGACCGATCGCATTGCTCTAGGGGTAAGAGGGTTTTCGAGCGGCAGTCGCCTTTCCGGTGTCGACTTCGCCTTGCGTGAGGGTGAAGTGCTGGGCGTCGGCGGCTTGCAGGGCCACGGCCAGCGTGAATTGTTTCAGGCGCTGTTCGGCGCCACCAGAGCGAGCGGCACGATGGAACTTTGGGGCAAACCTGCCACGATCGGCAATCCCCGCCAGGCGCTGACCGGCAAGGACGGCATCGCCCTGGTGCCGGAGGACCGGCGTGGGCAGGGCCTGCTGCTGACCAAGAGCGTGCGCGAGAATTTGACGCTGTCGGTGATCAAGCGTTTCACCGAAAACGGCTTGCTGAGCCGGCAAAGGGAAACTGCGCTGGTCAAGGAGATGGTCGATTTCCTGCGCATCAAGGCCGGTACACCGGAACAGCTTGCCGGCACGCTGTCGGGCGGCAACCAGCAGAAGGTGATCTTCGGCAAGATGCTGCTCACACAGGCGCGCGTGCTGCTGCTCTACGATCCGACGCGCGGCGTCGATGTCGGCACCAAGGGCGAGATTTTTCAGCTGATGCGCGATCTCGCCGCCAAGGGCTACGCGATCCTGTTCCATTCCAGCGACATGCCGGAGCTTGTCCATGTCGCTGACCGCGTGCTGGTGATGCGCAACGGCCGCATTGCCGCGACGCTGGAGGGAGATCACATTTCGGAGGAGGAAATCCTGCGTGCGGCCATGCTTGAAACCAGGGCGGCGTGAGGCATGGTGATGTCCGCTGCGGAGAGACCATTGGAGATGGTGCAAAGGCCAGCCAAAGAGAAACAAGCAAGGCCAGGCATCGATTGGCGCGGCCGCGCGCTCGACCGTGCGCCGTTCCTGGTCGCTTGCCTGATGCTGGCGTTGATCATCGGCATTTATGGCAGCCTGCAATCCGGCGTCTTCACGCTGGACGAGCTCAACCTCGACACGGCGGCGGCGATGACGCTGATGCTGGCGGCGACCGGGCAGACCATCGTGCTGCTGCGCGGCGGCATCGACCTGTCGATCGGCGGCATGATCAGCCTCGGCACGGTGATCGCCGCGACGCGTTTCACCGACGATCCGTCGGCCACGGCGTTTTGGGCGTTGATCATTCTCGCACTCGGCTTCCTCATCGGCGCGCTCAACGGCCTGCTGATCTCGCTGCTCAAGCTGCAGCCCTTCCTGGTGACGCTCGCCACCTGGTCGATCCTGAACGGCGTCGCCATGATCATCCTGCCGACCGATGGCGGCAGCGTTCCCGGCTGGTGGGTCGGCTTTGCCTCGGCGCAGCTCATCGGCCTGACCAGCCCGGTCTGGATGCTGCTGGCGCTGCTGATATTCTGGTGGTGGTTCCGCGCCACTCGGGTGGGCATCGCCATCCAGGCGACCGGCTCCAACGAAAAGTCGGCCTTCCTGTCCGGTGTTTCGATCACAAGGGTCAACCTCGTCACCTATGGCCTGTCCGGCCTGTTCGCGGCGGGTGCTGCGCTGTTCCTGGTGACGCAGACCGGCGCCGGCTCGCCGACCATCGGCAAGGATTACATCCTGCCTTCGGTCGCGGCTGCGGTCATCGGCGGCGTCAGCCTGTTCGGCGGCCGTGGCCATCTCGCTGGCACGCTGATCGGCGCCTTCGTGCTGACCCTGATCGGCAATCTGGTCTTCGTCCTGCATGTGTCGAGCTACTGGCAGCCGGTCGCGTCCGGCGTTATCTTGCTGCTCTCGGTGCTGGCCAGTTCCGTCGCCGAGAAAGCCGCAAGGAACCGCGTCCAATGAGCGCCTTCCTCGCCCGCAATCGCCTCATCGTGCTCGCCTATGCCGGCATGGTCGTGCTGCTCCTGGTCACGGCCTTGTTCTCGCCGGGCTTCCTGTCGGTCTCCAACATGCGCTCGACCGTCGTGCTCGCCGCCTTCGTCGGCATCGTCGCGCTCGGCCAGACCTTCGTTATCATCGGCGGCGGCATCGATCTGTCGGTGCCCTGGGTGCTGAATTCGGCGGCCATCATCATGGCGCTGCTGTGCGGCGGCCAGGATCTGCCGCTGGTCTGGGTCATGCCGCTGCTGCTTGCCGGCGGCGCCTTCATCGGCCTCATCAATGGCGTCGGCGTCGCCCAGTTCGGCGTGCCGCCGATCATCATGACACTAGCCACCAATGTCATCCTGCAAGGCCTGATCCTGGTGCTGACCGGCGGCTCGCCGACCCCGTCGGCGCCGGCGCTGATCCAGTTCCTGTCGGTCGGGCGGCTCAATGGCTTCCCGGTTATCGCACTGATCTGGCTGGCGCTGACCCTGGTGGCGACGCTGCTGCTCTCCAAGGCGGCGTTCGGCCGCCATCTCTACGCGCTCGGCACCAGCGCCACGGTCGCCGAATTCTCCGGCGTGCCGACGGCGCGCACCACCATCCTGACCTATGTCATCTCAGGCCTCACCGCCGCCTTCGCCGGCATGCTTTTGACCGGCTATTCCGGCCAGGCCTATCTCGGCATGGGCGACGCCTATCTGTTCACCTCAATCGCGGCGGTGGCGATCGGAGGCGCCTCTATCCTCGGCGGCAGCGGGCATTATCTCGGCACTGTCGCAGGCGCCATGGTGCTCACCATCCTCACCGGTCTTTTGCCGGCGCTGAACCTGTCGAGCGGCGCGCTGCTCATCGTCTATGGCGCGGTGATCCTGCTCACCGTGTCGATCGGCAGCGAGACCTTTGCCGGACTCGGTGGCAGGCTGCGCAGGAAGGAGAGCTGACCCATGGTCGAAATCACGTGCGTCGTCGATGCCCGGGCCGAACTCGGCGAAGGCACGCTTTGGGACCCCAAAGCCGGTGTGCTCTGGTGGATCGACATCTGGAAGAAACTGATCCACCGCTACGACCCCGCGACCGGCAAGGATGAGACCTTCGAGACACCGGAATATCTCGGCTGCCTCGGCCTGCGCGAAAAGGGCGGCTTGGTGCTGACCATGACCAACGGCTTCCATTTTTTTGACCCAGCGACCGGCACCTTCGAGGCGATCGTCGATCCGGAATCCCACATGCCGAAAACCCGCTTCAACGACGGCAAGCCGGACCGCCAGGGCCGCTTCTGGTCGGGTTCGATGTTCGAGGTGCCTGGCCAGCCGATCGAATTCATCGGCGCGCTCTACCGGCTCGACCCCGATCTGTCGGTGCATAAGATGATCGACGGCATCGGCTGCTCCAATGGTTTGGCCTGGAGCCCGGATTCGAAGACCATGTACTTCTCCGACAGCCATGCCGGCGCGGTGTGGGCCTATGATTTCGACCCCACCACCGGCGACATCGAGAACCGCCGCACCTTTATCGACATGACTATGACCGGCGGCGTTGCCGATGGCGCCACGGTCGATGCCGAGGGCTGTTACTGGGTCACCATCCCGGTGACCAGCAAGGTCTGCCGCTATGATCCTGATGGCGAATTGATGCAGACCGTGGTTCTGCCGACCGACCTGCCGACCTGCTGCGAATTCGGCGGCAAGAACCTCGACATCCTCTATGTCACCTCGGCCGTGCTCAAGCGCCCGGCCAGCCACTTCGTCCGCCAGAAAAACCCCGGCGGATTGTTCTCGCTCGACGTCGGCGTCAAGGGCCTGACCCTGCCGGCTTTCAAGGGCTGACGCGTCGCTTGGGACGCCGGCATAACGAGCCCCTTCTCGACCTTGAGAGGCGTCGTTCCGGTGACGAAACGATGCCCGCGATAGCAACTATTCCGGCTGTCTTTACCGATTGATCGCGCGTGTGGCGCGGCGAACGCTTTGCAGCAGGATGGCGAGGCAGCCGACCAGCAGCAGGGCGCCGCCGAGCAGCGGCGGCAGGGCGAGTTGCTTGACCGCCGCGGTGTCGACAGCCACCAGCACCAGCGCCAGCAGCGCCAGACTACCGTCATCGACGAACATGCCGAAGAATTCCTTGACCACAAGACGAATGGCGTTCATCGGGCGAGCCCTCCGGCGGCTGTGGGGTAGGTGCTGCGCAGCCAGCGCACCATGGCAAAGGACGCCAGCCCGACGATGGCGAAGATGGCAAGCAAAGCGAGATCGGCACCCGGCCAGTCGGCACCGATGCCTTCGCCGGTCCAGAAAATGCCGAAGCTGGTCAGCATCAGCCCGACCACGAATTTCAGCGCATTCTCCGGCACGCGCGCCAGCGGCCGGTGGACCGCCAGGCCGACGAGCATCACCAGGATAAAGGCCGCCAGCGCGCCCAGGCTGGCATACAGCGTCTGCCCGTGCGCCGCGCCGACGGCAATAACGATGAACACCACCTCGACACCCTCGAGCAGCACCGCCTTGAACGAGGCCAGCCCGGCGAGGTAATCGGCACGGCGGTCGTTGGCCTGCTGGCGCAAGACAGCGGTTTCCTCGGAGAAGGCAGCCTCCTCGTCATGCAGGGCGATGACGCCGACGCTGCGCAGGATGGCCTTTCGCAGCCAGCGCATGCCGAACAGGATCAGCAGCACGCCAACGACGAATTGCAGCGTGGTGATGGGTACGAGCGCCAGCAGCGGTCCGAATGCCAGGACCAGGGTCGCCAGCACCGCCAGCGCCAAGGCGGCACCGGTCAATGCCGGGCGCCAGCCGCGCGTCACGCCGACCGCAAGCACGATGGTGAAGGCTTCGACGACCTCGACGAACGAGGCGAGAAAGGCCGCCGTGACCGTCGAGAGGATGGGCGTCAGCGTCTGCATCGAGGTTCCTGTCTTGTCTCGTTCGACCTGGGCTTTATGAGTCCGGAAAGCGTAGCCGGAATCCCTTGTGTGGTCAGCACCACATAGCGCTCCGGAGGCAACGGGAAAGCAAATGAAGCACCAACGTGCGGCGCTTGGGGCCAAGTCGAGCCGGAGGCGACGCGGCAGCAGGATGTAGGCTTAGATCAGATCAGCCCTGACATGTCGGAGAAGGCCATCGCCTTGCGCAGCAACTCGGCAAAGCGCTCGCCGGCCACTTCGCGCGGGCCGCTATTGTCGATCGTGGTGACGCCGGGGCCGGTCAGGGTCACGTTGGCGCTGCGCGCCAGGCGCGCCAGCACTTCGCCGCGCGACTCGCGGCCGCGCATTGCCAGCCGCTCGGCCAGCACATCGGGCGAAGCGGTGATCTCGACGATGGCCAGATTGGCATAGCGCTCACGCAAGGTGGGGATGATCGCACGCGACACATTCGCAACCGCGACATGGCCATTGGCGACCGACCAGTCGACATCGGCCGGCAGGCCGTAGCGCAAGCCATGCGCTTCCCACGAAATCGCGAAGGCGCCGTCGGCCTCGGCCTCGACGAAGGCGGCATCGGCCAGCGTGTCGTGATCCTCGCTCGCGGCATCGCTCGGCCGGGTGATGACGCGGCGCACGAACTCCAGCCGGCTCTCGTCGGCGAACAGCGCGCGGGCGTAGCCGATCACCGTGTCCTTGCCGGCGCCGCTGGGCCCCACGACGGCGACAAAGACGCCATGGCGGATTGGAAACGTTTCAGCGGACAGTTCACGCTCGATCAAGGCCGACACCATCACGCGACCCGGCGTCCCTGCCGCCAGACGGTGCGCACCACCGGAACATGGTCGTCGACGCGCACGCGCACCAGATCGGCGCGGCGGCCCTGTTCGACGATGCCGCGGTCGGTCAGGCCAACGGCTTCGGCCGGGTTCTTCGACACCATGGCGACCGCCTGCGGCAGCGAAATGCCTTCGACCATATCACCGAGGAAGAAGGCCGACTGGATCAGGCTGAAGGGAATATAGTCAGAAGACAAGATGTCGAGCAGGCCGTCGCTGGCCAGCGTACGTGCCGAGACATTACCCGAATGCGAGGCGCCGCGCATGACGTTGGGCGCGCCCATCAGCACCCCGAGACCCGCGGCCTTCGAGGCCCGCGCTGCTTCCTCGGTGGTCGGGAACTCGGCGACGCGCACGCCTTGCTCGATCGCCTCGTCGACATGGCCTGATGTGGCGTCGTCATGGCTTGCAAGCACGATGCCGCGCTCATGGCAGGCGGCGGCGATCACCGCCCGGTTCGGCGCCGAATTGCGCGCCGAGTCCGCCATACGCTTCTCGCAGAACAGTTTGAAGTCGCGGTCGGTCAGCTTCAGCTTGCGCTGGTAGTAATAGGCATAGGTTTCGAGGTTGACGAACTGGCGCTGGCCCGGCGCATGGTCCATCAGCGAGGCCAGCTTGACCCGGTCGTCCCCGTCGAAATTGGCGAAGGCCTGCAGGCAGTCCGGCGCCGAAACCTCGCAGCGCAGATGCAGGAAGTGATCGGCCCGCAAACGATCCTGCGCGACGCTGTCCTCGATCGCGTCGGCCAGCTTGCGGATATCGGCCAAGGTGAGATCGGCGTCCTCGTCCATGCCGACGCGCAAGGCGTCGAGGACGGTGGTGATGCCGGCCGTTGCCACCTGCGCGTCATGGGCAAGCACGGCGGCAATCGGGTTCCAGCGCACCTTCGGCCGCGGTGCGTAATGGCCTTCGAGATGGTCGGTGTGCAGTTCGACCAGCCCGGGAATGACATAGTCGCCGCCCATGTCCTCGCCGGTCCGGCCAGAGCCTGCATCGATGCCGGCGATAAAGCCGTCACGCAGCACCAGCGACCCCTCGACGATCTCGTCGGCAAGTACGATGCGGGCGTTGGAAAGAACGGTTTCGGCGGTCATTTCAGGCAGTCCTTGATTTGTCCAGGGCAGGGCTTGTTCAGGCGATTCTTCTGGCAGGGCGGCGTCCCAGCGCGTGCTGCGAAAGCACCATGAACGGCGCGCCCGGTTCGGGTTCGACAAACAGCGTCAGCGCATCCACCAGCACCGGCTGCCGCAGCACGTCCGCGAACAGGCTGTCGATTGCTAGGCGAAGACGAGGGCTTTCCTGTGGCCCGGCCCGGCCGGACAGTGTCATGTGGAAGCGGAAGGTCTCGAAGACATAGGGGTAACCCCACTGGCAGAGATTGCGGAACTCGGCCGGCTTCAGCGAATCCGGGCTGCGCCGTTCGATCTCGGCCTCGGTCAGCGGCGCGCGAAAGCGGTCGAAATCGCGCACGACGTCGTCGGCGAAGCGGTTGAGCGGCGGGAACGGTCCCTCGGGCACCAGCGCGAAGAAGCTGTCGATCTGGCTGACGACGAGGCGCGGGATCGTCACAACAGGCGTCGCTTCGGCAAAATGGTCGATTGCGGCGCGCAGCGAGGTTTCCGTCTCGTTGGCCGCCAGGCGGAAGGGGGCTTTCAGCGTCGCGTGGAAGCCATAGCGGCGCGCCGAGGCGGTGTGGAAGGCAACTTCCGCCGCCGATAAATCGGCCACGGCCTCGACCGGCCTTGTCGCCGCGCCGAACGGGTCGCGGCCCAGCCAGTTGGCGGCGATCCGCGCCAGCGGTTCGTCCTGCCGGGGGGTGAAGTAGATGGCATAACGCATGGGAAGTCCTCGTCAGTCTCGCTGCCATAGGTGATTTCCATGACGGATTGACGAAGCTTTGACGGGTTTTCGATGGCAAATCGACCTGAGAAGTCCTTAGCCGACGATTTTTCCCAGCTGGACCAATGGCTTCACTCGAGAGACATCGGCGCTCAGGCCTTCATCAACCATTCGTGCTCGGGTGCATTGTGGAATTTCCACGTCCGCTTCGGCCCGGCCATGACGTTGAGATAGTAGAGATCGTACCCATGGCAGGCGGCGCAGGGGTGATAGCCCCTGGGCACCAGCACGACATCGCCATCCTCGATCGCCATGGCTTCGTCGAGCGCGCGATGGCCATCCGTGTCGGCGTCGGTATAGACGCGCTGGAAGGCAAAGCCCTGCGGCGGGTTGAGGCGATGGTAATAGGTCTCCTCTAGATAGGATTCGGCGGGCAGATTATCCTGGTCGTGCTTGTGCGGCGGATAGCTCGACGTGTTGCCGCCGGGCGTGATGACCTCGACCACCAGCAAGGAATCGGCCGGCTTGCCTTCCGGCAGGATGTTGGTGACGTAGCGCGTGTTGGTACCCTTGCCGCGCACTTCCTGGCCAAGATCGTCGGGTCCGATCACCCGGACCGGCAGTCCACCACCGAGGCCAGGCGCCGAGCAGACCGCGAGTTCGAGCTCGGTATCGGCCGTCACCGACCAGTCCGATCCCTCGGGAACATAGACCGACCACGGCTTGCCCTCGAAGGGCGACATACGCTCGCCGAGCAGGCCGAGGTCCTTGCCGCCGGCCTTCGCGGTGCCCTTGCCGGTCACGAACACCAGGCAGATTTCGCGATCGTCGGTCTTGCCTGAGGCGCTCTCGCCGGGCTTCAGCCGATGCAGGTCGAAACCGACATAGGTCCAGCCGGCGCTTTTCGGCGTCACATGGGCAACGCGACCATGGCCCTTGTCGGCCTTCACCAGCAGCTTGGACATCGGCTTACTCCTTCGGTTCGGCCTCGGCCGTTGCCTTGCTCTCATCGGCCGGCCTGTAGAGATAGAAAAACTGCCAGACGGCATAACCGGCAAAGCCGAGCGCGATGACGCCCCAGAACGGCGTGCCGGTGGCGAATTCGATGATCGACCAGATAATGCAGACAGCGACGACGGCGACACGCCGCCATAGCGGGCGGAAGAAGGGGTGCTCGTAATCTTTCATCGGGCCAATCTACAGCAACCTGGCTCGCCGTGAACCCATCGCATCAGGCATTCGGGAAACCCTAGGCATTGGGAAAGCCCTGGGTTTCGACCGTGTAGCCGGCGGCGGTCATCACACGCATCAATTCCTTGTGGCCGACCTGCGCCATTTTGAGCGGCGGGTTCTTCTTCGGATCCTGCTCTGCCTCGACCACGAACCAGCCTTCATAGCCATGGTCGGCGAAGCGTTGCACGATGGCGCCGAAATCCAGCGAACCATCGCCCGGCACGGTGAAGGCGCCGAGTGCCACGGCGTCGAGGAAGGATTGTTTTGTGCGGTCGAGCCCGTCGATCACGCCCATCCGCACATCCTTCACATGGACATGGCTGATGCGCTTGTGGTGGTTGTCGATGGCGCGCAGCACATCGCCGCCGGCGAAGGCCAGGTGACCGGCATCGAGCAGCAGCGGAATCCCCGCCCCGGAATGGCGCATGAAGGCATCGAGCTCCGGCTCGGTCTCGACCACGGCCGCCATATGGTGGTGGTAGGACAGCGGCATGCCTTGTTCGGCGCACCATTCGCCGAACTCGGTCAGCCGCCTTGCATAGGCCTTCATCTCGTCACCAGAAAGTTTCGGCTTGGTGGCGAGCGGCTTCGAACGGTCGCCCTGGATCGAACGGCCGACCTCGCCATAGACGATGCAAGGCGCGCTGACCGCCTTGAACAGGTCGATCATCGGCTGGATGCGATCCTTGTTCTTGCTCATCTCTTCATCGACCAGCGTGCCGGAAAACCAGCCGCCGCACAGCGTGACGTCGGCCGCCTTGAGGATCGGCAGCATGACCGCAGGATCGTTGGGAAAACGTCGGCCCATTTCCATGCCGGTGAAGCCAGCCGAACGCGATTGGCGCAGGCACTCCTCCAGCGACACGTCATCGCTGAGTTCGGCAAGATCGTCGTTCCACCACGCAATGGGGGACATGCCCAGTTTGGCTTTCAAGTCGTCACTCCGGTTTCTTGTTTACCCTCCCCCTTGTGGAGAGGGTCGCTGCGAAGCAGCGGGGTGGGGGTGCGGCGCCAGACCCCACCCGGACCTTCGGTCCGACCTCCCCACAAAGGGGGAGGTAGGGGGCGGCGCTGACTTAGCATCAATCGCCGATGGTCTGCATCTGCCGCTTCTCGTCATAGGCCTTGCGTGCCGCGTTGACCTGCGGGCGCGCCGAGACTTCCGGCACCGCCACATCCCACCAATGGCCACCGGCATCGGTGGAAACCAGCGGATCGGTGTCGATGACCAGCACGGTGGTGCGGTCGTTCTTCTTTGCCTTTTGCAGGGCGTTTTCCAGCCCGGCGATCGACGGCACCTTCTCGGCGATCGCGCCCATGCTCGCCGCATGCGCGGCAAAGTCGACATCGGGCAGGACCTCGTGGCGCGAGTCCTTCAACAGGTTGTTGAAGTTGGCGCCGCCGGTCGCCATCTGCAGCCGGTTGATGCAGCCATAGCCGCGGTTGTCGAGCAGCACGATGGTCAGCTTCAAGCCGAGCATCACCGAGGTGGCGATCTCGGAATTCAGCATCAGATAGGAACCGTCGCCGATCATCACGACGACCTCTTCGCCGGGCTTCGCCATCTTGGTGCCGAGCCCGCCGGCAATCTCGTAACCCATGGTCGAGAAGCCGTATTCGGCATGGTAGGAGCCGGGTGCACCTGCCTGCCAAAGCTTGTGCAATTCGCCCGGCAGGCCGCCTGCGGCATGCAGCAGCGTCACGCCGGAGCCCATGGCCCGCTGTACGGCACCAATCACCTGCGCGTCGGACGGGAAAGCGGCATTGGTCGAGGCGGTCACCTTGGCCGCGTCGGTCTGCCATTCCTTCTTGCCGGTGGCCGCATTGTCGGTCCAGACGGCAGGTGCCTTCCAGCCTTTCAGCGCGGCACCGAGCTCGGCGAGCCCCTCGGCCGCATCGGCGACCAGCGGCAGCGCACGGTGCTTGCCGGCATCGAAAGGCTGGACGTTGAGCCCGATGATGGTCTTGCCGGAATTCTTGAACAGCGCCCACGAGCCCGTGGTGAAATCCTGCAGGCGCGTGCCGATGGCCAGCACGACATCGGCCTCTTCCGCCAGCCGGTTGGCGGCCGAGGTTCCGGTGACGCCGACCGCCGCCATGTTGAGCGGATGATCGTCCGGCAGCGAGGATTTGCCGCCTTGCGTCTCGCAGACCGGAATGCCGGCGCTTTCGACGAATTTCGCCAGCGCATCGGAGGCCTGCGAATACAGCACGCCGCCGCCGGCGATCACCAGCGGCTTCTTCGCACCCTTGAGCGCCGCCGCAGCGGCGGCAAGTTCGTGGCGGTCCGGGCGTGGCCGGCGCTGGTGCCAGGTCCGTTCGGCGAAAAAGCTCTCGGGGTAGTCATAGGCCTCGGCCTGCACGTCCTGGCAGAGCGACAGCGTCACCGGACCGCAATCGGCTGGATCGGTCAGCACGGCCATGGCGCGGTTGAGCGCCGGGATGATCTGCTCGGGCCGCGTGATGCGGTCGAAATAGCGCGACACCGGACGGAAGCAGTCATTGACCGTCGCCGTGCCGTCGGAAAAATCCTCGGCCTGCTGCAGCACCGGGTCGGGGATGCGGTTGGCGAAGACATCGCCGGGCAGAAACAGCACAGGCAGCCGGTTTACATGCGCAAGTGCCGCCGCCGTCACCATGTTGAGCGCACCTGGTCCAATCGACGAGGTTGCCGCCATGAAGCGGCGGCGGAAATTGGCCTTGGCATAGGCGATCGCCGCATGCGCCATCGCCTGTTCGTTGTGGGCGCGGAAGGTCGGCAATTCGTCGCGCACCTGGTAGAGCGCCTCGCCGATGCCGGCGACATTGCCATGGCCGAAGATCGCCCAGACACCGCCGAAAATCGGTACTTTTGTGCCGTGCATCTCGGCCATCTGACGGGATAGGAAGCGGGTCAGCGCCTGCGCCATCGTCAGGCGGATTGTCTTGCTCATGGTGGTTTCCTCCGCAGTCTTATGCCGCGCCTTTATGCTGCTTTACGGCCACGCGCGGCAAGCCACGCCTCGGTCAACTGTTCGAAGCGCGAGGCCATGTCGGCGACGGCCTCGTCATCAGACATCCTGCCGGCCAGCCACTCTTCGGCCGCGTGGACGAAGATGGTGCGGCCGACGGCAAAACCCTTGACGATCGGCGCCTTGGCGGTGGCGGCGAAAGCCGCTTCCAACTCGTGCTGCGGCGCTTCCAGGCCAAGCAGCACGATGCCACGGCACCAGGGATCGTGTTTCAGGATGACCGCTTCAATCTTGGCCCAGGCGCCGCTCGACGCCTGCGGTTCGAGCTTCCACCAGTCGGGCTTGATGCCGAGCGCATAGAGTTCCTCCAGCGCGCGCGGAATGGTCGTGTCGTCGAGCTTGCCGTGCTTGCCGGCGATGATCTCGACGAGCAATTCGCGGCCGACCTTGCGTGCGGCCTCGAACAGCGCGCGCAGCTTCTGCTGCTGTTCTTCCTTGAGCGCTTGGGGATCGTCGGGATGGTAGAAGCACAGGCATTTGATGCAATGGTCGACCGGCCATTCGGTGAGCTGCGAGCCGATATCCTGCGAGAACTCGAAGCGCAGCGGCCGCGAGCCCGGCAGTTCGACCGGCCGTCCAAGCCAGGCGAAGGGATGCCTGGCGAATTCGAACATCGCCTCGCGGCCATGTTTCTCGTCGATCAGCATGCCGTAGCCGTCGCGGCCGGCGGCAACCTTGGCTGCCGCCTTGACCGCCAGCACCTTGAAATCGCGGATGCGCGCCGGATCGGCGCCGGCCTTCGCCGCGACATCCTCGAGCTGGATGCGATGATCACAGGCGAGCGCCATCATCGAGGGAATGTCGCGCCGGCGGGTCGTTGCCCAATGGATGTGGTTGATCGCCTCGTCCTTGCGCAAAGCGAGATGCTTGCTGCCGTTCTTGAGGAAGAATTGCAACTCCTCGAAGGTCGGATATTCCGGTGCGCAGAGCAGCCGCGACACGGCGAAGGCGCCGCAGGCGTTGGCCCAGGTCGCCGCCGTCGCATGGTCTTCACCGCCCAGCCAGCCGCGCAGGAAGCCGGACATGAAGGCGTCGCCGGCGCCCAGCACATTGTAGATCTCGATCGGAAAACCCTTGCCGACGACACCGTCCTCGAGATCGTCGCTGATCGGTCCGTCATAGACGATGCAGCCCATGGCGCCGCGCTTCAAGACGATGGTGGCCGCCGACAGCGCGCGGATCGTCTTCAGCGCGCTCAGGCAGTCGTCGGCGCCCGAGGCGATCATGATCTCTTCCTCGGTGCCGACGATGAGATCGCAATCGGGCAGCACGGTCTTCAGCTGGGACGAGACCCGGTCGGATTTGACGTAACGCTCGAAGCCCTCGGCATGGCCGGCGAGGCCCCACAGATTGGGCCGATAGTCGATGTCGAAGACCACCTTGCCGCCCTTGGCCTTCATGATGCGGATCGCCTTGCGCTGGGCGGCGTCGCTGTTGGGGCGAGAAAAATGCGTGCCGGTGACGACGATCGAACGCGCCGAAGCGATGAAGGCCTCGTCGATGTCTTCCGGCGCCAGCGCCATGTCGGCGCAGTCTGAGCGGTAAAAGATCATCGGCGAAACGCCTTCGCTTTCGACCGAAAGCAGCACCAGGGCGGTCAGTCGTTCCTTGTCGGTCTTCAGCCCGTCGGTGTTGACGCCTTCGCGCTTGAGCTGCTCGCGGATGAAGCGGCCCATCTGCTCGTCGCCGACGCGCGTCAGCAGCGCCGAGCGCAGGCCAAGCCTCGCGGTGCCGACCGAAATGTTGGCCGGGCAGCCGCCGACCGACTTGGCGAAAGACGTAATGTCCTCCAGCCGCGAGCCGATCTGCTGGCCGTAGAGGTCGACGGAAGCACGACCGATGGTGATGACGTCGAGCGGCGCCTGTTTGGCGTCCACGGCTTCGCTCATTGGAACCTCCCGTCAGTCTTGTTGTCAGGAACAACATTGTTTGGGTAACACGCGCGAGCGGCGGCGTGGTGCCGGGAATATGAAATAATAATTCCAATCCATAGTCAATATGGAATGAGCATTCCCCGATCTAAAATTGCCTTTTGGGATAGCCGATCAGGCCCTGCGCTTGCGGGTGGAGTCGCGCCGTTTCTCGCCGACGCCGACGGTCAGAGCCATGGCCAGCGCCATCGTCGCCGACAGCGAACGGAAGCCGGCGAAATCCGCCTCGGCAACCTCGAACCAGACCCTGGCGAACTGGGCAAGCGGCGAAAACGAGCTGTCGGTGATGGCGACGATCGGCACGCCCTGTTCCGAAATGGTGCGGGCTTCCTCGATGGTGGCCGGCGCATAGGGGGAGAAGGAGATGGCGATGACGGCGTCCGCCGGCGTGGCGAAGCTGACCATCTCGGCGTTCAGCCCGGCGGCCGATTCGATCAGCTGGTTGCGGATCTTCAGCTTGCCGAGCGCATAGGCAATGTAGGACGCCACTGGGTAGGAGCGCCGCTTGGCCAAGACATAGATGGTCTGCGCCTTTGCCAACAGCGAAATCGCATCTTCCAGATGCGCATCGTCCAGCGTGCGGGAAATGTCGTTGAGCGAGGTGCTGGCGGCGGCGACGAAGCCGTCGAAGATGGCACGATGACCGGCGCCGCCCTCGGCCTTGACGCGCAGCGCCTGCAACCGTTCGTCATAGGACGAGTTGCGTTCGCGCAGCCGCTCGCGAAACACCTGCTGCAGGCTGGTGAAGCCGTCGAAGCCAAGCTGCTGAGCAAAGCGGATCAGGGTCGAAGGCTGCACGCCGGCCGAGGCGGCGATGCTGGCGGCGGTGCCGAAGGCGATGTCGTCGGGATTGTCGAGTGCGTAGGCCGCGATCTGGGCGATACGCTTGGGCAGGCTTTCGCGCCGATCGAGGATTGTGGCGCGCAGCGTCTCGAAGTCGCGAGGTACCCGTTCGTCCATCGTCGGCCCGTCCAAGCTCATCCGTGAAACGCCCTCTCTGCCCCATCATAGCGAGCCTGCGCAAGAACGCCATAAAAAATGAGGCAGACATTCCATTTCAGGAAGAAATGGACTAATTCATCCACCCAGCGCTTCATGTGGTGGAGAAACGGAAAATGGTCGGCGTAGGTCTTATCGGCACGGGCTTCATGGGCAAATGCCATGCCATCGCGTGGAGTGCCGTCGGCGCCGTCTTTCCAGATGTCGCCAAGCCGAAACTCGTCCATCTCGGTGAGGTCAACGAGGAGTTGGCCCAGCGCAAGGCCGGCGAGTTCGGTTTCGCCAAGGCGTCCGGCGACTGGCGCGCCGTCGTCAACGATCCCGAGGTCGACATCGTGTCGCTGACCACGCCCAACCAGTTCCATCCCGAGATGGCCATCGCTATCCTGGAGGCCGGCAAGCATCTGTGGTGCGAAAAGCCGATGGCGCCGAGCTTTGCCGAAGCCGAGGCGATGGCGGAAGCGGCGAAGACATCCGGCAAGGTCGCGGCGCTTGGCTACAACTACATCCAGAGCCCGGCCATCCGTCACATCGGCGCGCTGCTCGACGAGAAGATCATCGGCGAGGTCAACCATCTGCGCATCGAGATGGATGAGGATTTCATGGCCGATCCCGAAGCGCTGTTCTTCTGGAAGCACGAGGCGGCTTCCGGCTATGGCGCGCTCGACGATTTCGCCGTCCATCCGCTGTCGCTGGTCTCGGCCCTGTTCGGCCGCGTCGCCAGCGTCATCTGCGACATGGCCAAGCCTTATGCCGACCGCAAGCTGGCAACAGGCGGACGCCGCGCGGTCGAGACCTATGATATCGCCAGCGTTTTGATGCATCTGGAAAACGGCATTGCCGGCACGCTTCAGGTCAACCGCTCGGCCTGGGGCCGCAAGGGCCGCATCGCCATTCAGATTTTCGGCTCGAAAGGGTCGATCCTGTTCGACCAGGAGCGGATGAACGAAATCCAGCTCTACCTCACATCGGATCGCCCGACCGAACAGGGTTACCGCACCATATTGGTGGCGCCGCATCACAAGCCCTATGACGCCTTCCTGCCGGCACCCGGGCACGGCCTCGGTTTCAACGATCTCAAGATCATCGAGTGCCATGAATTGCTGACGCGGCTCGATGGCAGACCGGCACGGCTCATCGAATTCGCCGAAGGGCTGGAGATCGAGCGCACCGTGCACGCCATGGCGCGCTCCTTCCAGGAAAAGCGCTGGGTGGAGGTGCGGTAATATCCGCTCGCCTCAACCGCCGACGGCCGGGGTCTCCCAGCCGTCCACCCAGATCTGCCGCAAGCGGTCGCCTTCTCCCTTGAAGCGCAGTCCGGTCGGTTGGCAATCCTCGATGCGGTCGCTGCGGAAATTGCGGATCGCCTGGCGCAACTCGCACCAGGCGACGATGTTGGCGGTCTCGGCGTAGTAGATGAGCGCGATCGGGCGGATGAGGCGCTCGGAGGCGCGGCCCATTTCGTCGCGATAGGAAAGGTCGAGCTTCTCCTCGTCGCGGATGGCGCGGCGCACCAGCGCCAGATCGATCGTGCCGGCCGAGGGCGCGGCGAAACCCCAGGCATGCAGTGCATTGGCTTCGAATGTCTGGCGCAGCGGCGGCGGCACCGCGCCGGCAATCTTGGCGCTGACACGTTTGGCTGCCTGCTTGAGCTCGTCGTCTCCGGTGCGCTCCAGCAGCGCCAGCGACAGGACGATCGCCTCCATCTCCTCGATCGAAAACATCAGCGGCGGCAGGTCGAATCCGGGACGCAGGATGTAGCCGATGCCGCGCCCGCCTTCGATCGGCACGCGCATCGCCTGCAGCGCCGCGATGTCGCGATAGATCGAACGTACAGTCACTTCCAGCCGCTCGGCAATCATTGCCGCCGTCACCGGCTGCCGCGCCAGCCGCAGGATCTGGATGATCTCGAACAGGCGTGACGCCTTGCGCATTTCCTCACCCGGCTCCCATCGCAACTGACACACCATTGTCAGTTGGGTCGACCTATAGAACTGCCTATCGAATTGAAAATCAACAGGTTCCGCGGCGAATTGGTGGGACGAGAGGGCAGGCAACTGACATGGGTTACGCGGAAAATCTCTGGCTGTTCTTTATCCTGCTGTTCGGCATCATCGCCGTTCCGGGTATGGACATGCTATTCGTGCTGGCCAATGCGCTGACCGGTGGCCGCGACAGAGGCCTCGCCGCGACCGGCGGCATCATGGTCGGCGGCATGGTGCACACGCTGAACGGTGCCATCGGCGTTGGCTTGCTCATGCATTTCGTGCCGATCCTGTTCACGCCGCTGCTGCTCGCCGGCGCCGCCTACATGGCCTTCATCGGCATCACGCTGATGCGCAGCTCCATCACCGTCGGCCATGATGGGCCAGCCGGCAGCCGCTCCTCATGGAAGGCATTTCGCCAGGGGCTGGTGACCTGCTTGATCAATCCGAAGGCTTATCTGTTCGTGCTCGCCGTCTATCCGCAGTTCCTGAAGCCGGACTACGGCCCGATCTGGATGCAGGCAACGGTCATGGGCCTGCTGACGGTCCTGACCCAGGCCGCGATCTATGGCGGGTTGGCGATATCGGCCGGCCGCAGCCGCAACCTTTTGATCGCCAATCCGCGGGCAACCATTCTTGCCGGCCGGGCGGCCGGGTTGCTGCTCTTTGCGGTCTCCGTATTCACCGCCTGGGAAGGGCTGAGGGCGGCGTAATTCCCGTTAACGCCGCCCTTCCGACATCGTCGTGGTATCAGGCAGCGCCCTGCCGGCTTTCCAGCATGGCGCGGCGGGTCGACCGGCGCCATTCGACAGCACCGGCAAGGCCGTGCAGCACGGTCTCGGTGGTGGCCCAGTCGATGCAGCCATCGGTGATGCTCTGGCCGTAGACGAGCGGCTTGCCGGGCACCACATCCTGCCGGCCGGCGACGAGATTGCTTTCGATCATCAGGCCAATGATGCGCTCGTCGCCCGCCGCCACCTGGCCGGCCACGTCGGCCGCGACCTTGGGCTGGTTCTCCGGCTTCTTGGCCGAGTTGGCGTGACTGACATCGATCATCAGCCGGGGTGCGACACCGATGCGGGCGAGTTCGACCGAGGCCGCCTCGACGCTTGCCGCGTCGTAGTTGGGCTGAACGCCGCCGCGCAGGATGACATGGCAGTCCTCATTGCCCGTGGTCGTCGCGATGCCGCTACGCCCGCCCTTGGTCACCGCCATGAAATGATGCGGTTGGGCGGCCGACTTCACCGCCTCGCCGGCGATCCTGAGATTGCCGTCGGTACCGTTCTTGAAGCCGACCGGGCAGGACAGGCCCGACGCCAGCTCGCGGTGGATCTGACTCTCGGTCGTGCGCGCGCCGATGGCGCCCCAGGCGACCAGGTCGGCAATGTATTGCGGGGTGGTCATGTCGAGGAATTCGGTCGCCGCCGGCAGGCCGAGATTGTTGACGGCCGACAGCACGTTGCGCGCCATCCGCAGCCCCTTGTCGATGTTGAAGCTGCCGTCGAGGTCGGGATCGTTGATCAGGCCTTTCCAGCCGACCGTGGTGCGCGGCTTCTCGAAATAGACCCGCATGACGATCTCGAGCCGGTCGGACAAGGTCTCGCGCAGCGCCGCCAGACGGCTGGCATAGTCAACGGCCGCGACCGGATCGTGGATCGAACAGGGGCCGACGACGACGAGCAATCGGTCGTCGGTGCCGTTCAAGATGGCGTGGATCGCATTGCGTGAGGCGCTCACGGTGCGCGTCGCCGTCAACGTGCGCGGGATTTCCCGCATCACCTGGTCCGGCGTGCTCAGTTCTCGGATTTCCTTGACCCGAAGGTCGTCTGTGGTGGTCAACACGGCTTTCTGCTCCTGATTTAGGAGACCTGCCGGCTGAAACAAAAAAGCCGCCAGGTCTGGCGGCTGTTCGGATCTTGTTGCTGCAATCTTCAGATCGAGCGCAATCCTCCCGCCGCCAGCGAGCTGCTAAAGTACCAATACGTGGCGGACAGGTTGATCATGAGGCTCATATAATCGAAGCGGAGGCGTTTGTCACGTCCCCGCGTTTCAGTTTGAAATGTGCTCGTGGCCCTGGGGAAACCAGATGCCGCGCCGGAGCCAGTTGGCTCCACCCAAATTGGGCACGACGTGATTTTGGTCGAGATCGTTCATGTCCTTGATGATCTCGATGCGGATGATTTTCTCGGGGGATCTGAAGGCAAGTTCGAAGAGTTGCAAGGCGTCGGCTTCCGACCGCGCGGTGATGCCGACACCAAGATGACCGTTAATCGTGATTCCAATATGGATGCATCGAGACGTTCTCTTGTGGCACAGGCGTATGAGCCCTTGAGTTCCGACATGCTGCGCCGGGCGGCTCATGCCGTCCAGGGATCGAAGAGTTCTATTCCGAAGTCTTCGAAATCCCTGGTATTGCGCGTTGCCAAGGTGAGCTGCCGCGCAATCGCCGTGGCTGCGATCAGGCCGTCCATCGATGACAGGCCGCGACCACGGCGCTTGGCAAGGCCCATCAGGTCGCCCCAGGCCAAGGCAACCGGTTCGTCCACCGGCAAAACCCTTTGCTCGAAGCGCTGCGGCAGGTCCCGAGCGAGCCATTCGGCCAGTGCGTCGCGTTTCCGGCCCTCATCCATCAGGGCGACGCCGCGCCTGATCTCAGCGATCGATATGACGCTGATGAATGAGCGGTCCTCATCAAGCCTGTCCAGCCAGTCCAGAACGCGTGCGTCCGGCGCCGGCCTTGTCACCTCAGACAGGACATTCGTATCGAGCAGCAGCCTCACAGCAGCAGGTTACGCGGCTCGTCGGGCTGACGTTCAAGGTCGAGATCGGCGCCGCGCAGCGGTGACTCCAGCAAGAACTGCGCAAGTGTACCTTTGCGCACGGTCTTCCGCTGCCATTCCTCGGCCGAGACGACAACCACGCTTGGCTTGCCGTTCTTGGTGATCGTCTGCGGCGAAGACTGCGCGCGCTCGATAACCTCCGAGAGCCGGGCCTTTGCTCCGGCGACCGTCCAGTTGGTATCCTCTTTGGTCTCAGGACGCATTTCAACCTCCGTGACCATTCTGACTATCTTGACTATATAAGAGTGGCGATGAGGCGGCAACAGGGAGCGAGCGTGCCTTTGACTGGTCCGCAACCAGTCACGCAGTCGTTGATATTTTCGGCTATCTCGGCCAACAGATGGCCGAGATGCTTCTGGACGTAGGGCTGCTCGATCGCTTCTACTCGCCAATCACTCCGGCAATGTTCTGGTCGTAGTCGACCAGCGACCCGGTCATGACGCCGGCCTGCGGGCTGATCATGTAGGTGATCAGCCGGGCGAGTTGTGCCGGCTTCACCAACTGGCCCATCGGCTGCGCGGCTTCGGCCTTTTCCAGCCAGTCATCCGGCGCGTCATGCCACTTCTTCTGCACGATCGCCTCGCCCTCGGTGTCCATCCAGCCGGGCAGCACGGCGTTGCAGCGGATGCGGTTTTTTCGGTACGAGCTGGCGACGTTCTTGGTCAGCGTCATCAGCGCGCCCTTGCTGGTCGAATAGGGCGTCAGGAAGGACTGGCCGGCATGTGCCGACATTGACAGCACGTTGACGATCGAGCCCGGTGCCTTGCGCTCCAGGAGATGCGCGACCAGCCCCTGCATCAGGAAGAACGGGCCACGCACATTGGTGTCGAAGATCTGGTCGAAGAGCTCTTCCGAGGTTTCAACCAGTGAGCCGCGTGCCGAGGTGGCGGCTGCGTTGACCAGCGCGTTCAGCGTACCGAAATGCGAGAGCGCGGTCGCCACCGCGCGCTTGCAATCGGCAACCTTGGCGACATCGGCGCTGATGAAGATCGCGTCGACGCCAGCCTTCTTGAAGTGGGCGACCGCCTTGTCGCCCTTCTCTTGCGAGCGGCCGATAAGCGCCAGCGCCCGGCAGCCTTCGTCGGCCAGCGCCTCGGCGACGGCGAAGCCGATGCCCTGCGCGCCGCCGGTGACAATGGCGCGTGTTGTCGAATTGCGATCGGCTGATGCGCTCATCGCTTTGCTCCTGTGGCTTGGGTCCGGTTCTTACTTGTCGAGGCGGACGGTCTTGCCCGTCGTCGCCGACTTCAGCGCCGCATCCGCCAGCTTCAGCGCCACCAGGCCGTCGGCGCCGCTCGGAGCCGCTTTCTTGCCTGAGGTCGCGGCGGCGATGAACGAGGCGATCTCGATGGCATAGGCGTCGAGATAGCGGGTCATGAAGAAGTCGTGCAGCGGCGGGCGCGTATAGCCCTTGTCGTTTGCCACTTCGATCGACACCGGCCGCTGGTTTTCGGCAGCCACCATGCCTTTCGAGCCATGCACCTCGATGCGCTGGTCATAGCCATAGGTGGCGCGGCGCGAGTTGGAGATGACCGCCTGTTTGCCGGAAGCGGTTTCGAGGATGACGCTGACCGAGTCGAAATCGCCGGCAGCACCGATCTTCTTGTCGACCAGCACAGACGCATGCGCGCTGACCGCCACCGGCTCTTCGCCGAGCAGGAAGCGCGCCATGTCGAAATCATGGATGGTCATATCGCGAAAAATGCCGCCCGAGCGGGCGATATAGTCCAGCGGCGGCGGGCCGGGATCGCGCGAAGTGATGGTGACCATCTCGACGGTGCCGATGGCGCCGTCGTCGATCGCCTTGCGCACGGCGGCGAAATGCGGATCGAAACGCCTGTTGAAGCCGACCATCAGCGTTGCCTTGGCCTTCTCGACCACGGCCAGGCATTTTTCCACGCGCTTCACGCTCAGGTCGATCGGCTTCTCGCAGAAGATCGCCTTGCCGGCCTTGGCAAAGCGTTCGATCAGATCGGCATGGGTGTCGGTCGGCGTGCAGATGACGACGGCGTCGATGTCTTTAGATTTTTCGATGGCGTCGATGGTGCGCACCTCGGCGCCATAGGCTGTCGCCAGTTCCTTTGCCGCCTTCTCGAAGGCATCGGCCACCGCCACTAGTTTTGCATCGGGATTGGAGCCGACGGCGCGGGCGTGGACCTTGCCGATGCGGCCGGCACCGAGGAGGGCGAAACGAACAGTCATGGATATTTCCTCTAGGGGATGGGTTCGAGGGCGTTGTGTCCGCACCTTCCCGTACGGGAAAGGTGGCTGGGTATTTTCTGGGCGCGGCAGATCGTCCCGGAACGGGCAACCACCCGCCTTAGGCCGCGAGTTCCGCCTCTCCGGTCTTGGCGCCGGTGATGTAGGAGACGATATCCTGGCCGTCGGTGTTCTCCTTGCGCAGATTGGCGACGATGCGGCCGCGCCGGAAGACGACGATGCGGTCGCACAGGTCGAACACCTGGCGCATATTGTGGCTGATCAGGATCAGCGGCTCGCCATTGGCCTTCAGCGTGCGGATGATGTTTTCGACCTGCGCCGTTTCTTGCACGCCGAGAGCCGCCGTCGGCTCGTCCATGATGATCAGCTTGGAGGCGAAAGTGGCGGTCCTAGCGATCGCCACGCACTGCCGCTGGCCGCCCGACATGTGGCGGATGGTGTTGGAGAGATTGGGGATTTTCACCGCCGTGCGCACCAGCGCCGCCTCGGTCGCCTTGCGCATGTATTTGCGGTCGAGGATCGAGAATGGCCCCAGATTGAACAGCACCTTTTCGCGGCCGAGGAACAGGTTCGACGGCACGTCGAGATCATCGGCCAACGCCAGGTTCTGAAACACCGTCTCGATGCCCGCCGTGCGGGCCTCGATCGGGCCGGTGAAATTCACTTCCTTGCCGTCGAACCAGACCTTGCCGCTGGTGCGTTGCTCGACAGCCGTGATCTGGCGCACGAAGGTCGACTTGCCGGCACCATTGTCGCCCATGATGGCGACATGTTCGCCCTTGCGCAGCTCGAAGTTCGCGCCTTCCAGCGCATGCACGCCGCCATAGCGCTTGGTCAGGTTTTCAGTCTTCAGGACGATGTCTGACATGGTTAAGCCCTCAATGCCCGCAGGCGTTGGCGCCACTGGTCGAGAACGACAGCCCCGACGATGATCACGCCCTTGACCATCTCCTGGTAATAGGCGTCGAGGCGCAGGAAGGTGAAGCCGGAGATGATGACGCCGAAGATCAGCGAGCCGATCACCGTACCGACGATCGAGCCGCGGCCGCCCGACAGCGAGACGCCGCCGATGACCGCCATGGCGATCGCGTCGAGTTCGTACATCACGCCCATGCCGGATTGCGCAGTGAGGTTCTTGGAGGAGAGCACCACCGCGGCGAGCGAGGCGAGAATGCCAGCGATAACGTAGACCAGGATCTTGTGGTTGGCGATCTTGATGCCGGACATGCGCGCGGCATCCTCGTTGGAGCCGATCGCGTAACAATGCTTGCCGTAGCGGGTGTAGGTCATGATGAGCTGGAAAAGGATCGCCAGCGACAGGAAGATGATGACAGGCATCAGGCCCTTGCCGATCGCCGCGAAACCGTCGGTCGGGAACGAGATCGGCTGCCCCTTGGACCACCATTTGGCGATGCCGCGCGCGGTGACCATCATGCCGAGCGTGGCGATGAACGGTGGAATGCGCGTGTAAGCGATCAATGAGCCATTGACGAGGCCGGCGAACAAGCCGCAGCCGATCGCCACCAGCACCGGCACGATGACCGGCAGGTCGGTCCAGCCTTGTGCCAGGAACATCGCCTTCGGGTTGGGGTTGCCGTTGACCGTCGCCACCTGGGCGAAACTCATGGCGATCATCGCCGTCGCGCCGACGATAGAGCCGGAAGACAGGTCGATGCCGCCGCAGATGATGACTTGCGTCACGCCGATGGCGATGATGCCGACGATCGACACCTGCAGGATGATGATCTGCAGGCGCGCCTCATTGAAGATCCCCGAGACATCGCTGCGGGTGTTGAACAGGAAGCTGTCGCCGAGAAAGATGCGGCCGATCGCTTCGAAGATGACAACGAGGATGACGAGCGCCAGGAAAACGTTGAATTCGGCTGGCCATGCGCGCTTCTTCGCATCGTAGGTGAGCCCTCCGACGCCATGAGATGTCTGTGCCAATCTTCTATCCTCCGTCAGCCGCGGTCGTTCCTCGCGCCTTTAGGCGCTGAGGGAAAGGGGAGCGGCGCTGTCTTTTGCGCGCCGCTCCGTATGTCCGTGGCTCAGTTCTTCTTCAGGAACTTGTCGATGTTGGCCGGGGTGACGAGCTGGAACGGCACGTAGACCTTGTGCTCGACCTTCTCGCCCTTGGACAGCTTGAGCGCCGCATCCAGCGCACCGGCACCCTGGCCGGCCGCGTCCTGGAACACAGTTGCGTCGAGGTCGCCGGCCTGCATGGCGGCAAGCGCGTCCTGCGTGGCATCGACACCGCCCACGACAACCGACTTCATGTCGATGTTGGCTGCCTTCATCGCCTGGATGGCGCCGATGGCGCTTTCGTCATTGTTGGCGATGACGCCGTCGAACTTCTTGCCGGTCGACAGCCAGTTGGTCATCAGGTTCTGCGCTTCGTCACGGTTCCAGTTCGACGTCTGCTTGTCGATGATCTTGATGAAGCTGCAATCCGGCGTGGCGATCACCTCTTCGATGTCCTTGGTGCGTTGCACGGCGGCTTGGTTGGAAAGCTCACCCATGATCACATAGACATTGGCTTCCTTCTTGCCGGCTTCCTTGAACAGGCGGCAGACTTCCTTGGTTTCGAGCGTGCCGGAATCGGCCTCGTTCGAGGCGACGAAGGCCTGGTTGTCCGGCAGCGTGTTCACGTTGACCGGCTCGCGGTTGACATAGACAAGCGGAATCTTGGCAGCCGCGGCGGCGTCCGACATCGCTTGGGTGGCCGAGGTGTCAACCGGGTTGACGATGATCGCGTCGACGCCCGAAGCGGCGAAGTTCTTGATCTGGTCGAGTTGCTTGGCGACGTCGTTCTGTGCGTCTTCGACCTGCAGTTCGACGCCGCTCATGCCCTTGGCCTGCGCGATCATGCCGTTGCGCAGCACGGTGAGGAAGTTGTCGTCGAACTTGGCCATCGATACGCCGATCTTGGCGGCCATGGCCGATGAACTCATCAGCGCCGCGAAGGCGACGCCCAAAAGCAGTTTCTTCATTGTATCTCTCCTCCACTTTTGGTGTCCGGTTGCACCGATCTATCCGGAATCCCCGATCTCCCCGGGGAATCTCTCCCTGATATCGTTTCGTCCCGCGCGGCATTCCCTGCCTTGGCTGGAACGCCGAGCCCTCTGTTTGAAACAGACGTTCCGGAACGAAAGAACCAAAATGTCCAGCTAGTGAAATATTTATTCCATTTCGTCACAAGACGTCAAGGGCGATTCCAAGACCGGATGCGCGATTCTGATGTCGACGCAGACAAGCCATGCGCGAAGCCGCCGGTCGCACGCCGGCTGCGCAGCCAATTCCGCGGTGGATCGCCAGGCGATGCGGCACCTATCAGCCGTGATGGGTTCTTTCATCCGCCGACGAAACACGGCTGGAGTACTGGAGATCGCTAGATATTTTCGGGCAGGTAGATCTCGAACGGCAGAAAAGTCTGTCCCGGCGCGTTCGCGGCACCGGTCTCGATGGCATGCGCCATCAGATCCAGCAGTTCGCGGCAAAGCGCCGGCAGCGGCGTCGAGATCACCATCGTCAGGATGCCGTCCGCCAACGCCGAACGCGAGACCGCCGTGATCTCGTTGCAGACGACTGCCGGCATCTCGGCTGGCCTCGCCTGCCTTAGTGCGGCGACCGCGCCTTCCATGCCGCCGCCGGCGACATAGCAGCCGACCAGATCGGGGTGGCGGCCGAGAAGCTCGAGCAACGTGTCCTGCGTGATCTGGTTGGCCTCGAGATTGACCAGCGTTTCCAGCAAGGTGAAGTCGGGCGCCTGTTCGCGGAAGAAAGAGCGGAAGCCGATCTCGCGCAATTCATGCCCGTGGAAACGGTGGCTGCCGACGAACAGCGCCACCTTGCCCGGCCGCCTCGCCGCCTTCGAGATCATCCAGGCCGCGGTTCTGCCCACCTTGCGGTTGTCGAGGCCGACATAGCCCTCGCGGATGCCGGCGGCGAAGTCGGACAGCAACGAAAACACCGGCAGGCCTTTCGCTTTCATCTCCTCGACGGTGACCGTCAGTGTCGGGTGATCCGGCCCGACCAGCGCGACCGCCCTGCATTTGGCGGCCAGCTTGCGCGTGTGCTCGACGATTTCGTCCGGCGTCAGCGAACTGGCGAAATCGATGATCGCGACACCGCGGAAACGCTGCGACTGCGCCACCGCAAGTTCGAGCTGCCGCGCGAACTCCGTGTAGAACACATCATTGCCTCTCAAGAGCAGGAAGCCGAGCCGGTACTCCGGCAGTTCATGGCGCATCCGCTGCTTGATCAGCCCGGCCGCGTGATAGCCGATCTCGGTCGCGGTCTCGTAGACGCGGCGCGCGGTCTCTTCGCGCACCGGCAGACGGTTGTTGAGCACCCGGTCCACCGTGGCAACGCTGACGCCGGAGATGCGCGCCAGATCGGTTATGGTCGGCCGTTTCGCCATGATCGCCCTCGTTCGATTGCGGGACAAGGGTACATCATTCTGATAGGAAATGATAGAAACTATCTTTGTGATATTGAGTCTATCATGGCTCAGCGGTATTTTCACGCTCGAAGCCAATGGGCAAGCGGCATTCGCTTGGGCGGGTGCCTTGCCGAGGGAGGCAATCATGACCGCAGCGCCGTCCCGGCGTGACTACAGCCTGATCGGCCGCGACGCCAAGCTCGCCGTGGAAAACGGCCTGTCGGCGGCCGAGTGGTATCACACCGACATTCCCCGCAAGCAGATGAAGGAGCTGATGCAGCGCTCCGACGGCCCGGCGATCCGCGACACCGCCATCTGGCTCGCCGCCCTCCTCGTCAGCGGCGCCGGCGGCGCCTGGTTCTGGGGTACGTGGTGGTGCGTGCCGTTCTTCTTCGTTTATGGCGTCCTCTACGGCTCGTCGACGGATTCACGCTGGCACGAATGCGGCCACGGCACGGCGTTCCGGACGCAGTGGATGAATGATGCGGTCTATCAGATCGCCTGTTTCATGATCATGCGCAACCCGGTGACCTGGCGCTGGAGCCACACGCGCCATCACACCGACACCATCATCGTCGGCCGCGACCCGGAAATCTCGGTCATGCGGCCGCCGGACCTGGTGCGCGCGCTCCTCGGCTTTGTCGGTGTAACAGATGCCTGGCATGCTATGTCGGACATGCTGCGAAACGCCGCCGGCAACATCAGCGCGGCCGAAAAGACTTTCATTCCCGAGCAGGAGCAGCCCAAGGCGATGCGCATTGCCCGCATCTGGACCGCGATCTATGCCGCAACCATCGCGCTGGCGCTCTACACCAGCTCGTTCCTGCCCTTGATGCTGGTTGGCCTGCCCAGGCTCTATGGTGCCTGGCATCACGTCATGGTCGGCCTGCTGCAGCATGGCGGCCTCGCCGACAATGTCATCGACCATCGGCTGAACAGCCGTACCGTCTACATGAACCCGGTCAGCCGCTTCATCTACTGGAACATGAACTATCACGTCGAGCATCACATGTTCCCGATGGTGCCCTACCATGCGCTGCCGAAGCTGCATGAACTGATCAAGCATGATTTGCCGGCGCCGACGCCGTCGATCCTGGCAGGCTACCGCGAGATGATCCCGGTTTTCCTCCGCCAGCTGCGCAACGAGGACTATTTCCTCAAGCGCGAACTGCCGCCGACCGCCAGGCCGTACCGCGAGGAATTCCACAGCGATGCCGTCGCCGTCGCGGCGGAATGATCGCGGCGATCCGATCTGGATCCTTTGTTTCAACGAAATTCCGGACGGAAAGCTGCTCGCACTTTTCCTGGAATTGCTTTTGGGAGGACTGAATGAGCGACTGGGTCGAGGCGTGTGCTGCCGATGACATCGATGAAGAGGATGTGATGCGCTTCGATCATGGCGGGCGCACCTTCGCCATCTATCGCAGCCCGGACGACGAATATTTCGCCACCGACGGGCTTTGCACGCATGAGAAGGTGCATCTCGCCGACGGGCTGGTGATGGACGACATCATCGAATGCCCCAAGCACAATGGCCGCTTCAACTACAAGACCGGCGCGGCCAGGGGCGCGCCGGTCTGCGTCAACCTGAAAACCTATCCGGTCAAGGTCGACGCCGGCAAAGTCCTCGTTCAGATCGGGTGATGGATATGGCGCGGGGAATGGTCATCATCGGCGCCGGCGAATGCGGCGGGCGGGCAGCCCTTGCGCTGCGCGATCTCGGCTATGACGGGCCGGTGACGCTGGTCGGCGACGAGCCGCATCTGCCCTACGAACGGCCGCCTCTGTCCAAGGAGGCGATGGCCAGCGACGCGCCGGAAATCAAGGCGATCGCCAGCGACGCGATCCTGACCGAGAAATCGATCCGGCATATCCGTTCCGTCCAGGCCGTTGCGATCGATCGTGCGGCGCATACGGTGCGCCTGTCGGACAGTTCGGTGCTGCCCTACGACAAGCTCCTGCTGGCCACCGGCTCGACCCCGCGCAAACTGCCGATGCCTGGCCTAGGCGCGCGCTGCGTCTACCTCAGAACTTTCGCCGATGCGCTGGCCATTCGCGCCCATCTCAGCGCCGGCAGCCGCATCGCCGTCATCGGCGGCGGTTTCATCGGCCTCGAACTTGCCGCCTCTGCCCGCAAGCTCGGCGCTACAGCTACCGTCATAGAGGCGCAGCCGCGCATCCTTATGCGCGGCGTTCCTGCCGAGATCGCTGAAATCATCCATCAAGCGCATGTCGCTGAAGGCGTCCACATACTATGCGGTGACGGCATCGCATCCATCGCCGATGACGGCAACGAGGTGCGCATAAGACTTGCCGGCGGGCGCGAAATATCAGCCGATCTCGCCATCATCGGCATTGGCGCCGTGCCGGTGACTGGGCTCGCCGCCGAAGCCGGCCTGACGATCGACAACGGCATTGCGGTCGATGCCGAACTGCGCAGCAGCGATCCCGACATCTTTGCCGCAGGCGACTGCTGTTCGTTCCCGCTTGCCGTCTATGGCGGCCGCCGTGTGCGGCTCGAAGCCTGGCGCAATGCGCAGGAACAGGGCGCGCTGGCCGCGAAAAACATGCTCGGCGCCGGCGAGACGCATGCGGCGGTGCCCTGGTTCTGGTCGGATCAGTATGGCCTGTCGCTGCAGATCGCAGGCCTTTCGGATGAAGGCAAAAGCACGGTTCGTCGCGATCTCGGTGACGGCGCCTTCATCCTCTTCCATCTGGCCGGGGACGGCAGGCTGGTGGCGGCCAGCGGCATTGGTCCCGGCAATGCGGTCGCCCGCGACATCAGGCTGGCCGAAATGCTGATCGGCAAGCATGCCAGGCCAGCACCGGAGGCACTGGGATCGCAGGCCGTCAAGCTGAAGTCGTTGCTGGCGGCCTGAAGCGCCCTAGAACAGCGCCTTCAGCTCCGGCAGCTTGTCGTTGACCAGCCAGCCGTAATAATTCTCCTCCGGCAATTTTTCCGGCTCGCCGGCGGCGCGGCGCTTGTCGTTTTCCGCCTTCAGCGCGTAGGCGCGCTGCTCCGGATTGCCGACATTGTAGAGCGTGGCAGTCAGCCCCGGATTGCCCGAAATGTCGAAGCCGGCAATGCTCTTATAGGCATCGATCGACTTCCTGATCGTCGCGGCGACGTAAGGAAGCGTCAGGTCGGGATCCATGATGGTTTTGTAGACCGAATTGGGGTCGCCGACGTCGAGCTTCGGCAGGCCCGACACCTTGTGCACGAGATCGCTCATCTGCAAGGCGGTCAAAGGGTTCAGCTGGCCGAGCCCAAAAGTCTGGCCGGCATAGTAGGGCTGGAAGAAGGTGGCGCCGAAGCGGTCGTCGGGAAAGTCCTCGCCGCCAACGCTCTTGCCGCGAAACGCATGGTTCCACACCTGTTCGCGGCATTCCCACAGATCATAGCTGTCGGACATCCCTGCGCACTTCTTGAATTCCGGTCGCTGCACGAAATCGGTGATGTCCTCGCCCTCATAGGCGAAGGACAGCTTGCTGGAGAGATAAGAGATCGCCTTGACGTAGTAGGTCTGCAGCCGGTCATAGGCGTCGACATTGTAGGTGTGCTCGCCGACGATGGCGCCGACGATGTGCATCGGATCGATGCCATAGGCGGACGCGGCCTTCTTGATCTTGCCGCGCAGATCGGGGTCGTTCTGCAGCAAGGCATAGACCTTGCGGTATTTCGCCTGGAAGGTGGTATTGGTCGCCTGCGTGCGCCGGCTCGAGGCGCCGGGGATGTCGGGCTGCTCAGCATTACGGTTTCCCGGCGGCACCAATGTCGCGGCATCGGCGGCGAACAGCGTCGCCGCCAGCGTCAAGCCGAGAAGGACCAGGATGAGTTTTTTCATGCGCCGCCGCCTGCAAATCTTGCGGGCAAACTAGGGTAATGCTCCGGGTTGAGTCGAGAGCGCCCCTTCACCCGGCAAGACGAAAGGTGGCCGGATGGTACCATCTGGCCACACATGGTTCTGTTCGCCGGAATATTGCCTAAGCCGGCGCCGGAATGACCCGCTACCGTCGTTTAAAGGATGAAACGCGACAAATCTGTGTTTCGCGACAGGTCGCCGACATGCTTTTCCACATAGGCGGCGTCGATGGTGACCGACGTGCCGTTGCGGTCGGGCGCGTCATACGAAATCTCGTCCAGCACCCGTTCCATCACCGTCTGCAGTCGCCTGGCGCCGATATTCTCGACGCTGTCATTGAGGTCGACAGCGATGCCGGCGAGCGAATCGATGGCGTCGTCGGTGAAAGTCAGATCGACGCCCTCGGTCTTCATCAGCGCGATATACTGTTTGATCAGGCTCGCTTCCGTCTCGGTCAGGATGCGGACGAAATCCTCCTTCTCCAAAGCGCGGAGCTCGACGCGGATCGGCAGGCGGCCCTGCAATTCCGGCAGCAGGTCGGACGGCTTCGAGACGTGGAACGCACCCGACGCGATGAACAGGATATGGTCCGTCTTCAACGGCCCGTATTTGGTCGCCACCGTCGTGCCTTCGACCAGCGGCAGCAGGTCACGCTGCACGCCTTCGCGCGAAGGCCCGCCGGAGATGTCGGATCTGGCCGCAATCTTGTCGATCTCGTCGAGGAAGACGATGCCGTCATTTTCCGTCGCGTCGAGCGCCCGGCGCACCACCTCGTCCTGGTCAAGCAGCTTGTCGGACTCGTCGCTGACCAGCAGATCGTAGGATTCCTTCACCGTCGTCTTGCGCGACTTGGTCTTCTTGCCGCCCATCGCCTTCGACAGCATGTCGTTGATGTTGAGCACGCCGATATTGGCGCCCGGCATGCCGGGGATCTCGAAGCCAGGCATGCCGCCATTGCCGGTGTCGGCCACTTCGATCTCGATTTCCTTGTCGTCGAGTTCGCCGTCGCGCAGCTTCTTGCGGAAAGAGTCACGCGTCGCCGGGCTGGCGGTCTTGCCGACCAACGCTTCCAGCACGCGTTCCTCGGCATTGATGTGGGCCCGCGCCTTCACATCCTCGCGCATCTTTTCGCGCACCAGGCCGATGGCGATCTCGACGAGGTCGCGGATGATCTGCTCGACATCGCGGCCGACATAGCCGACCTCGGTGAACTTGGTCGCCTCGACCTTGACGAAAGGCGCACCGGCCAGCCGCGCCAGGCGGCGCGAAATCTCGGTCTTGCCGACGCCGGTCGGCCCGATCATCAGGATGTTCTTCGGCATCACCTCTTCGCGCATCTGACCTACCAGCTGCTGGCGGCGCCAGCGGTTGCGCAAGGCGATGGCCACGGCGCGCTTGGCGTCCTTCTGGCCGATGATGAAGCGGTCGAGTTCGGAAACGATTTCGCGGGGAGAAAATGTCGTCATAGCTAAATTCCACTTTGCCACTGCTTGATGGCCTCGAACGGATGCAGCAGCATGATCACGTTGAGTGTCAGATTGTCCCGGATGAGATAGCCGGTACCCAGTTCGAAAAGGATGGCGAGGCTGACGATCACCCATATAGGTAGCCTTCGCGCCATCACAAATCCCAACACCATGGCCAGTGTGTCGGACACCGAATTGATGATGCTGTCGCCGTAATAATCGAGCGACATGGTGCCGGCGCGGTAGCGGTCGATGATGAACGGGCTGTTCTCCAGCAATTCCCAGCCGCCCTCGATGAGGACGGCGAAGGCCAGCCGCAAGCCGACCGGCGACCGCGGGAACAGGAACTTCGCCAGCGCGTAGAACAGGAAGCCGTGGATGATGTGCGAGAAGGTGTACCAGTCGGCAATGTGCTGGGAATTCTCCGAACTGTTCACCACGCCATGCCACAGTTTCACATAGCCGCAGGTGCAGATCGGTGTCCGGCCCATGCCATAGAGAGCCCCGGCCTGGAAGATGAGCAGGCCAAGGACGAGCAGAAGACCCATGCGCCAGCTGTCTTCATAGGCCGAATAGCCATCGTCCACGCCGGGTTTGCTCATCTGGTTATTCCCCCTCTTCATCATCGTCGGCATCGATCGCCATCAGCACGACGTCGCCATAGACCGATTGCCTGCGGTCTATGGCCCGGAATCCGGCCTTTTCATAGGCGCGGATGGCCCTGAGATTGGCCGGATCGGGGTCAATGATGACGCGGGGCACACCTTCCTCGAACAGATCTTCGACGAACTGGCGCACGATCGCCGAACCATGGCCGATGCCGACCAGCTCCGGCCGGCCGATCGACAAATCGATGCCGAGCGTGCCGAACGGTTGGTCGGCATAGGGATGGTCGTCTTCCAGATGCGGGTCGTAGCTCTGCAGATAGGCGATCGGCTTGCCGTCGAGTTCGACGATCAGCGGCTCGACCGAAATCGAGTCGATATGATCGCGAATCTCTGCGATTTCCATCTCCGGATCGTTCCACCACTCGGCGACATGCGGCTCGGCCAGCCAGCCGGCGATCATCGGCAGGTCTTTTTCAGTCACCGGCCGAAAATCGTAGCTAGCTTCCTGTTTGGCCATGATCTCTTCCGAAAACCGGGCGCCACTTTTCGGGATCATGACCGGCTTGCTCAGGCGGCATCGAGCGTTTCGACAATAAAATTGTTGTTGGTGTAGACGCAGATGTCGGAGGCGATCTGCATTGCCTTGCGGGCGATCTCCTCGGCGTCCTTGTCGGTGTCCATCAGCGCGCGCGCTGCCGCCAGAGCGTAATTGCCGCCTGAACCGATGGCCATGACGCCAAATTCGGGTTCGAGCACGTCGCCCGTGCCGGTCAGCGCCAGCGAGACCGACTTGTCGGCCACCAGCATCATCGCTTCCAGCCGGCGCAGATAGCGGTCGGTGCGCCAGTCCTTGGCGAGCTCGACGCAAGCGCGCGTCAACTGGTCGGGATATTGTTCAAGCTTGGCTTCCAGCCGCTCCAGCAGCGTGAAGGCGTCGGCGGTGGCGCCGGCGAAACCGGCAATCACATTACCGCCCTTGCCGATGCGGCGAACCTTGCGGGCATTGCCCTTCATGATGGTCTGGCCAAGGCTGACCTGGCCGTCGCCGGCGATCACCACCTTGTTGCCCTTGCGCACCGTCACGATGGTCGTGGCGTGCATGGTCAGATTATCAGACATTTATTGGCTCCGATTCGCGCGATCCCAAAAGGCGATTGGCGCGGTACGAGTGATTTTATCGGCCATATGTATGCATGGGACCCATGATTGCAAATCGCCTCTCCGGCAAGGCCGATACCTATGTGCGAGGCAACTGGCAATCGCCGGATCATGCTGATAGAAGGCATTCGTTTTCAAGCCCGCGAGCGCTTGAAGCCTGTGAACCGGTCACCATGTGAACCGCTGGGACAAGGATAGAGTGATGGCGCCCCGATCCGCCGAAGCCAGCCGCAAGACCAAGGAAACCGACATCTCGGTGTCGGTCCATGTCGACGGCTCGGGCAAATCCGATATCGCCACGGGCGTCGGCTTCTTCGATCATATGCTGGACCAGCTTTCGCGCCATTCGCTGATCGACATGACGGTCAGGGCCAAGGGCGACCTGCACATAGACGACCATCACACGGTCGAGGACACCGGCATCGCGCTTGGCCAGGCCTTGACCAAGGCGCTCGGCGAGCGGCGCGGCATCATGCGCTATGCCTCGATCGACCTTGCCATGGACGAGACGCTGACGCGCGCCGCGATCGACGTGTCCGGCCGGCCTTTCCTGGTCTGGAACGTGTCCTTTTCGTCGCCCAAGATCGGCACCTTCGACACCGAACTGGTGCGGGAATTCTTCCAGGCGCTGGCCCAGAATGCCGGCATCACGCTGCATGTCACCAACCACTATGGCGCCAACAACCACCACATCGCCGAAACCTGTTTCAAGGCGGTGGCGCGCGCGCTACGCGCGGCACTCGAGCCCGACCCGCGCCAGCCGGACGCGGTTCCCTCCACCAAGGGATCGTTGAAGGGATAGGCCATGGCCACCTATGTCGTGATGGAACCGCCCGGCCGCAGTGAGAAGGTCGACACAACGGCCTTTATCCGTGACGGCTTCACCTGGCTCGGCCTGCTGGTGCCGCCGCTGTGGCTCGCCTGGCACCGGCTGTGGATCGAAGCAGGACTTGCCTTCATCGTCATGAGCCTGCTCTCGATGGCTGGCCAGGAACTTGGGCTCGGATTGGCCAGTTCGCTGCTGTCGCTGCTGGTATCGCTCTATGTCGGCCTCGAAGGGCAGGGGTTGCGTATCGCGGCGCTACGCCGGCGCGGCTGGCATGAATGGGGCGTGGTTCAGGCCGGCCGGCTCGACGATGCCGACATCCGCTATGCGCTGGAGGTCGAGGGGCATGCCGAGGAGAACACTCCCGCGCCGCGCATCGTTCCGGATGCTGCCCTGGCGCGCCCGGCGCAGCCGGGCATGGCGCTGGGCCTGACCCACATACCGGGACGGCGCTGACATGCGGGTAGCAATCATCGACTACGGTTCGGGCAATCTACGCTCGGCCACCAAGGCCTTCGAGCGCGCCGCGCGCGAAGCCAGCATATCGGCTGAAATCGACCTGACCGCCGATGCCGACCGGGTGCGCAGCGCCGACCGCATCGTCCTGCCGGGCGTCGGCGCCTATGCCGACTGCGCGGCAGGCCTGCGCGCCGTCGACGGCATGTGGGAAGCGGTCGAGGATGTCGCCATCGCCAAGGGCCGGCCCTTCCTTGGCATCTGCGTCGGCATGCAACTGATGTCGCAGCGCGGCCTGGAAAAGACTGTCACCCATGGCTTTGGCTGGATATCCGGCGACGTCAAGGAGATCACGCCGGCCGATCCGGCGCTGAAGATCCCGCAGATCGGCTGGAACACGATCGAACTCAGGCGCCAGCACCCGCTGTTTGCCGGCATCCCGACCGGCCCGGCGGGGCTGCACGCCTATTTCGTCCATTCCTACCATCTCGATGCGACGAAGCCGGACGAGGTTCTGGCTGAAGCCGACTATGGCGGCCCGGTAACGGCCACCGTCGCCCGCGACAATCTGGTCGGCACGCAGTTCCATCCAGAGAAGAGCCAGGCGCTGGGGCTGGCGCTGATCACCAATTTTCTGCGTTGGAGGCCCTAGATCATGAGCAAGAAGGGCTACTGGGTGGTTATGCTGACAGTGACCGACGTAGAGGGTTACCAGCACTATCGTGACGCCATCGGCGATGCCATTTCGAACTTTGGCGGTCGCTACCTAGTGCGCGGCGGACAGGTCACGAACCCCGAAGGATCCGATTTTGGCAGGCATGTGGTGGTCGAGTTCGACTCCTATGAAACGGCCCTCAACTGCTACCGGTCGAAGGCTTACCAGACGGCGTTGCAGCATCGATTGGCGGCTTCAACCGGTCATTTCGCGATCGTCGAGGGTGCCTAGATGATCCTGTTTCCTGCCATCGACCTCAAGGACGGCCAATGCGTGCGCCTGAAGCACGGCGACATGGCGACCGCGACCATCTACAACGATGACCCCGCCGCGCAGGCAAAAGCCTTCGAGGATCAGGGCTTCGAATGGCTGCACGTCGTCGACCTCAACGGCGCCTTCAAGGGCCAGAGCGTCAACAGTGCTGCCGTCGGCGCCATCCTCAAGGCGACGAAGAACCCGGTGCAGCTCGGCGGCGGCATCCGCACGCTGGAGCAGATCGAGGACTGGCTCGACCGCGGCCTCGCCCGGGTCATCCTTGGCACGGTGGCGGTGCGCGATCCCGATCTGGTCAGGCAGGCCTGCAAGGCTTTCCCGGGCAAGGTGGCCGTCGGCATCGACGCCAAGGGCGGCAAGGTGGCGGTCGAGGGCTGGGCCGAGGCGTCGAGCCTCGGCGTCATCGAACTGGCGAGGAAATTCGAGGGCGCCGGCGTCGCCGCCATCATTTACACCGACATCGACCGCGACGGCGTGCTGACCGGCATCAACTGGGACGCCACCATCGACCTCGCCGAGGCGGTGTCGATCCCGGTCATCGCTTCGGGCGGCCTCGCCTCTATCGCCGACATCGTGCGCATGACCATGCCCGACGCGCAAAAGCTCGAAGGCGCCATCTCGGGCCGCGCGCTCTATGACGGCCGCATCGACCCGGCCGAGGCGCTGGCGATCCTGCAGGGCCGGCCGGCGGCGGAGGCGAAAACGTGAAGATTACCATCATCCTGGCCTCCTATGACAGCGGCCACTATCATGGCGGCATGGGCCAGGGCCCGGATGCGCTGATTGCAGGCGGTCTGGTCGACGCCCTGACCATCGCCGGCCACGACGTCGCGGTCGAGGATATCGGCAGGGTCGGCCCCGACCAGGAGCGCGAGATCGCCACCGGTTTTGCCGTCTGCAACGCCGTCTCGGGCGAGGTCCGCATTGCCATCGACAGGGGGCGTTTTCCCATTGTGCTGGCCGGAAACTGCCTGACATCGGCCGGCGCGGTCGCCGGTGCGGGCGCCGATGCGATCATCTGGGCCGACCAGCATGGCGACCTCAACACGCCCGAGACCTCCATATATGGCTTTCTCGACGGCATGGCGCTCGCGACCGTGCTTGGCCTGTGCTGGCGCCCGATGGCATCAGCCATTCCCGGCTTCAAGCCCATCGATCCGTCGCGCTGTGTGCTCCTAAACGCCCGCGATCTCGATCCGGCCGAGACAAAACTCCTCGAGACCTTGCCGGTGATCCGTACCGAATGCCCCGGCGTGGGACCGGCAACCGCAAAGCTGAGGGCCGCCGGCGCCAAGAACGTGCACATGCATCTCGATCTCGACGTGCACGACCCCAAGGAGCTGCAGGCCAACCGCTACGTCACGTCAGGGGGGCCGAGCCCCGAACAGTTGCGCGACGCGGCCTGTGCCATGGCGCTTGCGGTGCCGGTCGTCGGCATCACCGTTTCCGCTTACGATCCGGCTTTCGACGCGCAGGCCGAGGTGCCGCCGCGGGTCGGCCAACTGCTCAACGATCTCATCGCCACGATAGAGGGCCGCTGATGCTGAAAGCCCGCGTCATCCCTTGCCTCGACGTCAAGGACGGCCGTGTCGTCAAGGGCGTCAATTTCGTCGACCTCATCGACGCCGGCGACCCGGTCGAGGCTGCCAAGGCCTATGACGCCGCCGGAGCCGACGAGCTCTGCTTTCTCGACATCACCGCCTCGTCCGACAACCGTGAAACCATTTTCGATGTCATCGCCCGCACCGCCGAACAGTGCTTCATGCCGCTGACCGTCGGCGGCGGCGTGCGCCAGGTCGCCGACATCAGGAAGCTGCTTTTGGCCGGCGCCGACAAGGTGTCGATCAACACGGCGGCGGTGAAGAACCCGGATTTCGTCGCCGAAGCCGCCGACAAGTTCGGCAACCAGTGCATCGTCGTCGCCATCGACGCCAAGAAGGTCTCCGGTGCCGGCGAGGCTGATCGCTGGGAGATCTTCACCCATGGCGGGCGCGAGAAGACTGGCATCGACGCGGTCGAATTCGCCCGCAAGATGGTCGATCGCGGCGCCGGCGAGATCCTGCTGACTTCGATGGACCGCGACGGCACCAAGGCCGGCTACGACATCGCGCTGACGCGTGCGATCGCTGATGCGGTGCGCGCTCCGGTCATCGCTTCGGGCGGCGTCGGCACGCTGGATCACCTGGTCGAAGGCATTCGCGACGGCCATGCCGGCGCGGTGCTGGCGGCCTCGATCTTCCATTTCGGCACCTACACCATAGCACAGGCCAAGGCGCACATGGCCGCCGCGGGGCTGCCGATGCGGCTGGACTCCTCGGGCGATCGGCCCTAGAGCCTGTCCGGCTAAGAAAAGGGCCCAGGCGCCATGGCTGAATTTTCGTTCTCCGATCTGGAGACAATCATCAGGGACCGCGCCCATTCCGGCGACCCGGACTCCTGGACCGCGAAGCTGTTCGCGCGCGGCATCGACAAGGCGGCCCAGAAGCTTGGCGAGGAGGCGGTCGAGACGGTGATTGCCGCCGTCAAGGGCGACAGACAGGGCCTCGTTTCCGAAAGTGCCGATCTTATATATCATTGGCTTGTCGTTCTCGGCCTCTCGGGTGTTCCGTTGAGCGACGTGCTCAACGAGCTCGAAGGCCGCACCGGGCGTTCGGGCATCGCCGAGAAGGCGTCACGGCCCAAGGGCTGACCGCGAGGGAGGGCAGGTATCTCGATGGATCAGCTCGCGCCAACCGAGAAATATTCCCCCTTTCGTTTCTTCTCCGCCGAGCAATGGTCGCGATTCCGCGCCGACACGCCGCTGACGCTGAGCGAGGACGAGTTCCGCCGGCTGCGATCGCTCAACGATCCGGTCGACCTCGAGGAGGTCAAGCGCATCTACCTGTCGCTGTCGCGGCTGCTGTCCGCCCATGTCGAGGCGAGCCAGCTTCTGTTTCGGCAGCGCCAGGCCTTCTTCAACGCCGTCGATATCGTCAAAACGCCGTTCATCATCGGCATTGCAGGCTCCGTCGCGGTCGGCAAATCGACCACCGCGCGCGTGCTGAAGGAGCTTCTGGCTCGTTGGCCGTCGAGCCCCAAGGTCGATCTCATCACCACCGACGGTTTTCTGCTGCCCAATGAGGTTCTGCGCCGTGAAAACCTGATGGAGCGCAAGGGTTTTCCCGACAGCTATGATGTCGGCGCGCTGCTGCGCTTCCTCTCGGGCATCAAGTCGGCGCTGCCCGATGTCCGCGCGCCGGTCTATTCGCACCTCACCTATGACGTCATTCCCGGCGAGTTCGTCACTATCGACCGACCTGATATCCTGATCTTCGAAGGCATCAATGTCCTGCAGCCGGGCAAGCTGCCGCAGGACGGCAAGATCGTGCCCTTCCTGTCCGACTTTTTCGACTTCGCGATCTATATCGATGCCGACGAGAAGCTGATCCACGAATGGTACATTTCGCGCTTCATGCGGCTGCGCGAGACCGCCTTCCGGAATCCGGACTCGTTCTTCCACCGCTACTCGCAGCTCTCGGAGGAAGCGGCGCGCGCCATCGCCGAAGGCCTGTGGACCAACATCAATCTGAAGAATTTGCGCGAAAACATCCTGCCGACGCGCGCCCGCGCCGACCTCATCCTGCGCAAGGGCGCCGACCATCTGGTCGAAGAAGTGGCGCTGCGCAAGCTCTAGCCCCGTCACCGGCAGGCTCGCCACATCGGCACAGCGCCTCAGCTATTGGCGAATGGTACGGCGACATAGATCTGGCCGCCGTCGCGTTCGACAAGCAGCAGCACCGACTTGCGGCCCGACTTGCTGGCTTGCGCGATCGCCTGCGTGACCTGCTTGGCGCTCTTTACCGGAGCCTGGTTGACGGCAACGATGATATCGCCGGGCTGGATGCCGGCAGCGGCCGCCGCCTTGTCGGGATTGACGCGCGCAACCAACGCGCCATGCTCGTTCTCGGCGAGGTTCATTTGCTGGCGAATGTCTGATGTGAGGTCCATCAAGCCAAGGCCGATCGCCGGCGCGCGGGAGCCCTGTTCGGTGCTCGGCGTGCCGGAATTATCGGTCGATGCCGTCTTCACATCGTCGCTGTTTTGCCCGACGTCGACGGAAATCTGCATCGCCTTGCCCTTGCGCCAGACATCCAACGTCTCCTTGGCGCCAGGCGCGACATCGGCGACGGCGCGCGACAGATCCTTGGGATCCTTCACGTCCTGTCCGGCGAAGCCGGTGATGACGTCGCCGGTTTCGACGCCGGCACTCGCCGCCGGCGAGCTGTCATTGACCTTGGAAACCAGTGCGCCACCGGCATGATCGAGCCCGATGGCGCTTGCCACGTCAGGCGTCACCGGCTGGATTTCGACGCCGAGATAACCGTACTGGATCGAACCGTCCTTCATCAGCTTGGCGACGACCTTTTGCGCCTGGTCGGACGGAATGGCGAAGCCGACGCCGACACTGCCGCCATTGGGCGAATAGATCGCCGTGTTGATGCCGACGACATTGCCGTTCACATCCACCAGCGGGCCGCCGGAATTGCCGTGGTTGATCGGCGCGTCGATCTGGATGAAATCGTCAAACGGCCCGCTATGCAGGTCGCGGCCGCGCGCCGAAACGATGCCGGCCGTCACCGTGGTGCCGATGCCGAACGGATTGCCGATCGCCAGCACCTGGTCGCCGGTCATAAGCTTGTCGGAATCGCCCCATTTGACCGTCGGCAATGACTTGTCGGTCTTGACCTTGAGCACGGCAAGGTCATTCTTGGCGTCGCGGCCGACAAGTTTGGCTGGAAGTTCGGTGCCGTCGTCGAGCGTCACCTTGATCGAGGAAGCGCCGTCGACAACGTGGTTGTTGGTGACGATGGTGCCGTCAGCATTGACTATGAAGCCGGAACCGAGTGCCTCGGCGCGTTGCGCCTGTTGCGGTGGCGTCTGCGGTGCCGGCATGCCCTGGTCACCGAAGAACTGACGGAAATATTGGTCGAACGGCGAGTTGCCGAGAGGCATCCCGTCATCGGCGCCTGCCGACTGTGCTTTCATGACGGTGGTAATCGTCACCACCGCAGGCTTGTCGGCCGCCACGATCGGCGCAAAGGAGCCGTTGGGGGCGGTGATACCGGCGACAGGGGTCTGGGTCGTCGCGACAATTTTGCTGACGCCGGTGCTGTTCGCGCTCTGGGCGAACGAGACGACGACGGGGGAGATGATCAGCGCAGCGCCCAGCAGGGCGGCGACGCGATGCCTACGAAGAATACCAAGAGGTGACATGGTCGTTCTGTCCGGGCGAGGGTTGATCTGGCGCCGCGGGCATCTTGGGAGGAAGCACCCGTCGGCGTGTCGACGACCGGATTGCCTGTCTCGCCGTACATGGCGGCCGGCCGGATCGACACCAGGGTATCTAGGGTGCCGATCGGCCCGAATTAGGGTTTTTGGGCGACCTTACGAAGATTTAATTCAGGGAACGCTTACGGATCGTCATGCCGGCGCAGATAATCCGTCGCGATCTCACGCATGCGCTTGCCGTCGAAACTCGGCCCGTGGCCGCCATGGCCGATGCGGATTGGCAGCTCGAGCAAGCGTCGCATGGTGCTGATATAGGCGGCACGGTCGGAATCCGGCAGGGAGTCGATCAACGTGTCGTCGTAGATGGCGTCGCCGCTGAAAAACAGCCCGTCGGTCTCGTCGAACAGCGCGATCGAATCCGGTGAATGCCCGGGCAGATGCAGGACGCGGAATTGCCGGTCGCCGAGATCGATCAAATCGCCCTCGTCGAGGGTCCGCGTCAGCGGCGCCGTTGGGATCTTGTAGTCGGCGGCTTTCCAGCCCGGCGCCGGTAGTTTCGAAACGGCGCCTTCGAGATCGTGGAACATCCAGGCGTAGGTCGCCGCCTCATCCATGCTCTCGAAATGCGCCGCACTCATCTTCGGCCCCGCCCGCCACGGAAATTCGTGCAGCGAGCCGACGTGATCGAGATGGATGTGCGTGGCAACAACCAGCAGCGGTTTGCCCCGAGGCATCTCGATCTCCGGCGCCAGCGGGCAGATGCCCATGCCGGTGTCGACCAGGAGGTCGGTGTCGCGGCCGCGCAGATGCCAGATATTGGCACGCACATACTCATGCACGAACGGCTCGGTCAGCATCGTCGTCCTGTCGTCGACGATGCTCTTGCTGAACCAGCCCGGCATCACAAGTGAGCCCGGCATCAGGTGTGAGCCTGACATCAAACGAACGGCTTCCCGACCTTGTACTTTTCCGGCACCAGCCGCTTGAGATAGGCCATGCCGGCCTCCGACAGTTGGTTGACGTCGGGTTTCATGAAATTATCCGGCATGTGGCGGGTCTTGCCGGCGACGTTTTTCAGCGGCACCTTCTTCAGCACGGTTTTCGTTCCGTCAAATTGCAGCGCCACCGAGCCGCCACCCTGTTCGGCGACGGAGACGGCGAAGGCGCCGGCATCGAATGCCTCCTGCGCGTCGACGGCGCTGATGGCGCCGACATAGCCGCGCGGCATGTAGCCGAGTGCGTCGACGCGGGCCCGCTTGCCCGGCAGCCCCTCGGCCAATGCACGTTCGAGTGCGGCCGGCAGGTCGCTGCCCGACAATTTGACGTTGCCATGCGCGTCGCGCTCGAGCTTTTCCGGCGGCACCAGGCTTTCGACCAGTGCCTTGCCGTCGGCGGTGCTCACCCCTTCCGACACGGCGACGATGCAGCGCTTGTGGCGGTCGAGCGTGGCGCGCACGTCGTCTATGAAACCGGCCGCGGAGAATGGTCGTTCCGGCACGTAGACCAGATGCGGTCCGCTGTCTGGATCGAGTTGCCAGGCCGCGGCGGCTGCGGTGAGAAAACCGGCATGCCGGCCCATGACGATGCCGACATAGATGCCGGGGAGCGCACGGAAATCGAGATCGACGGACAGGAAGGCGCCGGCGACGAACTCGGCCGCCGAGATGAAGCCCGGCGTGTGGTCGTTTTCCTCGAGATCATTGTCGATCGTCTTCGGCGCATGGACGAAAGCGATGGAGCCGCCGGCGGCATCGGTCAGGATCTGCTGCGTGCCCGACGTGTCGTTGCCGCCAATATAGATGAAGGCATCGGCGCCGGCTTTCTTCAGCCCGTTGAGGATCACGTCGCAATAGGCGGCATCCGGCTTGTCGCGCGTCGAGCCGAGCGCTGCACTCGGCGTTCCGGCAATCAGCCGCAGCCGGTCTTCCGGGATGGCGGAGAGGTCGACATAATTGCCGTCACGGATGCCGCGCACGCCATGGATGGAACCCAGCACCTTGGCGCCGGGATGCCGCTTACGGATCTCCAGCGTGGCACCGACCACAGTCTGGTTGATGACGGCGGTCGGGCCGCCGCCTTGCGCGATAACAAAAGTTCCGGCCATTCCTGACGTCTCCCGAGCGATGGTTTTCAAGGCACCTTGGCCTGTCTTGCCGCATCACGCAACGGGAGAAACAGAGGGATAAAGGATCACATGACGACGACCGGGTTTTTCTTCGAAACGCGGCTGTAGAGGTCGATAATGTCCTGGTTGATCAGGCGCACGCAGCCCGACGACATCGCCTGGCCGATGCTCCACCATTCGGGCGAGCCATGGATGCGGTAGCCAGTGTCCTTGCCGTCCTGGTAGATGTAGAGCGCGCGCGCCCCAAGCGGATTGGTGAGGCCGCCGGGCTGGCCGCCTTGCCACTTCACCAGTTCGGGCTTGCGCTGGATCATTTCCGGCGGCGGCGTCCAGGTAGGCCATTCCTTGCCGTACTGGATGTTGGCGCGGCCGGACCAGCGGAAGCCGTCCTTGCCGATGCCGACGCCATAGCGGATGGCGTCACCACCCGGCTGGACGAGATAGAGCATGCGCTCCTTGAGGTGGACCACGATGGTGCCGGGCGCCTCGCCGGTGGTGTCGACGACGATCTGGCGGCGGAATTCCGGCTTGACCTTCAGGTACGGCACCTCAGGCACGTTGAAGCCGTTGTCCGTCAAAGCGGCATACATGACATCAGCGCTGGTGATGTTCTTGTCGACGCTGATCGCGGGCCGCATCGGCGGAACTGAACCGGTGACCGTATTGTCGAGCTGGAGCGCCGGCATACCGCCGTCACCCGAGGTCGAACAGCCGGCGGCGCTGAGCAGTGCCAGCGCGCCTGCTCCGGACAGGATGGCGCGGCGGGAAAGAACATGATCGGTATCGATTGCGTCGCCGTTTCGTGGCGGCGTCAGACCTTGCGGCAACTCACGCATATACCCAAACCCTACGCTGTCGGCGGGAAGCACGGTCCGGCCGGATAGTGGGCATTTTCATCATTCATGGTTGATAAAGCGTGAATGCCTTGCGCCGCCTGCATTGCGCCTTGCCTGGCAGTCTCGGGCCGTCGCGAATGATGCGCCAACCGGGCGCTCCTGCACAAAAAGACCCAGTTCGGGTCATAATCCCGGCACCGGTCTCTCCTACCCCATCAGGCGATCAGCGAGGGGCCTCCATGTGCAAGACGTTAAAAACCGACATCACGCTTTTTGCCGCTGCCATTGCCGCGGTCGCATTGGTTTTCGGTGCCGATGTCAGCCTGGCCGATATCGTGAGCACGCTGGGTGGCGCGAACTGACGCCGACCTGCCTTTGGCGCAATTGATATCGCGGCAATTCCGGCGCGGCGGGTTGCCTTCCGGAATTGCGTAAAAAACAAAAATCAGGCCTCTTTACATTCTCCCTGGGCTGAGGATTTATCCTTTTCCTTAACCCAAGGGAGACAGATATGTCCTTCGAGAACTGGGCCGCTTTCGCCGCCGCGTCGACCATCCTCCTCATCATTCCGGGTCCGACCATCCTGCTGGTCGTGTCCTATGCGCTGGGCCAGGGCTGGCGCACCGCCCTGCCGATGGCGGTCGGCGTGGCGTTGGGCGACTTCACCGCCATGACCTTGTCGATGCTCGGCATCGGCGCGCTGCTCGCCGCTTCGGCTGGTGTCTTCACCATCCTGAAGCTGATCGGCGCCGGCTATCTGATCTATCTCGGCGTAAAGCTGTTCCGCGCCGGCGACGCGCTGAAGGCAGAACCGCGAACCGATGCGGTATCCTCGGCCAAGATGATGGCGCATGCTTGGCTGGTCACCGCGCTCAACCCGAAAAGCATCACCTTCTTCGTCGCCTTCCTGCCGCAGTTCCTCGACCGGCATGCCAATTTCTGGACGCAGATGCTGATCTTCGAGACGACCTTCCTGGCGCTCGCCTTCGCCAATGCCTTCGGCTATGCGCTGGTCGCGGCACGCGCCCGCAATGTCGTGCGCAATCCCAAGGCAATCCGCATCTTCAACCGCACCGGCGGCACGCTGCTGGTCGGCGCTGGCATCGCCACAGTGGCGATGCGTTCGGGTAACTAGCCCGTCTATATTCGATCATCCGAAACCGGTTCCGGTTTCGGATGATCTGGTTCACCACTTGACGCTGATCCCGAGATTGCCCTCGAGGATGCGGCGCTTGTCGCCGCCGAGATTGGTCGTGTAGTCGCCGGTGGCAAAGAGGCTGACCTTGTCGGTCAGCTTGGCGACCACGCCGCCGCCGAACTCGAAGGAGGTCGACCGGCCCTCGGTCGAGATGTCGGTGGTGCCGAAATTGACATGGCTGGTGCCGCCGAAATCGTGCCAGATGTTGGCTTTGAGGTAAGGCTGCAGCGCCACGCCGTTGATGATGGTCTCGCCCTGCAGCCGCGCACCCAGCCGACCGCTGACGCTGTCGTCGGTGTCGAAGGAAACCGACGAGAAGCGGTCGTTGGTGTCGTCGAGCGACAGATGCTGCCAGACCAGTTGCGCCTGCGGTTCCAGCGTCCAGCCCTGCGCCAGCGCGATGGGATAGCCGCCTTCCAGCGAAGCGGTGACGCCTGTTCCGCCGACATCGATGCCGATGTCGCGCGACGACGTCGTGTCGCCGCCAAAAAAGGTGGCCATCAAGACACCGTCAACGTACCAGCCGCCCTGGCCGATGCGTGTCCAGTAACCACCGACGCTGGTGCCGCTGACATCGAGGCTGCCGACGGACAGATCGTTCCATCCCAGCGCCTGGCCGCGCACATCGCCCTTTATGCTGGCATAGGCTACGAACAGGCCGGCGCGATCGATCCCGCCTGAGGCGGTCTCGCGTCCGAACACGTCGAAGCCCGCCTGGAGGCCGAACAGCGTGCCGCCGAAGGAGGGCGACACCGTTCCCGACCAACCCATCTTGGCGTCCTGGCCAAAAATGCGGCCCCAGACCGGCGACAGCTCCGGGTCCGATAGCAGGCTTTGCTCACCCCGCCGTTCGTGGAACGTGCCGAGCGTCGTCATCGCCAGGTGCTCGGCCACCGGCGGCAAGGCCGAATAGACCGGCACCTCGATGCGGTAGAGTGGGATCACGGCTGCCTGCACCGCGGTCGCTCCCGGTGTCGGCGGCGTCGGCTGGACCGGCGGCGGACCGGGCAGCGTCGGCACCGGCAGCACGGGCGCCGCGGTCGGCACCACCGGCGGAGGTGGCGGCGGATCGGCGGGTGGCGCCGGCGGTGGTGGCGGTGGCGGCTCCGGTTCCGGGTCGCTGGCCTGCACCGGCGGTGTCGGATCGACCGGCGGGGTGTTGATGTCGCCCTCGGTCGGCGGTGGTGTCGGCGGCAGTTCCGAGGGCGGCGGTGGCGGCGGTTCCGCCGCGGGCGGTACCGGTTCCGGCGGCGGCGTGGGTTCGAGCGCCGGCGGGGCTGCCGCCGGCGTCGCCGGCGTGGTCAGCGTCGAGCGCAGGTACCAGTTTTCTTCGCTGCCGGCGCTGACGCCGCCCTTGAACAGGTAATATTCGAACGCGCCTGCGGCGACCGGCGCGTCGAGCGCGAAGGTCGTGGCGCCCGAGGTGGCGCCGTTGATGGACTGGACGACCATGATGCCGTCCTGCGCGGTCGCGGCCCCCGCGCCGCCGACATTGACCACTGAAATGCCGGTCGAGCCTGAGGCTGTGCCGCCCGACAGGACCAGCCTGTCGGATGCGGAGGAATCGTCACCGAGTTCGGTCTGGACAAGCAGCAGGCCACCGGCGCCGACATAATTGCCGGAGATCGTCAGCCGGTCGGTCGCGCCCGTGGTGCCGTTGGTCAGGTCGATCCGCCCGGCATTGGTGACCTGCGCCAGCTGGCCCGCTGTGAAGGCCTGGATCGCGGCGTTGAAGCCGCCGCCATAGAGCGTGCTCGAAGCATCGACGCTGAGCGAACCCGTGCCGGTGCCGCTGTCGCCGAGCACGAGATTGCCGTCGAGCGTCAGCTGTGTGTCGTTGGTGGCGCCGATGCTTTCCCAATTCTGAACCCGGCCGATCCCGTCCAGTTTGACGTTGTCGAAGGTCAGCGCATCGGTGCCGAGGCCGCCATTTATAGCATCCGTGCCGCCAAGATTGGCGTTGGTGAGGTTGCTAAGCTTGGCGGTATCATTGTCGGCGCCGAGATCGACCGCGCCGTAGATGATGCCGCCGCCATTCCAGACGAAACTGTCGGAACCAAAGCTCATCAGTACGTCGCCGCCGACGGTACCGCCGGTGATCGTGACGCTGTCATTGCCGCCGCTGACGCTGATGTTGCCACCGATCGTGCCGCCCGACAGGATGATGGTGTCCTGATCGAAGCCGGTAACGAGGTTGCGGTCGATGGTGCCGCCGGACATGTTGAAATAGTTCTTGTCGAGCTTCATGTTGACCCGGCCGATGCGGCCGCCGGTCATCACGGCACGATCGCCATCGTCGAAGAAGTCGACGATGCGCCCGCCTGTCATAGTGAATGTGTCTAGTCCGTCGCCCTGGTTGAGCGATCCGATCTGGCCACCGCTCATGTTGAAATCGTCGATGCCGGCGCCCTGTTGGACATTGCCGGTGACAGTGCCGCCGCCGATGGTGAAGAAATCCGTGCCGTCGCCCTGGTCGACCGTGCCGGTGATGGTGCCGGACTGCATGTTGATGCGGTCCGTGCCGGCGCCGAAGACGACGTTGCCGCTCACCTGCCCGGTGCCGCCGGCGGGAAAGGTCAGCGTATTGTCGCCGCTGGTATCGGTAAGACTGCCGCCCGAATCACCGCTGTCGCAGGTGAAGGTGGTATTCCCTGCCGACGGAATCAGCACGCAGGCCGCCAAGGCCGCGGAATTGGGCAGCAACGCAAATGCTGTAGCTGCAAGTAAGCTAATAAACCATGGATGGATTTGCCGCTGGCCTCGCCGCAACAAAGAAATCGAGTCACTAGCGTATTCCGAACAGCCGTTCGGACGCTGTATTTCAAAATGCCGCATCGCGTCCTCTCTCAGATCGCGATTACAAGCCCTTCGCCGCGCCGCAATGAAGCCACAATTCGTTCGCTTTTACAAAGCCTAATCTGCAGCCCATGGTTGATGAACTGCAAAGGCTACTGGGATAGACCTTATAGAGTGCGCGATTGGCACGTCTGTGGCCCATGCTTTAAGATCGCCTTGGCCCGAAGGGCCGAGGGGCTTATCCCGGGTCGATCAGAGGATGTTGCATGGGAATCAGGGACACATTCGGCCTGACATTTTCAGGCGCCACCGAAGCGGGGTTCACGCCATACAGCCAGGCCGTGCGTGAACTGGCGTGCTTCATCGGCGATCCCGTCGCCTCCGTCGACCGTGCCATATCGGAGGATCCCGGTTTCGTCATGGCGCATGTCTTCAAGGGCTATCTCTTTGGCCTCGCCACCGAGCGTGACGCGACGGCGGTGGCCAGGGCCTGCCATGAGGCGGCGCTGCCGCTTGCCGCGACGGCGCGCGAAGCGGCGCATGTCTCAGCCCTCGGCCATCTCGCCAATGGACGCTGGCATGACGCCGCCAGAATCCTTGAGGATATCGCCATCGAGACCCCGCTCGACGCCGTGGCGCTGCAGGTCGGGCACCAGATCGACTTCTTCACCGGCAATGCCCGCATGTTGCGCGACCGCATCGCCCGCGCCTTGCCGTCCTGGCAAAGCGACATGCCGGGATACCACGCCATCCTCGGCATGCAGGCTTTCGGGCTGGAGGAGATGGGCGACTATGCCAGGGCCGAAAAGCTTGGCCGTGCGGCCGTCGAGATCGAGCCGCGCGATGGTTGGGCGCAGCACGCCGTGGCGCATGTCATGGAAATGCAAAGCCGGCAAAGGGACGGCATCACCTGGATGCGCGCCAATCCCGAAGCCTGGACGAAGGAAAGTTTCCTGCAGGTGCACAATTGGTGGCATCTGGCGCTGTTTCACTACGATCTCGGCGAGATCGACGACGTGTTGGCGCTCTATGACGGACCGATCTATGGCACGCCATCGGCGATGGCGTTGAACATGGTCGATGCGTCGGCCATCCTGTGGCGGCTGCATCTCGGCGGCGTCGACGTCGGCAACCGCTGGGCCGAGGTCGCCGCCAACTGGCCCAGGGCCGGCCTCGGTGACTACGCCTTCAACGATGCGCACGCGATGATGGCCTTCGTCGGCGCCGGCCTCGACGGACCCGCCCTTGCCTTGCTGGAGACGCAGCGCGAGGCGATGCGTGGCAGCGGCGACAACGTCGCTTTCACCCGCGATGTCGGCCATCCGCTGACACGGGCGATCAAGGCATTCGGCGAGGGCAAATACACCGAGGCCGTGCAGCTGATCCGGCCGATCCGGGCGATCGCCAGCCGTTTCGGCGGCAGCCACGCACAGCGCGATGTCATCGACCTGACGCTGATCGAAGCGGCCTTGCGGGCCGGTGACCGCGCGTTCGCCGGGGCGCTCACGGCGGAGCGTTCGATGGCGCGGCCGGACAGTCCGCTGTCGGCGCTGCTCGCACGACGCGCGGCCGATTTGTCAGAGAATTGACCGCAAGCGGATCTTGCCTTAAAAACTGGCTCAGCCAGATTTTTTCGAGATCCGAAAAAAATAATGGCATGGGAGGAAAACATGTATCTCGGCCTCGACCTGGGCACGTCGGGCGTCAAGGCGCTGCTGATCGATGCCGGACAGAATGTCGTCGGCTCCGGCCATGGCGCGCTTGACGTTTCGCGGCCGCATCCCGGCTGGTCCGAACAGGATCCGTCGCACTGGATACGCGCCTGCGAAGACGCGATCGCCGAACTGAAGGCTTCCCATCCCAGAGAGTTCGCGGCTATGAAAGGCATCGGCCTGTCCGGCCAGATGCATGGCGCGACCTTGCTCGATGCGGCTGATCATGTGCTGCGCCCCTGCATCCTGTGGAACGACACGCGCAGCCATGTCGAGGCAGCAACGCTCGACGCCGATCCGCGCTTCCGCGCGCTCACCGGCAACATCGTTTTCCCCGGCTTCACCGCGCCCAAGCTCGCCTGGGTGAAGAACAACGAGCCCGCTGTCTTCGCCAAGGTTGCCAAGGTGCTGCTGCCGAAGGATTTCCTGCGGCTTTGGCTCTCCGGCGAGCACATTTCGGAGATGTCGGATTCGGCCGGCACGTCCTGGCTCGATGTCGGCAAGCGCCGCTGGTCGCCTGAACTGCTGGCGGCTACATCGCTTGACGAAAAGCAGATGCCGTCTCTGGTCGAAGGGACAGAGAAGGCCGGCGGGTTGCGCAGCGAATTGGCGTCGAAATGGGGCGTCGAGGCCGGCATCCCGGTTGCCGGCGGCGCCGGCGACAATGCGGCTTCCGCCTGCGGCATGGGCACCGTCGGCGCCGGCCATGCCTTCGTCTCGCTCGGCACGTCGGGCGTGCTGTTTGCAGCCAACGCGTCCTATCTGCCCAACCCGGCAAGTGCGGTCCACACCTTCTGCCATGCGCTGCCCGACACCTGGCACCAGATGGGCGTCATCCTGTCGGCGACTGATTCGCTCAACTGGCTGTCGGAGATCACGGGCAAAGGCGCAGGCGAACTGACATCGGAACTCGGCGATACGCTGAAGGCGCCGACCGGCGTGTCCTTCCTGCCTTACCTCTCTGGCGAGCGCACGCCGCACAATGATTCGGCCATTCGGGGTTCCTTCACCGGGTTGGCGCATGAATCGAGCCGTGCGGTGCTGACGCAGGCAGTCCTCGAAGGCGTCGCCTTCGCCTTCCGCGACAGCCTCGAAGCCTTGAAAACAGCCGGCACCACATTGACGCGCGTCACGGCGATCGGCGGCGGCTCACGCTCGCGCTACTGGCTGAAATCGATCGCCACTGCGCTGCAGGTGCCGGTGGACATACCCGCCGACGGCGATTTCGGCGCCGCCTTCGGTGCTGCCAGGCTCGGCCTGATCGCGGCGACGGGTGCGGATCCGTTGGCCGTCTGCTCAGCGCCCAGGACGGATGCCACGATCGAACCGGATGCCAAGCTTGGTGGGGCGTATGCGGACGCTTATCAGCGCTACCGGGCGCTGTATCCGGCGATCAGGGCGGTAACCGCGTGAGCATGTGCGAGGCCCCCCTCTCTGCCCTGCCGGGCATCTCCCCCTCAAGGGGGGAGATTGGCAGTGGGGGTGCCCCGCTCATTTCTGCAACGCAGGAGATTGGCGAAAGCCGACGCGACATCCGATCTCCCCCCTTGAGGGGGAGATGGCCGGCAGGCCAGAGAGGGGGGCCTCGCGCCGCCTCTACGAAATTGCCCTCACTGCGCCGGCACCTTGTCCAGAAACCCGGTGACGCTCTTGAGCCGCCCGTTCTCGATGATGCCGATGTCGGTGCCTTCGATGACCGAAGGGACGCCCTCGGGGCCGAGATTCCAGGAGAAGCGGATCTTGTCGGCGAAGCCGTCCGGCGTGCCCTTCAGCGAGAACCGGAAGCCGGCAAAGCGCTGCTGCACCCCGTCGATCAGCGCCGCGACGCCTTCATGGCCGTCGCCCTGCATCAGCGGATCGCGATAGCTGACGTCTTCGGTGAAAGCGGCCTTGAGCAATTCCGCACGGCGGCTGGCATCGCTTTCGTTCCAGGCGGTGATGTAGCCCTCGGCGATTTTGTTGAGGTCGGTCATGGTCTGTCTCCTTCGTTGAGTGGCTTTGACACGACCCTTTTCACCCCACGGCAGAGCGAAACCAATTACGCCTGAGGTAATCAGGGCGAACTATTCGAGAGAGGACAGAAATCATGAGCAGCGGATTTTTCGGCGACATCCAGAAGATCAAATATGAGGGGCCGGATTCGACCAATCCGCTGGCCTACCGCTTCTACAATCCCGACGAGGTGGTCGCCGGCAAGCGGCTGGAAGACCATCTGCGCTTCGCCGTCGCCTACTGGCACTCCTTCGCCTGGCCGGGCGGCGATCCCTTCGGCGGCCAGACCTTCGACCGTCCCTGGTTCCCCAAGGCGGGTGGCATCGACACGATGGAACTGGCGAAACTCAAGGCCGATGTCGCCTTCGAGATGTTCTCGCTGCTCGGCGCGCCCTATTTCTGCTTCCACGACGCCGATGTCCGCCCCGAGGGCAAGGACTTTTCCGAAAGCGCTGCCCGCCTCGATGAGATCGCCGATTATTTTTCGGCCAAGATGAAGCAGACCGGCGTCAAGCTGCTCTGGGGCACGGCCAACCTGTTCTCCAATCGCCGCTTCATGTCGGGTGCCGCCACCAACCCCGATCCAGACGTCTTTGCCTATGCGGCCGCGACGGTGAAGAGCTGCATCGACGTCACCAAGCGGCTGAAGGGCGAGAACTACGTGCTGTGGGGCGGGCGCGAGGGCTATGAGACGCTGCTCAACACCGATCTTGCCCGCGAGCAGGAACAGGCCGGTCGCTTCCTCAGCCTCGTCGTCGACTACAAGCACAAGATCGGCTTCAAGGGCACCATCCTGATCGAGCCGAAGCCGCAGGAGCCGACCAAGCACCAGTATGATTATGACGTCGCCACGGTCTATGGCTTCCTCAAGCGCTTCGGCCTGGAGAAGGAAGTAAAACTCAACATCGAGCAGGGCCACGCCATCCTCGCCGGCCATTCCTTCGAGCACGAGCTGGCGCTGGCCAATGCGCTTGGCGTCTTCGGCTCGATCGACATGAACCGCAACGACTACCAGTCCGGCTGGGACACCGACCAGTTTCCCAACAACGTGCCGGAAATGGCGCTGGCCTATTACCAGGTCCTGCAGGCCGGCGGCTTCAAGACCGGCGGCACCAATTTCGACGCCAAGCTGCGCCGCCAGTCGCTCGATCCGCAGGACCTGCTGATCGGTCATATCGGCGGCATGGATTCTTGCGCACGCGGTCTGAAGGCTGCGGCGCGCATGGTCGAGGACAAGGCGTTGTCGGGTCCGCTGGCCGAGCGCTATGCCGGCTGGAATACCGCCGAGGCCAAGGCGATGCTGTCGGGCAAGCGCACGCTGGAGGACATCGCCGAACGCGTGGTGAAGAAGAAGATCGAGCCGCAGCCGCGCTCCGGCCGCCAGGAATTGCTGGAAAACATCGTCAACCGCTACGTCTGACGCCGGACTCGCTGATTTGTACCTTTTCCCGGGCGGCGAGATAGCCAAACCGTCGCCCGGAACGCCTTTGCGCACGAGGCGGACCTACAACAAGGTTCTGCCCAGAACTGCCCCTCAATCGCCCCGCTCTTGCCTTCAAACAGCCGTCACGTACCTCGTATAGTGTTGGCATGTGGCGGGAAGGAAAGAAGGAGGCGAACACATGCAGCACGAGCGCGAAATCGACGCCCTGCTCTCTCCTGGCGAGGCCGGATCGATCATCGATCGGCTGATGGCGCTGCCACATTCGAAGGACAGTGCCCGCAAAGCAAATGAATGGGATCGCGCGGTCGCCGCGCGACTTGAAACAGTGTTGGCCAATAGCATGCGCTCGCGCATTGTCGGCGAAAGTCGCGACGCCGCCTGATAATGCCAATGATTTGACGAACGGAGGCAGTTTCTCCATCCTTCATCCATGATACGCGCGGTGCTCCTGGATCTTCTGGGTGTCATCTATGATGCCGACACCCCGATCGCGGGCGCCGTGGCCGCGGTCGAGCGCCTGCGTCGGGCCGGCTTGCCGCTCCGCTTTGTCAGCAACACGACACGCACGCCGCGCAAAGCAATGATCGATCAGCTTGCTGCTCTGGGAATCGAGGTGACCGATGCGGAATTGCTGACGCCGGCCCGTGCCGCTGTCGAATGGCTGCGCCGCCATGAATGCCGGCCCCATTTGCTCGTCCATCCTGACCTGGAAGCCGAGTTCTCCGGACTGGAGGGCGGGAACGGGTGTGCTGTCGTCGTCGGCGATGCCGGTGACGCCTTCGACTATGCTGGTCTCAACCGGGCGTTTCGCGAACTCGTTGCCGGCGCCGATTTCGTGGCGCTTGCCACCAACCGTACCTTCAAGGATGCGGACGGCCTGTTTAGCCTCGACGCCGGCGCGTTTGTTGCGGCGCTCGAATTCGCCAGCCGCCGTCCCCCCGTAGTGCTCGGCAAGCCGTCGCCGGATTTCTTCCTTTCGGCGCTCGCCGACGTGAACTGCCCGGCGGCCGATGCGGTCATGGTCGGCGACGATGCGGAAAGCGATGTCGCCGGCGCGCTGCGTGCGGGACTTGGCGCGGCACTGCTCGTTCGGACGGGCAAGTATCGCCCGGGCGATGAAACACGCTTCGATCCGCCCCCGACGGCGATCGTCCACGATCTCGCCGCTGCGGCGGATTGGATACTCAACCGCGCCGCAGCCTGACCGGCGCTTCGCCGAACGCTCTTGAAAACGCTCTTGAAAATGCCGCGGCGGACGAGAAACCTGTCCGCCCGGCAATGTCGGCCATGGCCACCCTGGTGTCGACCACCAGCCTGCGCGCGGCACCCAGGCGCAGCCTGAGATAATAGGCACCCGGCGTTTCGCCGATCGACTTGCGAAAAATGCTTTCCAGGGTGCGTGCCGTCACCCCGGCACGCTTGGCGATGGCCTCTATGGTCAGCGGCTGGTCGACATGCGCTTCCATCAGCCGGATGGCCTGCGCCAAGCGTGGGTCGTAGCCGTCGAGCCGGCCAAGCGAGACCAGCGGCTGCGCATCGGTCGCCACGCGCGCTTGGTCGTAGATGAAGGCGCTTGCCACATCGAGCGCCACAGCCATGCCGAGCCGGGTGCGGATCAGGTGCAGCATCAGGTCGAGCGTCGGCGACGCACCGCCTGTGGTGAAGACCGGCCCATCGATGATGTATCGATCGGGGCGCACGTCGACGCCGGGAAAGGCCGACGAAAAATCCTCCATGTCTTCCCAATGGGTGGTGGCGCTGCGCCCTTCCAGCAGGCCGGCGCGCGCCACCAGCCAGGTGCCCGCCTCGACGCCGCCGCAGGCGCGGGCCGACCGTGCCGCCCGCCGCAGCCCGGCGAGCAAGGCTGACGTGGCATAGTTCTGCGTGCCGAAACCCGCGACCACGACCAGGACGTCGGTAGGCTCCGTCGCATCGAACCGGCCGCTGACCGCCACGGGCAGCCCACATGTCGTGACCGGGGCCTCCCCGGTCACCGAAACCAGTTTGAAGTCGAACAGGGTTTCGCCGGCGATGCGGTTGGCGGCGCGTAGCGGATCGACCGCGCATGCCACGCACATGATGGACGCCCCGGAAAACACCAGCAACGTCACCTTCAGCGGCGATTGCTCTGAGCGAAAGATTGTCATCTTTTCGTTTTTTATCATGTCGTCTTCGTAAAGCGCAAAGCAACCTCCCGCAAGTCGCGCAATGCTGTGCTCTCTGTTTGATTAGGGAGAATTCCATGCCGCTTGCGATGAACCGTGAGGTTTTCATTACCTGTGCCGTGACCGGGTCCGGCGGCTCGCAGGATCGCTCTCCGCATGTGCCGCGTTCGCCCAAGCAGATCGCCGATTCGGCCATCGACGCGGCCAAGGCCGGTGCGGCGATCGTCCACTGCCATGTGCGCGATCCCGAGACCGGCAAACCGCGCCGCGATGTGCATCTCTACCGTGAAGTGACCGAGCGCATCCGTGACGCGAACGTCGATGTCATCCTGAACCTGACCGCCGGTATGGGCGGCGACATGGTGTTCGGCTCGCCGGAAGCGCCGCTGCCGCTCAACGAAAAAGGCACCGACATGGGCGGCGCCACCAACCGCATGGAACATGTGCGCCAGTGCCTGCCGGAAATCTGCACGCTGGATTGCGGCACCATGAACTTCGCCGAAGCCGACTACGTCATGACCAACACGCCGGGCATGCTGCGCGCCATGGGCGGCATGATGACGGCGCTCGGCGTCAAGCCCGAGATCGAGGCCTTCGACACCGGCCATCTGTGGTTCGCCAAGCAGTTGGTCGACGAGAAGGTGCTCAACCCCGACGCGCTGGTGCAGCTCTGCATGGGCGTGCCGTGGGGGGCGCCGGACGATCTCAACACCTTCATGGCCATGGTCAACAATGTCCCGTCGACCTGGAACTGGTCGGCTTTCGCCATCGGCCGCAACCAGATGGCCTATGCGGCGGCGGCGGTGCTCGCCGGCGGCAATGTCCGCGTCGGTCTCGAAGACAATCTGTGGCTCGACAAGGGCGTGCTCGCCACCAACGCGCAGCTGGTCGAGCGCGCCGCCAGCATCGTCACCAATCTCGGTGCCAGGATTTTGGGGCCGGAGGAAGTGCGCAAGAAGCTCAACCTGACCAAGCGGGCGCCGATCGCAGCCGCGGCATAAAGACGGGAGTGCACCATGGCTACCGTCAAATTCTCCGCGATGAAGGATGGCGACAAGGACGACTACGAGTTCCTGACCGCCCATGAAATCGACTATGCCGCCAAGACCGGCGAGCGGCTGCTCGACGCGCTGGTGCAGCTCGACGAAGGCTTGTCGGGCTACAAGATCACCCGGCTTGGCCATTCGCTGCAGGCGGCTACGCGCGCCTGGCGCGACGGCGCCGATACCGACTGGATCGCCTGCGCACTGCTGCATGATATCGGCGACATCTACGCGCCCTACAATCACGACGAATACGCCGCTTCGATCCTGAAGCCCTTCGTGCGCGAGCAATGCACCTGGGTGGTGGAAAAGCATGGCGATTTCCAGCGGCTCTATTACGCCCACCATCTTGGCGGCAACCGCCATGCCCGCGACCGGTTCGCAGGCCATGCCTTTTTCGACGATTGCGACCAGTTTTGCGAACGCTGGGACCAGTCGAGCTTCGACCCCGATTATGAGACGTTGCCGATCGACTTCTTCCGGCCCTTCGTGCTCGAAGTCTTTGCCCGCAAGGCTTACGACCCGGCCGTGATCCGCGCCGGCGAGCGTGTGCCTCTCATCGATCCCGAAACTGCCAGGACAAGAACCGGAGCCTCAGCATGAGCATCATCAACAAGGCGGCCGCCATTGGCGGCGGTGTCATCGGCGCCGGCTGGGTGGCGCGGCTGCTGCTCAACGGCATCGACGTCTCGATCTTCGATCCGGATCCCGAAGCCTCGCGCAAGGTTTCGGAAGTGATGAAAGGTGCACGCCGCGCCTATAAGCAGATGGTTCCCGGCGGCCTGCCGAAAGAGGGCAAGCTGACCTTCGCCAAGACCATCGCAGAGGCGGTGGCCGATGCCGATTTCATCCAGGAAAGCGTGCCGGAACGGCTCGACCTCAAGCACAAGGTGCTGGCCGAGATCGATGCCCATGCCCCGGCCAATGCTATCGTCGGCTCGTCGACCTCCGGCATCAAGCCGACCGACATGCAGGTGGCGATGAAGAAGCACCCCGAGCGGCTGGTCGTCGGCCATCCGTTCAATCCGGTCTATCTCCTGCCGCTGGTCGAAATCGTCGGCGGTGATCAGACTTTCCCCGAGGCCATCGAGGTCGCCAAGGAGATCTATGCCTCGATCGGCATGAAGCCGGTCGTCATCCGCAAGGAGATCGAAGCTTTCGTCGGCGATCGCCTGCTCGAAGCGGCCTGGCGCGAAGCGCTGTGGCTGATCAAGGACGGCATCTGCACCGTCGAGGAGCTCGACGACATCATGCGCTACGGCTTCGGCCTGCGCTGGGCGCAGATGGGCATGTTCCAGGTCTACCGCGTCGCCGGCGGCGAAGCCGGCATGCGCCACTTCATGGCGCAGTTCGGCCCGTGCCTGAAATGGCCGTGGACCAAGCTGATGGACGTGCCGGAGTTCAATGACGAACTGGTCGACCTGATCGCCACCCAGTCGGACGACCAGGCGCATGGCCTGTCGATCCGCGAGCTGGAAAAGATCCGCGACGACAATCTGGTTGCGATCATGGATGCGCTGTCGAAGCAGAACAAGGGCAAGGGCTGGGGCGCCGGCGCCTTGCACAAGGATTACACCAAGCAGCTGGCCAAGCTGGCGGCGAAGAAGCCGGCGGCTTCCAAGGCCGCCGAGAAGGCCAAGGCCTCCAAGCCGGTGAAGAGGGCCGAAAAGCCGGCAAAGGGCGGCAAGGCGAAGAAAAGCAAGAAAGGCTGAGACGATGGATTTCGGTCTTTCGGAGGAACAAAAACTCATCGTCGAGACGACGCGCGCCTTCGTCGAGAACGAGCTTTACCCGCATGAGCGCGAGGTCGAGCGCACCGGCGTGCTGCGCCGCGATCTGATCGAGGAGATCAAGGCCAAGGCGATCCAAGCCGGCCTCTATGCCGCCAACATGCCGGCGGACGTCGGTGGCGCGGGCCTCGATACGGTGACCTGGCTGCTCTACGAAAAGGAGCTCGGCCGCGCCAACTACGCGCTGCACTGGACCTGCGTCGCGCGTCCCTCCAACATCCTCTTGGCCGGCACGCCGGAGCAGCGCGAAAAATACCTGTTCCCCTGCATCCGCGGCGAGAAATGGGACTGCCTGGCAATGACCGAGCCGGGCGCCGGTTCCGACCTGCGCGGCATGAAGGCATCAGCCGTGCAGGATGGCGACGACTGGGTGCTCAACGGCACCAAGCATTTCATCTCCCACGCCGATCTCGCCGATTTCGCCATCGTCTTCATGGCTTCCGGCGAAGAGGATTCGCCGCGCGGCAAGCGCAAGAAGATCACCGCCTTCTTCGTCGACAAGGGCACCAAGGGCTTTGCGGTGCGCGACGGCTATCGCAATGTCTCGCATCGCGGCTACACCAACGCCATCCTCGAATTCGACGATTGCCGGCTGCCGGCAAGCCAGGTGCTCGGCGAAGTGCATAGAGGCTTCGAAGTCGCCAATTCTTGGTTGGGCGCCACCCGCCTGCAGGTTGGCGCCACCTGTCTCGGCCGGGCCGAGCGGGCGCTCGGCCACGCCATCGAGTATTCCGCGCAGCGCCAGCAATTCGGCCAGCAGATCGGCAAGTTCCAGGGTGTGTCGTTCAAGCTTGCCGACATGGCCACGGAACTGAAAGCCGCCGACCTGATGGTGTTCGAAGCCGGCTGGAAATACGATCAGGGCACCGTCACCGACCAGGACATGGCCATGGCCAAGCTGAAGGCCACCGAAATGCTGGCCTACGTTGCCGACGAAGCGATCCAGATCCATGGCGGCATGGGGCTGATGGACGATCTGCCGCTGGAGCGCATCTGGCGCGACGCCCGCGTCGAGCGCATCTGGGAAGGCACGTCGGAGATTCAGCGACATATTATTTCGCGGGCGCTGCTGCGTCCGTTCGGAGCTTAGAGCATGATGCGCCAAAGCCGGGATTCGGCTCTGGCAGACATCGCGCTCAAACGAAAAGATGACCATGCATAAACTTGAACGTCTCCTGCGCCCGAAATCGATCGCCGTCTTCGGTGGTGTGCAGGCCGCCGCCGTCGTCGCGCAATCGATCAAGATGGGTTTTGCCGGCGAAATCTGGCCGGTGCACCCGACCAAGGACGAAGTTGCCGGGCGCAAGGCCTATCGGTCCGTCGCGGATTTACCCGGCGCGCCGGATGCCGCCTTTGTCGGCGTCAACCGCCATCTGACCATCGAGGTCGTCAAGGCGCTGGCCGAGCGCGGCGCCGGTGGTGCCGTCTGCTTTGCCGCCGGCTTCCTCGAGACCGAGGCCTATGATGACGATGGCGAACGATTGCAGGCCGAGCTCGTCGCCGCAGCCGGCGAGATGCCGATCATCGGCCCAAACTGCTATGGCCTGATCAACTATGCCGATGGCGCGCTTTTGTGGCCGGACCAGCATGGCGGCATCAGGTTGGACGAGGGCGGCAAGGGTGTCGCCATCATCACCCAGTCCTCCAACATCGCCATCAACATGACGATGCAGAAGCGCGGCCTGCCGATCGCCTTCCTGATGACCGCCGGCAACCAGGCGCAGACCGGTCTTTCCGAAATGGCGCTCGGCCTGATCGAGGACGATCGGGTGACATCGCTCGGCTTGCACATCGAGGCTTTTGACTCCGTAGCCGGCTTCGAGAGGCTGGCGGCACGGGCGCGCGAACTGAAAAAACCGATTATCGCCATGAAGGTCGGCCGCTCCGAGCAGGCGCGGCAGGCGACGGTGTCGCATACCGCCTCGCTGGCCGGCTCGGATGCGGCATCGGGTGCCTTCCTGAGGCGGCTCGGCATTGCGCGTGTCGATTCCATTCCCGCCTTCATCGAGGCGTTGAAGCTGCTGCACATCACCGGTCCGCTGCCCGGCTATAGGCTGTCGTCGATGAGCTGCTCCGGCGGCGAAGCCTCCGTCATGGCCGACAGTGCCGAAGGCCGCTGGGTCAATTTCCCGGTTCTGACGGAAACGCACCGCGCCCATGTCAAATCGACGCTCGGGCCGCTGGTCGCGGTCGCCAACCCGTTGGATTATCACACCTTCATCTGGAACAACGAGCCGGCGATGACCGCCACCTTCACCGCCATGGTGTCGGGCGGCTTCGACCTCAACATGCTGGTGCTCGACTTTCCGCGCCCCGACCGCTGCTCGGTCACCGACTGGTGGGCGACGCTGCGCGCCTTCGAATCGGCGCTGAAAACCAACAAGGCGCATGGCGCCATCGTCTCCTCGCTGCCGGAAAACCTGCCGGAAGAATACACCGCCGAACTGATGGCGCGCGGCATGGTGCCGTTGTTCGGCATTTCCGAGGCGATGGATGCCGCAGGCGCAGCAGCCTTCATCGGCTGGGCGTGGGCTGAGCCGCAGGCGCAGCCGATCGACACCTCCGCTTCCGGCGCCGCCGGCGGCGAGCATGTCACGCCCGATGAGGCCGAGGCCAAGGCGCGGCTGATCAAGGCCGGGCTGCCAGTGCCCAAGGGCGAGCGCGCCGGCAATGCGGTCGAGGCGGTGATCTCGTCGATGGCGCTAGGCTTTCCCGTCGCGCTGAAGGCGCTGGGTGTCACCCACAAATCCGAGGTCGGCGCTGTCAGGCTCAACCTCAAGGACGCGGAATCCGTGAGCACGGCGGCGCATGATCTGCTGCCGCTGGGCACCGGGCTTTATGTCGAGCGCATGGTGCGCGACGGCGTCGCCGAACTGATCGTCGGCTTCACCAGGGATCCGATGTTCGGCGCGGTGATGACGCTGGGCACAGGCGGCGTGCTGGTCGAGTTGCTGCGCGACAGCGTCACGTTGATGCTGCCGGCGACCCGCGACGACATCGAGGCGGCATTGCGCGGCCTCAAACTGTTCCCGCTGCTCGAAGGCTATCGCGGCCGGCCGAGGGCCGACGTCGCGGCCGCCATCGACGCCATCGCGGGCATTGCCGGCTTCGTGCAGAAGAATGCCGGCGAGATCGAGGAACTCGACATCAACCCACTGATCGTCTGCGTCGAAGGCAAGGGCGCCTGGATCGCCGACGCGCTGCTGGTGCTGGGAGAGAACAAGAATGTCTGACGTCATTTCGACCCGCCGCGAAGGCTCGATCCTCGAGGTCACACTCGACCGGCCCAAGGCCAACGCCATCGATCTGAAGACGTCGCGGCTGATGGGTGAAACCTTCAAGGCGTTCCGCGACGATCCGGAGCTGCGCGTCGCCATCGTCAAGACAGCCGGCGACAAGTTCTTCTGCGCCGGCTGGGACCTCAAGGCGGCCGCCGGCGGCGATGCGGTCGATGGCGACTATGGCGTCGGCGGCTTTGCCGGCCTGCAGGAACTGCGCGACCTGAACAAGCCCGTCATCGCTTGCGTCAACGGCATGGCGGTGGGCGGCGGCTTCGAACTGGCGCTGTCCTGCGACCTCATCTACGCCTCCGACCACTCTTCCTTCGCGCTCCCCGAAATCCGCGCCGGCACGCTGGCCGATGCCGCGACGATCAAGCTGCCGAAGCGCATTCCCTACCACGTCGCCATGGACCTTCTGCTCACCGGCCGCTGGATGGATGTCGCCGAAGCGCATCGCTGGGGCCTGGTCAACGAGGTGCTGCCCAAGGAGAAGCTCGAGGACCGCGTCTGGGAGATCGCCCGGCTTTTGGCCAGCGGCCCGCCGCTGGTGTTCGCCGCGATCAAGGAGACGGCGCGAGTGGCCGAGGCGCTGACCTTCCAGGACGCCATGAACCGGGTGACGCGCCGCCAACTGGCAACGGTCGATGCGCTCTATGGCTCGGAAGACAACATGGAAGGTTTCCGCGCTTTCGCCGAAAAGCGCGATCCGGTGTGGAAGGGGAAGTGAGCCGTTTTGCCCTCTCCTTGATGGGGAGGGTCGGACCGAAGGTCCGGGGTGGGGTGAAGCGCCGCCCTCCGCCACTTCGCGGCGACCTCCCCGATCACGGAGGCAAAGGAATTCCATGACCGACTACACAAAGCTCATCGACGCCGAGACCTGGGCCTTCATCGAGCGGACCAATTCCTATTACCCGCCGGATACGATCGACTACACCATCACCCAGCAGCGCGAGATCTATGACCGCATGTGCCGGGAGTTCTTTGCCGGCTACCCCCAGGGCGTGACGGTCGAAACCTCCGCCATAGCAACGCCCACGCACGACATCCCGATCCGCACCTACCGCACCACGCCGCAACCGGCAGCCACCGTGCTCTACATCCATGGTGGCGGCTTCATCCTTGGCGGGCTGGACAGCCATGACGATGTTTGCGCCGAGCTCTGCGCCCGCACCGGCTACGAGGTGGTTTCGGTCGACTATCGGCTGGCGCCGGAGCATCTGCATCCGGCCGCCTTCGACGACGCCATGAGCGCCTTCGCATGGGCTGCGTCCAGCCGCGACCAGCCCATCCTACTCTGCGGCGACAGCGCCGGCGGCAATCTCTGCGCCGCCGTTGCCCACGCCACGCGCGGCCACGCGAAGCGGCCGGTCGGCCAGGTGCTGATCTATCCAGGCCTCGGCGGCGATCGCTCGCAAGGCTCCTACGTGACGCATGCCGAAGCGCCGATGCTGACCATGCGCGACCTCGAATTCTACAAGCACATCCGCACCGGCGGCGCGGACCGGGCCGGCGGTGCGACGCTGGCGCCGTTGGCCGACACCGACTTCGCCAATCTGCCGCCGACAGTTCTCATCACCGCCGAATGCGATCCGCTGTCTTCAGACGGCGAAGCCTATCGCGACCGGATCACCGACGCGGGCGGGAGGGCCGCTTGGTTCGAGGAGGCGGGCCTGGTGCACGGCTATCTCAGGGCCCGCCACACCGTCGGCCGAGCTCGCAAAAGTTTCACGCGTATCGTCGATACCGTAGCCGCCCTAGGGAAGGGCACCTGGCTTTGGTGAGCGGGTTCGCGTCTCACCACGGACCAAGGTCGGCTCACGCCACCGAGCGTCCGGATGCCCTGCCGGCGCTGCGGCCGGAAAAGATGCAGCCGCCAAGGAACGTGCCTTCAAGCGCCGCATAGCCATGCACGCCGCCGCCGCCGAAACCGGCGGCTTCACCCACCGCATAAAGGCCGGCGACCGGCTGGCCATCGGCGCCCAGAACGCGGCTGTCGAGATCGGTCTGCAGGCCGCCCAGCGTTTTGCGAGTCAGGATGTTGAGGCGCACCGCGATCAGCGGGCCGTTCGCCGGGTCGAGCATCTTGTGCGGCTTGGCCGTGCGGATGAGCTTGTCGCCGAGATAGGCCCGAGCCCCGCGCAGCGCGGTGATCTGCATGTCCTTGGAGAACGGATTGTCGAGTTGTCTGTCGCGGGCACGGATCTCACGCTCGACCTCAGCGACATCGAGCAGCGGCTCGCCGCCGGCCAGCGCATTCATGCGCGCCACCAGCGTCGAAAGATCGGCCTCGACGATGAAGTCCTCGCCCTTCTCCATGAAGGCTTTTACCGGTCCCGGAATGCCTGAGGTGGCGCGGCCGAGCACCTGGCGCCAGCTCTTGCCGGTGAGGTCCGGGTTCTGTTCGGAGCCCGACAGGGCGAACTCTTTCTGGATGATTTTCTTTGTCAGGATGAACCAGGAATAGTCGAAGCCGGTGCTCATGATGTGGCTGAGCGTGCCGAGCGTATCGAAACCGGGATAGAGCGGCACCGGCAGGCGTTTGCCCCGCGCGTCGAGCCACAGCGAGGACGGGCCGGGCAGGATACGGATCGCATGCTCGGTCCAGATCGGCGCCCAGTTCCTGATGCCCTCGACATAGTGCCACATGCGGTCGCGGTTGATGATCGAACCGCCGGCAGCCTCGGTGATCGCCAGCATCCGGCCGTCGACATGGTCGGGCACGCCGGTGATCATGCGCTTGGGCGCGGCGCCCAGCCGCTTGGGCCAGTTTTCCCGCACCAGCTGATGATTGGCGCCGATGCCGCCGGAGGCGACGATCACGGCTTGCGCATGCAGCTCGAAATCGCCCGATATGTCGCGCGAGCTCTTATGGCCGCGCTCGACCGTGCTCGGCTGGAGGATATCGCCGTGCACGCCGGTCACGGCGGCGCCCGTTCGCGTCAGTTCATTGACCCGGTGGCGAAACCTGAAGCTGATCAGTCCACGTTTTTGCGCCTCGCGCACGCGCAGGACAAAAGGTTCGAGCACGCCGGGGCCGGTGCCCCAGGTGATGTGGAAGCGTGGCACCGAATTGCCGTGGCCGATGGCATTGCCACCGCCGCGCTCGGCCCAACCGACGACGGGAAAGAATTTCAGGCCGCGCTGCAGCAGCCAGGAGCGCTTCTCGCCGGCGGCGAAACCGACATAGGCTTCCGCCCATTTGCGCGGCCAGAAATCCTCCGGCCGGTCGAAAGCAGCAGTGCCCATCCAGTCCTCGAGCGCCAGATCATGCGAATCGCGGATGCGCATCCGCCGCTGCTCGGGCGAATCGACGAGGAAAAGCCCGCCGAACGACCAGAACGCCTGGCCGCCGAGCGACTGTTCCGGCTCCTGGTCGACGATAATGATTTTCTTGCCGGCCTCGGCAAGCTCGGCGGCGGCAACCAGCCCGGCCAGGCCGGCGCCGACAATGATCACGTCCGCATCATCAGCCATTTTCCCTCCCAGGATTAGCCGGCTATTTTAATGCAGGCAGTTAGACGGTCTCCCAGTTGCCGTCCTTGCCGCCGGCGCGGAAGATGGCGTCGATGACCTTCTGGTTGAGCACGGACTCCTCCAGCGTGAAGACGCGCTCCTTGCCGCCCTGTGCGGCGCGCGCGAAAGTTTCGACCTCCAACCGGTATTGCTGCGTGCCGGGAAAGCGGAACACTTGTGCTTCGGTGTGGTTCTGATTGTGCAGTTCGACGCGGTGATGGTCGTAGAGCCCGGCATTGAACGGCGAAAACACCTCGATGAAACCCTTCTCGCCGTGGAACACCATCACCTGGCGTGCCGCCATCTGCGTCGACAGATAGAAGGACAGTTCGAAATCGCCGAAATCGGCGCGGATCGAGGAATAGATGTCGGTGCCGAATTTCTTATCGCGCTCGATTGTCGCTTGCACGCGTAGCGGCTCCTTGCCGGTCGAAAATCGCGTCGACACGGTCGGGTAAACGCCGATATCGGGCAGCGCGCCGCCGCCGAGATCGAGCTGGTTGCGCATATTGTTGGGATCGACATTGTAGTAGGAGAACGCGCCCTGCACATGGCGCAGCCGGCCAATAGCGCCGCTGGCGATGAGGTCGCGCACCTTGATCCATTGCGGGTGGTAGATGACCATGAAGGCTTCGCAAACCAGCACCTTCCTGGCATCGCGCAGCTTGATCAGCGGCGGGATATCCTTGGCGTCGAGCGCCAGAGGCTTCTCGACCAGCACATGTTTTCCGGCTTCGATAGCCTTTGCCGTCCATTCGACATGCTGCGAGGTCGGCAGCGGGATATAGACGCCGTCGATGTCCTTGGAAGCCAGCAATTCCTCATAGGAGCCGAACGCATGGCGCGCGCCAAACCGCTCGGCCAGGGCCTTGGCCTTCGACAGGTCGCGGCTGGCGATCGCCGACAGCACGCCGTTCTCCGCCTCGACCATTGCCGGCAATAAATGCTCGCGGCCGATCTTGGCCGTCGACAACACACCCCATCGGAACATCACGCTTCTCCATGTCGGTTATATCGATGGAGGTGTGCCCCAATTTCGGAGAAAAGCCAATCGCAGACGCGGATCACAAAGCGCCTTCGTCATCCTCGGGCTTGACCCGAGGATCCAGGCCGTGACCTATGACACAAAGTGCAATGGTGCAGAATCTTGTAACCGTTGCAACGCCTTAGCGTCACGGAATGGATCCCTTGGGCTGCGCGCGTCGCTGCGCTCCTTGCTTCGCCCTAGGATGAATCCGAGGAGGCGGAGCTTAGAGCTAGCCCCGCTTCCCCGTCAGCGTCATGTCGAAGTCGACGACGTTGGAGTAGAGCGGCGTGCCGACATCCATGCCGTAGCGCGACCGCAGCACCTTGCCGGTGACGTGGAATCTGATCGTGCCGCCCTTCAAACCGTCGAGCTCTGCGGTGAACTTTTCCGCAAACGTCTTGCCGCGCGCCGTCAACCTGCCGGTGACAAGCGCCGACGTGTCGCCGGTGCGGGTCACGCTGGTCGAGCGGAACTGGATCTCCGGGCTGTTGGCCGCATCGAACACCGCGTCGGAGCGCAGAAAGGCGTCGATGCGGCTCTGGCCGGTGCCGACGCTTTCCGGATAGATGGTGAGATCGACCTTCGAGCGCCCGACATCATCATTGTCGATGCGGATCGTGCCCTTGAAGCGGGCGAAGGCGCCGTCGAAGCCGCCGCCGCCGGCCTTGCCGATGGTGAAACGGATGCTGGAGCCTGCCGGACTGACGGTGTAGCTGCCCGCGGCGTCGCTCAACGCCACTGCCGCGGCTGCGGGCACGGCAAGGCATGCAGCAAAAGCCGCGAATCCAAGGATGCGCGCATGCATGGGATTGTTCCTTTCCTGGAGGCAACGCTTGTTCGCGTCCTCACCCCCACAAACGCGCGGGGCCTCTGCTCTATTCCCCACCTGACGAAGGTGTGATCATACGCCTGAGCACGCTGTCGCGCAGCAGGAAGTGGTGGCGCAGCGCGGCTGCGACATGCAGCGCGACGAGCGCGATGCCGGCATAGGCGAGATACCAGTGCGCCGCCGCCCAGAAGCTTTCGGCGGCATCGGATTCGGTGAGCGGCAGATTGGGCATCACGAACAGGTTGAACGGCATGGTCGGAATTTCCAGGGTCGAAACCGAAACCAGCGCCCAGCCCGACAAGGGCAAGGCGACCTGGAAGGCATAGAGCGCCAGATGCGCGAGCGGCGCAGTACGCCGCTCCAGAACGCCGACCGAAGCCGGCAGAGGCGGCGCCGCATTGCCGAGCCGCCAGGCGATGCGCACGATGATGAGGCCAAGCAGCAGAAAGCCCAGGGATTTGTGCAACTGGATCAGCTCGAAGGCCGTGCGCTGGCTGGTCAGCCGCACCATGATGAAGCCGAGGGCGAACTGGCCGATGAAGAGGACGCCGATCAGCCAGTGGAGGAGGATCGTCGCCCAGCCGTAGCGGGTTGGCGTGTTGGTGATTGAGTCTTGCATAGCACTTGAACGAACGCCGGGTCGGCTTTCTTCCAGCGCCCTTCACCCTCCCCCTTGTGGGGGTCTGGAAGACGGGCGAGACACGCGGCTCGCCCAGGCAAGTCGATCCGCGAAGCGGATCGGGGTGGGGGTCCTCGTAGGGCGCTTACCCCACCCCGTCTCGCAATCTCCGCTTCGCCGCGACTGCGAGCCGACCCTCCCCACAAGGGGGAGGGTGAGGGGCGCTCCCTACCCACTCACCTTGAAAAAATCCACAAACGCCCTGAGCGCTGGCCGCATCTGTCGGCGGCTGGGATAATAAACGAAGAACCCGTCAAAGGGCGGGCACCAGTCCTCCAGCACGCGGATCAGCCTTCCGTCGGCGAGCGGGGCCTGGACATACGGCTCGAAGACGAAGGCGAGCCCGGCGCCGTCGCTCGCTGCCTGCGCGATCAGATGGTCCTCGTCGAGGATCAGCGGCCCTTGCGCGGCGATCTCGATCTCCTCGCCGTCTTTCTCGAACTCCCAGCGGTAGAGGATGCCGCTGGAAAAGCGGAAGCGGAGGCAGCGATGATCGGCAAGGTCGCGCGGATGGCGCGGCTTGGGGTTCGCCGCGAAATAGGATGGCGCGCCGACCACCGCGCCGCGCATGTCCGGCCCGATGCGCACCGCGATCATGTCGCGCTGCAGGCTCTCGCCAAGCCGCACGCCGGCGTCGAAACCGCCCTCGACAACGTCGGTGAAGCGGTCCTCGATGACGATCTCCAGCACGATGTCGGGATAGGCCCTGGCAAAGGCGCCGAGCCGCGGCGTCAGCACCAGATGCGCCGCTGTGCGCGGCACGCTGAGCCGCAGATTCCCGGCCGGTCGCTCACGCGACTCGACCGCCGTCTCCAGAGCCAGGTCGATCTCGGAAAGGGCCGGCCGCAGCCGCTCCAAGAGTTGCGCGCCTTCTTCCGTCGGCGCGACACTGCGGGTGCTGCGCGCCAGCAGTCGCACGCCGAGCCGCGCCTCCAGGCTGGACACCGCATGGCTGACCGCCGATGGCGCGATGGCCAATTCCCTGGCCGCGCCGCGAAAACTGCCGCATTGAGCTACAGTTGCCAGCACGGCCAGTTGTGAGAGATGCGCTCGGTTCATTGATCTATTTCTTAGAACGACCCGTGCGCAGATGAGCCGATTATCGAGCATGGCGCAAGGTGCTACATCAGCGGCATCACAACAAGGAGATCTCGTGATGCAAACCCGCAAGCTAGGAACTGAACTGAACGTCTATCCCGTCGGCCTCGGCTGCATGGGCATGAGTTTCGCCTATGGCGGCCAGCCGGAGGCAGAGGCGATCTCCACGTTGCACCGCGCCGTCGAGATCGGCGTCAACTTCTTCGACACGGCGGAAGTCTATGGCCCTTACGAGAACGAGATCCTGCTCGGCAAGGCGCTGAAATCGGTGCGGAACAAAGTGACGATCGCCACCAAATTCGGCTTCAAGATTCTGGAGGAAGGCACCGGCCTCGACCGCATGGCCGGCGTCGACAGCCGCCCCGAGCACGTCAAGGCGGTGGCCGAAGCCTCGCTGAAGCGGCTCGGCACCGATGTCATCGACCTCTACTACCAGCACCGCGTCGACCCCAACGTGCCGATCGAGGACACGGTCGGCGCCATGGCCGAGCTGGTGCGCGAGGGCAAGGTGCGCGCGCTCGGCCTGTCGGAGGCAAGTGCGGCGACCATCCGCCGGGCGCATGCCGTGCATCCGATCGCGGCCGTCCAGAGCGAATATTCGCTGTGGAGCCGAGACCCGGAAGAGGAGGTGTTTGCCGTCTGCCGCGAACTCGGCATCGGCTTCGTTCCCTACAGCCCGCTCGGCCGCGGCCTGCTCACGGGCACCATCGCCAAGCCCGAAACGCTCGATGACGGTGACTGGCGCCGCACCTTGCCGCGCTTCCAGGCCGAGGCCATGGAAGCCAATGCCAAGGTGATCGCCACGCTGGAAAGGATGGCGGCGGAAAAGGGTGTGACCTCGGCGCAGCTGGCGCTCGCCTGGGTGCTGCACCAGGGCGATTTCATCGTGCCGATCCCGGGTGCGCGGAAAATTCGTCATCTCGAGCAGAACACAGCGGCGGCGAGTATCGAGCTGAGTGCTGCCGAGATCGCGGCGATCGGCGATGCGCTGTCGCCGGATAAGGTGATCGGCAAGCGCTATACGGAGGAGCTGCTGGCACTGGTGAATGGGTAGGCAATGGGGCGCATCGGCGCCCCATTTTGTTGAGACGCCAACGCGAGGCGCCCCCCTCTGTCCTGCCGGACATCTCCCCCACAAGGAGGGAGATTGAATGTCGTCGCGGCTTTCGCCAATCACCAGCGCTTGAAGGAAGGGCGGCACGGCCAAGCTGCCAATCTCCCTCCTTGTGGGGGAGATGGCCGGCAGGCCAGAGGGGGGCGCCTCGCGCCTACTTCTCTACCACGGCACCAACTCAATCTCAGGCCAGTTCTCCTTTGCCCGCTTCCCCTTCGCCTCATGGGTCTGCCGGTTGTCCATCATCCGGTTCGGCGTGATGCGAAACGAAAAAATGTCGCTCAGCCCGAACGGCGCCACCAGCTCCAATTGCCCGTCAGCATCGTATCGCACCCCAACCGCATGCGTCTTCGAGGCGAAATGGCTGACGGATTGGCTGGAACTGGTGTAGCGCGGGCAGGGCTGCCCGAACTTTTGCGGATACCACAGATGCACCCGCGCCTGGTTGCGCACCTCGACGGGCAAGGGCAGCCCCTCGAAATGTCCTGCCGCCCGGCGGATGACCGCATCCTCAGCCTCGTAAGACAGGTCCGACTCGTCGAAATAAAACAGGTCGACATCCCTAATGCCGTAACCTGACGGCTTGCCGGTCAGATGGTTCCAGACGCTGTTATAGAGCGCGCCGGAAACCACCAGCCAGTCCGGCAGCGCCAGCGCGCGAGCCCGCACCAGCGCGTCGCGAACCAGCGGGTCCGCCGACACGATGTCGAGAAACGCCTCTCGCTGTGCTTCGAACGGCAGCCCGGAATAGCGCAGATGGTCCATCACCCTTTGGAGAACGATTCGCCATCTGCTCGCAATCCGTAGTTTCCCGTGGGAAAAACGCTAAGCACTTTTCCTGGAATTGCTTCAGCCGCGCAGCACGCCACCCGTCTGCTTGCCGACATTCTCGACGACGCGCTTGGCCAGCGCCTCGAAATCCTCGTCGGTCAGCGTCTTCTCGACCGGCTGGATCGACACTTCGATGGCGATCGACTTCTTACCCTCTCCGAGCGACGCGCCTTCGAAGATGTCGAAGACCGAGACGGCTGTGATCAGCTTCTTGTCGGCGGCCAATGCGGCGCGCACCAGCGTGCCGGCTTCCACCGTCTTGTCGACGACGAAGGCGAAGTCGCGCTTCACCGCCTGGAAAGCGGAGAGCTCCAGCTTCGGCTTGGTCTTCGTTGGCTTGGCCTTCGGATCCGGCACGGCGTCGACGAACACTTCGAAGCCGCACAGCGGACCGGAAACATCGAGCCCTTCCATCGTCTTGGGATGGAACTCGCCGAACGTGCCGAGCACGGTTTTCGGCCCGAGCTTGATCGTGCCGGAACGGCCGGGATGATACCAGGCCGGACCGCCGGCCTCGATCTGCAGCCGCTCGACCGGCGCACCGCAAGCTTCCAGTGCCGCGATCGCATCGGCCTTGGCATCGAACACGCCGACCGGACCTGAATTGCCGGCCCAGTTGCGGCCCGAGCCGTCGAGCTTGGCGGTGCCGCGGCGCACGCCGGCGGCGACGCGCCGCTGCTGGTCGGCGCCGTCGCCCTCATAGGTGCCCGACACCTCGAACAGCGCGACGTCGCCAATGCCCTTGTCGGCATTGCGCTGCGCGGCTGCGATCAGCCCCGGCAGCAGCGACGGCCGCATGTCGGACATGTCGGCGGCGATCGGGTTGGCAAGCTTCAGCGCCGTCTGGCCGCCGCCGAACAGTTCGGCGTGTTTGGCCGGGATGAACGACCAGGTGACTGCCTCCATCATGCCGCGCACCGCAAGCGCCCGCTTGGCCGTGCGAGTGCGGACCTGCAGTGTGGTCAGGATTTTCGAATTGACCGCGTCATGCGCGCCGAGCGGCTGCGGCGCGATGTTGTCGACGCCGTGAATGCGCATCACTTCCTCGACGAGATCGGCCTTGCCGTCGACATCCGGCCGCCAGGAGGGCACCTTCACCTTGACGATGTCGCCCGAGCCCTGCGGCTCGAAGCCGAGGCGAGTGAGGATGTCGAGGCTTTCCGCCTTCGGCACCTCGATGCCCGTCAGCCGCTTCACTTCCGACAGCGGGAAGGACACGATCTTCGGCTTGTGCCCGGCATAGCCGGCCACTTCCATTTCCGTCGGCGTTCCGCCGCAGAAATCGAGCACCAGCCTGGTCGCGAGTTCGACGCCCGGCACCATGAATTCGGGGTCGACGCCGCGCTCGAAGCGATAGCGGGCGTCGGTGATGATGCCGAGCGCACGGCCGGTGCGGGCGGTTGCGATCGGGTCCCACAGCGCTGATTCGATCAGCACGTCGGTGGTGCTCTCATCGCAGCCCGAATGTTCGCCGCCCATGATGCCGGCGATCGATTCGACACCGTTGTCGTCGGCAATCACGCACATCTCCGGCGTCAGCGTGTATTCGCGGCCGTCCAGCGCCAGCACTTTTTCGCCGTCCCTGGCGCGGCGCACCACGAGGTTGCCGGCCACCTTCGCGGCGTCGAACACATGCAGCGGCCGGCCGCGGTCGAAAGTGACATAGTTGGTGATGTCGACCAGGGCGCTGATCGGGCGCAAACCAATGGCGATCAGCCGCTGCTGCAGCCATTTCGGTGACGGGCCGTTCTTGACGCCCCTCACCATCGTCAGCGCGAAGCCGGGGCAGAGTTCCGGCGCCTCGATCGTGACCTTCACGGGGCACAGCCCGTCGCCGACATGCGGCATGATCGCGCCACCCACGAGCCGTCCGAGCCCGCTCGCCGCCAGATCCCTGGCGATGCCGTAGACGCTGGTGGCATCGGGCCGGTTCGGCGTCAGATTGATCTCGATCACCGGATCGTCGAGATGCGCGTAGGACGCAAAGCTGGTGCCGACCGGCGCGTCGGCCGGCAGATCGATGATACCGTTGTGCTCGTCCGACAGTTCCAGTTCGCGCTCGGAACACATCATGCCATGGCTCTCGACGCCCCGGATCTTGCCGACCGTCAGCGTCACGTCGATGCCGGGCACATAGGTGCCGGGCGCGGCGAAGGCGCCGATCAGCCCGGCGCGGGCGTTCGGCGCGCCGCAGACGACCTGAACGGGCGCTTTGCCGTCGCCGGTATCGACGGTGAGCACGCGCAGCCTGTCGGCATCAGGGTGCTGCACCGCCGTCAGCACCTTGGCGATGACGAAGGGTTTCAGGCTCGACTTGTCGTCGACATGCTCGACTTCGAGGCCGATCGAGGTCAGCCGCTCGACGATCTCGTTGAGCGAGGCGTCGGTCTCGAGATGATCCTTGAGCCAGGAGAGGGTGAATTTCATGGGACTGTTCCGTCTGGTCTTTTGACGCTTGATTTCAGATGTCTGGGCAGGTCGTCGGACATGTGCAGGAAGGGAAGCTGCTCGCTGACATAGGCATGCAGCCTTGGTTTGAAATCGGCCGGCGCGTCCATGGCGCCGAGCATGAAGTAGATGTCATCCTCCAGCCGCTCGTCGACATAGGCGATGGGCGAGCCGCAGACGCCGCAAAACGAGCGCGTCACCGGGCCGTTCTCATACATCTTCAGCGCCTTGCCGGTGAACGCCACCTGGTCAACCAGGAAGCCGACAAAGGCCGAGACCGGCGCGCCGCTCGCCCGCCGGCAATCGCCGCAATGGCAATAGCTGACGTGATGCGGTTCAGCCGAAGCCTCGAACCGCACGGCGCCGCAGCGGCAGCCGCCGAGATGGGGCGCTGTCACGCGCTCAGGCCTCCGAACAGCGTCGGCATATCGAGCGGCCGGAAACCGTAATGCGACAGCCAGCGGACATCCGCGTCGAAGAAGGCGCGCAGATCCGGCATGCCGTATTTCAGCATGGCGATGCGGTCGATGCCCATGCCCCAGGCAAAGCCCTGATATTCGTCGGGATCGAACCCGCCGGCGCGCAGCACGTTGGGGTGCACCATGCCGCAGCCGAGGATCTCCATCCAGTCGGAGCCTTCGCCGAAGCGCACTTCGCCGGGCCGCGAGCGGTCGCACTGGATGTCGACCTCGAGGCTTGGCTCGGTGAACGGGAAGAAGGACGGCCGGAAGCGCATCTTGACCGAGGGCACCTCGAAGAAGGCCTTGCAGAACTCTTCCAGCACCCACTTCATGTTGGCGATGTTCGCCGTCTTGTCGATCACCAGACCCTCGACCTGATGGAACATCGGCGAGTGCGTGGCGTCGGAATCCTGGCGGTAGGTCTTGCCCGGAATGACGATGCGGATCGGCGGCTTCTGCTTCTCCATGGTGCGGATCTGCACGGGCGAGGTGTGCGTGCGCAACAGCTTGCGCTCGCCCTTCTCGTCCGGCTGGAAGAAGAAGGTGTCGTGCATCTCGCGCGCCGGATGGCCCTCGGGGAAATTCAGCGCGGTGAAATTGTAATAGTCGGTCTCGATATCGGGACCTTCGGCGATGGCGAAGCCGAGATCGCCGAAGATCGCGGCGATCTCGTCGATGACCTGGCTGATCGGATGGATGCGGCCGCGCTCGGCCGGCGACTGCCGCACCGGCAGCGTCACGTCGACCTTTTCGGCGGCGAGACGCGCGGCGATCGCCACATCCCTGAGTTCCGCCTTGCGGGCCGTCAGCGCCTCGGTCACCCGGTTCTTGAGGCCGTTGATGACAGGGCCCTTGAGCTGGCGCTCCTCGGCGGTCATCGCGCCAAGCGTCTTCAGCATCTCGGACACGGTGCCCTTCTTGCCGAAGGCGGCGATGCGCACGGCCTCGATGGCCGGCTCGTCAGCGGCCGATGCGATGTCGGCCAGAAGTGAATCTTCCAGGGCTTCAAGATTTCCAGCGGTGGCGTTCACAGTGAAGCTCTCTCGATAGGGCGACCGACACCATTTTGGTTCGTCGTCACCATTTTGGTTACATCAGGGTCAAAAAAGAACCCGCGCCAGCCGTGCCAGCGCGGGTTCCCCATAATCAGAATTGCGAATGCTTGGGAAGCGCTGGTCTTAGGCGACAGCGCTTTCAAAAGCGTTCGGCGTGGTGTTCTTCAGATATTCGAGCGCCACCTTGGCCTTGGCCACGAGCGCGGCGAAAGCCTGCGGCTCATGGATGGCCATGTCGGACAGGATCTTGCGATCGATCTCGATGCCGGCCTTGTTGAGGCCGTCGATGAAGCGGCCATAGGTCAGGCCATGCTCGTGGGTCGCTGCATTGATGCGCTGGATCCACAGCGCGCGGAACGAGCGCTTGCGGTTCTTGCGGTCGCGGTAGGCATACTGCAGCGACTTTTCCACCGCCTGCTTGGCGATGCGGATGGTGTTCTTGCGACGGCCGTAGAAGCCCTTGGCGGCTTTCAGGACCTTCTTGTGCTTGGCGTGCGAGGTGACGCCTCTCTTTACGCGTGCCATGTCATGATCTCCTTAAACGCTGTTCCTGAAACCGAATGCTCAGAGGCCGTTCGGCAGAAAATTCTTGATGACCTTCTTGCCATCCGGTTCAGCCAGAACCATCGTGCCGCGGGCATTTCGAATGAACTTGTTGGAACGCTTGATCATGCCGTGACGCTTGCCGGCCGCAGCCGACAGGACTTTACCCGTACCTGTGATCTTGAACCGCTTTTTGGCGGCCGACTTGGTCTTCATCTTGGGCATTTTGCTACTCCGTATTGTTGGCGCACTATCGCGCTTCTTGTTCGCTCCGGGCCGACCAAAGCCCGAAAAGCAAATGAAACCGCCACGGCATGCCCTGCCGGGCGGTTTTCTTGAACGGCGGTCCTATACGTCAAAGACGGCCTGTGCGCAACACCTGAAGCCGTGCGAGGCTCTGTCCCCACTCAGGGCAGCGTGAACCACACCGGCAGCATGCCCGACTGCTGCGCGCCGTCGATCAGTTCGAAGGCCGGTAACGCAACCAGGAACACCAGCCCGTCGAGCAGCGTGGTCAACAGCAGGCGTGGCTTGAAGCTGCCTGTGTCGCCCTCCCGGTAGAGGGAGAGCTTCGGGAAGAAGCGCGGCACCTTGTTCAGATAGGCCTGATAGGGAGCGCCGAGCGCTTCCTTGAGGAATTTCTCTTCGCGCAGGATGACGATATGGAAGGCGCCCGCGCACAGCACCGCGAACAGGATGATGCCGGAAAACGAGCCGATCTGTGCGCCGACGCCGGCCGCGGCCACCGTCGAGAACACATAGAGCGGGTTGCGGGTGATCGAATAGGGCCCGCCGGTGACCACCTCGGACGATTTGCGCCCGCCTATATAGAGCGTCGCCCAAAGCCGTCCGACGATGCCGAGGAAAATCAAGAGCACGCCGAACATCTCGATCGTTTCATGCACCGGCGTGTCGGGCGGGAAGGTCGACTGGCCAAACAGCAGCGCCAAAAACAGCACCACCACGAGCACGGCAAGCACCAGCCGACGCATTTGCTGGTAATTGCCCAGCCCGTATTTGAGTTCGTTGTCCAAGGGGGTGTCCGATCGTCGAAGAGCCAATTGCATGTCGCCCAAAAGTGGGTCCGGTTTTGGGAGGACGACATGCATAAAAACAAAGCCGGCGATCGCAGCTTTAGCCGAGAAACAGGCGTCCCGCCGATCGCCGGGACGCTCTGCAAGACAATTCAGGCGGATTTGGAGCGCTGGCCACGCCTGACTTTATCGTGATCTCAGGTGGTGTTGATATTCAGCACACCTTAGCGCGGCGCCAGCACCATCATCATCTGGCGGCCTTCGAGCTTCGGCTCCGCCTCGACCTTGGCGATGGTCGCCACTTCCTCGCGCACCTTGTTCAGAAGCTGCATGCCGAGTTCCATATGCGCCATCTCGCGGCCACGGAAGCGCAACGTCAGCTTGACCTTGTCGCCTTCCTCGAAGAAGCGGCGCACCGCCTTCATCTTGGTCTCGTAGTCATGGCTGTCGATGTTCGGGCGCATCTTGATCTCCTTGATCTCGATGACCTTCTGATTCTTGCGCGCCTCGGCCGCCTTCTTCTGGTTGGCGTATTTCAACTTGCCGAGATCGAGGATCTTTACGACGGGGGGCACCGCATTGGGCGATATCTCGACGAGATCGAGCCCGGCCTCTTCGGCGAGCAGCAATGCGTCGTTGATGGAAACATCGCCACGGTTCTGGCCTTCGGCGTCGATAAGCTGGACCCGGGGAACCCGGATATCACGGTTGGAGCGCGGCCCATCCTTGGTCGGCGCCGCTGCTTTGAAAGGTCTGCGAATGGTCGTGGTCTCCTTGGGCCGTTTCGTTCAGGATTTGTCGGTCTTGATGCGTGGACGCGCCAATGTGGGGAGCGCGCGGGCGGAGTCAATAGCACAGCATTGACAGAAAATCACCCTGATCACCGCCTGCACCAAACAAAGAAACAGCGCGAGCACTTTTCGCCACGCCCGTGGCTGTGCCACAAGAACCCGAGCCAGAAGAGGGGCCTGAGGAAAAAGCCATGACCGTCACGCCTCCAACCTTTCTCGATGTCGATGGGTCGCGCATTGCAGTACGCCACACGGCAGGCTCGACGCCCGGCTTTGTCTGGCTGGGCGGCTACAAGTCGGACATGCTGGGCACGAAAGCGCAGACGCTGTCGGACTGGGCGGCAAAAGAAGGCCGCGCCTTCCTGCGCCATGACTATTCCGGCCATGGCGAATCCGGCGGTGCGTTTGCCGACGGCACGATCTCGAAATGGCTTTCGCAGAGCCTTGCCGTGTTCCGGCATTTCACCAGCGGCAGCCAGATCCTGGTAGGCTCGTCGATGGGCGCCTGGATCGCGCTGCGCATGGTGCAGGAATTGCGCAAGGCGGGCGACGCCAGCGTCGTTGGCCTGGTGCTGCTGGCGCCGGCGCCGGATTTTACCGCCGAACTGGTCGAACCCGTGCTGACCGCGGCGCAAAAGCGCGACCTCGCCGAAAAGGGGTTCTTCGCCGAGCCCTCCGACTATTCGACTGAGCCCTACATTTACACGCGCGCGCTGATCGAGGACGGGCGCAATAACCGGGTGATGACCGGGCCGATCGACACGCATTGCCCGGTCCACATTCTGCAGGGCCTGGCCGATCCGGACGTGCCGTCGAGCCACGCATTGAAACTGGTCAGCCTGCTGCCGGCCGATGACGTCACGCTGTCGCTCATTCCCGACGGCGATCATCGCCTGTCGCGGCCGCAGGATCTCGACATGCTGGTGCGGGCGGTCGGCGACATGGCCGGGCGGGGCAGGTGACGATGCGCCTTTCCATTCCGATCTCGGCCTTCGTCGCGGCTATCGTCGGCTTTGGCGGCACGCTGGCCATCGTCATTGCCGCCGCCCACGCGGTCGGCGCGACGCAAATTCAGACGGCGAGTTGGGTGACGACGATTTGCCTGGCCATGGCGATCGAGAGCCTGTGGCTGTCCTGGCGCACGAAAATGCCTGTCATCACCGCATGGTCGACGCCAGGCCTGGCGTTGATGGCGGCGTCGACCGGCTTTTCGATCGGCGAGGCCGTCGCCGCCTTCATCGTCACCGCCATCCTGTTGATCGCCACTGGCCTGTTCCGGCCCCTGACGCAATTGATCTCCAGGATACCGCCCTCGGTCGCCTCAGGCATGCTCGCCGGCATCGTCGTCACCTTCGCCCTCAATGCGGTCAAGACCGTTCCTGTCGACCCCTGGCTGATCCTGCCTCTGATCACGGCCTTCTTCTTGATCCGCCTGTTCCACCCGGCGCTGTCGGTGCTGTCGGTGCTGATCGGCGGCGGTCTCGCCGCGTTTCTTACCGGCCGCGTCGGCGGCCTGCCGACACCCGAACTGTCGACTCTGACGCTGATCGCGCCCGATTTCACCGTCAAGGCAATCATCGGCCTGGCGCTGCCGCTCTATCTCGTCACCATGGCTTCGCAGAACCTGTCGGGCCTCGCCGTGCTGCGCGCCGCCGGTTATCATCCGGAGCCCGGCCCGCTGATCGGCGTCACCGGCCTGTTTTCCCTGCTGTCGGCGCCGTTTGGCGGCTCGACCACCAACCTGGCGGCGATTTCGGCGGCGATCTGCACCGGGCCTGACGTCCATCCCGACCCTGCCGAGCGCTGGAAGACCGGCCCCTTCTATGCGCTCGCCTATCTCATTTTCGCGATTTTCGGCGCGTCGCTGGTGGCGATCTTCGCCGTTCTGCCGCAGAGCCTGATCGTGCTGGTCGCGGGTCTTGCGCTGATGGCCTCGCTCGCCAACGCGCTGGCGATCGCGCTGAAGGAGGAGGGTGACCGCATGGCCGCCACCGTCACCTTTGTCGTCACCGCTTCTGGGTTGACCCTGTTCGGCGTTGGCGCCGCATTCTGGGGGCTGATCGCCGGGCTGGTCGTGCTTTTCCTCGACAGGCTCAAAAAGCGATAATCATTTCAGCCGCTTGTCCGGTTTTGGCGGACCTTGTCTTGAATCGCCGTTTTTGCCTTCCCATTTCGATTCCACGCAGCCGGTCCTGGCTGTCTCCAACCGAAGGAATGGGAGAAAATGAACACATCTGCATTGATCCGCCCGGCCTGGACGCCGGCAACCATCGCGTTGATGGTGATCGGGTTCATGGTGTTCTGGCCGCTCGGCTTCGCCATGCTCGCCTACATCATATGGGGCGACCGGCTCGACGGCTTCAAGCGTGACGTCAACCGCGCGACCGACGGCATCTTCGCCGGCTGCCGCCGTGGTTCCGACAAGGCCGCGCGCTGGGGCCATGGCTCCGCCCGCACCGGCAACGTCGCTTTCGACGACTGGCGCGAAAAGGAGCTTGAGCGCCTCGCCGAGGAACGCCGCAAGCTCGACGACATGCTGACCGAGTTCGACGACTATGCCCGCGAACTGCGTCGGGCCAAGGATCAGGACGAGTTCGATCGCTTCATGGCGAACCGCAACAAGTCGACCGCTCCGGCAAAGACCGATCCGAGCACCGGCACGACCCCGACCAAGCGTGGCAAGGGCTCGAACCTGCTTGACGACTGAGGCCGAGCGACAGGCCCGATCGTGAAAAAACGGCGTCGCGCGAGCGGCGCCGTTTCTTTTTTGTTCTAGTCGTTTTTCTCGAATCGCGTATCGTCCCGCCATGACCATCGGATTCTTCCGCAATCTGACGAAGCCCAAGGCCACGCCAGTCGTGGAGCGCGAATATTGCGTCGCTGGCCGCACGCTCCCGCTCAAGATCGTCGAGAGCGCCCGGGCCCGGCGCCTGACGCTGCGCATCGATTCCGGCGGCCAGGGCCTGCGCATCACCGTGCCGCCCGGCCTGCGCCGCGGCGAGGTGGACAGGTTCCTCGACCGCCATCAGGACTGGCTGGAGCAGCGTCTCGCCAAAGTGCCGACGCGGCCACAGGTGCGGCCGGGCATCAAGATTCCGATCCGCGGCGTGCCGCACCGCATCGTCCATGAGCCGTCAAAGCGCGGCACCGTGACGGTATCGCGCGACGAGCGCGGCCCGCTGCTGATCGTCCATGGCGACCGTGCGCACCTGCCGCGCCGCATCGCCGACTTCTTGAAGCGCGAGGCCAAGAAGGAGATCGAGAAGCTGGTGGTCAAACACACCGAGGCGCTCGGCAAGCGCGCCAAGGCGATCCGCTACAAGGACACGTCAAGCCGCTGGGGCTCCTGCACCTCGGAAGGCAATCTGTCCTTCTCCTGGCGCATCATGATGGCGCCGCAACCGATCATCAACTACCTCGTGGCGCATGAGGTGGCGCATCTCAAGGAGATGAACCACGGCTCGAAATTCTGGAAACTGTGCGAAAAACTCTGCCCCGACACCGACCGCTGCAAGGACTGGCTGAAGCGCAATGGCGGCGCGCTGCAGGCGATCGTGTTCGAGTAGTCAGTCGTCATTCGCGGCATTGAGCTCATCCGGCCGCAGGCCCTCATCGCCATGATGCGGCCAGGGCAGAAAATTCCGGTCGAACGCATCGCTGCCGAAATAATCCAGCGCCCGGTGTGCCTCGGCGCCGTTGAAGGCCGCCTTGTCCATCAGATGCGCGATCACCTCACGTGCCTGCGCGACCTTCTGCTTCAGTTCCGCAACCGTTCTGTCGGCCATGATCGTTCTCCCACCCGGTATGCTGTCAATCCCGTCCATCAATAGTTAGCGCCTTTGGCGTTGCCGGCAAACAGCATGCTTTTTCTCGACTCTGTCGCGATTTCATGCCAATTCCCGCGCCATGGCGCTCGACATCAAAATCTGCGGCTTGAAGACCGACCAGGCAATGGCCGCGGCGCTCGCCGGCGGCGCCAGCCATGTCGGCTTTATTTTCTTTGCGAAGAGCCCGCGTTATGTCGAGCCGGCGGAAGCCGGGCGCCTGCGCGAAGCCGCGCGCGGCAAGGCCTTGGCGGTCGCCGTTACCGTCGATGCCAGTGACGCCTTCCTGGACGGGATCGTCACGGCCATGCAACCCGACATGCTGCAGCTGCACGGTTCGGAAACGCCCGAGCGCGTGGCTGAACTCAAAGCCCGCTATGGCCTGCCGGTAATGAAGGCATTGCCGCTCAGCGAGGCCGCCGACCTCGACCGGATCAAGCCGTTCATCGGCGTTGCCGACCGGTTCCTGTTCGATGCCAAGCCGCCGAAAGGCTCCGAGCTGCCGGGTGGCAATGGCGTCGCCTTCGACTGGCGCATCCTTGCCGGCCTTGACGCCGGCGTCGATTACATGCTTTCCGGTGGGCTCAACGCCGCCAATATCGGCGATGCCCTTCGGCTTGCGAATCCGCCCGGAATAGACATTTCTTCCGGCGTGGAAAGCGCGTCGGGCGTCAAAGATCCGGCGTTGATCGAACAGTTTTTCCGGGCCGTCCGGGCAGCACGCGACGACCGCGCCGCCTGAGCGTGATTCCAATCAGAGCATGTCCCGGAAAAGTGGAATCCGGTTTTCCGATAAGGACATGTTCAAGAACTAGATAGGTAGCATGTCCCGGAAAAGTGGAATCCGGTTTTTCGACAAGACATGCTCAAACATAAGATTTAGGAGATCGGCGATGGACCAGCCGGCGATGCCCAATTCCTTCCGCACCGGACCCGACGAACAGGGCATGTTCGGCATTTTTGGCGGCCGTTTCGTCGCCGAAACGCTGATGCCGCTGATCCTCGACCTCGAACGGCACTGGAATGAGGTCAAGAACGATCCGGATTTCAGGGCTGAGCTGACCGATCTTTCGACCCATTATGCCGGGCGGCCGTCGAAGCTGTATTTTGCCGAAGGCCTGACCAGGCATCTTCGTGAGGTTTCCTCGGCGAAGGGCCTCGGGGGCGGCGCAAAGGTCTATTTCAAGCGCGAGGACCTGAACCACACCGGCTCGCACAAGATCAACAACTGCCTCGGCCAGATCCTGCTGGCCAAACGCATGGGCAAGAAGCGCATCATCGCCGAGACGGGTGCCGGCCAGCATGGCGTGGCGTCCGCCACCGTCGCCGCCCGCTTCGGCTATCCCTGCGTCGTCTATATGGGCGCCACCGACGTCGCCCGTCAAAGCCCCAACGTGTTCCGCATGAAGCTGCTTGGCGCCGAGGTGCGGCCGGTCACCGCCGGCCACGGCACGCTGAAGGACGCCATGAACGAAGCCCTTCGTGACTGGGTCACCAATGTCGAGGACACCTATTATCTGATCGGCACCGCCGCCGGCCCGCACCCCTATCCGGAACTGGTGCGCGACTTCCAGTCGGTGATCGGTACGGAAGCCCGCGCGCAAATCCTCGAGCAGGAAGGCCGGCTGCCCGACACCATCATCGCCGCTGTCGGCGGTGGCTCCAACGCCATCGGCCTGTTCCACCCCTTCCTCGACGACAAGGAGGTACGCATCATCGGCATCGAGGCCGGCGGGCGCGGCCTTGACGGCATCGAGCACTGCGCCTCGATGAATGCGGGTTCGCCCGGCGTGCTGCACGGCAACCGCACCTATCTCTTGCAGAATGCCGACGGCCAGATCATGGACGGCCATTCGATCTCGGCCGGTCTCGACTATCCCGGCGTCGGCCCGGAACATTCCTGGCTGCGCGATTCCGGCCGCGTCGAATACGTGCCGATCCTCGACGACGAGGCGCTCGAAGCCTTCAAGCTGACGACGCGCGTCGAAGGCATCATCCCGGCGCTGGAATCGGCGCACGCCATCGCCCACGCGGTGAAGATCGTGCCTGAAATGGACAAGGACCAGATCGTCATCGTCAACCTGTCGGGCCGTGGCGACAAGGATGTGCACACAGTGGCCTCGATGCTGGGCATGGAGATCTAGGCCCTTTGGACGGTTTCGACTTGGGAGTTGATTATGAGCAAAATTTGTCCAAAGGGCCAGACATGACGACCCGCATCGACCGCCGCATGGCGAAGCTGAAGACCGAAGGCCGCCCGGCGCTCGTCACCTATTTCATGGGCGGCGACCCCGACTACGACACCTCTTTGTCGATCATGAAGGCGCTGCCCGGCGCCGGCTCAGACATCATCGAGCTCGGCATGCCGTTTTCCGATCCGATGGCCGATGGCCCGGCGATCCAGGCCGCCGGCCTGCGCGCTCTGAAAGGCGGCCAGACGCTGGTCAAGACGCTGAAGATGGCGTCCGAATTCCGCGCAAGCGACAATGAAACGCCGATCGTGCTGATGGGCTACTACAACCCGATCTACATTTACGGCGTCGACCGCTTCCTCAAGGACGCGCTGGCCAGCGGCATCGACGGGCTGATCGTCGTCGACCTGCCGCCGGAAATGGACGAAGAGCTCTGCATTCCGGCGCTGAAAGCCGGCATCAACTTCATCCGCCTGGCGACGCCGACCACCGATGACAAGCGCCTGCCGAAAGTGCTGCAGAACACGTCGGGCTTCGTCTACTACGTGTCGATGACCGGCATCACCGGCTCGGCGCTGGCCGACACCGGCAAGGTGGCCGCCGCCGTCAACCGCATCAAGGGCCACACCGACCTGCCGGTCTGCGTCGGCTTTGGCGTCAAGACCGCCGAGCAGGCGCGTGTCATCGGCGCCAATGCCGATGGCGTCGTCGTCGGCACGGCCATCGTCAATGCGGTCGCCAATGTGCTGGGGCCGAAGGGCGAAAAGACCGCCGACCCGGCCGAGGCCGTCGCCACGCTGGTCAGCGGCCTGGCGCAAGGCGTGCGCTCGGCCCGCCTTGCTGCTGCCGAATAGTTTTCCTACGTCTTTAGCCAACTCTTCGTCAGGACAGGAGCCGAAGCGATGAACTGGATCACCAATTACGTTCGCCCGAAGATCAATTCGATGCTCGGCCGGCGTACCGACATGCCCGAGAATCTCTGGATCAAGGATCCCGAGACCGGTGAAATGGTGTTCCACAAGGATCTGGAATCCAACCAGTTCGTCATCCCGTCTTCCGGCCATCACATGAAGATCTCGGCCAAGGAGCGGCTGAAATTCTTTTTCGATGACGGCAAGTACGAGACCCTGGACAATCCCAAGGTCATGCAGGATCCGCTGAAATTCCGGGACGAGAAGCGCTATGTCGACCGGCTGAAGGATGCCAAGGCCAAGACCGGCCTCGAAGACGCGATCATCAACGCGCTGGGCACCGTCGAGGGCCTGCCGGTGGTGGTAACAGTGCAGGACTTCGCTTTCATGGGCGGTTCGCTCGGCATGGCCGCCGGTGACGCTATCGTGCACGGCTTCGAAGTCGCCTTGCAGCGCAAGCGGCCGCTGATCCTGTTCGCCGCTTCCGGCGGCGCCCGCATGCAGGAAGGTATTTTGTCCCTGATGCAGCTGCCGCGCACTACGGTCGGCGTCGACCGGCTGAAGGAAGCCGGCCTTCCCTACATTGTCGTGCTGACCAACCCGACCACCGGCGGCGTCACCGCCTCCTACGCCATGCTGGGCGATGTGCACATTGCCGAACCCGGCGCGCTGATCGGTTTTGCCGGCCCGCGCGTCATCGAACAGACCATCCGTGAAAAGCTGCCCGATGGTTTCCAGCGCTCCGAATATCTGATGGAGCACGGCATGGTCGACATGGTGGTGTCGCGGCTGGAGATGCGGGCCACGATCGCGCGCCTGCTGAAGATGCTGCTCAAGATACCGGAGGCGGAAAAGCCGCTGGAGCCGGAAATCCTGCCGCCTGCGGTGATCCCTGCCGAAGCCCGGCCGCAAGCCTGAGGACGCGACACCAGCCACCGCGAACAGTGATTGCGCCATGTCCATGGCGCGCTGTAGCCTTTTGATTGCCATGGCCATTCTGGGAGCGATTCTGGCTCTCGGGCCATGCGCGAGGATTCTGTCATGACAACGCTCGCCGCCGACCGCGAAATCGAAGCCCTGATGGCGCTTCACCCGAAAGGCTTTGACCTTTCGCTCGACCGTATCACGCGGCTCCTGGAGCGGCTGGGCAATCCGCAGGATCTGCTGCCGCCGGTCATCCATATCGCCGGCACCAACGGCAAGGGCTCCTGCGCCGCCTTTTCGCGCGCGCTGCTCGAGGCCGCCGGCCACCTTGTCCACGTCCACACCTCACCACATCTGGTGAACTGGGCTGAGCGCTACAGGCTCGCCGCCGAGGGGGGCGGCAAGCTTGTCGACGACGAGACCTTCGCCGAGGCCATTGCCCGCGTCGCCAAGGCCAATGACGGCCAGAAGATCACCGTCTTCGAGATCCTTACCGCCGTCACCTTCATCCTTTTTTCCGAACATCCGGCCGAAGCCGCCATCATCGAGGTCGGCCTCGGCGGCCGCTTCGACGCCACCAATGTCGTCGCCAGGCCTGCGGTGTCGGTGATCATGCCGGTGTCGATGGATCACGAAGCCTATCTCGGCGACCGTGTCGAACTGATCGCGGCTGAAAAGGCCGGCATCATGAAGCGCGGCTGCCCGGTGGTCATCGGCGCACAGGAAAGCGAAACGGCGCTGCAGGTGCTGATCGAGACCGCCGAGCGGCTGGAGTGCCCGACCTTCGTCTACGGCCAGGATTTCCTCGCCTTCGAGGAAAACGGCCGCATGGTTTACCAGGACGAGGACGGCCTGATGGACCTGCCGCCGCCGCGCCTGCCCGGGCGCCACCAGTTCGCCAATGCGGCCGCCGCGATCGCCGCGGTCAAGGCGGCCGGCTTCGAGATCAGCCACCGCGCCGCCGAGAAGGCGATGACCCATGTCGCTTGGCCCGGCCGCATGCAGAAGCTGGCGCAAGGCCGGCTGGCGGAGCTGGCGCCGAAGGGCGCCGACATCTGGCTCGACGGCGGCCACAATCCGGGCGCCGGCGTGGTCGTCGCCGAAGCGCTGGCCGAGCAGGAGGAAAAGAACCCGCGCCCGCTCTTCCTCATCTCGGGGATGATCAACACCAAGGACCAGAGCGGCTATTTCCGCGCCTTCAAGGGTCTCGTCCGGCATGTCTACACCGTGCCGGTGAGCCTGAGCGACGCCGGCGTGCCGAACGACGAACTGGCGATCCGGGCCACGGAAGCCGGGCTGACTGCCGAGCCGGTGAGTTCCGTCGCCAACGCACTGATGCTGCTGCGCGACACCTGGGACGGCCCGCCGCCGCGCATCCTGATCGGCGGATCGCTTTATCTGGCCGGCGCGGTGCTGGCCGAGAACGGCACGCCGCCGACCTGAGAGAGCCTGGCCTGCAAAAGGAGCTCATGATGATCAAGGTGAAGCAACTCGCCCATGTCTGCATCTTCGCGCAAGACCTGGAAGCGACGCGCAGTTTCTACCGCGACGTGCTCGGCATGGACACAAGGTTCAATTTCCTGCGCGACGGCAAGATTTTCGGCTTCTACCTGGATTGCGGTGGCCGAAGCCATGTCGAGGTGTTCCAGAAAGACGGCACGAGCTTCAACGAGCTCAATCAGATCAACCATTTCTGCCTGGAAGTCGAAGACATCGACGCCGCGATCGTCCATATCAAGTCGAAGGGCATCGACGTGACCGCCAAGAAGCATGCCTGCGACGACACGTTTCAGGCCTGGATCCGCGACCCCAACGGCGTGAAGATCGAGCTGTTCGAATACACCGCAAAAAGCGCGCAGTTCATCGGCCGCGATCGCATCGCCGACTGGTGACCGCATTCCAAGCTACACCAGGGCCCGGCCCTGGCGGCTCACTTCAGCTCGATCTCGATAAAAGCATATTCGCCGTCATTGGCGCTGATGACGTCGTGCTCGACGCCCTCCTTGCGGAAATAGGGCGCGCCTTTCTTCATCTCGGCGAAGGTCTCGCCATCCTTGGTCACCAGCTTCACTTTGCCGTCCATCAGCGGCACGACGACATAGTCGTGGCCATGGCGATGCCAGCCGGTGTTGTCGCCGGGCTGGAAGCGGTACTCGGTGACGATGACGCGCTCATTGTCGATGAAGACGGTGGCCTTGGCGGATCCGGTCATGTCGCTCTCCCTGTTTCTGCTGCCAGCAGAAGACATGGCGTGCCCTGATGTGAGGGCCAGAGCGGGTTGGCCGATGGCGCCAACAAAAAGCCCGGCGCGACGGCCGGGCTCTTGCAATCAGAAATTTCAAAGCAATTCCAAGAAAAGTGTGAAGCGGTTTTCAGTCCGGAATTGCGTCTAAACAGTTGGATCAAAGGCTACCATTGATCCAGTGCGACAGCGCAGTCTTGGGCGCGGCACCGACCTTCATATCGGCGACTTCGCCGCCCTTGAAGATCATCAGCGTCGGGATCGAGCGCACGCCGAACTGCGCGGCAAGCTCGGGATTCTCGTCGATGTTGAGCTTGGCGATCTTAACCTTGCCGCCGAGCTCGTTGGCGATCTCTTCCAGCGACGGGCCGATCATCTTGCACGGGCCGCACCATTCAGCCCAGAAATCCACCACGACCGGCTCCTTGGCGTTGAGCACGTCGGCCTGGAAATTGTTCTTGTCGACCTTGACGGTGGCACCCATGCGGAAAATTCCTTTCGAGAGTTCTTTGTCGCACCAAATGTGGTGGCTGTCGCGCCCTTCTTCAAGCAGGTCTTGTGTCACGCTCCTGTGAGTCGGGCAAGGGCGTCATCCATGGCCCGGGTCGGCAGTTCGATCAGCCGTGGCGCTTCGGTGAACAACAGGGCCGCCTTGACCTCACGCCCGGGATAAAGCGGCTGCAGCAGGGCGCGATAGAGCGCCAGCTGCAGCAGATAGGCTGGCGGAATCTCGGCCAGCGAGGCGGGGGCCGGCCGATTGGTCTTGTAGTCGACGATCGAAACCGTGTCCGCGGTCACCGCCAATCGGTCGATCTTGCCGGAAATCGAACGCATTTTGCCCCTCACTTCCAGGCTACCCATGATCGCGACCTCGGCGCGCGAGGAGGGTGCGAACAGCTGGCCGAGGCGTGGATCGGCAAGAATGGCGATGACCGACGCCAGGGCCTTTTCGCGCTCTGAGGGCGGCCATGCGGCACCTGTTCGCGCGAGATAACGCTCGGCCGCGCCTTGGCGTTCACCCTCGGCAAGGCCGGGCAGCATCTGCAGCAGCTTGTGCAAAGCGAGCCCGCGCAGCACGGCAAAGCCCGGTTCGGCGTCGGCGTCCAGCACCGGTGAAGCCTTGTCGACGACCGCTTCCTTGCCTTCGTCGATCAGCGCCGAGGCGCCAGACGGCGACAGCGGCCGCGGCAGGTCCTCGAAGGGCGGCAAGGGCTGGAACAGGGTTCCAGGCAACGGACTGAAAGCATCGGCCCGCCGCGCCTGTTCATCGGCGCTCGCCGCGACGGGCGGCAGTTTGGTGACATGGAAACGGTGCACCGGCTCGCCGCCGGCGGGGTGCGGACGCGGTTCGCTCTCGGGCGCGCCGATCAGCGCGCGGCTGACGATCGAATGCCAGGTGCCGGTGTTCGGCGCCCGCTTGCCATGATAGCCGCAGACGATCAGCCGGTCCTCGGCGCGGGTCATGCCGACATAAAGCAGCCGGCGGTATTCGTCGTCTGCAAGCTCCCGTGCCCGTGCCGCCGCCGCCTTCGAAAAACCGTTGGCGACATCGCTGGCCGAACGCCAGAGATAGCCCTTGCCGACGAAATTGCGGCCCGAGCCGTCGAAAGGCATCAGCCGCGGCAGATGCTGGTCGCTGAACGGCGCGGAGCCGCCATCGACCAGGAACACCACCGGCGCCTCCAGCCCCTTGGCGGCGTGCACGGTCATGACGCGAACCTCGTCGCGCGTCTGGTCCATCTCGCGCTTGATCTCGGGGCCGGCATTTTCCAGCGTCGACAGAAAAGCTTCCAGCCCGGGTAGGCCGGTCCGTTCCTCGGCCAGGCAGAAACTCAGGAATTCATCGAGAATATCGCCGGCTTCCGGCCCGAGTCGCGCGATCATCCTTCTACGCACGCCATCGCTTCCGCCAACGCCATGGCATGCCAAGAGGCCGGCATAGAACTCGAACACCGGCTTGAAAGCGGCCTCATCAGCCCAGAGGTCGAGCTGGGAGACAATCTTCGCAAGGGGCTCGTTTTCTGTGGCCTGCTGGCGCAGCGATGCGGCCAGCGACAGGCCGGGCGGCCTCTGCGCGGCGAGCGTGAACAGCGCCTCCTCCGGCAGGTCGAAGATCGGGCTGCGCAGCACGGCGGCGAGCGACAGATCGTCCTGCGGCTGGATCAGCAGATGACCAAGCGCGATCAAATCCTTGACCGCGATATGGCCGGGCAAGCTCAGCCGGTCGGCGCCGGCGACCGGAATGTCGCGGCGCTTGAGCGCCCGGGTCAGCGCATGGACAAAACTGTCGCGCTTGCGCACCAGCACCAGCACGTCGCCCGGGCGCAGCCGCTTGCCACGGCCCTCGATGATTTCGCCCTTGCCGATCCAGCCGGCAATGGTCGCCGCGACATTCTCGGCAACGCGCACCGCCGGCGCATGGGCATGGTCGATCGCTTGCGTCCAGTCATCGGGTTCGTCAACCACATCGGCACCGATCGACGGCCAGACCTCGACATAGCCCGGTGCATCGGTGCGGATAGCCTTATGGCTCAGCGGATCGGGATCGTGGCTGATGCCGCGCCGCACGATCGGGTCGGCAAAGACGCGGTCGACGGCGGCGAGAACGTCGTCGGTCGAGCGGAATGACCAGGTGAGCTTGAGATCGGCAAAGGACGCTTCGGCGTCGCGCACTCTGCCGGCGAACAGCAGCCGGCTGTCGGCGAAAGAGTCCGGCGCTGCGCCCTGGAAGGAATAGATCGACTGCTTTTCGTCGCCGACGGCAAACACCGTGCGGTGGACCCGGTCGCGCGCGCCGAAGCCGGCGAAAAATTCCTCCGCCAGCCGCTTCACCACCTCCCATTGATCCGGGCTGGTGTCCTGCGCCTCGTCGAGCAATATGTGGTCGATGCCCTGGTCGAGCTTGTATTGCACCCAGGGTCCAGCATCGGGCCGCGCCAGAAGGTTGACCGTGCGGGTGATCAGATCGTTGAAGTCGAGAAAGCCCCGGCCGCGCTTCAGCACTTCGTAGCGGGCGATCAGCCAGTCGGCGATGGTCAGTGCCGCGCGTGTGCCTTCCAGCATGCGGAACAGCGCCAGCCGGTCGACGGTTTCGATGATGGCGCTCGACGCCGAGAGGTAGCACTCGGCCAGATCAGGCAATCGGTCGGTCAGCGCCTTCTTGAAGGCCTTTGCCGGGTCGTAGGGATCACCATCGGTCTTGAGGAAGGCTCTTGCCAACAGTTGCAGGCAGCGAACGGGATCGTTCTCGGCGAAAGCCTGACGCGCATAGGGCAGGATGTTGTTCAGCACCGATCTGGCGTCGGTGGATTCGGCGGCCTGGGCGAAGCCGGCAAAATAGTCGGGCAGGAAGCCGGGCAGTGGCCAAACCGATGCTGCTATCCCTTCGGCGGTCTGCCCGGGGCGGAAATGGAATTCATCGAACAATGGCTGGAAGCCGTCACGCCCGACCGCATCGAGGAAATGACGCAAGCCGTCGCGCTTGCGCACGATTTCGCCGAGCAAGGCATCGAGACCGGCCTCGCCGCCTCGCTCCAGCACGGTGGCGAAGGCGTCGGCCAGATCCGGGTTGCCGGCAGCCGTGCCGGAGATCATCTCGCGGCGCGCGGCGGCGAACAGCGATGCTTCCATCTGGCCGTCGAGCATCTCGAAATGGGCCGGGATGTTGGCTTCGAGCGGGAACTGGTGGAGCACCGATTCGCAGAAGGCGTGGATGGTCTGGATCTTCAGCCCGCCCGGCGTTTCCAGCGCTTCGGCGAACAGGCGCCGCGCCCGGCGCATGGTGTCCCGGTCGGGCCGCCGCCCTTCCAGGGCCTCGATCTTCGCGGCCAGCTCGGCGCCACCGAGGACCGTCCAGTCCGACAGCGTGGAAAAGACCCGGTTCGACATGTTGGCGGCGGCGGCGCGCGTATAGGTCAGGCACAGGATTTTCGACGGGTCGGTGCCGTTGAGCAGCAGCCGGATGACGCGCTGGGCCAGCACATGGGTCTTGCCGGAGCCGGCATTGGCCGACACCCAGGCCGAATTTCGCGGATCGGCGGCGCGGGCCTGGCTGTTGGCGGTGTCGCTCGGGATGGGATAGGCTTTCTTCATGCCTCCCCTCCCTCGTCGCCGGCATCGCCGCCGGCCGACCATTCGAGCACGCGGGCGAGATGGTCGTAGTCGCCATCGGTCTCGCCCTCGCGAAACGGCAGCGCGCGCGACAGATAGAAGGTCTGCGGATCGGCATAATGGATCAAAAGCTTTTCCAGCCGCGCCCAGGCCTCTTCGGCCAGATCGGCGGCGGTCCGTGGCTGACGGTTGTGCTCGAGAATGGACTCCTCGAACACTTCGCCATTCGGCTTCAGCCTGATGAAGGCCAGTTGCGACGGCTCGCGCGTGCCCAGATCCTTGAAGGCGCCGCGCCGCAGCAGTGCGCCTTCCAGCGCCAGCTGCGGCGCAAGCAGCGTGTGTGCCTGCGCCTTGGAGGGCGAGGAGCCCGTCTTGTAGTCCAGAATATCGGCCATGCCGCCGGCCAGCAGGTCGACGCGGTCGGCATAGCCCGACAGCGTCACGCCGGATTGGCCGACGGGGGTCTTCCCGGCACGCTCCTCGGCATGGCGCCGGACCACCGCATCGGCGCGCGTGCGCTCCCATTCGACGATGTTGGCCGCAAGCTTCTCGAAGCGCGGCCACCACACCGCCTCGACATCGGCCGGAAGGGCGGCCTCGGCAAAGCAGGCGCGGCCGGCGGCGATGAGGCCGGCTAGCGCTTCCGGCGCACGCGGATCGGCAACGCGCGACGAGAACAGGTGCAGGATGGCGTGGAACAGCGTGCCACGCTCGGCCGCACCGGGATCGCGGATCAGCGGATCGAGCGGCATCAGGCCGAGGATTCGTCTGGCATAGACGGCGTAGGGATCGCGACGCAACGTCTCGATCTCGGTGACCGAGAAATGCGTCGGGCGTACCGCCAATGGCGGCTTCGGCTGCGGCCGCGGCGCGAAATCCTGCTTTGGGCCGGTGTCGAGCGCGCGTGCCCAGGCGAGCAACTCGTCGCCGCGCCGGCGAAGGCTTGCCGCCTGTTCGCTGCCGATGAAGGTGAGCAAGCGCTGCAGCCAGCGCGACGGCACGGCGGGTGCGTCGCCGGCACGCGCCGAACGGGCCAGCACCACGTGTTGCGCGCCCATCGCCATCTGGAAATCATGCGCGGCGAGGCCGATGCGCCGCTCCGGCGGTTCGAGATCGATGCCGGTCTTCATCAGCCGTGACATGAAGCGGTCGCTCTCCGGCTTGCGCGGCCAGACACCTTCGTTGAGCCCGCCAATGACCAGCGTGTCGACATCCTGCAACCGCGCTTCGAGCGCGCCCCAGATGGCGATGTTCCTGTCGGTGCCTTGCGCCGGCTTCACCGTCTCGGGCGCGATCAGCGCGTCCATCACGTCAGGCCATTCGCTCGCCGCGAACGACAGCGGTGCCGACGCCGCGACCAGCCCGCGCAGCAATTCGGCAAGTTTTTCGCCGGCGTCACCGGCATAGAGTTCGCCCAGGCCGCCATCGGCGGAGCGCCCGAGGTTTTCCAAGGCCACGATGCTGGCTTTGACCAGCGCGGCAAGATCGGCATCTGCCTGGTCGCGAAAGGCCGAAAGCGGCGACAGCGCTTCTGTCAGGCGTGCGAGCAGGTTGCGAGCATCCTCGATAGAGCGGACGGTCAGGCGGGAAAGCCAGAAGGGCGGCCGGCTGTCGTCGCCGAGACCGGTGAGGCGGGTTTCGAACAATTCCGGCAGCGAAACGATGTCCGGGCGGCCGGTGCCGCCGCGCAGCGCCACCAGTTCGACCAGTTCCGCCGCGTGGCGCACAGCGGCGCGTTCGAGGCCGAGGCCAAGCAGCGGATGCTTGAGCAACGACAAAAGGCCGACCGGATCGCCCGGCCGGAACACCGCTTCCAGCGCCAGCCGGAGCAGGCTGGCTGCTGGGCTGTTGGCGAGCGGCGTGCCGCCGGAATCGTCGGCAACCACGCCGAAACGCTTGAGCTCCACCGAGACGCGCCGCGCCAGCGCCCGGTCGCCGGTGACGAGCGCGGCCCTTTGGCCGGGGGTTTCCACGGCCTGCTTCAGCGCAACGGCGATGGCGACGGCTTCATCGCGCTCGCTGGCGGCTTCAAGCAGAGTCACGTCGGCGAACGCGCCGGCAATATCGGACGCCGAAAACCCGCTACGCGTCTCGGCCCACAATTCGGTGGTCTCGGCTGGCCGCAGCGCTTCGCCGACAAGCGCGGCGCGAAGCGCAAGGTGCGGCTCGGGCGCGCCGACCTCTTCGACATCCGATCGCAGGACGCCGATCTTGCCGATCAGCCTGGCCAGGCCATATTGCGGGTGGCCAAGCACGGCCGGCCGCGCGCCGGGGGTGACGAGCGCCTGGAAGGATGCTTCGTCCAGCGTGCGGTCGAGCCCGGGCAGCACGATGGCGCCGGCGGGCAAGCGGGCGATCGCGGCAAGCAGCTCCGCCGTGGCCGGGATGGAGCCGGTCGAGCCGGCGGCGATGACCGGTCCGGCCGGTGGATTGCGCCGCAGCCGGGCCGCTTCGGAGCGGATCAGTGCGCTGCGATGCGCGGCCGGATTGGAGCGGTCGCTCTCGCTCAGGAATTTCGGCCAGGCCTCGGTGACGATGCCGAGGAATTCGAGCGTCACCTGCCACCAGCCGGCGAGATTGCCGGTCACCAGGCCTGCAAGCTTCGCCCAGTCGGTGCCTTCCGTCTCGATCTCGTCCATCAGCCCCGCAAGATCGCGCGCCAGCCAGATCGCGTCGGCAGTGGAGGCGGGAATGACGATTTCCTCGGCGAAAAGCTTGGACACATGCTCCGGCAGCCGGCGTTTCCAGGCGCGTACCAGCGGCGTCAGCAGCAACAGGCGTTCGGTCGCCGCGATCGGTGGCGCGAGATCGATCGCTGCCGATGGCTCGGCGTCGAACGCGGCCTCATCCTCGTCGAACTCGCCGAGCGGGCGGATGACGGGCAGGATCGCCGAACCGCCGCCGCCGCGTGCCTTCAAACTGTCGACGAAGACACCGCGCAAGGCACGCGCGGCGCGGCGCGTCGGCACATATATGGTGACATCGGCCAGAGCGAGCGGTTTACCGTCAAAGCGAAATCCCGGGACCAGGCGGCCGGCAAGCAGCGCCTCGGCCAGCGTCGGCAGAAACGGCGCTCCGGGCGGGATCGAGAAAACGCGGCTTGAGCCGCTCATTGCGACTCGGTTAGCGCGCCGGCGACCGCTGCTTCCGCCTGTGGAATGGCATCGGGCGTGCCGACGGTGATCCAGTGGCCGTGCATCGGCATGCCGAACAGCCGGCCGGCGGCAATCGCTCTATCGAAATAAGCGTTGAGCGAATGCGGTTCGGCCAATGCGTCCTTGAACAGGCGCGGATGGATGATCGCCGCACCGGCATAGATCAGGCCGGCCGGATCGCCTTTTGAACGCCGCAAGCCGCCGTCCGGCGCTACCAGGAAATCGGTGCTGCCACAGTGTCCTGTCGCCTGATGGAGATCCGCCAGCATCAGCAGAATATCCATTTTCGCGGCGTCCCATGCAAGGGCGAGCCGCCCGAGATTGAGCGGGCCGTGGTCGATCCAGAAGGTGTCGGCGTTGAGGATGTAGAACGGCTGTTGACCGAGTTCCGGCAGCGCCTTGACGATGCCGCCGGCGGAGTCGAGCAGCCGGTCGCTCTCATCGGAAATGATGATCCGCGGAGCGCTACGCGCGGCGACATGGACAACGATCTGTTCGGGCAGATAATGGACGTTGACCACCGCCTTGGCGACGCCGGCGGCGGCGAGGCTGTCCAGCCCCCAGTCGAGCAAGGTCTTGCCGGCGATCCTGACCAGCGGCTTGGGGATCGTATCGGTGATCGGCCGCATGCGCTTGCCAAGCCCGGCGGCGAGCACGATGGCGGTATCCGGTCTTGTCACAGTGTTCGTTCCTCAAGCAGCCCGTGCGTGTCGTAGAAATCCCGCAGGCTGGCAAGCGCCGGGTGGGACAGCGCCCGGCGCAGATAGTCGCGGATGCGCGGCAGGTGCTTCAGATAATAAGGTTTGCCGTCGCGTTTTTCGAGGCGCACGAAAATGCCGAGGATCTTGGAGTTGCGCTGCGCGGCCATCATTGCATAGGCCTCCAGGAAACTCACTTCGTCGAAAGCCCCCGCTGCATGGCGCGCCGCGACATAGGCGTCGAGCGTCTGCCTTTCGATCTCGGGCGATAGGGTGACGCGGGCATCCATGGCCAGCGAAGCGACGTCATAGGCTGAGGGCCCGATCAGAGCGTCCTGGAAGTCGACGATGCCCAGCCGGTCATGGCCGGCGCGGTCGCCACGCCAGATGATGTTGGGCGAATGGAAGTCGCGCAGCATCAGCGTGTATTCGCTGCCTTGCAGCCGGTCGAAAAGCGCGTTCCATTCCCTGGAGTAGCCGGCGCGAAGATCGTCGCTGGCCGGGCCGCCCGATATCGCCGGCACATACCAGTCGACCAGCAAATCGGCTTCGATCATCATCGCGTCGCGGTCGAAAGGCGGTACTTCGTGGAAACTGCCGGGTCCGGCTTGTAGGCTCCGCGGCCAAGTCTTGCTATGCATCATGGCCAGCAGCTCGGCGGCAGCGGCGTAGCGTTCCGGTAGAGGCTCGCCGTCCTTGCCGAGAAACCCTTGCGAACCGAGATGTTCGAGCAGCAAAAAACCTTGGTCCTGGTCCTCGGCATGGATTTCTGGAGCGCTGACGCCGCCGGCCTTCAAGGCGCGGTCGATGGCCACGAAAGCGGTGACCGACTGGGCGGTGTGGGCGATCACGGCATAGGGTTTGCCGTCGCGCACGGGCGGGCCGAGCACCAGCCGCGGCGAGTTCATCAGCACGCGCGGCTCTTGGCCGGGAAGCGTTACGATCTCATAGGAGCGGGCCGAGGCGTCGCCGATGAAATGGCGGCGCCGCGCTTCGCCCCAGCCGGCACTCTCCAGAAAGCCGCGCATGGCCAGCGACCGCGCCGCGCGGTCGAAGGCCGCCCCTTGCCCTGACAACCGCGCCAGCCGGCCTTCGCCATGCTGGACGAGTTCGATCAAGAGCGTTGTCTTCGGCAGATAGCCTTCGGCCCGCTCAGGCCATTCGACGAGGGCAGCCCCTTGCGTCAGCGCCTCGTCGAAGCCGAGTTCGTCGAGCTCGCTCGCCGAGGACAGGCGGTAGAGGTCGAAATGGTGCACCGGAATGCGCGTGTCGTAGCTCTGGACCAGAGTGAAGGTCGGGCTCGGCACATCGAGACCGGCATCGTCCGCAAGCGTCCGGATCAGGGCCCGTGCGAGAGTGGACTTGCCGGCGCCGAGATCGCCTTGGAGCGCCAGCACGTCGCCGGCACGCAGCGCCAGCGCCAGGTCCTCGCCTAGCCGCGCCGTCTGTGTCTCATCGGTGAGCAACCGCTCCAGCACCAGGCCCGTCATCGAGCGGGCTACTCGGCCGCGGCGCGGATGCCCGGCATGTCGGGGAAGGTGCAGATGACGGTCGTGCCCTTGTCCTTGCCGGTTTCGATGCGAACGTGGCCGCCATGCAGTTCGACGAAGCTCTTGACGATCGACAGGCCGAGCCCGGCACCGCGCCTACGGCCACCATTGGTGCGCGGTTCGAAGCGGCGGAACACCGAATCGAGGACATCCGGTGGCATGCCGGGACCATCGTCATGCACCGAGAATTCCACCCCGTCCGCCAGATGGCGGCAGGCGAGCCGGATGGTACTGGCCTCTGGCGCGTAGTTGGCGGCATTGCTGAGCAGATTGTAGAGGATCTGGCGGATGCGGGTCTCGTCGCCGTGGAAGGTCTTCGGTGCCGCGGCGGCATCGACCTCGAGCCGGATCGAATGCTCCTGCAGCCGGTCGGCAACCAGTTCAGCAGCCGCCGCGATGGTGCGGTCGACATGCACCTCGGAAATGTCGAGCTGCATGATGCCGGCGTCGACGGTCGCAAGGTCGAGTATGTCGTTGACGATGGTCAGCAGCACCGAAGAGGACGAGCTGACATGCTCGACATATTCGCGCTGCTTTTGATTCAGCGGTCCGGTGGTGGGCAGTGAAAGCAGTTCGGTGAATCCGATGATGTTGGTCAGCGGCGAACGCAGCTCGTAGGACACGTGCTGGACGAAGTCGTTCTTGAGCTGGTCGGACTTTTCCAGCGCCTCGTTCTTGTCCTTCAGCGCACGTTCGACATGCACGCTGTCGGTGACGTCGACGAAGGTCATCATCACTTGCCCGTTGGGCAGCGGAATCACGGCATAACGCAGCACGGTGCCGTTGTTGAGCTCGGTCTGGCCGTGGCGTTCGCGGCGTTCGTCGTCGAAACCGGTGATGGCGGCGACAAAACCGGGCCAGGGGCTGTCGACCGCCTGCCGGTCGCTAAGATCGCGGATCGTGGAAACGTGCACATTGGGCTTGGCGGCCTCCGTGCCCAGGCCCCACAGCGTGGCAAAGGCCGGGTTCGACAGCCGCAGCCGGCCGTCGGGGCCGAACACCGCCACGCCCTCGGCGAGATTGTCGAGCGTCTCGCCTTGGACCCGCACCGCGGTCCGGTAGCGGCTTTCCAGGTCCATCTTTTCGGTCAGGTTCTCGAACACCCAGGTGACGCCGCCCTTGGGCTGCGGGTTGGCGACGACGCGGATGGTCTTTCCATCAGGCAGATGCCACCAATGCTCCTGCGATTCCACCGCGCGGTAGGCACCGAGCAGGCCTTCCTTCCAGCGGCGCCATTCGGGCTGCTCGGCGATCTTGCCTTCGCTGCGCAGCCGGTCGAGCAACAGCGCATTGTCGGGCGCGCTGTGCAGGAAGCCGCTGTCGAGGCCCCACAGTTTCTGGAACGCCTGGTTGAAAAAGCGCAGCTTCTCGTCGGTGTCGAAGATGGCAACGGCGGTGTTGAGTTGGTCGAGCGTGTCGGCGTGGCTGCGCACCGTGCGCTCATATTCGCCGCGAATGGTCTCGATGGCGCTGGTGTCGCAAGCAAGGCCGGCCGAACCGTCCGGGCCGGCGAAGTCGGTCACCGCGAAGACACGGCGGTCGCCTTCGATGACGGTGGATAGCGACTGCTCGAAGACGGGATGCGATTTGTGCTGGGTGTCGATTGCCTCACGCGCCTGGCCGCCGAGGAATTCCTTGGCGTCGCGGACGGCGGCCTCCGCGCTTTCGGCTTCGACCGCGTCGGCATAGGCCCGGTTGACCCATTTCAGGCGCCCGTGCTCATCGCGCAGCCATGCCGGCATCTTCAGCGCCTCGAGCAGGCCGATCATCGTGTCGTGGTCGGCGGCCAGCCGCTGGTTGTCGATCTTCAGCCGGGCCTGGCTGCGCTGGGTCTCGGAAAGCGAGACGAACCGCACCAGTATGTGCGCGGCGCTCTTGCGGCCATGCACTTCGAGCGGTGCGCCGGCTTGCGATTCGATGACCAGGTCGAAGGGCCGGGCCTTTTCACGCAAGCCCGCGACGGCATGCTCGAGCGCCGCCGCCGAGCGCGGCATCAGCCAGCGGCCGAAGGCGAGGAAAGCTGCCCGCTCCTCCGGCGCGCCGCTTTCGACCGGCAATGTGCCGATGAGTTCGGGTTTCTTGTTTTCCGAGGCCCAGACGACCACACGCTGGTCGCGCAGATTGAGCAGCGCTTCCGAACGGCGCAGCGCCGCGTTGACGTCGGCGACGCGGCTTCTCAGTTCGACATTTTCCGCCGAGGTACGAGCCCGTTCACGGATGAGAACGATGGCCGACAAAAGCGCCGCGCCCGTCACGCCGACGAACACCGCAAGCTGCATGACTTCGACTGTGCTGATCGACAGGCCGGCCGTCGCCACGGCGGCGTTCTCGGCATGCGCCACGGCGCTGGCCAACGGATAGGCAAGTGCTGAACTGGCCAGGAACAGTCCCGCGCGGGCACGCCATGAAAGGCGCCCACCCTGAGTGGCCGAGCCTATGGTCCCCGAATCGTCATGGCCGCCGGAAACGGCCGATCCCGCTCCGTGCGGGTTTTGCCCCGGCATGTCTTGGTCCTCTCCGCCGCCTGAATGCAAGACCGCCCTGAAACGCGCCTCTCTGATCCCCTCTCGGGCCGGAAGCGTCGCGAATCACCTGACAATAAACCCTCGCCGAATCGCCGTGAAGGCTGATCGCGCGCAAAAATAAAGCCGGGCGAAAAGTCAATCGCCCGGCGTCAATATCTGGTAGTAAATTTAGCTTTGGTTAATAGCGGTAGTGTTCCGGCTTGAACGGACCCTGCGGCGTGACGCCGATATAGGCGGCTTGTTCACCCGACAGTTCGGTCAGGCGGGCGCCGAGCTTGTCGAGGTGCAGGCGCGCGACCTTCTCGTCGAGATGCTTGGGCAGGACATAGACCTGGTTCTGGTACTGCTCGCCCTTGCTGAACAGCTCGATCTGGGCCAGCACCTGGTTGGTGAAGGACGCCGACATGACGAAGCTCGGATGGCCGGTGGCGTTGCCGAGATTGAGCAGGCGGCCTTCCGACAACAGGATCATCCGCTTGCCGTCAGGGAAGGTGATCATGTCGACCTGCGGCTTGACGTTGGTCCACTTCAGATTGCGCAGCGACGCGACCTGGATCTCGTTGTCGAAGTGGCCGATATTGCCGACGATCACCATGTCCTTCATCGACCGCATGTGGTCGAGGGTGACGACGTCCTTGTTGCCGGTGGTGGTGATGACGATGTCGGCGGTCGGAGCCGCGTCTTCCAGCGTGACGACCTCAAAACCGTCCATCGCCGCCTGCAGCGCGCAGATCGGGTCGACCTCGGTGACCTTGACGCGGGCGCCGGCGCCCTTGAGCGAGGCCGACGAACCCTTGCCGACGTCGCCATAGCCGCAGACGACCGCGACCTTGCCGGCCATCATCGTGTCGGTGCCGCGACGGATGCCGTCGACCAGCGATTCCTTGCAGCCATACTTGTTGTCGAACTTCGACTTGGTGACGGAATCGTTGACGTTGATGGCCGGGAAGGGCAGCAGGCCCTTCTTCTGCAGCTGGTAAAGCCGGTTGACGCCGGTGGTCGTCTCTTCGGTGACGCCGCGGATGGCCGCCTTCTGCTTGGTGAAGAAGCCGGGCGAAGCCTTCAGGCGCTTCTTGACCTGGGCGTAGAAATATTCCTCTTCCTCGCTCTGCGGATTGGACAGCACATCCTCACCGGCCTCGGCGCGGGCGCCGATCAGGATGTACATGGTGGCGTCGCCGCCATCATCGAGGATCATGTTGGAAAGGCCGCCATCGGTCCACTGGAAGATACGGTCGGTATAGTCCCAATACTGTTCGAGGCTCTCGCCCTTGACAGCGAAGACCGGAATGCCGGCTTCGGCAATGGCGGCTGCCGCGTGGTCCTGGGTCGAGAAGATGTTGCAGGAAGCCCAGCGGATATCGGCGCCGAGCGCCTTCAGCGTCTCGATCAGCACCGCGGTCTGGATGGTCATGTGGAGCGAGCCGGTGATGCGCGCGCCTTTCAGCGGCTTCTTGGCGCCGAATTCCTCGCGGCAGGCCATCAGGCCCGGCATTTCGGTTTCGGCGATATCCAGTTCCTTGCGGCCCCAGCCGGCAAGCGAGATGTCGGCGACCACATAATCCTTGCTACCCGTCATGGCAGTGCTCCGTGCAATTTGATGTGCTTGCGAATTGGTTGCGGATGCGCCCGCGCCGGTTGGCGCGTCGAAGGGCGCGAATTGCCGGCCTGACTAGCAGATCGGTATCGAGACGACAATGGGATATAAAGAAATCTTTATCCCTGCATGTCTCTCGGGCATGCCCGGGCGGCGTGCGGGATCAGCATTCCTCGCCGAAACGGGAGGCGACAAGCTGCTCCAGCGCGTCCATGACCTCAAGCGCCTCAGGCCCGCTGGCGGTGACGCGGATCGAGTAGCCCGGGCTGGCGGCAAGCATCATCAGGCCCATGATCGACGTGCCGCCGACCTTGAGGCCGTCCTTCTCGACATGCACCGAGGCGTCGAAGCCGCTGGCAAGCTGGACGAATTTCGCCGAGGCGCGGGCGTGCAGGCCGCGCTGGTTGACGATCGGAAACTCCCGGACAATCTGGTCTTTTTCCGGGGATAGCGCGTTCATTTGCTGCTCAGAAGCTGGCTGGCGACGTTGATGTATTTGCGGCCGGCTGCCTGCGCCTCGTCGAGCGCGGCCGCCATGTTATCGCCCTTGCGGATCGAGGACAGCTTGATCAGCATCGGCAGGTTCATACCGGCGATCACCTCTGTGCGGCCGGACTCCATCACCGAAATGGCGAGGTTCGACGGTGTGCCACCGAACATGTCGGTCAGCACGATGACGCCTGTTCCGGTGTCGACGCGGGCGACGGCGTCGACGATGTCGCGACGACGCTGTTCCATATCGTCGTCGGCACCGATCGCCACGGTTTCGAAATTGTCTTGTGGCCCGACGACATGTTCGACGGCATGTCGGAACTCGGTGGCCAGTTGACCGTGCGTTACAAGCACGAGTCCGATCATTCTTTGGTGGCTCCCGTCATCGCCGCTTCACAGGCGCATTTTATGCTCGCCAGCCATTCCAGGCGGCGGGAGCGCTATCTTGTCGACGCGCGGCCCGTTGACAAGCCCAAAATTGCGCCGGCCCATGCCATTTTGACGCATTGCAGCAAAAAATCGGGAGCGGATCATAGAAAAGGCGCGATCGACAGCCGCGCCATCACGGCGGGCAGGGCCGTGGCGGCGTTACGCTCGGCAAGGTCGATACGCGGCACCGGGCAGCCTGCGACCGGCTCGCTGATTTCCTCCTGGAAACGGGCCATCTCTGGCTTTGGCACCAGCCTCACATGCAGGTCGATCACCCCGCCGGGCTCGAACGGCAGCGGACGCGGCATGAACCCAGGCACTTCGGCGAGACCGGCGATGGTCGCCGGCACGCGACAGACCAGCCGCCCCGCATGGGCCGTGGCAAGCAGCCTATCGTCGCCGATCAGCCGCGAGAACAACCCGCGCGCGCGACAATGGTCCAGGAGTGTCAGCGCCAGCGTCGTCTTGCCGGCACCGGACGGCCCAGTGATCAGGACGCCGCGCTCGCCGATCAGGATCGCGGTTCCATGGATGTTTTCAGGCGGAGCGACAGGATCAGGCACGATCATGACCGATCACGTCTTTGGATGAGGCATGATCTCTGGATGAACGGAACCGTTCGTCCGAGAAAACCGGTTTCCACTTTGCGGGATCATGCTTCTGCCGGCAGCGTCACGACGAAGCGCGCGCCCTTGATCTCGCCGGGCTTGGTGCCGGGGATGTTCTCGGCGGTCAGCGTGCCGCCATGGGCCTCGACGATCTGCCTGGAGATCGACAGGCCAAGGCCTGAATTCTGACCGAACGCCTCGCCGGCCGGCCGGTCGGTGTAGAAGCGTTCGAAGATGCGGTCGATGTTGTCGGCACGGATGCCGGGACCATTGTCGTCGACGGTCAGGATGTTGAACTTGCCGGCGCGCGCCAGCGACAGGCTGATATGGCCATGGTCCTCGGGAACGAAGGAGCGCGCATTCTCGATCAGATTGGTGACGACCTGGCCGATGCGCAGATCGTGGCCGGCGACGAAATAGCCTTTGACGCCCTGTGGCAGCTTGGCGACCTTGAGTTCGATCTCTACCGCCTTCTTGTTGCGGGTGGTTTCGCGCGACACGGCGACGAGGTCGGTGATGAATTTCTTCAGGTCCACCGTCCCGGCATCTTCGCGCGCCAGCTCGGCATCGAGACGGGAGGCGTCGGAAATATCGGTGATCAGCCGGTCCAGCCGCCGGACATCATGCTGGATGATGTCCATCAACCGGCTGCGCGAATTGTCGTTCTTGGCCAGCGGCAGGGTTTCCACCGCGCTGCGCAGCGAGGTCAGCGGGTTCTTCAGCTCATGCGACACGTCGGCGGCGAAGCTTTCGATCGCCTCGATGCGGGCATAGAGCGCGTTGGTCATGTCGCGCACGGCGACCGACAAATTGCCGATCTCGTCCTGCCGGTCGGAAAAGTCAGGGATTTCCTCGCGGCTCTTGACGCCGCGCCGGACCCGGACCGCCGCGGCGGAGAGCCGGCGCAGCGGGTTGGCGATGGTCGAGGCCAGAAGCATCGACAGGATGGCGGTGACCAGCGCCGCGATGCCGAAGACGCGCAGGATCGCCTTGCGCTCGGCAGCGACGATCTTGTCGATGTCGCCGCCTTCGGTCGACAGCATCAAGACGCCGAGAACGGCGCGGAAGCGCTGGATCGGCACCGCCACCGAGACGATCTGCTCGCCCTGTTCGGAGACGCGCACAATGGTCGACGGGCTGCCGGTCAGCGCCTTGACCACTTCCGGGAAGGCAGCGCCATTGCCGCCGGGCTGTTCGTGATAGACAGGCAGGTCGGTGTTGCGGAAGAAGTCGAAGATGAATTTCTGGACGCGCTCGACAAGGTCGGGCTCTTCCTCCTCGACCGGCGGCAGGTCGTAGCGCAGGATCTGGCCGCGCGAATAGAGGTGGCGCGAATCGAGCAGCAGATTGGCGTCGCGGTCATAGATGCGGGCCCGCGTCCGGGTCGGCGAGATCAGCCGCCGCAGCACCGGCGCGACACGTTCGGGATTGATCGGGAAATCCAGATTGTCGAGCTGGTCCGAACCCGGCCCCAGACTTTCGCCGGCCTGCAGCTCGAGCAGCTTTTCCGGGTCGATGCTGATCGAATCGGTCTCGACCGTCGCCGACGCCGCGATTGCCCCGGCGATGATCTCGCCCTGGGTCATCAGGCTTTCGACGCGGGCATCGATCAGCCCGTCGCGGAAGGTGTTGAGATAGAGGATACCGGTGACCAGGACGGCGAGGCCGGCAAGGTTGAGGAACAGGATGCGCCGCGTCAGGCTGGAAAAGATGTGGTGGCCGAGGAAGCGGCGCATCGGCACCGTGATTTTCGATACGAAGGACGGCATGATGCGCGACGGCCGCCTGGCGCCCGTCGGCCTGCTTCGCTGTGCTTCCACTGCCATCGAATAGCAGTCCCTGCTTAGTCTTCGGTTCGATGCATGACGCAGCCCCTGGGCCGGGGCCGCGTTTGCTCGACATACATCAAATTACGCTTCGCGGAACCGGTATCCGACTCCGTAAAGGGTTTCGATCATTTCGAAGTCGTCGTCGACGGCCTTGAACTTCTTGCGCAGCCGCTTGATGTGGCTGTCGATCGTGCGGTCGTCGACATAGACCTGCTCATCATAGGCTGAATCCATCAGCGCATCACGGCTTTTTACGACGCCGGGACGCTGCGCCAGCGAATGCAGGATCAGGAATTCGGTGACGGTGAGCGTCACCGGTTCGCCCTTCCAGGTGCAGGTGTGGCGTTCCTGGTCCATGACGAGCTGGCCGCGCTCGAGCGAACGGGCCTGCTGACTGGGCGCCTTTGCCGCTGCCTCGCGGGCGCTGGCACGGCGCAGCACGGCGCGCACCCGCTCGACCAAAAGGCGCTGCGAGAACGGTTTGCGGATAAAATCGTCGGCGCCCATCTTGAGGCCGAACAATTCATCGATCTCGTCGTCCTTGGAGGTCAGGAAGATCACCGGCAGGTCGGACTTCTGGCGCATCCGGCGCAAGAGCTCCATGCCGTCCATGCGCGGCATCTTGATGTCGAGGATGGCAAGGTTCGGCGGACGTGCCGCCAGGCCTTCCAGCGCGGACGCACCATCCGTATAGGTCTCGACGCGATATCCCTCGGATTCGAGGGCGATCGACACCGACGTCAGAATGTTGCGGTCGTCATCGACAAGCGCGATTGTTGCCATTTCAAGCGGCTCCCTCATGAGCTGTCCCTTCTTTCGTAGAGAAGGGGCTTTTGCAGGACAAATTAGGTACAAAATGTGGCATAGGGCTTGTCCGCTGTCACGCGCGGGGTGCCGCAGGCCACAATCCTACCTCGACATGGATTGGACGAACGAACAGCGCCAATCCTTTGGGCAACCGTGAAACTTTTCGCATATATAAACGATTTAAACAACTTTCAAAATATTTAAATCGATTAATGATTTGATATCATTTGGCTTTTCTGGTTTTGACCATCTCAGCCCGCACAGCGGGTGTGCCGGAAATACGCCGGCAAAGATGCGGCAAATCCAAGAAGGGACACCAATGTCGGAAGTCGGCAAACGCAATCCTGCTTGCCCGATCGATCGTATCGGCCTGAAAACCACCGGCGTGGTGCGCTACAATTTCGGTGCGGCCGCCCTTTACGAGGACTCGATCCGGCGCGGCGAGGCCCGGTTGACCGCGCATGGTGCGCTGGTCGCCGAGACAGGCCAGCACACAGGCCGCTCGCCCAAGGACAAGTTCGTCGTCCGCGACGCCGCCACAGAGGCGCATGTCTGGTGGGACAACAACAAGGCGATCTCGCCGGCCCAGTTCGAAACGCTGTTCGCCGATTTCCTGGCCCACGCGGCGGACAAGGATCTCTACGTGCAGGACTTGGTCGGCGGCGCCGATGCCGAGCTGAAACTGCCGACGCGCGTCATCACCGAATTTGCCTGGCACTCGCTGTTCATCCGCAATCTGCTCATCCGCCCGGACAAAGCCGAACTCGAACAGTTCGTGCCTGAGATGACGATCATCGACCTGCCGTCCTTCCGCGCCGACCCCGCCCGCCATGGCAGCCGCACCGAAACGGTGATCGCCGTCGACCTCAGCCGCAAGATCGTGCTGATCGGCGGCACCTCCTATGCCGGCGAGATGAAGAAGTCGGTGTTCACCATGCTCAACTATCTCCTGCCGCAGAAGGGCGTGATGCCGATGCACTGCTCGGCCAATGAGGGGCCGGCCGGCGACGCCGCCGTCTTCTTCGGGCTTTCCGGAACCGGCAAGACGACGCTGTCGGCCGATCCGTCGCGCACGCTGATCGGCGACGACGAGCATGGCTGGGGGCCGCACGGCATCTTCAATTTCGAAGGCGGCTGCTACGCCAAGACGATCAAGCTGTCAGCGGAGGCCGAGCCGGAGATTTTCGCCACCACGCAGCGCTTCGGCACGGTGCTGGAAAATGTCGTGCTCGACGCCGACGGCGTACCGGACTTCAACGACGGCCGGCTCACCGAAAACACACGCTGCGCCTACCCGCTCGACTTCATCCCCAATGCCTCGAAGACCGGGCGCGCCAGTCATCCGAAAAACATCATCATGCTGACCGCTGATGCTTTCGGCGTGATGCCGCCGATCGCGCGGCTGACCCCGGCGCAGGCAATGTATCATTTCCTCTCCGGTTACACGGCCAAGGTGGCCGGAACCGAAAAGGGCGTCACCGAGCCCGAAGCGACGTTCTCGACCTGCTTCGGCGCTCCGTTCATGCCGCGCCATCCGTCGGAATATGGCAATCTGCTGCGCGAACTCATCGCCAGCCATGGCGCCGATTGCTGGCTGGTCAACACCGGCTGGACCGGCGGCGCCTACGGCATCGGCAAGCGCATGCCAATCAAGGCGACGCGCGCTCTGCTCGCCGCCGCGCTCGACGGCTCGCTGAAGACAGGCGAATTCCGCACTGATGCCAATTTCGGCTTCAAGGTACCCGTGGCCGTGCCTGGCGTCGACAGCGCCATTCTCGATCCGCGCTCGACCTGGGCCGACAAGCCTGCCTATGACCGCCAGGCCGCAAGACTGGTCGGCATGTTCGCCGTCAACTTCGAGAAGTTCGAGCCGCATGTCGACGCAACCGTCATGGGTGCGGCGCCCCGGATGCAGGAAGCGGCGGAGTAATAGCCACGTCGCTCAGCACCATTGAAGGCCCGGTTTCGATCGGGCCTTTTCTTTTGTCCGCCGCCGCGCCATGACTGCGGCATGCCGATCGACGACAACATCATCATATCGGACGAAGCCGTGATCCATCCGGGCGATCTGCACGAGGATTTCATCCGCTCGTCCGGCCCCGGCGGCCAGAACGTCAACAAGGTGGCGACCGCGGTGCAACTGCGCTTCGACGCGGCCAACGCGGCCGGCCTGTCGGAACGCGTGCGGGCGCGCACCATCAAGCTCGCCGGCCAACGCGCAACCAAGGACGGCGTCATCGTCATCGAGGCCGGGCGCTTCCGCACCCAGGAACAGAACCGGGCGGATGCCCGGGCAAGGCTGACGGCACTGGTCGCCAAGGCCGCCGAACCGCCGCCGCCGCCACGCAAGAAGACGCGGCCTTCGAAAGGCGCTGTCGAGCGGCGGCTGAAGAGCAAGGCAGGGCGCGGCACCATCAAGAAGCTGCGCGGCCGGGTGGAAAACGATTAGGCGCCAGACCAAGCGCGTGCTCGACCATGTCTGACAAGGGCATTTGCGCGTCCAGAAGACGCGCAAACACATCAGACCCTACCAGCTGCGCTTCAGCGAAGCCGTGATGTTGCGGCCCTGGCCCAAATAGCAATAGCCGCTGTTGCACACGACAGGACGTTCATCGGCGATGTTGCGGACGGCGAAGGCGGCGGAAACACCTTCATACTTCCTGTCGATGGCGCCGAAATCATAGGACGCAGAGGCGTCGAGATAAACCGCCGCATCGTTCTTGGCGGTGTTGGTGGTGTCAGTGTAGGTCGCGCTCTGCAGCCTTGCACCCGCACCGACCGAAAGGCCAGGCGCGGCACTGCCCTCGTCGAACTTGTAGTTGGCCCACAGGCTCGCGACATGCGCGGGCGTGACCGCTGGAACCTTGCCGATCTCCGCAGCCACGCCGTCAGTGATCTCGGCGTGGTTGTAGTTGTAGGCAGCGATCACATCGAGCCCGTCGGTGATGGCCGCGCGGGCCTCCAGCTCAAGGCCATTGCTGGTGACTTCGCCCAACGCTCGGTACGTTCCCGCATTGGGATCGACCACGACCGGCTTGTTCTTCTCGATGAGATGATAGGTAACCGCCGACAGCAGGATGTCGGTTCCCGGCGGTTGATATTTGACGCCCAGCTCGAACTGCTCCCCCTCCGTCGGCTTAAGGATTTCGTGTGACGCAGTTTGGTTCGTGACCGGTTCGAACGAAGTCGCATAGCTCGCGAACGGCGCAACGCCATTGTCGAACAGATAGAGGGCGCCGGCCTGCACGCTGAAGGCGTTCTTGTTCAGGCCCTCGGAACTGCCGCTACCGTATTCGCGCGTCTGCTCGACCCAGGTCTGCCGGCCGCCGAGCGTGAAGCGCCATCTGTCCAGTTCGACCTGATCGAGCGCATAAATGCCGGTCTGGCGCAGATCCGCATCGGAAGTCGTGGAATTATAGTCCGGCGTCGGACCGGAAACACCGTATGTCGGATTGGCGATGTCGAAATCATAGGCAGGATTGACGGGACCCGCGCCATAGCCGAAGGACGAGGTCAGGTTGGTGTAGTCAAGGCCGAGAAGCACAGTGTGGGCCAGCGCCCCGGTGTCGAATTTGGCCTCGATCTGGTTGTCGGCCTGGAAGACGTTCATTTCGTCGCGGATCGAATTCGCATACCGATGTGCGACGGTGCCCGTCCAACTCGCGACCGCAAGGTAGCGCGACCTCAGGTCGAGATGGGAATACCGGACGTTCTGGCGGAACGTGATGCCGTCGCCGAAATCGTGTTCGAATTTGTAGCCGACCTGCTGCTGCCGGATCTTCTGATAGTCGTAGTCCGGATCGCTTGAGCGCAAAGTGTGTACCTTGCCCGACGGATCGGCAATCGCGGCGACACTGGTATCCGTCTCGTCGGCCTGCACCAGGCTGTAGATGGTGAAGGAGGTCGCGGCATCCGGGTTCCAGGTCAGCGAAGGCTGCAGGAAATAGCGGTCGTCGGCAATGTCGAAATTGGTGTCGCCGTTTCGCGCCAGGCCGACGATCCGGTAGAGGAACTCGTCGCTGCCTTCGGTGACGGGGCCGCCGAAATCGAAGGCCGCCTGCGCCCTGTCCTTGGTGCCGTAGAGCAACTGGACTTCGCGGATCCTGTCCTCGGTGGGCAGCTTGGGCACCTTGTTGACGATGCCGGCCGGCGTTCCCGTGCCGTAAAGCACCGACACCGGTCCCTTGATGACCTCGACGCGTTCGAGCGAATAGGGGTCGGTGCGGAAGGTGCCGTAGTTGATGTAGGGCTGGCGCAGGCCGTCCTTGTAGTCGCTGAGCGTGGTGGCGTCGTAACCTCTGATATAGTGACGCCCGCCGAATAGCGCACCGCCTCGATGATGTCCTGTGTGCCGCGCTCCTCGAGTTCCTTGCGCGTCACCACCGAGACGGAGCGGGGCGTTTCGATGAGCGGCGTATCGGTCTTGGTCGCACCGGAGCTGCGCTTGGCGGCCACTGTCTTGTCGTCCCCGGAAGTGACCGGATCGCCCTTGCCGCTGACCGTGATCGGCTCGAGCGTGCCGTCTTGCGTCCGACGGGCGGATTGCTGCGCAAGCGCCTGATGAGCACCGAGCAGTGCCGCGAGACACGTCGTGGCGAGCATTCCCCGGCACCACACCTTGCCATCCCTGACCATGTTAGACCCCTCATGAAACGTCACGTCGGTATGCCTCGCTCTTGCCATTTGCCGCCGGCGACTCTCCCCTTCCGCCGGCATCCAAATTGTTGTCTCAAACACTCAAGTTCAAAACTTGACTATGAAATTCATGTTTACGCGTCAACTACCTTTCGCGAAGCGGGGGCGTGAATTCCACATCGGCAGCTGGGGTGACACTGGCGACGGCTTTCGGGTCGCTGTTTTCCGTCGATGGTGGCATCTTGCCGGCTCGAACCATCTCAAGGTGCGCTATTCCATGCTCGTTCTGCCCAACGGCGTCCGCCACATGCCGGCTTATCTCTCCCGCACCACCCAGGAGGCGCTGGTCGAGGAAGTGAGAAGCATCGTCCAGCAGGCGCCGCTGTTCGTGCCGGCCATGCCGCGCACCGGCAAGGAGATGAGCGTGCGCATGACCAATTGCGGCCCGCTCGGCTGGGTCACCGACAAGGAGCGCGGCTATCGCTACCAGCCGACGCATCCGCTGACCGGGGAGCCATGGCCGCCGATCCCCGAGATCCTGCTCGATCTCTGGCGGCAGGTGTCGGGATATCCGAATCCGCCGGAGGCCTGTCTGATCAATTTCTACACGGCGGATGCAAAGATGGGCCTGCACCAGGATCGCGACGAGGCCGACTTTTCGGCGCCTGTCGTCTCCGTGTCGCTGGGCGATGATTGCCTGTTCAGGGTCGGCCAGACGACGCGCGACGGCGCCACCAAATCGTTCAGGCTGAAGAGCGGCGACGTCGTCGTGCTTGGCGGCGAGGGCCGTCTCGCCTTCCACGGCGTCGACCGCATTTACCCGTCGACCTCGGCACTGCTCAAGAACGGCGGCAGGATCAATCTGACACTGCGGCGGGTGACGAAAGCCGAGTGAGCGAGCTAAAGGCGAACTGCTCTAATGGGCGTCCGAGCGCCGGGCATAGACTTCAATGTAGTCCCCGCTGGCGATTTCCTCATAGCCGTCCATCAGGGTTTGGAAATCCGCGTTCTGACGCATCCACACGATCCAGATTGGCGGAAAGTCTGCCGTGAGCGACCACGCTGACTTTTTCTTGTTCATCCGATCCATCAGGATGATATCGGGCTTGTTGTCGCGGATCAGGGAATTGACGTAGCGCGTATAGTCATCAAGGTCCTGCCGCGCGATGCGCTCGTCTTCACCTTGGTACGTACCCCGCATCAGCCCCCAAAGCGCATAGGTGCCGACCCAATCATGGGCATAGGCCGACAGCCAGCGACCATTGCTCATCCTTGTCAGTGGGTTGCCGACGGAAAGATCGGAACTGACCTGAACGATCGATGGCGAGGCGTAACGGCTCTTGATGGCATCGACCAGGCTTTTCTCGGGCAGTTGGTAGAACTGGTGGTGCGTCACCGAAAGCGCGGCGACCACGGCCAGCCAGGCTGCGGCATGGAGCTTGACGCTGGCGATCTCGGGGGCGGCTTCGGCGTTTGCCAGGCCAAGCGCCATTCGCCATCGTGATGCCACAGCCAGCAGCATCGCGAACACCAGCGTGGTCTGGAAGGGATATTGGTGATTGGGCCAGTATTTTCCAAGATACATCATGGAAACAAAGAGGCCGCCGGCACTCGCCATCGCCAGCGCGACGTCGTCTCGCCAGACAGATTTACGCATCTGGAAAACCGCGAAGACGACAAAGATCGCAAAAGTCGGCAATGCGGCGACGATATTTATGTTGGCGCGCAGGCTGACATAGTAGCGCATCAGCACTTGCAGGAAGGTGCCGAGAAACTCGGGAAACCATATGTACACGCTGGCGAGATAGGCAGCGCAAACCGTGAAGATGATGACGTTTTCAGCCGTCAGGCACGCCATCAGCGAGCGTCTGCGCCAAGCGATGAAGAGGTACGGGACTACGATGCCGGTTGCCCAGTGCGGCTTGACCAAAAGCAGCACGCTTCCAGCCAGGCCAACCGCTACGGCAAGGCCGAGAGGAACCGGCGCATCGGCACGGTTTTCAAACCGCCACATCATCAGGAACAGCATCGGCATGAACAACATCGTGCCGATATGTTCGCGCTGGCCGAAAACATTCCCAGGCATGATGAGGAGCAAAACCGCCAGCGCGGGATAGATCCATGGCGTCTTCAGATCGGCAAAGATCCGGCCTCGTTCGATGACCACGGCCGACAGCGCAATTGAAACGAAAAAGACCAGGTAGATGAAGCACTCGATAGCCGATTCCGGTGAGATGCCGAGCCTGTGGGACAGCCACACCGGCCCAATATAGAGGGCAACGGAGAAGGGCGGATTGGTTTCCAGAATGTCGACATAGAGCTTCTGGCCATCAAGGACTTTTTCGCAGATGACGATGAGCCAGCTGACGTCGGTATTGTTGCCTGCTGTCCACGGCATGAAAAAAGAGAACACCACCACGGCCGCAACGAGCCAGACCGGCGACAAGCTTCCAATCGAAGATGCAAAGCCGGTCGCCGTACTGATGTTTCGGACACTTCCCATGCTCATCGGACCGCCCCAGCAAAGATCAATTTTACGCAGTACGACGAAATCATGGGCGGGTGCACAGCCGCGCCTGCCTGACGTCGCAAGCTAGCCGGGATTGCCTAAAGTGCAGTTAATCGTGCCGTTACAGTCTGCGATGTTCGTCAGCATCGCGTCGAGAACTTGGTTGTCCGTGCAAGACTGTTGCAACAGGCCGGGCGATGCTTGGTGGGTGCTTCCGTCTCAGCGCAGCGGCGAAAAAATCGCCGAGATCAGATGGAAGGGCAGTGCGCCATAGGCAGCCACTGTCGCCTCATCGTCCCATTGACGAAATTGCCTGGAAGGTCGCGCCTCCAGCGTCAAGGCATGCTTTTGCCCGTCAAGCGTCACCTTGCCGCGAAAATGCAGCACCCGTTCCCCGCCGGATCGGCTGATGGCCATGGCGCGCAGGCGCGCAATATGGTCGTCATCGGCGTTGATCTCCATCTCGATGCGGCGGCGGACCGGTGGAACACGGATCCTGACCGTGATGTCCAGCATCATCTCGCCTGCCGTTGGCGGGCACGGTATGGCCTGTGAGAACACCGATGGCGGCAGCGTTTGCGACGGCTCGTTGCGGGCTGGCCTGCCGCGCCAGGCCTTGGCTGGCGGCTCCTGCCGCAGCCGGCCGCTCTTACGCCGCAGCCGCAACTGCTTGGCAAGGCCGCGCGACAGCCAGACCAGCCTGCCGAAATCGGTCCGTGGCTTGGCCTGCAGCACCGCCGACCAGCGCGAAAGGCCGCTGCGGTCGGCCATGTCAAGCACGCGCGCCAGCACCCTGTCCGGCACCGCCACACCTGTTTCGAGCGCCAGATAGGAGAGTGCCACCGCCGAGGCCACGGCAAGGCCGCGCCTGGCGACAACATCGAGGAACACATCCCAGTCGACATCGCTGCCGCGAATGGCCACCGCGCAATCGACCAGCCAGTCGCTGTGTGTGTGGGCATCGAGCCCGCCATGCGCGATGGCAAGCGCGATGCGGTCGGCCGGTGACGGCACCAGCACGCCGACGCCGCTGAATTCGGCACTATCGGCCCGTTGCCAGATGGCCAGGTCGTCTTGCTCGCTGCGCTGCGAACCGTCATAGGCGAGCTGGTGCAGGTCGATGTCGCCAAGATTACCCTTGAAGAAGTTCATCGAGCGCAGCGACGCCAGCCTTGTCCTCAGATATTGCGGGCTGACGCCCGTGGCGATCTGCCAGTCGCCGTCGCGCAGCACGTCGAAGGCCGTCTGCATGTCCTGCGGCCGCACCAATATGTCGATGTCGTGCGCCACCCGGCCGCGCTGTGCTGAGGCGTTCAAGGCAATGCGGCTGGCGCCCTTGATCAGCATTACCTTGCATCCCGCATCCGTCATCGCCTTCAGCTCCGGTTCTGCTTCCCGCATCGCCATGCGCGATTTGGTCCACAGCATCTTCTGCAGGCCGACAAGGCGCGGATAAGCGGAATGGCCGGCGAGCTTCCTGCCGAACCTGTCGGAGATCGCGGCCAGCAGCCGGTGCTCGCGAAACGAGACATGATCGATATCGTTCTCGTCCAGCCAGCGGCCGGCGCAAGCGGCGGCGGCATCCTCGTCCGGAAGAAGTGCGGCCTTGAGCAACTGGTCGAGCCCGCCCGTCGGCCAGGACCAGCCATAGTCCGGGAAGCGACGCTCGATACGGCGAATATCAGCCATCAGCCGGGCCGGCCTTGTTGCGAGCCCGCAGCATGGCGAGCCGTGCCACTTCGAGATAGCCGCGGTCGCGGGCCGCATCGCGTCCATAGGACAGGCTGCCCGGCCGGATGCGGCGCAACGCCAGCGCCTCGTCCAGCATGTCGAGGGCAAGGCCCGCCTCGCGCGCCCGGGCGATCCAGTCGATCATTTCGCCACGCCCGCCCGGCGGGTCGACGATCGGTCCAACCGTCTCGGCGACCTCACGGCGGATCATCATGGTGGTCCGCGACCAGCCGGGCACGGCCGTGGTCTCGGGCGCGTCGGGCTGGTCGTTGCGGAAATTCCGCCAGTGACAGAAAACGCCCGATGTTGCGGGACTTCTCTCGAGATGCGCGAGCTGTCTTTCAATCTTGTCCGGCAACCACAGATCGTCCGCATCGAGCGTCGCTATGAGCGGCGTCGACAGCGCCGCGATACCCCTGGTCGTGGCGCTGCCGGGTCCGGCATTTGCCTGGCGCATCAGCTGCACCGGCAGGTCCGTTCCGCCGATCGCCGAAGCGAGATCGTCGGTCGAGCCGTCATCGACGATCACCACCAGGTCCGGGCGAACCGTCTGGGTGGCGACCGATCGCAGCGTCTCGGCGATGGTACCGCTTGCGTTGAATGCTGGAATGACGACGCTGTAGCCACTCATCACATGAACCGCCAGTCAGCGAGCTTCTTGAGCTCGAAGATGCCCTCGATCCGCCGCAAGGTCGGATCTGCCTTGCGGCGGGTCATCGACTTGTAGATGGCACGCATGAATTCACGCGACTGGACCTCGGTCTGTCTGGTCATGTTGCCGGGGTGGCGTCTGTAGTAGAGGGCCACGGTCTCCGGCATGACATATCTTGGTCCGCTCTCGAAGGTGCGCAGCAGGTAGTCGGTGTCCTCCGCCTGGTTGAAGGCTTCGTCGAAGACGCCGATGCGTGCGATAAGCCGGCGCGTGAAGATCGCCGCCGACAAATGGATGCCGCGAACCGTGATGCTACGGCTGTCGGCGGTGGGTTCCAGGTGCTCGTCGTCGATCTTGTCGACCAGCATCATTCTTGAATAGGTGAGATCCAGACCCGGATCGTTGCGGAAGAGTTCGATATCGGCCGCAAAGCGTCCGACCGGCGAAATGTCGTCCGAATCGAGAAAGGAGACAAGGTCGGTCTCCGGTTCAAGCAGTCCCAGCCCGGTGTTGCGCGTCCGGGTCACGCCCATGTTGGGTTGTTGAAACAGGCGGATGCAGGGGTTCTCCACCATCAGCGACCGCACCGCTTCGGCCGATCCATCGGTCGAGCCGTCATCGATGACGATGATGTCGAGATCGGCGGCGCCACGCTGCCTGAGCAGTGAGCGTAGCGCCGGGCCCACAAGGGTCTCGCGGTTATGGACCGGCATGATCACGCTCAGCCTCGGCATCACATCATCCGCCAATCAGCAGATGGGTCCTTCAGCTCGAAAATACCCTGAACCTCGCGCAGCGACGGATCGGCCTTGCGCCGTCGCATCGACTTGTGGATTGCACGCAAATGGTTGCGGACCCGGCTGTCATGTTCCTTGGTGATATTCCCGGCGTGGCGCCGGTAGTAGACCGCGACGTTGTCCAGCAATTCGTAGTTCGGACCCGTTTCGAAAACCCGCAGCAGATAGTCGGTGTCCTCGGCCTGTTCGAACTCCTCGTCGAATTCGCCCGTTCGCTCGACAAGGCTCCGGCGGAACAGAGCAGTGCTCAGCGAAATGCCCCGCATCGTCATGGTGCGGCTGTCGACCGCAGGCTCCAGCCTCTCGTCGTCAATCCGCTCGACCAGCGTCATCAGCGAATAGGTTAACTCCAAGCCGGGCCTCGCGCCGAAACGCGCAAGATCGGTCTTGAAGCGCCCGGCCAGCGAGATGTCGTCGGAATCCAGGAATGAAACGAACTCGGCGTCCGCAGGCAATTGCCTCAGCCCGGCATTGCGTGTCCTCGCGACACCCATATTCTCTTGCCGGAACAGCCGGATGCAAGGGTGCTCGACCATCATCGAACGCACGGCCTCGGCCGAGCCGTCGGTCGAGCCGTCGTCGATGACGATGATGTCGAGATCGGCGGCATCGCGCTGGCGCACCAACGAGCGCAAGGCCGGAACGACATAGCGCTCGCGGTTGTAGACAGGCATGATCACGCTCAATTTCACGAAACAACTCGCGTCAGAAAATCCGCAAGCGTGCCGGCGATCTCCTCGGGATGCGTTCCCAGGGACAGACGGTAGCTTGGCAACTGGCGGGTAAGATCACCGAAGAAGCGGAAGCCGCTTTCGCGTTCCCCCGGCATCTGCATGATGCCCGACGGTGCCAGTGCGATCATGGCGTCTCGACGCGACACTGGCACAATCGAACTCATGTCGCCACCGCCGATATGTGGCACCACCAACGCAACGATGTCCAGCGCTGCTGGCACCGGCCGGGGCGCGATGTCGGCAATGTGAAACGTGTGCTTGCCCTGCCAGTTCAAGGGGCTCTGGATCCTCAGTCGCTGCTTCAAGCCCAGCCGTGCGAAACCTTGCGGGTCCTGCTTCAGTGTTGAAAACAGCGGCCGCGCGGTCACGCCGCCGGCCAGATCGATCAGCACATAGTCATCGCCGACGCTGTCGAGCCCGTTGAGCAGACCGGCGGCGACGGTGCCGGATTTACCGGCGCCGCCCGCGCCAGCGAGCAGCACGCCCTTGCCATTGGCACCGAGCGTGCCGGCATGGGTCAGCCGCATGCCGCGCGCGGCATAGTCCCAGTGCAGGAAGGCCCGCAGAGGCGCTGCCGGCTCCCAGGGCGGAAAAGCATCGGGCGAGGTCATCAGCTGCACGCCAATACGGCGCTCCGGATCGTAGACCTGCCAGAAATCCAGATCGTGAAAATAGTGGCCACGCAGCCCGGCCCCGGCGAGCCGTTCGGCAAAGCCGTATTCAGTGAAATGCGCGTCGCCCCACCGTGCCGGCTCGGGAATGCCCTTGATGCCAGGGTGAGTGATGAAGATATTGCATGCCGATGGCTCCGCCTGGTCATCCGCGGCTTCCACGAAGGCGTGGTCGAGCGCATCCGCCAGCGCACCCGGACCGACATGCGCGGTCAGCTCCAGCCGGTGCAGGCGGACCGTCCGCGCGGCCGGATAATGTGTGGCGGTTTCTTCAGCGGCGGTGATGAGATACCGGGCGTAATCCGGCAAGGTTTCGAGCGTGACGCGCGGCATCCTGCGCCCCTGTCCCAGACGCGACCGGCTCGTCAGGATGCCTGCTTCACTGCTGGCCAGCCGAGGGGTTCCTCGACCTCGTGAATGGGATCCACGATGATCAAATCGGCGAGGTCGTCGTGAGTGCTCACCGTGAGCGGTTCGCTCGTGGCGGCAAGCTCGGCAGGCAGTTCGCCAGGCAGCGATCGCGCCGCCGCTTCCGAAGGCACCAGCAACCCCAGTTCGAGCAATTGCGATATGAAGTGTTCCAGTTCAGCCGCGCCGAGTGTCGAACCGCCAGCGTTCAGCCCGATCAGGGCCCGGGCATCGACCCCGGACGAGAGCGCCTGCCACACCCTGCTGCCGGAATCGGAGAAGCCGAAATACTTGCCGTTGGCAAGGTTGAGCACCACGGCCTCACCATCGAAGGATTCGAAGACGATGTCCCTGCTCGCAATCGAATAGGCGTCGGAATCGCGCATTATTGTTGCCCCGCCTCGCAGTTCCCGCCCTCCAGCAGGAACGCTTCCACTGACAACGCCTGTAAACGCTCGGTTCTTCGTTGGCAAGGCAAGCGTTGCCGGCAAACCGCCGGCCATTTTGGGCGCCAATCGAGGTCCGGGCGGATGGTGCTTCGATTTTCAGTGCCCGTGAGGCTCGCTTTCGGTGAAGGTGTCCTTCATCGCGCGCAGGATGATGACGGCCGAAGCGGCGCCAGGATCCATGTGTCCGAGCGACCGCTCGCCCAGCCGCGCCGCCCGCCCCCGCGCCGCCACCATGGACCGCGTCGCATTCGCGCCGGCTTCCGCGGCTTCGAGAATGCTGTTCCACATATCCGGGCCACCGGCATTGCGGGCCTGCGCGCTGAGCGCGGCTTCAGTGGCGGGGATCCACACGTCCAGCATGGTCTTGTCGCCACGCTGCCCCTTGCCGCGTTCCATGATGCCGGCCGTCATCGCCTTGATGATCGCCGCCTGGTCGGCAAGCGAAAGGCATTCATCCTGCTTGAGGGCCTGTCCGGCCCTTCGGAATGCGGTCGCGTAGAGCGGTCCGGTGGAGGCGCCGACGGCGTCGAGGAAGGCCGAGGCGGCGGCCGTGAAGATTTCCGAGGGAGGCGTGTCGTCGAGATTGAGCTTGGCCAGATACGCATTCACGGCCATGAAGCCGAGCGACATGGTGATGCCGTGGTCGGCGTCGCCGATGGCGCCATCCAGATCGGACAGCCGGTCCTTTCCCGCCTCGATCGCGATCGATATGCGGTAGAACATCCTGCTCAGGCGTCGTGCGGCATTGTCCGACATCATGGTCCTCCCAGTTCAAGCAGGATGCGGCCTGTGTTCGTAAGACGCATCTCTTGTTGTCCTCAACCCATACGCAGCACGGCCGTATCGCAAGGGTGGCGCAAAAGCTCCGACAGCTGATTATCGAGATGCAGGATCGATATGGAGGCGCCGACCATATCGAGCGACGTGCAATAGTGACCCACCCAGTTCGCCTCTATCTGGACGCCCTTGGCGCTCAGCCGCTGCTCGACGCGTCGGAACAGGATGTAGAGTTCCATCAGCGGCGTCGCGCCGAACGAATTGATCAGCACCGCCACGCGGTCGCCCGCAGCCGGCTTCATTTCGGAGAAGATGCGGTCCATCACCCGGTCGGTGATCGCATCGGCGCTCATCATCTTTTCGCGGATGACGCCGGGTTCACCGTGAATGCCCATGCCGATCTCGATGTCGTCAGGGCCGATCTCGAAGTTGTGGCGGCGGGTCTGCGGCATCGAGCAGGGCTCCAGCGCGACGCCCATGGTGAAGGTCCGTGCATTGGCCTTGCGTGTTACCGCCTCGCAGGTATCGAGCGAGAGGCCACGGTCGCAAGCGGCCCCGGCGATCTTGAACATGAAAAAGTTCCCGGCGACACCGCGGCGGCCATCCCTGTCCTCCAGCGGAGAGGAGGCGATATCGTCCGTCGTCACCACGGTGCGGACCTCGATGCCCTTGTCCGCCGCCATCTCGGCCGCCATGTCGAAGTTCATCACGTCGCCGGCATAATTGCCGTAGACGAAAAGCACGCCCTCACCGCCGGATGCCGCCTGGGTGCATTCGAGGATCGGCCCGGGAGGAGGCGAGGAAAAGATGTTGCCGACAGCCACGGCGTCGGCGAGGCCCTTGCCGACATAGCTCAGAAAACAGGGCTCGTGTCCCGAGCCGCCGCCGATCACCAGCCCGACCTTGCCGGGCCTCGGCCCGGTGCGGGCGACCAGAGCACGGTTGGAGCCCTTGATCGGCTTGATGTAGGAGGCATGGGCCTTGACCACGCCGTCGAGCATTTCCTCGACGGCATCGTCTGGGTCGTTGAGGAATTTCTTGATATGGGTCCGGTAATTGCTGGGCAGGGCGATCGTGTTGTCGACCCTGGGGCGCTGCGACAGCTTCTGGTCGAGTTCCGTCACGCCGTCGGCATTAAGGATGCCGCGGCCGGTGGCGGCGTCGGTGATCAGCACATTGACGTAGCCGCCGCGCAGGCTGGCCAGGATTGCCGGCACCTTGTCGAAGCCGCCGGCCACCGCGATGCGCAGGCCGATGGCTTTCAACATGTCCAGCGATATGCCGATCGTGCGGTCGTCGAGCGGGCCGGCCACCGGATTGCCTTGGCCGTCGATGAAGCGGCCGGCGACGACGCCCACCGCGTTCCTGGCGAGATACTGCTGTAGCGAAACGGATTCGAAGAAGCCGCTGGTGTGGATCGTCGAATTCGGACGCAGCGACGAGATACCGAACAGCGCCTTGTTGGCTTTGGCAAGCGCGTCGAACTGACTTTGGATGAGCGGCTCGCGCAAAAGCATGTCGCGGACTTCCGCGGTGGAGACGACGGCGGGCGCGGTGATGTTGATCAACCGCGCCTTGACGGCACCAGCGATGGCCGAGGCGCAGAGTTCCGGCGTATAGGCGAAGTGGGCGGCCGTTCCGCCGGTCGCCTGGACGACGGTGACGTCCTGCAGGCCGGGCACCGATGCCTGCTCGCCGATCGCCAGCACCGTGCGTCCCCAGGCGACCGCAAGCGTGTCGCCGGATTTCAACAGTTTGGCCAGCGCCTGCGCCGCCGCCCCGCCGAGACGGTCGATCAGCGGCCGCGCATTGTCGTCGCTAGGCACGACCAGGCAGTCATGCAGGCCGAAATGGCGCTTGAGTTCCTGCGCGATCGAGAGCGAGCTCAGCCGCGACGGTTCGAGCGAGATGTTGACGATGCCACGGGCGCGGGCGTCGGCCAGATAGCTGTTCACCGTCGCCCGCGATATGCCCATGATTTCGGCGATGTCGCCTTGCGTCATATGGTCTTCGTAGTAGAGCCAGCAGGCCCAGACATACGGATCGTCGCCGTAGCGCAGCGGGATGGGCTCGGCCACCGCCTCGGTTCCATTCTTGCGCGCCGATGATGTCTTCACGGTCATGCTGCCTGGTTTCCCCGAATCCAAGATCGATCGTCAAGATGAGCGCAAACGGGCGAACTCTCAATCTTGCTGCGATCGGCCACTTAGCGCGCTCCCGGCTGCAATGTCAGCCGGGAGCCTTTGCTCGGGAGGAGCATATTCATAAATTCAATGGCCAGCGGTCGCGGATTTCAGCAGCTTCTGTTTGGCGCCGGACGCCAGGGTTTTCAGGATCAGCGCGCAGGATGTCGCGCCGGCGTCGAGGACGCCCACCGAGCGTTCGCCGAGCCGGCTGGCGCGGCCGATCCTGGCCACGAGATCCCTGGTGCTGTCGCGGCCTTGCTCGGCGGCGGCGGCCATCGCGTCGAGCGCATCCGCAAACGGCTTGCCGGCGGCGTTGGCGCTGTTGAAGGCCTCGATCGCCGGCACAAGCGCGTCGAGCAGCGTCTTGTCGCCGACCTTGGCCAACCCGATCGTCTGGATGCCTTCGAGGCCGCTGCCCAGCATGGCGCCGAAGGCCTCGGCGCTGATCGACGGAGAGGTTTCGATCGTTTCGGCGAACTGGGTGAACATGACGCCATAGAGCGGTCCCATGGAGCCGCCGATCTCGGTCATCAGCACCGTGCCGAGCGTATCGAAGGCCATGGCCAGCGACATGTCGTTGCCCCTGATCCTTTCCGCCGCCATGCCGAAGCCCTTGGCCATGTTGACGCCGTGGTCGCCGTCACCGATCTTGCCATCGATCTCGCTGAGATAGGCCCGGTTTTCGATGATCCGGTCGGCGAGCGAAAGCACGATGTCGCCCGCGGAAGCATTTTCAAACTGCTGCATTTGCCTGTTTCCTAAAGCCTTGCGGGACAATCGACGTCGACATTCAGAAGCCGTTTCAGCTCGCTGTCGAGCGCCATGACCGTGAGTGTGGCGCCGACCATTTCCAGCGAGGTGAAATAGTTGCCGACATAGGTCTTGTGGATGATCAGGCCGCGTCCGCTAATCTCGGCCTCGATCGTGTCGTTGAGGATGTAGAGTTCGTTGACCGGCGTCGCGCCGAGGCCGGACACCAGCACCGCCACTTCGGTTCCGGCCGCAAGCGCATGATCGTCGAGCACGATCTTGACCATGTCCCGGGCTATGTCGGCCGCCGGCTTCAGCGATTCGACGCGCACGCCGGGCTCGCCGTGGTGACCGATGCCGACCTCCATCGTGCCCGGCTCGATCACGAAATTCGGATGCCCGACCGCCGGCAGCGTGCAGGGACCAAGGCCGACGCCGATCGAACGGCAATTGTCGATCGCCCGTTGCGCCACCGCCTGCACCTCCGCGAGGCTTGCGCCTTCCGCCGCCAGCGCACCGGCGCATTTCCACATGAAGATCTCGCCGGCGACGCCGCGGCGCTTCTCGCGCTCGTCCGGTCCCGCCGAGCAGACGTCGTCATTGGCTACGACGGTGGCGATCTCGATGCCTTCCTTGGCGGCCAGCTTGATGGCCATCTTCACGTTCATGTTGTCGCCGGCATAGTTGCCGTAGAGACAGACGACACCTTTGCCGCCATTGGCTTCGCGCGCCGCGTCGAGGAAGCTCTTGGCCGTCGGCGAGGAGAACAACTCGCCGACCGCGACCGCATCCAGCATGTTGCGGCCGGTGTAGCCGATGAAGGCCGGCTCGTGACCGGAGCCGCCGCCGGTGATCACGCCGACCTTGCCGGCGACTGGGGCATGGCGGGCCGCGATGACGCGCGGGTTGCTGCTGCCGAGCCTGACGATGCCGGCATGCGCCTTGACGAAGCCCTTGACGGTGTCCTCGACGACCTCGTCGGGATTGTTGATGAAACGCTGCATTGTCGCTCCCGCCGCTCAGATTATGGTGTAGCCGCCATCGACCAGAAGGTCGGCGCCGTTGATCATGTCGGCGCCGTTCGAGGCCAGGAACACGGCGGCGGCGGCGATTTCCTGCGGAAAGGCGAAGCGGCCGGTCGGGATGCGCAGCTTCAGTGCCTCGCCGCGCGGCCCGTCCCAGGCCTTCTTGCCGAGCTCGGTCAGAACCACGGTCGGCGAGATCGTGTTGACGGTGATGCCGTGCTTGCCCCATTCGGCGGCAAGCGTCCTGGACAGCCCGATGACGCCGAATTTCGAGGCGCAGTAGGCGGCGTGCTGGTCGATCGCCACGGTGCCGGCCTGCGAGGCCATGTTGATGATCTTGCCGCCCTTGCCGACCTTGATCATGGCGCGCCCGGCGGCTTGGGAAATCAGGAACGTTCCCTTGAGATTGATAGCGATGGTCTTGTCCCAGGCATCGAGGCCGAGTTCCTCGGCGGGAGCAAGCATGACGACGCCGGCGCTGTTGACGACGATGTCGATATGGCCGAATGCCGCCAGCGCTGAAGCGAACGCGGCGTCCACGGATTGCGGATCGGACACATCGCACACGAAGGCTTTCGCGCCATTGCCGAGTTCGGCGGCTTTCGCCTGCGCGACCGCTTCATTGATATCGATCACCCCGACAATGGCGCCCTTGGTGGCGAATGCCGATGCGATGGCGCTGCCGATGCCCGACGCGCCGCCGGTGACCAGGGCGACCTTGCCGCCCAGCGAAAAATTGAGATCAACATCTATTGTTTCGGTCATGGTTCTCTTCTCGGCCTGATGGAGTGCGGGGCGGGCCGCAAAGCCCACCCCGCGGCTGGATCACTTGCGCGTCGCAAGCAGCTTGTCGACGTTATCAGCCGTCACCGGCGTCCACGGCACATTGTAGAGCTTCTCCTTGCCGTCCTTCCAAGGCATGTCCTTGTAGGTCTCCCAGATGTCGGACTGCGGCTTGTACTCACCCTTCTTGGCATTGAAGATGGCAAGGTCGAGCGCACCTTGCGCCTGGGCGCGCGCATCCTGCAGGATCGAGGTCATGTCGCCGTTCTTGACGGCGTGCAGCGCGTCGGTGATGCCGTCGATGCCGGCGATGGCGAAGCTCTTCACGTCAAGCTTGGCGGCCTTGATCGCCTCGATGGCGCCAAGCGCCATTTCGTCGTTCTGGCCGATCACGCCATTGATCTGGTTCGGGTGAGCGGTGAGCCAATTCTCCATCAGCGTCTGGGCCTCGGCGCGCGACCAGTTCGCCGTCTGGTCCTCGAGGACCTTGACGTCGGGGCATTCGGCCAGCGCCTTCTTGTTGCCTTCCAGCCGTGAGATCTGCGCGGACTGGCCGACGGGGCCTTCGAGGATGACCACATTGCCCTTGCAGCCGATCTTGTCGAGCACGGTCTTGGCTTCCATGTAGCCCGAAATCGTGTCGTCCGATCCCACATAGGAGGTCAGAAGATCGGAATGGACGCGGGTGTTCGAGCCGATGACCGGAATGCCGGCGTCGGCGGCGGCCTGCACGGCGGCAGCGCCCGCGTCGACGTCGATCGGCGCAAAGATGATCGCGTTGTATTTCTGCGTGACCATCGTCTTGAACTGGTCCTGTTGCACCAGCGCGTCGTAGCGTCCGTCAAAGACCGTCAGTTCGACCTCGCCGCTCTTGACGGCGGGATGGTCCTGCAGCGCGGCCACCCAAATCTGCATGAACTCGGCATTCAGCCCGTAGGGCGCGGCGCCGATCTTGATCTTGTCCTGCGCCATGGCCGGCGCGGCCAAAAGCGCGGTCGCGGATGCGAGCGCGATCATCCATCTTTTCATTTCGTTACCTCCACCTTGAGTGAGCGACCGACATGGTTCGCCTTAGAACGGACACGCCTGACGCAGGTCCGGTACCGGAAAGGGGCCTAGGCCCCGTAGTTTCGCTTCTGGTCGAGCATCACGGCGCCAACGATCAGGGCGCCCTTGAGGACCTGCTGGTAGTAGGATTGGATGCCCATCAGATCGAGGCCGTTGTTCATGACGCCGATGATCAGCGCGCCGATCAACGTGCCGGTCACCCGGCCCACGCCTCCCGACAGGCTGGTGCCGCCAATCACCACTGCCGCGATCGCGTCGAGCTCGTAGGCAATGCCGGCCTGCGGCAGCGCCGACCCGGTGCGGGCGCTGAGCAGCATCCCGGCGAAGCCGGCAAGGCCGCCGGAAATGACATAGACGAGGAACTGGATGCGGGTGATGTTGATGCCCGAGGTCCTGGCCGCGTGCGGGTTGCCGCCAACGGCATAGATGTAGCGGCCAAAACGCGTCCGGTTGAGGATCCACCACGACGCGGCGAACACGACGGCAAGGATGAAGACCGGCGCGGGTATGCCGAAGACGTCGCCGGTGCCGATCCAGCGGAAAGCCGGTGTCAGTGCGGGAACCGGACGGCCGCCGCCATAGATGAGGGTCATTCCGCGCGCCGCCGAAAGCATGCCGAGCGTCGTCACGAAGGCAGGCACCGAGAAGCGGGACACGATGAGGCCCGAAATCGCGCCGCAGGCAATGCCGACCAGCAGGCCGATGCCGAGGCCCAAGGCGACCGGATAGGGCGCGCCGGCGACGCCGGCGGTCGCCGAACTGGTCATGAAGCTGGCACTGACGATGCCGGCGAGCGCGACGACAGAGCCGACCGAGAGATCGATGCCGCGGGTGAGGATGACGAAGGTCATGCCGATGGCCAGGACACCGTTGATCGACGTCTGCAGCAGCACGTTGGAGATGTTGCCAGCCGTCAGGAAGAACTCATTGGAGACCGACAGCACCGCCACCAGGATCAGGAAGGCAAGGAAGATGCCGTACTCCTGGATCAGCAGCCGGCGCTGCTCGGAACCGAGCCAGCCTTGCATCGTCTTCTTGTCGCCAACCGACATTCCTGGCTCCTTTGCCGCCGAACCCCGTTCAGGTCGATAGGTGGACGAGTGATTGCGCATCCGTTTCCTCCCGCCTGAAGGTTCCGGCGCTTCTGCCGGCCCGCATCACCATGATCCGGTCCGAAATCCCAAGAACTTCATCGATCTCGGAAGAGATCATCACCACCGTGCCGCCGGCGGCGGCGAAGTCGCAGATGACCCGGTAGATTTCGCGCTTGGCGCCGACATCGACACCACGGGTGGGCTCGTCCAGCAGCAGCACCTTCGGGTTGCGCAGGAACCACTTGCCGAGCACCACTTTCTGCTGGTTGCCGCCCGACAGGCCCGAGACCGGCATGGTGTCGCGCGCCGCCTTGATCTGAAACCGCTCCCGCATCCGGCGGCTTGCTTCCGTCTCGCGCGACCGGTCCATGGCAAAGGCGGGGCTCATCTCGGGCAGGCTGGCCATGCAGATGTTGGCGCGCACGGAATCGGAAAGATTGAGGCCGGTGAGCTTGCGATCCTCGGTGACCAGCGCCAGGCCATGCGCCATCGCATCCGCCGGTTTCGAGATGGCGACCGGGACCCCGTCGATGGCGATGGTCCCGGTCGAAGGCCGGTCGAGCCCGAATAGGCAATTGAAGATTTCCGTCCGTCCGGCCCCCATCAGGCCGTAAATGCCGAAGATCTCGCCCTTGCGGGCCGTAAACGAGATGCCCTCGATCTTGTTCGGGCAGCTTAGTCCGGTAATTTCGAGTCCGGTTTCCTCGGTCGGCGTGTTGGTCTTGATGTACTCCTCGGACAGCTCGCGGCCGACGATCATGCGGATCAGGCCGGGCCGGTCGATCTCGGCTAGCGCCCCGCTGCCGACATAGGAACCGTCCCGGAAGACCGTGTAGGAATCGGCGACCTGGAAGATTTCCGACAGGCGATGCGACACGTAGACGATGCCGCGGCCCTGCCTCTGCAGACGGCCGATCGCGGCAAACAGATGCTGTGCCTCCCGCTCGCCGATCGCCGACGTTGGCTCGTCCATGAAGATGACCTCGGCGTCGTGGCTGAGCGCCTTGGCGATCTCGACCAGCTGCATCTGGGCGACCGAGAGGTTCATCATGTATTGGGTGGCCCGAATGTCGAATTCGAGGTCGTCCAGAAGCTTCTGCGCGGCGCGGTTCATGCCGCGAAAATCGATGCCGCCGAACCGCGCCTTCGGTTCGCGGCCGAGATAGATATTCTCGGCGACCGTCATGTGGGGAACCGGGCTCAGTTCCTGCTCGATGATGGCGATCCCCGAGGCCAGCGCGTCGGCGGGACTGGTGAATTCCACGTCCTTGCCTCGGCGGCGGATCGAGCCGGCATCGCGCCTTTGGATGCCCATCAGGATCTTCAGGAACGTGGACTTGCCGGCGCCGTTGCCGCCGCAGAGTGCGTGAACCGTGCCGGCGCGAAGCTGAAAGCGGCCGTCGCGCAAGGCGGCGACGCCACCAAAGGACTTCTTCAGCCCTTCCACTTCGAGCAACAGCTCCACCATCGTCCTCCCATGATCTCGGCCAATCCCTGTCGGATGCCGATCGGCACGTGATCTCCCGCCCAAATGCCGATGCTGACAATAGTCAAGTTGCAATCGACAAATGTCAAGCGGCGCGCAAACTTTAAAATCTTGAGACCAGAGGCGGTGAGCGGGGCTTCAAAAAGTCATGAAAAAACAAATGATTATCGCGCCCGCCCAATTCGTGGCTTGCTCGACGGGAGATGGCGTTCACGGAATTGTTTCGCCGGGCGATTAGGGCGCTGGGGCTGGAGAGGGTCGAACGGCGAGCCGTGTTGCGGCTCGTCCGGGACGATCGGCTGAAACGGCGAGGACTCTCCCGAAGCAGATGGAGGGCCAGGGCGCCACAGGCCGCAACAATAACCTCGTCCCGTGCCTGGGACAGGCACGAAGGCGACGCCTCTCGCTAATCCGCCCCGATGTTGCTTACGCCTCGATTTCGAGAGCGGACAGCGGCTTCGAGCAACAGGCGAGGATGAAGCCGTCGTCGATCTCGTGATCGAGGATGCCGCCATTGTGGCTCATCTCGACGGCGCCGGAGACTTTCTTCACCTTGCAGGTACCGCACAGGCCGAATTCGCAAGCTGCGGGGATCCGCACGCCCGAGGCGCGCGCCGTCTGCAGCACGGTCTGGCCGGCGACGCAATCGGCATCGACGTCCGAAAGCGCGAAGCGGATCGGTGTTGCGGCTTCGACGGGAACGGCCACGCTGTCCGGTGCGGCGAACGGCGCCGGGATTTCCTCCACCATCGGTGCGGCAAAGCTCTCCTGGTGGTATTTCGTCATGTCGAAACCGGCGGCCTCCAGCATGCCGCGCACGGCGCGCATGAAAGGGTCCGGACCGCAGCAGAAGATCTCGCGTTCGCGGAAATCGGGCGCCAGCAGCGGCAACCGGATGGCGTCGATGCGGCCCATATGGCCGTACCAGCCCTCGCGGCTCGACCGCTCCTCGATCATGAAGCCGAGCGACAGGCCGGGCATATGACCGCCGAGCAGTTCGAGCTCCTTGCGGAAGATGATTTCTTCGGCGCGCCGCGCGCAGTTGACGAAGCCGACATCGGTCCATGGCGCGCAATCGTTCAGCCAGCGCAGCATCGACATCATCGGCGTCACGCCGGAACCGGCGGAGATGAACAGATATTTGGCCGCCGGGTGGCTGTGCAGCGAAAAATCGCCGGTCGGCCCGTAGGCCTTGACGTGGGAACCTGGCTTCAGGTGGTCGAACATCCAGCGCGTGCCGATGCTGCCGGCCTGCGCCTTCACCGTCACGGCAATCGAGAACGGCCGCGACGGCGAGGACGATAGCGTATAGGTGCGCATCAGCGGCCCGTCCGATGTCGGCAGTTCCAGCGTCACGAACTGGCCCGGCTTGTAGCGGAACCAGGTCTGGTTGTCGGACCGGAAGGTGAAGGTCTTGACGTCAGGCGCCTCGTCGCTGACGCCGATCACTTCCAGCACCTGCAGCCTGTCGTTCCACGGCGCCATCTGATCCAGATGGCGATAGAGGCCAAGATCCGTCATCGCATTCATCCCTTCACCCCTAGGCGACACTGCGCAAGGCCGGCCTGCCGTCGTTGGCAAGGCGCGGACCGATGAAGCGGGCGTACCAGTCGACGAACTGGATCACGCCGCCCTCATGGAGTTCGGAGTAGGGGCCGGGTTCATAGGCCGGCGACAGGATGCCGAAGGCATTTTCCTCGACGATGCGGCGATCCTGGTCGTTGGTCTCGGTCCAGACATGGGTTAGCTCGGCGAGATCGTAGTCGACGCCCTCGACCGCATCCTTGTGGACCAGCCATTTGGTCGTCACCGCGGTTTCGGTCGCGCTGATCGGCAGCACGCGGAAGGTGACGGCATGGTCGATCAGGATGTGGTTCCAGGTCGTCGGATAGTGATAGTGCATCAAGGTGCCGATGCGGTCGGCGGAGACGCTGTCGGAGAGGTTCTTCTTCACCGCCCGCTTGCCGTTCATGGTGTAGCTGACAGCGTCGCGCAGCAGCGGCGCCCTTGTGGCGCGGTATTGCCCGGCCGGGTCGATGCGGAACTTGCTCGGCAGGCCCGCCGCCTCGCATTTGGCCCAGTGCGCCAGCATCTCCGGATCGCTGTCGGCGCCTTGCACACCGGTCACCGTCGGGGCTTCCGGGAAGGTCTTGCACAGTTCCGGGTGATTGCCGGCGCAATGGTAGCACTCGCGGTTGTTTTCCCAGACGAGCTTCCAGTTGCCCTTCTCGACGATCGTGCTCTCGAAGGCGATCTTTGCTTCGCTGAGCCGGTGCGGCTTGAGATAGGGTTCGATCATCGCCCGCATCGGCGCGAAGTCGGCGGGCTCCTTGGCCAGGCAGATGAAGATGTAGCCGGCCACGCTTTCGCAGGCGACCGGCTTCAGGCTGAACTGGCTCTTGTCGAAACCGTCGGCCATCTGGCGGGCGAACAGCAGCCGTCCGTCCAGCTCATAGGTCCACTGGTGATAAGGACAGACCAATTTGGCGGCCGTGCCCTTGTCGGTGTTGCAGACGCGGCTGCCGCGATGGCGGCAGGAATTGTGGAAGGCGTTGATCTTGCCCTGCTGATCGCGCACCAGCACGACCGGATAGTCGCCGATCTGTACGGTGATGAAGCTGCCGGGCTTGGGCAGTTCGCAATCATGGCCGATGAACAGCCAGTCGCGATACCAGATCAGCTCCATGTCCAGTTTGAAGAAATCGGGATCCGTGTAGAAGGGCTGCTCCAGCGAGAAGCCCTCTCTGCGGCTGTTCAAGAGCGTCAGCATATCGTTGCGCGCATCCATGTCCTGTCCTCTTCATTTAAGGACTGACTATGGTGGTGATTGAGGAAGGATCGGCCGCGCGCCGGCTCGCGCCGGATATGCAGCATCCGCCTCTTGACCGCCCACCGCGATCAGTCGAGTCTAGATATCTCGGGCTGGTTTCCGGGCTCTGGAGTGTCCTTGCGGACGGTCGCGACACCTTCCCAGGCTTTCGCCCAGTGGTCTCCCGTTGCGACTTGAACTCCACCACCGTTGCGGGGGCAGCGCCGGACTTTGACCGGCTTCCCAATTCTCCGCCCCGTCGTCACGAAGCGGCACCTGAGATCACATGATCTAATCACGACAGCGTTTGCGACATCGGCATGAAAGCGACATCGCATCCATATGGCGCGACACGCATGCGAAACGATCGGGTCAAGAAACGGCGGTCGCGAAAATCATCGCGGTGACGGCTGTACCGGCCGTCAGAATCGACCCGGAACGGGCGCCAAAAAGGTTAACGGTTTCGAAAAGTGACTATTAGCAGATTCTAAAATCGAACCGAACGGTTCGTTTCTGTTGACGGTGCGTGCAGGACGTCGTGAACGCTGAGGCTCCGATACAGTTGGTGATCGCTGCGCTGGTTTCAGCTAAAAGTTTGATATCGAAGAGAAAAATGTTTGACGTAGAAGGCCATGGTACAATTTCAAGTGGTGGATTCTTGGTCCACGGCAAACAACTTCGTGATTGGAAACGACTAGCTGGCTTTCCCACATCGGGCCTGTCCGAACGACGCGATTTTAATCCCAAGACACGCCGCTAGACGGACAGAAAAATACTGGAGTGCCCAAAATGAAAAAGATTGTTCTCACTGCCGTCGCCCTTCTGGCGATTTCCGGCAGCGCCTTCGCTGGTAGCGACCACTATGGTTCGGATGCCGCTGCAGCCACGGCTGTCGACAGCCAGCACACCGCTTCGACCAAGAAGTCGGAACCGGCTGCTCAGGCGCCTGTCCAAGGTGCTGACCGCAACCTCTTCGGCAACAATTAACAGCCGATGCCAGCCAATGGCAGGTTTTCGCCCGCCGCTTTGGCCGATCTCAAGAATTCAGGAGACTAACATGAAGAAGTTCATCATTGCCGCCGCCGCCGTCGTGGCCATCTCCGGCAGCGCTTTCGCCGGCAGCGACAACTATGGCTCCAATGGCGCCAACCAGGCTGCTGCCGCTGCTTCGAACGACAGCTCGTACACCGCTTCGATCAAGAAGTCGGCTCCGGCCACCCAGGCGCCTGCTCAGCAGGGCGCCGACCGCAACCTTTTCGGCAACAACCAATAGCCGGTTCGCAGCGGGACGGTGGGCATACCTGCTGTCCCGGCGAAATCTAGAGACTCAGGAGACTTGAAATGAAGAAGATCATCCTTGCCGCCGCCGCCGTTCTGGCCATCTCCGGCAGCGCTTTTGCCGGCAGTGACAATTATGGCTCCAATGGCGCCAACCAGCCTGCCGCCACTTCGGTTGACAACTCGCGTACGGCTTCGATCCGCGACAGCGGTTCGCCCGTCTACAAGCTGCTCAATTCATCGGGCGACGCGCAGAAGTCGGCGCCTCAGGGCAGCGACCGGAACCTCTTCGGCAACCACTAAGAGCTGAAGCTAATCTTCCAAAAAAGAGCGGCGGGCTTGGCCCGCCGCTCTTTTTGTGTCGCCTCGACCCGGCAGGACTCTCGACCCAGCAAGACTGGCGGCCTCAGGCCGCTTTTGCTTCCGGCTTCTGCAGCGCGAAGGAATGTCCGTCCGCATCGAAGATATGCAGGTCCTCGGCATTGGCACTCAGCCGCAGCGTCGAACCGCGCTTGACCTCGACATTGCCAGGCAGCTTGGTCACCAGCGGCAGGTCAGCGCGGCCGATGTCGACATAGACAAGCTGGACCTCGCCGAGCTGCTCGACATAGTCGACCGTTCCCTCGAACAGATAGTCCACGCCGGTGGCGACCATAAGATCTTCCGGCCGCACGCCGAAGCTTACAGCGGCGCCCTTCGCCGAGGCGGGCGTCGTGATCGGCACCGTCGCCTTGCGCCCACCGACATGGCTGACGACGGTCGGGTTTCCGGTCTTGTCGATGGTCGCTGGCAGGATGTTCATGGCCGGCGAGCCGATGAACTGGGCAACGAACAGATTGCCGGGCTTCTTGTAGAGGTCCATCGGCGTGCCGACCTGTTCGATATGGCCGTCCTTAAGCACCACGATGCGGTCGGCCAGCGTCATTGCCTCGACCTGGTCGTGGGTGACGTAGATCATCGTCGTGGCGGGCATCGATTCCTTCAGCTTCGCGATCTCGATGCGGGTGGCGACGCGCAGGGCGGCGTCGAGGTTCGACAGCGGCTCGTCGAACAGGAACACTTTCGGATTGCGCACAATGGCGCGGCCGATGGCGACGCGCTGGCGCTGCCCGCCCGACATCGCCTTGGGCAGCCGGTCGAGATATTTGGTCAGCTGCAGGATTTCCGCCGCCTGGCGCACGCGGCGGTCGATCTCGGCCTTGTTCTCCTTGCCGATCTTCATCGAGAACGCCATGTTGTCGTAGACGGTCATGTGCGGATAGAGCGCATAGGACTGAAACACCATGGCGATGCCGCGCTTGGACGGCGGCACATCGTTTACGACCTCACCGGCGATCTTGAGTTCGCCGGAGGTGATTTCCTCGAGCCCGGCGATCGACCGCAGCAATGTCGACTTTCCGCAGCCCGACGGGCCGACGAAGACGATGAACTCACCCGATTTGATATCGAGGTCGATGCCGTGGAGAATGTGCAGGTTGCCGTAGGATTTCTTCACTTGTCTCAGATTGACATCGGCCATTGGTTTCCTCCCAGTGATGTCTCAAAAATTCAGTCGATCCGTCCGAACCAGGCGCCGTAACCGCCGAGCTCGATCGAACCGGGGCTCGCCTGCCCGGAAAACCCGTGTCCCGGCAAAGGTTGCAGGGATCGGTTGCCAAGGTCAACCTTGGCCGGCTTGGCGCCGAGGTTGAAGACGCAGACGACCTGCTCATTGCCGGCACGGCGGGTGAAGGCGACAGTGTCGCCCTCGCTTTCGATGAAGGTGATGTCGCCCTTGGCCAGTGCCGGATGGGCGCGGCGGAAGGTCAGGAAGCGCCGGTAGTGCTCGAGCAGCGAAGCCTGGTCGCCCTGCTGGACATTGACCGCCTGCGCCAGATGCTTGGCCGGCACGGGAAGCCAGGGCTTTGCCTGGGAGAAGCCGCCATTCTTGGCGTCGCCATCCCAGACCATCGGTGTGCGGCAGCCGTCACGGCCTTTGAATTCCGGCCAGAAACGGATGCCATAGGGATCCTGCAGATCCTCGAAACGCAGTTCGGCTTCGCCGAGCCCGAGCTCTTCACCCTGGTAGAGGCAGACCGAGCCGCGCAGCGACATCAGCAAGGCTGAGATAACCTTGAGATAGGCGATGGGGTCGGCTTCGCCGGCGGCCCAGCGCGAGGCCGGGCGCATCACGTCATGGTTGGAAAAAGCCCAGCACGACCAGCCGTCGCTGGCGACCTTGCCGAAGGCTTCGAGCACCGATCGGACCTTGTCCGCGCTGATCTTCTCCGGCGCCAGGAAGTCGAAGGAATAGCACATGTGCACGCGTTTGCCGCCGGCGGTATAGGCCGCCACCACTTCGAGCCCGCGCTGCGAATCGCCAACCTCGCCGACCGCTGCGGTCGCCGGATATTCGTCGAGCAGCGCGCGGAAGCGTTCGAGGAAGCCGAGGTTTTCCGGGCGGCTCTTGTCGTAGATATGGTCCTGGTAATTGTAGGGATTGACCGCCGGCGCGGTCTGGTCGTTGCGCTCTTCCGGCGGCAGCGGCGGGTTGTTTTCCAGGCCCTGGCTGTGGAAGTAGAAATTGATCGTGTCGAGGCGGAAGCCGTCGACGCCGCGCTCCAGCCAGAAGCGGGTGACCTCGAGCAGCGCGTCCTGGACTTCGCGGTTGTGGAAGTTGAGGTCGGGCTGCTCGGCCAGGAAATTGTGCAGATAATATTGCTGGCGGCTGGTGTCCCACTGCCAGGCCGAGCCGCCGAAGATCGACAGCCAGTTGTTGGGCGGCGTGCCGTCGGGCCTGGCGTCCGCCCAGACATACCAGTCCGCCTTGGGATTGCTGCGGCTCGACCGGCTTTCCTTGAACCACGGATGGCTGTCGGCGGTGTGAGACAGCACCTCGTCGATCATCACCTTGAGGCCGAGCCGGTGCGCCTCCCCCGTCAGCGCGTCGAAATCGGCCAGCGTGCCGAACATCGGATCGACGTCGCAATAGTCCGAGACGTCGTAGCCGAAATCCTTCATCGGCGATTTGAAGAAGGGTGAGATCCAGATCGCATCCGCACCGAGCGCGGCGATGTAGGGGAGCCGTTGAATGATGCCCTTGAGATCGCCGATGCCGTCGCCGTTCGAATCCTGGTAGCTGCGCGGATAGATCTGGTAGATCACCGCGCCCCGCCACCAGTCGCGATCGATGGCGAGGTCAGGGTTCGAGCTGGCTTTCAAAGCGGATTGCATGGTCTCAGCCTCCTTTCACCGAGCCGGCAAGCAGCCCGCGGACGAAATAGCGCTGCAGCGAGAAGAAGACGATCAGCGGCACGATGATGGTGATGAAGGCCGATGTCGTCAGGATCTCCCAGTTGCCGCCGCGAGAGCCGAGCAGCGCGTTGAGCTTGGCCGTCAACACGATCTGGTCGGGTGCCGTACCAAGGAAAACCATCGCCACCAACAGATCGTTCCATACCCACAGGAATTGGAAGATGGCGAAGGAGGCCAGCACCGGGAAGGACAGCGGCAGCACGATCTTGACGAAGATCTCGAAGTCGCTGGCGCCGTCGATGCGCGCCGATTCCATGATCTCGCGCGGCAGGCCGGCAATATAGCTCCTCAGCAGATAGATGGCGAAAGGCAGGCCGAAGCCGGTATGCGCCAGCCATATGCCGAGATAGGTCTTCGACGGGACGCCGAAGAACGCACCGACATTGTTGTAGAGCTTGAGCAGCGGGATCAGCGACATCTGCAGCGGCACGACCAGGAGGCCGATGATGACCGCAATCAGCAGCGCCCGGCCGGGAAAGCGCATCCAGGCCAGTGCGTAGGCGGCAAAGGCGGCGATCAGGATCGGGATGACAGTCGCCGGTATGGTGACGGTCAGCGAATTCATGAACGAGCGGCCGATGCCTTCCGAAAACAGCACGGTGTCGTAGTTGTCGGTGGTGAATTTCGGCGGTGCCGACGAGGCATAGTAGAGGCGCTGGCCGCGATCGCCTTCGAACGCCTTGGGCGAGACCATGACGAAGCCGCCGTCGGCATTGACCTGCAGGGTCACGCCGTCACCCAGGTCCGCCAATGTGCCGGCCGGATATTGCGTCGGTGCCGCCGCCTTGATGCCGAAGGCGCTGATGTTGCGCTTGGCGCCGTCGCCGAAGATGTTGCCCTCGAGGACGAACTTGCCGTCCTTCTGGGTCTGCGCCGAGGCGGGCGGCAGCCGGCCGGCTTCGGTCTGGCTGGAGCTGCCGAACGAATTCCACCAGCCCGAGGCGACGATCTGGTCCTTGTCACGCAGTGACGAGACCAGGATGCCGAGTGTCGGAATGGTCCAGATCGCAACGAAGACCAGCACCGCTATGTGAACGCCGAAACGGCTGGCGAAGGAATTTCCGGTCGCGACGGCCATCTCAGTGCCCTCCCGTCTCTTTGTTCGCCTGGCGGATGTTCCAGACCATGATCGGGATGACCGCGATCATGATGATGATGGCGATTGTTGCGCCGCGGCCGAAATCGCCGCCACCGCGGAACATCCAGTCAAACATCAGATTGGCCAGCACCTGGCTGTTCCACTGGCCGTTGGTCATGGTCAGCACGATGTCGAACACTTTCAGCACCAGAATGGTGATCGTGGTCCACACCACCGCGATGGTGCCCCAGATCTGCGGCACCATGATCTTCCAGAAGATCTGGAACGGATTGGCGCCGTCGATGACGGCGGCCTCCAGTGTCTCCTCCGGAATACCGCGCAGCGCCGAGGACAGGATGACCATGGCAAAGCCGGTCTGGATCCAGATCAGGATGATCATCAGGAAGAAATTGTTCCAGAACGGCAGCGATATCCACACCTGCGGCTGGCCGCCGAAGTGCTGGATGATGGCGTTGAGCAGGCCGATCTGCACCTGGCCCTCGCCGCGATATTCGTAGATGAACTTCCAGATCACGCTGGCGCCGACGAACGAGATGGCTAGCGGCAGGAAGATCAGGCTCTTGGCAATCGTGCCCCACCAGATCTTGTCGGTGAGCACGGCGATGATCAGGCCGAGGAAGGTACAGGCGGCCGGCACCACTGCCAGCCAGAGCAGATTGTTCAGAATCGAGCGTCGGAGATCTGGATCACGTAAAGCCCACTCGTAATTGGCGAGCCCGACGAAACTGGTGCCGCCGCGGTCGAGGAAAGAGAGCCACAATGTCGCGATCACGGGGTAGATCAGGTAGATGGTGAGAATGATCAGCGCCGGACCGACGAACAGCCATGGCCGCACCAGGCCCTGCCGACGCAGATTGTTGATGGCAGCCGTGCCGGAGACCCCGCGTGAAGGGAAGGTCAGGTCGAGCAGTTTGTTGGCGCCCCAAAAATAGGCGACACAGCCGCCGACGCCGATGATGATGACGAATATGGCCGAGAAAATCTGAGCCGCCATGGGTCCCTCTCCCTGCGCATGATCAGCCAGGCTTGGAACGGCCTTGGCGATGTGGCGATGCGCCGATTCAGTTAATCGGAACGAGCGAACGCAAATCGGTCCGGCGTGCAGCGCCGGGCGGATCCGGGCCGACGGGGCCCGGATCCAGTCTGTGGATCAGGAAGTTTCCAACCGCAGCGAAGGGGCTGCTTACTTGCCAGCTGGCTACTTGATGGCGTCCCAGCTCTTCTGGATGTCGGCGGCCACGTCCTGGGCGGATTTGCCGCCGACCAGATCGATCATGCCGGTCCAGAATGAGCCGGCGCCGACCTTGCCGGGCATCAGGTCCGAACCGTCGAAGCGGACCGTCGTCGCTCCGACCAGGATCTCGCCCTGCTTCTTCAGCGCATCGCTGCCATAGGCGTCCTTGTTGGCACCCTTGAAGGGCGTGACAAAGCTCTTCTGCGCCATCCACAATTCATGGGCGAGCGGCATCTCGAGGAACTTGATGAATTCGCGCGAAGCCTTGGAATCCTTGGTGATCATCACCAGCGTTCCGGCGACTTCCAGCGGCGTGCCAAGTTCCGGCTTGGAGGCGTAGGGCGGGTAGGGGAAGAAGTCCGCATCCTGGCCGAGCTTTACGCCCTCCGGAAAGAAGGAGGGGATGAACGATGCCTGATGGTGCATGTAGCACTTCGGCGGCACGGTAAAGAGGCCCTTCGGGCTGTCGCGGAAGTCGGTCGCGGCCACCGCCTTGGCGCCGCCATCCACCATCTTGTCGTCGGTGGCGATCTTGCCGAAGATGTCGATGGCGTTGACCACTGCCGGATCGGTGAACGGAATCTCGTTCTTTGTCCACTTGTCGTAAACTTCGGGCGGCTGCGTCCTGAGCATGATGTCCTCGACCCAGTCGGTCGCCGGCCAGCCGGTCGCGCCGCCGGAGCCAAGCCCGATGCACCATGGCTTGCCGCCATCGGCGATGATCTTCTTTTCGAGCTCGGCCAGTTCCTCCTGGGTCTTCGGCACCTTGTAGCCGGCTTCCTGGAAATTGTCAGGCGAGTACCAGACCAGACCTTTCACGTCGATCTTGTAGGGAAAGGCATAGAAAGCTGACTTGCCGTCCTTGCCCGTATAGGTCCCGAGCTTGGCCCAGGAGTCGCCGGCGGCGTAGTTCTCCTTGATCCAGGCGGCGACGTCGTCGCCCAGCGGGGTCAGCACGCCTTTGGAAGCGAGGTCCTGGATTAGGCCCGGCTGCGGCAGGACGGCGATGTTCGGCGGGCTGCCGGCCTGGGTATCGATGACGATCTGCTGCTCGTAATTTTCGGATGAGGAGTATTTCACCTCCGCCCCGGTCGCCTCGGAGAAATAATCGAGCACCGAACGGACAAGCGTCTCATCCTCGCCGCGCCACGGCCCGAAGATGGTCAGCGTCTCGCCCTTGAGATCGACTTTCTTGAGGTCTTCAAAATTCGCCCAGTGAAACTTCGGATCCTCGCCCGGCTTGAACTTCAGTTCAGCATGCGCGGGGGCGCCAAGGGCGAGCGCACCAAACGCAACACCCAGCAAAAGCATTTTCTTCATCGGTATTCCTCCCAGTGGGTCACATACACCGGACGGAACCTCCATTCCGCCCGCCGACGCCGCAGGACTGTGACTCAGTCGCAAGGGAACCGCAACCTTTCGAAGAGTCTTCCAAAGCGCTTTGGCTTTCGTGATCACGCCATTGAATTGACCGGAAGTCAAGAGGGTCGGTAAACTAATCGATTTAATTTTGCAGATTCTGGCGCTGAAAAGTGCAGCGCAGCATGCTTTTTGGCAGCGCAACAGCAATTTTCTGTTTCAAACCGGCCTCAACCCCGACTATGGTCATCCCGATGCCGTCGCGCCCTTGCGGCACTTGGGTCGATTCAATTTAAAAGCGCTTTGAGGGAATGGAGGCCGTTGTGAACCTCAAGCAGCTCGCGCAAATGCTGGCGCTCTCCCAGACCACGGTAAGCCGGGCACTGAACGGCTATCCGGAGGTCAACGAGGAGACGCGCAGGCGCGTCATGGATGCCGCCAAGCGCCATGGCTACCGCCCCAATCCGAGCGCGCGGCGGCTGGCGACCGGCAAGTCCGGCATGATCGGCTATGTCCTGCCGACGGGTGCAGCCGTCGACATCGATCCGCACTTCGTCGAATTCCTGTCCGGCCTCGGCGATTATGCGCGCTCGCACGAGCTTGATCTCGTGCTGTCGCCGGCCGACGCTGACGACCAGGAGACGACCTATCGGCGCATCGTCGCCAACCGGCAGGTCGATGCCGTCTATATCTCTTCGCCGAGGCCGCGGGACAGTCGGGTGTCGCTGGTCAGCACGCTCGGCATTCCTTTCCTCGTCCATGGTCGCAGCGAAGGCTTCGATTTCGACTATCCCTATCTCGACATCGACAATGAGGGTGCTTTCCACGAGGCGGCGCGCCTGCTGGTGCAACTCGGCCACCGGCGGCTGGCGCTGATCAATGGCGACGACCGCGAGACCTTCGCCATCCATCGCGAGCGCGGCGTGCGCCGGGCGCTTGCCGCAAGCGGGCTGACCTTGGCCGAACGCCACGTCTGCTCCGTGGTCATGACCGAGGAGAACGGCTATCGCGCCACCAGGCGTCTGCTGGAGGAGAACGAAGCCCCGACGGCGATCGCCTGCTCCAGCCTGATCATGGCGCTGGGCGTCGTGCGCGCGGTGCGCGACCTCGGCCTGACGATTCCCGGCGACGTGTCGTTGATCGCCCATGACGACGTCTTTCCCTGGCTGAAGCCGGAAAATTTTTCCGTGCCGCTGTCGACGACGCGCTCGTCGATCCGTCTTGCCGGCGCCCGCGTCGCCGAACGGCTGGCAGCGCGGATATCGGGACTGGAAGAAGGCGCTCGCGGCGAGGTGTGGCCGGTCGACCTGGTGGTGCGCGGCTCGGTCGCCGGCGCGCCGGCGTAGCTAGGCAGGCTGATAGCGGCAGACAACTACTTCGCCGCGTCCGCCGCCTTGATGTCCAGCAGCCCGTAGCCGAAATCATTGTCACGCCCCTTCGGGCCGAGATCTTTCGCCGTTGCCGCCAGTGCTTTCTCGATGTCGTCGGCCGAGCGGTCGGGCGAAGCATGGAGGAGATTGGCGATGGCGCCGCTGACAATCGCCGCTGCGAACGAGGTACCGGTGACCACGTCCGAGCCGGCGCCGCTTGGCGCCACCATCTCGACGCCGGGGGCCGAGATGAAGACATAGGCGCCGCGATTGGCTTGCGGCATCAGCCCGTCCTTGGCGTCTGTTGCGGTCACCGCGATGACGCCGTCGAAGGCTGCCGGGTAGCCATAGGGCGCCTTCGGCCCGTTATTGCCGGCGGCGGCGACCAGCACCATGCCGAGCGCCCTTGCATTGCGGCAGGCGGCGCCGAGCAGATCGTTCTTCGGTCCGACGAAGCTCATATTGATGATGCTGACATTCTGCTCCGCCGCCCAGTCGAGCGCCGACAGGATGACGTCCATGGTCGACTTGCCGCCTTCGAAGGCGCGGGCGTGATAGATCCTGGCGCCCGGCGCCATGCCTTCCAGCGTGCCGACGCCGGCGATCAGCCCGTCAACCGAAGTGCCGTGGTCGCGCTTCTCGATCGGCACGTCGGGCATGGCATCGAACTGCGCGGCGATGACGCCGGCCAGTGCCGGATTGGCGTCGTCGATGCCGGTGTCGATGACGGCAACCCTGACGTTTTCGCCGCTCGCCTGCTTGGAATCGAGTTCGATGCGGCCGAAGGCATAGTTCACGATGCCCGCGGCCTGCTGCAGTGTATAGATATGATTGGGTTCGCGGCGCTGGGTGCGCCCGTCTGCGGCAAGCTGCGCCAGCACGACGCCGACGGGACGGCCGTCGGGAATGCCGAAGCGCACCAAAGTGGTGCCGAGCAGGCGGGACTGGCGCTGCGAGCGCACTTCAAGGCCGAAGGAGGCGGCGATCTGCTGCACGGCACCGGCATCGCCGTCGACGGTCACCAGCACCTCGTCGGGCACGAACTCGCCGGCCACCGCGCGCGGCGGCTGAACGGCAATGAGATCGGTCGGCGAGATGATCGGACCGCCGGCCGGCGGGCCGGCCTGGTTGTTGCCGGGTGGCGTCGCCGGTTCTGGTCCTGGCGTCGGCACCGGTGCCGGAGGCGCGACCGGATTGGGAAACAGGTCGACGATCAGGGCGGGAAGAAAGACGGCGCCGGCCTGGGCAGGACCCGCACCGCCGGCATTGTCGCTGGCGCCGCTGCCGTCCTTGGCGCAGTTGGCGCCGGCGGCATTGGTGCCGTTGCGGCAGTCGATTTTCGTCTGGTCGCTTTTGGCGGCGTTGGTCTGTGCCGACGCAGGCACGGCGGCGATTGTCATCGCCGCCGCCAAAGCAATTCCAAGAAAGGTGCGTAGCGGTTTTCTCGGGAAAAGCGCAAAGCGCTTTCCCTTGGGAATTGCGTCAAAACAGGAAGATTGAGCGGGTCGGTGTTTCCGTGAAACGCCGACCCGCTCAAGCATCGCCGCTAATCGAAGGGCCGCCTCAGCCGCCATCTGCCGGTTTCCTTCCCTCGATCACAGTGTCCGCGAACGGCTGGGCGGCAATAAGGCTAAGCTGCTTGGCGTAATCGGCCGCGTTGGTCGCGGGAATGCCGAGCCGGAACACGCCGTCGGCGGTCGGTCCACCGATGACCTTCAGACCGTTGCTGCCGAGGAATGCCGAAATATCCGACATCTTCGCATCCGGCTTGAACTTGACCAGCGCGAACGGCAGTTTCGCCAGATCGTCTTCTGCCCCGGCGATCTCGAAATCCTTGCCCTTGCCGCCGGGCTGCACCAGGGATTGCACCGCAATCAGCGCCAGCAGGACCGCGGCCGCTGCCCAGGCGACGCCGACCTGCACCGCCATGAAGCGGCCCCAGGCCTGCGCCAGCCAGGACGAGCCTGCTGGCTTGCGTGCGGGTCCGGCCTCGGCATCGAGCGCCCTGGCGAAGCGGCTGAGCGCATCGGCGGGCGGGCGGATGGCTTCATTGGCGGCCGATGTGCCGGAGAATTCGGCCTCGGCCTCGCCAAGGGCTGCCATTGCCGCCGGATCGGTTGACAGCCATTCCTCGACGGCTTCGAGGTCGGAGCCTTCCAGCGAGCCGTTCAGATAGAACGGGAGCAGCGTTTCCATTTCGTCGCGGCGCGACATCTTTTCAGCGGCGCTCATGGCCACCCCCTGTCGTAACCGGCGGCCTTGAGGGCCTCGCCGAGTTTCTTGCGGGCGTAGAACATCCGGGTCTTGACCGTCGCGACCGGGATGCCGAGCACCTCGCCGATCTCGGTCACCGACTGTCCGTGATAATAGGCAAGGTCGATCACCGTGCGATGCTCTTCGGGCAAGGCGTCGATGAAACGGCGCAAGGCGGCGGCCTTGTCCTCTTTCATCGTGATGACCTCCGGCGTGTCGGCGCCGTCGGGCACCGCGGCGGCGGCCTCGTCGTCGATCCAGTCTTCCTTCTTCTTGCGCAGCAGCGACAACGCCTTGAACCGGGCGATGCCGAGCAGCCATGTCGAGACTTCGGAGCGCCCTTCGAAGCCTGGCGCCTGGCGCCATAGTTCGAGGAACACCTCGTTCGCGATATCGTCAGCCATCATTTCCGATCCCGTCTGGCGCGCCACGAAGCGGTAGACCCGCGCGTGGTGACGCATGAACAGGAGCCGAACGGCGGCACGGTCGCCCTTCGCGACCCGGTCGACAAGCGCGCGATCGGTATCCGTCGCTGCCGTCATGGCCGGTCGAGCCGCCTGGCTCCTGTCTGCTCTGTCGCTGATCGGTCCAAAAAGGTTCATCCTCCGCCAAGGAATTTGCGGAGGCTAACCGAAGAAAGGGGAGGTTGCCAGAGCCGCCGGCTCAACTCAAGAAAGGCTTCGCCTTCATCGTCGCCGGAATAGCCACACCCAACCGGCTCAGCACCGTCGGCGCCAGCTGCAGCTGGTCGAGCAGCGTATTGCTCTCGGGACCTTGCGCAGGGCCGAAATAATACAGCGCGAAATCCTGCATCTCGTCGTCGTGGCCGCCATGGTGGCCGCGGTCGGTCTGGCCGTGATCGGCGGTGACCATGACCTCGTAGCCGGCCGCGATCCAACCCGGCAGGAAGGCCGCCAGCATACCATCCATCGCATAGACGGCATGGTCCATCTCGTGGCAGTCGTGGCCGAAGCGGTGGCCCATCGAGTCCAGCGTGCAGGTGTGCAGGATGCCGTAGTCGATGCCGTGGCGTTTGGTCAGCATGGTCAGCGTCGCGAACAGATCGACATCGCTCGGCGTCATCTGGTTGCGGGCGTTGTAGCCGGTCATGGTGTGGAAGCGGCCATGCGTGATCGGCCCGCCGGGCTCGTCATACTCGATGTCCTCGACCAGATCGAACGGATAGGACCGGAAGAATTCCGACCAGTAGGAATGGGTCACGGCGCCGGTTTTGCCGCCGGCCTTGCTGACTTCGGAGAAGATGTCTGGCTGCCCGACGCGAAACCGGTTCTCATTGGAAAGAATGCCATGCACCTGCGGCGACACGCCGGTGTGGATCGAAGCATAGCAACAGGCCGAGGTCGACGGCAGCACCGAGCGCATCTTCCAGACCCGCGCCTCGCCCGATTGTACCCAGCCTTCGAGATTGCCCATCAGCCGGCGCCAGTTCCGGTAAGGCACGCCGTCGAGGATGATCAGCAGAAGCTTTGATTTGAGCGCCATGGGCTGCTCCATGATGTCTGGCAGTTGAAACGGAAACGCCGCATGCCGTTTCGGGCACACGGCGTTCTTACAGGTGAATCACACGGGCACGGTTCGGCTAAGCGTTGAGCCAGCACTCGCCGAGCGCATAGCCATCCATCATTTCGCCATTCGGGTTCTTGACGTAGCCGCTGATCTTGTTGGTGGCGGCCGCGTCAATGAACTGGTTGAAGAACGGTACGATCAGGCCGCCTTCGTCGCGCATCAGCACCGCCATGTCATGGTAGATCGCCTTGCGCTTGGCCTGGTCGAGTTCGGCGCGGGCGGTGAACAGCATCTTGTCGAATTCCGGCCGCTTGAAGCGGGTGTCGTTCCAGTCGGCGGTCGAGACATATCCGGTGGAATACATCTGGTCCTGCGTCGGCCGGCCGCCCCAATAGGAGAGCGAGAAGGGCTGCTTGTTCCAGACTTCCGACCAGTAGCCGTCGCCGGGTTCGCGCTTGATCTCGATCTTGATGCCGGCCTTGGCGGCGCTCTGCTGGTAAAGCTGCGCGGCATCGACGGCGCCCGGGAAAGCGACGTCGGAGGTGCGCAGCAGGATCGAACCGCTATGGCCCGACTTCTTGTAGGCCGCGGCCGCCTTTTCCGGATCGAACTTGCGCTGCTCGATGGCTGTAAACAGTGGATAGGCTTCGTTGATCGGGAAGTCGTTGCCGACCGAGCCGTAGCCGCGCAGGATCTTCTCCAGCAGTTCGTCGCGGTCCATGGCGAGCTTCAGCGCCATGCGCAGGTCATTGTTGTCGAACGGCGCCGTGTCGCAGAACATGTTGAACGGATAGTAGCCACGGCCCGAGACGTTCTCGATTGTGACACCGGGAATGCGCTTGACCAGGTCGACGACCTTCGGCTCGACGCGGTTGATCATGTGCACCTGGCCGCCTTGCAGCGCGGCCAGCCGCGCCGTCGCGTCATTGATGACGACGATCTCGACCTGGTCGGCGTGGCCTGCCTTGTCGCCGCGCCAGTAATTGGCGAAGCGCTCGCCGCCATGGCGCACGCCGGGTTGGTTGACGGTGACCTTGTAGGGGCCGGCGCTGATGCCGGCATTCGGATTGTCCTTGCCGCCATTCGGCTGGATGACGAGATGGTAGTCGGCCATCAGATAGGGGAAGTCGGCATCGGCGTCGCCCAGTGTGACGACCACTTCCTTGCCGCTCGGCTTGATGCCTTTGATGTTCTTCAGCACGCCCAGCGCGCCCGACTTCGACTTCTCGTCGGCGTGACGTTCGAGCGTGGCCGCGACGTCTTCGGCGGTCACGGTCTTGCCATTGTGGAATTCAATGCCGTCGCGCACCTTGATCGTCCAGGTCTTGGCGTCGGCAGAAGCGCCGATCTCCTCGGCGATGAGGTTCTCCACGCCGCCATCCGGCTTGAGGCGAACCAGGAATTCACCCCACTGCTTGCAGAAACTGAAAGTGACCTGGCTGAGGTTCAGCGCCGGGTCGAGGCTGTTGGTCGACTCACCGCCCTGCAGGCCGGCCTTGAGGATGCCGCCCTTGACCGGCGTCTGTGCGAAGGCTTTCCCGGCCAGCGTCGTTGCCAGTGCGGCCGACACACCCAGAGCCGCCGCGCGGCCAAGGAAATCGCGACGCGATATCCGGCCCTGGCCGGCGAGATCGGCGAGATGGTCGAGTTCAGTCTTCATGTCCTACCCCTTGTTGAAAACAACGTCACGAGCAGCGCCCGTCCGCAAGGACGTGTGGCGCTTTAGTGTTGCATACCGATGACGAAAGCCGCCTCTGACCAGCGGTCGCTAGTTCCCGGCGCTGGCCATGCGCCGTCCCTTGATCGCCTTTTCCAGCCAGCCGATCTCCATCTCCGGGACCGATGACAGGAGAAGGTCGGTGTAGTCATCGAAGGGCGGGGTCAGTACCTTGCTCTTCGGCCCATAGCGCACCACTTCGCCGCGATACATCACCGCGATCGAATCGGCGATCGACTTCACCGTGGCAAGGTCGTGGGTGATGAACAGATAGGCGACGTTCTCCTCCTTCTGCAACTCGAGCAGCAGCTCTAGGATGCCGTGAGCGACCAGCGGGTCGAGCGCCGACGTTACCTCGTCGCAGATGATCAGCTTGGGCTTGGCGGCGAGCGAACGGGCAATGCAGACGCGCTGCTTCTGGCCGCCGGAAAGCTCCGCCGGGTAGCGGTCTGAAAAGCCCTTGCCCATCTCGATCTTGTCGAGCAGCTCGGCGACGCGCCGGTCGCGTTCCTTGCCGCGTATGCCGAAATAGAATTCGAGCGGCCGGCCAATGATGGTGCCGACGGTCTGTCGCGGGTTCATCGCCACGTCGGCCATCTGATAGATCATCTGCAACTGGCGCAGATCTTCTTTCGGCCGGTCGGCCAGCCGGTTAGCCAGCGGGCGCCCGTCGAAAGTGACGGTGCCTTCCTCTGGCGGCAGCAAACCGGTGATGGCGCGCGCCAGCGTCGACTTTCCGGAGCCGGACTCACCCACCACGGCCAGCGTCTGGCCGGGATAGATGTCGACCGAAACGTTCTTCAGCACCTTGATGTGGCTGCGGCCGTAGGCAGCGGTGACGTTCTTGACCGACAGGAACGGTGTGGTGCCGGGTTTCTGTTCGGCATGTTCGATCTCATGCACCGAGACCAGCGCATTGGTGTATTCCTGGCGTGGTTCCTTGATGATCTGCCTTGTGCCGCCCCATTCGACCAGTCGGCCATGGCGCAGCACCATGATCTCGTCGGAGACCTGGGCGACGACAGCAAGATCGTGGGTGATGTAGAGCGCCGCCACATGGGTGTCGCGGATGGCATCCTTGATCGCCGCCAGAACGTCGATCTGCGTCGTTACGTCGAGCGCCGTGGTCGGCTCGTCGAAGACGATCAGGTCCGGTTCCGAGCATAGCGCCATCGCCGTCATCACGCGCTGCAACTGGCCGCCCGAGACCTGGTGCGGAAAGCGTTCGCCGATGGTTTCGGGGTTTGGCAGGCTGAGCTTCTTGAACAACGCAACGGCGCGCTTCTCGGCCTCGGCGCGCGTCGCCGTGCCGTGCAACAGAGTGGCTTCCACCACCTGATCCATCAGCTTGTGCGCCGGATTGAAGGCCGCCGCCGCCGATTGCGCGACATAGCAGACCTCGCGGCCGCGCAGCTTACGGAAACCTTCCTTGCCACTCTTGAGGATATCGCGGCCGTTGAGGATCACCTCACCACCGGTGATCCGCACGCCGCCACGCCCATAACCCATGGACGACAGGCCGATGGTCGACTTGCCGGCACCGGATTCGCCGATCAGGCCCAGCACCTTGCCCTTTTCCAGCGTCAGCGAAACATCGTGCACCAGCACGATGTTCTTCGGCGGCTCGCCGGGCGGATAGACGGTGGCCTCGATGCGCAAATTGCGGATGTCGAGGAGCAGGCCAGGCTTCGCTTTGCTGTCGGCCATCACCCGCGTCCCCCCTTCAGGCTTGTCGTACGGTTAAGCACCCAGTCGGCGACGAGGTTGACCGAGATCGCCAGCATGGCGATCGCCGCCGCCGGGATCAGTGCCGCCCCGATGCCGAAGACGATGCCGTCCTTGTTTTCCTTGACCATGCCACCCCAGTCGGCATCCGGTGGCTGCACGCCAAGACCGAGGAAGGACAGCGTCGACAGGAACAGCACCGCATAGATGAAGCGCAGGCCGAGTTCGGAAACCAGCGGCGACAGCGCATTGGGCAGGATTTCGCGGAAGATGATCCAGGCGCTGCCTTCGCCACGCAGCTTGGCGGCTTCGACATAGTCCATGACATTGATGTCGACGGCCACCGCTCGCGACAGGCGATAGACGCGTGTCGAATCGAGAATGCCCATCACCATAATCAGCGTCACCAGGTTGGTCGGAAGCACCGACAACACGACCAGGCCCATGATCAGCGTCGGGATCGACATCAGGAGGTCGACGAGGCGCGACAGGATCGTGTCGAACCAGCCGCCGAACACCGCCGCCGAGAAGCCCAGTATGGCGCCAAGCGAGAACGACAGCGCGGTGGCCAGCACCGCGATGAACAAAGTGATGCGAGCGCCGTAGATCATCCGCGACAACAGATCGCGGCCGAGATTGTCGGTGCCCAGCCAATGCGCCGCCGACATAGGCTCCCAGACATCGCCGACGATCTCAGCGTTGTCATGCGGTGAGATCCAGGGTGCGAAGATCGCAGCCAGCACGAACAGTGCCGTCAGGATTATGCCGATCAGCGCGGGGATGGGGATGCGTTTGATATCGAGCATGCCCGCCCCCTATTTCGGATGTCTGAGGCGCGGATTGGCGATGATCGCCGCTATGTCCGCGATGATGTTGAGGCTGATGTAGACGGCGGCGAAGATCAGGCCGACGGCCTGCACCACCGGCACGTCACGCTTGGTGACGTGATCGACAAGGTATTGTCCCATGCCGGGATAGACGAAGATCACCTCGACCACGACGACGCCGACGATCAGATAGGCGAGGTTGAGCATGACGACGTTGATGATCGGCGCGATGGCATTGGGAAAGGCATGCTTGCGGATGACGTTGAAGGCCGACAGGCCTTTCAGTTCAGCCGTCTCGACATAGGCCGACTGCATGACATTGAGGATCGCCGCGCGCGTCATGCGCATCATGTGGGCGAGCACCACCAGCGTCAGCGCCGTCGCCGGCAGCGCGATCGCCTGCATCCGCTCACCGAAGGGCATGCCCTCATAGACTGTCGAGATGCCCGGGAAGATTTGCCACTTCACGGCAAAGAAGTAGACGAGGACATAGCCGATGAAGAATTCGGGGAAGGAGGTCGAGGCGAGCGCCAGTCCGGAGATCAGCTTGTCGACCCAGCCATTGCGGTAACGCACCGCGATCAGGCCGAGGATGATCGCCAGCGGCACGGCCACGATCGCCGCCCAGAAGGCGAGGAACAACGTGTTCCACAGCCGGCCCTTGATCGAGGTGGCGATATCCTGGCCGCTCGACATGGCTGTGCCAAGGTTGCCGGTCAGCACGCCGCCGAGCCAGTGGAAATACCTGACGTAGGCAGGGTCGTTCAGCCCGAGCTGCTCGCGCAGATTGGCGAGCGACTCCGGCGTCGCCGATTGTCCCAGAATGGCTTGCGCGACGTCGCCGGGCAGGATTTGCGTGCCGGCGAAGATCAGGACCGAAATGGCCAACAAAAGGAGGATGCCCAGCGCGATGCGCTGGGCAATTAGCTTCAAGATGGGTGAAGACATCTCTGCAAAGCCGGACTCAGGCCTGCAGCCAGCACTTCGCCAGGGCGTAACCGTTCATCAGTTCCTGATGCGGATCGTCCACCCAGCCATCGACCTTGGCGCCGGTGGCGTCGATGAACTGATTGAACATCGGCAGGATCAGGCCGCCTTCGTCGCGCACCATGACGGCCATGTCGTGGTACATCTGCTTGCGCTTGGCCTCGTCGAGTTCGGCGCGCGCTGCCAGCACCATCTTGTCGAAGTCCGGGCGCTTGAAACGCGTGTCGTTCCAGTCGGCGGTCGACAGATAGGCGGTCGAGTACATCTGGTCCTGGGTCGAGCGTCCACCCCAATAGGAGGCGCAGAAGGGCTGCTTGTTCCAGACCTCGTTCCAGTAGCCGTCGCCGGGTTCGCGCTTAAGTTCGATCTTGATGCCGGCCTTGGCCGCGCTCTGCTGGAAGAGCTGCGAGGCATCGACCGCGCCGGGGAAGGCGACGTCGGAGGTCCTGAGCAGCACGGTGCCGTCATGGCCGGATTTCTTGTAGTGGAACTTGGCCTTGTCGGGATCGTACTTGCGCTGCTCGATCTCGGTGAACAGCGGATAGGACGAGTTGATCGGGAAGTCGTTGCCGAGCGAGCCATAGCCGCGCAGCACCTTGGTCAGCATCTCCTCGCGATCGATCGCGAGCTTCAGCGCCATTCTGAGGTCGTTGTTGTCGAAGGGTGCTGTGTCGCAATGCATGATGAAGACATAGTGGCCCGGACCCGCATGGTTGCGGATGGTCACGCCCGGCACGCGCTTGATCAGGTCGACGATCTTCGGCTCGACGCGGTTGATCATGTTGACTTGGCCGCCCTGCAGGGCCGCCGTGCGCGCCGTCGCATCGTTGATGACGATGACTTCGATCTGGTCGGCATGGCCCATCTTGTCGCCCTGCCAGTAATTGGCGAAGCGCTCGCCGCCATGGCGCACGCCCGGCTCGTTGGTCTTGACCACATACGGGCCGGCCGAGATGCCGGCATCGGGCTTGTCCTTGCCGCCATTCGGCTGGACGATCAGGTGATAGTCGCTGAGCAGGTAGGGAAGGTCGGCATTGGCCTCCTTCAGCGTCAGCACCACTTCCTTGCCGCTGGCCTTGATGGTCGCGATGCCCTTCATGTAGCCGAGCGCGCCGGATTTCGACTTCTCGTCCGAATGACGCTCGAGCGTGGCGGCCACGTCCTCGGCGGTCACGGTTTTGCCGTTGTGGAATTCGACCCCGTCGCGAATTTTCAGAGTCCAGGTCTTCGCATCGTCGGAGGAGCCGATCTCCTCGGCGATACGGTTCTCGAGCTTGCCGTCCGGCGAAAGCTCGACGATCATTTCGCCCCAGCACTTGCCGAAGGCGAACGGCACCTGCGTCATCATCAGCGCCGGGTCGAGGCTGTTGGTGGATTCACCGCCGACCAGGCCGGCCTTCAGCGTGCCGCCCTTGACCGGTCCTGCCGCCCGCGCCGCGCTTGAAAGCAGCGAGTTGGCGAAGGGCGCGGCGATGCCGAGCGCTGCCGCCCGGCCGAGAAAATCACGACGGCTCAGCTTGCCTGCTGCAACCCGCCGGCTAAGGAATTCCAGTTCGTTTGACATTTGAGTTCCTCACTCTGTTGGTTCGACTCTGCGGTCGATTTTCTTGCTTCTTGTGAGGGGAATAATGACCGTAAGGGAAAGCGGTAAGCAAGACCGAATGCGACATGCCGTGGCGTAAATCGTACGTCGCATTTGGACCAACGGTGTCAGCGCTCACACAAGCGCGCGCGGAATCTTTTCCTCGAAATTGCGTTCGAAGACGATTTTTTCGCCCTCATAAGCCTCGATTCTGGCGCTGACGATGAAGTTTTGTTCGTCCGATCGCATCTCGGCCCATGTCTCGGTGCGCACCGACCATCCATTTCGCGACAGCGTCTGCGTCCAGTGTGTCTTTCCCGCGGCTGACAATGGATTGTCAGGATGGATCGTCCAGGTCTCGCGGGCAATGCTGCCATTGACCAGGCCGTGGTCGAGATCGCGCACCGCGCCGAAATCATCCGCTATGGAAAGCGTGACGATTCCCGTCTTTTCGTCATGATCGACATGGCGTTCGGAATTGGCGGGCCGAACAGTCTCGGTGGCCCACGGCGCAGCCCCTTCCGGCTCGGCGAACGTCGCTTCGTTGCCTTTTGCCAGCGGCCGTAGCGGCAAGGCCAACGTCGCAGCCGACAAGGTCAGCTGGACCGGCTCCGGCGAGGGCCAGATCATAGGCCAATAGGCGTTCGACACGGCAATGCGCAGGCGATGGCCGGCCGGCACGCGGTAGGCGCATTGATCGAGCACGACACGCGCCGACACGGTCTCGCCCGGCACCAGGGCCTGGGGGAATTCGTGCGAGTCGCGATGCGTCAGGTTGAGCACGCCATAGGAGATCAGTTCCGAAGCGCCGTCAGGATGCACGTCGCAGAGGCGAACAGCGATATTGGCCTGCGGGCGGTCGGACGAGAACATGACCTGGACTTCCGGCGCACCGACGATGTCGATGGCGTCGGAGAGTTCCGGCTGGTCGAAACACACCGACAGCGCATCGTCGGGACGCTGGTCGCCCGGCAATTCCGGGCCGAAGGTGAACGGGAAATACTCGCCGCCGGCGAGGCCACAATTCTGCGGCGAGGCGACGATGGCCGGTTTGCTCCCCTTGGGCAGCAGATCGATGGTCCGGGTCTTGATGGTGGGCGACGGCCATTCTTGCTCCGCCGCCCAGCGGCCCGGGCGCTCCGGGTGCCAGCGGGCCGGGCGCACGCTGTCCATCACATAGGCGCGGTAGTCCGGATCGGCCTCGACGCCGGTCTCGGCACCCTTCAGCCAGCGGTCCCACCAGCGCAGCGCTTCCTGCAGGAAGCCGATGGCCGGCTGAGGCCCGGCATAATGCGGGTATTTGTGGATCCAGGGGCCGACAATGCCCTTTACCGGCGCCTCGATGTTGCTGACGAGGTGCGAGATCGTATTGCGGTAGCCGTCATGCCAGCCGCCGATCGACAGAACGGCGGCCTTGACGGCGGAAAAATCCTCGCAGATCGAGCCACGCTTCCAATAGGCGTCGCGATGCTGGTGGCTGAGCCAGAGCGGCAAAAGGAAGGACTGGTTTTCCAGCCGGGTCAGCCACAGATCACGCCATCTGTTGTCGCCGGCGATCAGCGGATCCGGCGGCCGTGACGAATAGGACAGCATCGTCGAGGCCCAGCCGAAATTCTCGATCAGCAGGCAGCCGCCCTTGTAGTGGATGTCGTCGGCGTAGCGGTCGACGGTCGAGCACAGGCTGATCACCGCCTTCAGCGCCGGCGGCTGCTTGGCGGCGACCTGCAGGCAGTTGAAGCCGCCCCAGGAAATGCCCATCATGCCGACATTGCCGTTGCACCAGGGTTGGCTGGCCGCCCAGGCGATGACGTCGCAGGCATCCTGCAATTCCTGCTCGGAATATTCGTCGTCCATCAGCCCTTCGGAATCGCCATTGCCGCGCATGTCGACGCGGATCGAGGCATAACCGTGCCCGGCGAAATAGGGATGCGTCAGCTGATCGCGAAAGATGGTGCCGTCGCGCTTGCGGTAGGGCAGGTGCTCGAGAATGGCAGGCACCGGATCGTCGCCGGCATCCTGTGGCATCCAAACCCGCGCCGACAGCCGGCAGCCATCCGGCATGACGATGCCCATATCGGGGAATTCGACGACTTTGCGGGGAAATTCGGTGATGGTTTTCATGGGTGCGCATAACGCCCCGCGGCGCGGCAAGTTTCAATCGCCATTCGCGACTGGCGTAGCGAATTATGCGACCTGTGCCGCTACCTGCTTACACGCTCAATTCAGCGGAATGTCGTTTTCGCTCTTGTTTGCCTGGTAGGCGCCGGACAGCTCGTCGTAACGTGCCGAGATCTTGCCGATGCGCGTTTCCAGCCGCTGGCGTTCGGCCTCGGGCAGCGCCCGCACCAGCCTGCGGATAGAAAAGCTCTTCCAATAGGCGTTCTCGGCATTGTAGCCGCCGGGGTCGAGGGTGAAGACCTCTTTCAGGATCTTCAGGTCGTGTGGGATCGCAAAACTGTCGCGCGAATCCTCGTGGCTGAAGAGGTAGTAGAAATTGTCGAAGCCGGTCCAGGTGATCGCCGACAGGCAGAGCGAGCAGGGCTCATGCGTGGCGATGAACAGCGCATCCTTGGTGTCGACGCGCTCGGCTTTCGGCATCTCGTAAAACCGTTTCAGGCAATGCACCTCGCCATGCCAAAGCGGGTTCTCGATCTCGTTGTTGGTCTCGGCCAGCACCAGCGAGCGGTCGTCCTTGCGCAGGATCGCCGCGCCGAACAGCTTGTTGCCATGGGCAACGCCGTCAGCCGTCTTCGGCACGATGTCGTGCTCGATGACGTCGAGCAGGCGGTCGATCAGGGAAATGTCGGTCATGGGAATCGAAAGCTTTCAGGGGAGATGGATCTCGTAGGCGTGCGAGAAATGAAACTCTTCGAGGTTGGAGCCGTCGCCGCCACGATCAACGATCAGGAAATCCTGGGGTTCGCCGAGCGGCGTCAGCACGCCGTGCCAGAGATTGCGCGAATAGTTGATGCCTTGTCCGGGCGCGGTGATGAAGGCGTGCGGCTCGCCCGGCCCCTCCTTGCCGTCATGGCAGACGACGACCAGGAACGGGCGCGGCGACAGCGGAATGAAGGCCTGGCTGCCGAACGGATGCCGCTCGACCATGGTCAGTTTCAGCGGCAGTTCATAAGGCGTGCCGCGCACCATCGAGATCAGCACGCGCGCGTTCGGTCCGGTGGCCTCAGCGGTGGCCAGATCATGGTAGCGCTCGGCCTTGCCGCCATTGATCGGGTAGTGGTTGTCGCCGCCCATGTCGATGACATCGCCGAAGGGGGCAAAGGCCTCCCTGGTCAGCTTCTGCGCTGTGATGCGGGTCACCGCGCGCGACCGCCGATATCAGCCCCGCCCAGCTTGGCGTGCCGGTTGACGTCCTTGTAGAGCAGATAGCGGAATTTGCCTGGCCCGCCGGCATAGCAGGCCTGCGGGCAGAAGGCGCGCAGCCACATATAGTCGCCGGCCTCGACCTCGACCCAGTCCTGGTTGAGGCGATAGACCGCCTTGCCTTCCAGCACATAGAGCCCGTGTTCCATGACATGCGTCTCGGCGAAGGGAATGACGGCGCCGGGCTCGAGCGTGACGATGGTCATGTGCATGTCGTGGCGCAAATCGGCCGGATCGACGAAGCGTGTCGTCGCCCAGCGGCCCTCGGTGCCCGGCATCGGCGTCGGCGCTATATCCTGTTCATTGGTGAAGAAGGCTTCCGGCACGTCGAGACCGTCAACCACTTCGTAAGCCTTGCGAATCCAGTGGAAACGAACAACCGCCTTGGCCTCGTTGCGAACGGTCCAGCCGCTCGCCGGCGGCAGGAAGGCAAAGCCGCCCGGCCTTAAGCTATGCTTCTTGCCGCCGAGCAGAACGGTCAGTTCGCCCTCGACCACGAACAGGGCGCCTTCGGCGCCGGCATCGGGTTCCGGCCGATCGCTTCCGCCGCCAGGCTCGACCTCGACAATGTATTGCGAAAACGTCTCGGCAAAACCGGACAGCGGCCTCGACAGGATCCAGACGCGGGTCTTGTCCCAGAACGGCAAGGCGCTGGTGACGATGTCCTGCATCACGCCTTTGGGGATGACGGCATAGGCCTCGGTGAAGACGGCCCGTCCAGTCAGAAGCTCGCTCTGGCCGGGATGGCCGCCATGCGGTGCGTAGTAGGTGCGCTCTGGCATCCTGATCGTATCCATGGGTTCAAACCTATTGCGGTAGCATGTCTATGAGGCGGAGCAGCGCGATGCGCTCGACCTGTTTGCAGGCGGTCTCGAATTCGACGCCACGACTGTTGCCGATGCGCGCCTCGAATTCGGCGAGGATTTCCTCCTTGGTCTTGCCCTTCACCGCGATGATGAAGGGGAAGCCGAAAGTGGTGACGTAGGCGGCATTGAGCTTGGAGAACAGTTCGCGCTCCTTGTCGGTCAGCGCGTCGAGGCCGGCCGAGGCTTGTTCCCGCGTAGACTCCGCCGTCAGCCGCTTGGCCTTGGCCAGCTTGCCGGCAAGGTCGGGATGAGCGTTGAGCACGCCGAGCCGCTCGGTCTCGCTGGCGGAACGGAAGATGCGGCAGAGCGCATTGTGCAGGCCGCCGGCCGTGTCGTGGGCCGGGCCGAGCTCCAGCTCGTAGGCCCGCTCGGCAATCCACGGCGAATGTTCGAACACGCCGCCGAAAGTGTGGACGAATGTCTCGAATTCCATCTTCGATGGCCTCAGCGCCGCCGGCTTGTAGGGATGGTTCTCCTGCCAGTGCCTGGCGATGTCGATGCGCCGCGCCAGCCAGACCTTGTCATGCGACTTCACATAATCGACGAAGCGCTTCAGCGCCGCCACCCGGCCCGGCCGCCCGACGAGCCGGCAATGCAGGCCGATATTCATCATGCGCGGCCGGCCGGCCTGGCCCTCGGCATAGAGTGTGTCGAAACTGTCCTTGAGATAAGCGAAGAACTGGTCGCCCGAATTGAACCCCTGCGGCGTGGCGAAGCGCATGTCGTTGGCGTCGAGCGTATAGGGGATGATGAGCTGCGTGCCGCCGCTGTGCTCGAACCAGTAGGGCAGTTCATCGTCATAGGTGTCGGAGACGTAGTCGAAGCCGCCCTCTTCAGCCACCAGCCGCACCGTGTTGACCGAGGTGCGGCCCGTATACCAGCCGGTCGGGCGCTGGCCGGTCACCTCGTAATGCAGCTTGATCGCCGCTTCGAGGTCGCGGCGCTCATCCTCGGCGCTGTGGTCGCGGTAGTCGATCCACCGCAGCCCGTGCGAGGCGATCTCCCAGCCGGCGTCCTGCATGGCCGCGACCTGGTCGGGTGAGCGGGCGAGTGCGGTGGCGACGCCGTAGCAGGTCACCGGGACCTGCGATTCACTGAACAGGCGCAGCAGCCGCCAGAAGCCGGCCCGCGCGCCATATTCGTAGATCGATTCCATGTTCCAGTGACGCTGGCCCACCCAGGGCGCGGCGCCGACGATCTCCGACAGGAAGGCTTCCGAAGCCTTGTCGCCGTGCAGCACGCAATTCTCGCCGCCCTCTTCGTAGTTGACGACGAACTGCACGGCGACATGCGCGCCGCCCGGCCATTTCGGATCCGGCGGATTGGCTCCGTAGCCGCGCATGTCTCTTTCGTAACGCATTACCCCTCCCTGCCGGACGCTGCCGCAAGTTATGATCAGGATATCCAAAGGGTGCTTCTCGCATTCCCCCGAAAATTTTTGAAAGTGTTTTTGTCGCACTCCGCTCGACCGGGACTTATGCATCGCCTTTAATTGGCGCACAATTCATCACTGTTGTTCTGATGTACCTGGATGGGAGGCGGCCAATGGCAGAAACGTCGAAAGCCGATGGCGGGCGTCTGACGACCCATGTCCTCGACACCGCGACCGGCAAGCCGGCGGCTGGATTGTCGATCGCGCTCTATCGTCTCGATGGTTCGGCCAGGACACTTTTGAAGACGGTCGCAACCAATGCCGACGGCCGTTGCGACGCGCCGCTCTTGGCGGGCGCTGAGTTTCGCGCCGGCGAATACGAACTGGTGTTCGCGGCCGGCGACTATCTGCGTGGCCAAGGCACAAAACTGCCCGAGCCGGCTTTCCTTGACATCGTGCCGATCCGCTTCGGCATGGCGGAAGCGGTGCACTATCATGTGCCATTGCTGATCTCGCCCTACGGCTATTCGACCTACAGGGGGAGCTGAGGCATGGCCAAGGTCACTATCCGCAACGAAATCCGCTTCATCCTCAATGGCAGGGATGTCGCGCTGTCGTCGGTGGCGCCAGACGCGACCCTGCTCGACTGGCTGCGGCTCGACCGTTCGCTGCGCGGCACCAAGGAAGGCTGCGCCGAGGGCGATTGCGGCGCCTGCACCGTGCTGGTCGGCAGACTGTCTGCCGGCGGCCTGGTCTATGAAAGCGTCAATGCCTGCATCCGCTTCCTCGGCTCGCTCGACGGCACCCATGTCGTGACGGTGGAACATCTGCGCGGCGCGCCCGGCCAGTTGCATCCGGTGCAGCAGGCGATGGTCGATTTCCACGGCTCGCAATGCGGCTTCTGCACGCCGGGCTTCGTCATGTCGCTCTATGGCCTGTGGATGAAGTCGCCGGATCCGTCGAACGCGGCGATAGAAAAGGCCTTGCAAGGCAATCTCTGCCGCTGCACCGGCTATGAGGCGATCATGCGCGCCGCGCATGCCATCTCCAGCTACGGCAAGGCGGCAAAGGATCCGCTGGCGATTGAGCGCAAGGCGATCACGGCGAGGCTGGAAGCCTTGCGGGACGGCGCACGGATCGAGATCGGGTCGGGCAAGGCGCGGCTCATCGTTCCGGCCAATGTCGATGATTTCGCCACTGTGCTCGACAAGGAACCCGGCGCCACCATCGTTGCCGGCTCGACCGATGTCGGCCTGTGGGTGACCAAGCACATGCGCGACATCTCGCCGGTCGTCTTCATTGGCAATCTCGACGGGCTGTGCACCATCGCCGAAGACAAGGGCGTCATATCGATCGGCGCCGGCGTCACCTACACCGAAGCCTTTGCGACGCTCGCCAAACGCATCCAGGCGCTCGGGCCGCTGTTCGACCGCATCGGCGGCGAACAGGTGCGCAACATGGGCACGATCGGCGGCAACATCGCCAATGGCTCGCCGATCGGCGACACGCCGCCACCCCTGATCGCGCTCGGCGCGCGCCTGACCCTGCGCAAGGGCAAGAAGCGGCGCACGATCCCTCTGGAAACCTTTTTCATCGCCTATGGCAAGCAGGATCGGCAGCCGGGCGAATTCGTCGAGGCCGTGCACGTGCCCGTCCCGGCGAAGGGAGAAAAATTTGCCGTCTACAAAATTACAAAACGCCGCGACGAGGACATCACCGCTGCCCTCGGCGCCTTCTGCCTGACACTGGCCAAGGACGGCACGGTCGCCGATGTCCGTATCGCTTATGGCGGCATGGCGGCGACGCCAAAGCGAGCCTCTTTTGTCGAACAGGCATTGCTCGGCAGGCCCTGGACCGAAGAGACGGTCGAGACGGCGATGGTGGAATACACTCGGGATTTCACCCCGCTCACCGACATGCGGGCGTCGGCCGAATATCGGGCGCTTGCGGCCAAGAACCTTTTGCTGCGTTTCTTCGTCGAAACCACCGGCACCAAGGCACCCTTCCAGGTGTCACGCAACGAGGCGGCATGATGAACAAGCACGCCACATCAAATCTCAAGGCCGAAAAGATCGTCGGCGGCGTCGCCACCGACCAGCGGCATGATTCCGCCCACAAGCATGTCAGCGGCACCGCCGTCTACATCGACGACATGCCGGAACCGGCCGGCACGCTGCACGGCTGCCTCGGGCTCTCGGCCGCCGCGCATGCCACCATCACCCGCATGGACCTTTCGGCGGTGCGCGCCGCTTCCGGAGTCGTCGATGTGCTCACGGCAAAGGATGTGCCGGGCGAGAATGACATTTCGCCGACCGGCCGGCACGATGAGCCGGTGCTAGCCGACGGCAAGGTCGAGTTCTTCGGCCAGCCGATCTTCTGCGTTATCGCCGAAACCCGCGAGCAGGCGCGCCGCGCCACCAGGCTGGCCAAGGTCGAATACAAGGAATTGCCTTTCGTCACCGACATCGGCGAACTCGATCCGAGGAAGGACAAGCTCGTCACACCGCCACTTACTTTGAAGCGCGGCGATGCCGCTGTTGCGATCAAGGCGGCGCCGCGCCGGCTGAAGGGAAAGATGCGCGTCGGCGGCCAGGAGCATTTCTATCTTGAAGGCCATATCGCCATGGCCGTTCCCGGCGAGGATCAGGACGTCACCATCTATTCCTCGACCCAGCATCCGAGCGAAGTCCAGCACATGGTGAGCCATGCGCTCGGCGTACCCAGCAATGCCATCACGGTGGAGATCCGCCGCATGGGCGGCGGTTTCGGCGGCAAGGAAACGCAAGGCAACCAGTTTGCCGCGCTCGCGGCCATCGCTGCCAAGAAACACCATCGCGCCGTCAAGATCCGGCCCGACCGCGACGACGACATGATTGCTACCGGCAAGCGCCACGATTTCCTCGTCGACTATGAAGTCGGCTTCGACGACGGGGGCAACATTCTCGGTGTCGATTTCATGTTCGCCGCGCGTTGCGGCTTTTCGTCGGATCTGTCAGGCCCGGTCACCGATCGCGCGCTGTTCCATTGCGACAACACCTATTTCTGGCCGGCGGTACACGCGCAATCGGCGCCACTCTACACCAACACCGTGTCGAACACCGCCTTCCGTGGCTTCGGCGGCCCGCAAGGCATGGTCGGCGCCGAACGGGTCATCGACGAGGTTGCGTTCGCGCTCGGCAAGGATCCGCTCGAAATCCGCAAGAAGAATTTTTACGGCACCAGCGACCGCAACATCACGCCCTACCACCAGACGGTCGAGGACAACATCATCCAGCGCATCGTCGCCGAGCTCGAGGAGAGCGCCGGCTATGCGCGGCGGCGGCGCGAAATATCGGCCTTCAACGCCAACAGCCGTTTCATCAAGCGCGGCCTGGCGCTCACGCCGGTCAAGTTCGGCATTTCCTTCACCGCCACGCACTACAACCAGGCCGGCGCGCTGGTGCATGTCTATACCGATGGTTCGGTGCATCTGAACCATGGCGGCACCGAGATGGGGCAGGGGCTCTACCTCAAGGTCGCGCAGGTGGTGGCGGAAGAATTCCAGATCGATCTCGACCAGGTGAAGATCACCGCGACCACCACCGGCAAGGTGCCCAACACCTCGGCCACCGCGGCATCGTCCGGCTCCGACCTCAATGGCATGGCGGCGCAGAACGGCGCCCGCCAGATCAAGGACCGGCTGACCAATTTCGCCGCGGAGAAATACCAGGTGCCGCGCGATCAGGTGCTGTTCCTGCCTAACCGGGTGCGCATCGGCAACCAGGAGATCGCCTTCGCCGATCTCGTCAAGCAGGCCTATATGGCGCGCATCCAGCTCTCAGCGGCAGGCTTTTACAAGACGCCGAAGATCCACTGGAACCGCGACAAGGGACAGGGCCGCCCTTTCTACTATTTCGCCTACGGCGCCTCCTGCTCGGAAGTCTCGGTCGACACGCTGACCGGCGAATATGTGGTCGAGCGCACCGATATCCTGCATGAGACCGGCCGCTCGCTGAACCGCGCCATCGACCTTGGCCAGATCGAGGGCGGCTTCATCCAGGGCATGGGCTGGCTGACGACGGAGGAATTGTGGTGGGACGACAAGGGCCGGCTGCGCACCCACGCGCCGTCGACCTACAAGATCCCGCTCGCCTCCGATCGGCCCAAGATATTCAACGTCACTTTGGCCGACTGGCCGGAAGCCGCGGAGCCGACGATCCACCGCTCCAAGGCGGTCGGCGAGCCGCCCTTCCCGCTCGGCATGTCCGTGCTGCACGCGCTGTCGGATGCGGTGGCCAGCGTCGCCGATCACAGGATCTGTCCGCGCCTTGACGCGCCGGCGACGCCGGAGCGTGTGCTGATGACGATCGAGCGGCTGAAAGGCGAGGCGAAGGCCTGAATCCGGCAAAACGTGCAATTCAGGCCGAAAACCCTATGTTTCCCGTACGGGAATGCGAATGATGACTTCGAAAGTGCAAAGCCTGAAAGACTTCCTGGGTGGCCAGGGCCGCATTGCTTTGGTCGAAGTGGCCGGCACCAGGGGCTCGACCCCGCGCGAGAAGGGCGCCTTCATGCTGGTCTCGCCGTCGGCGACATCAGGCACGATCGGCGGCGGGCAACTTGAATATATGGCGATCGACAAGGCGCGGCAGATGGTGGCGTCTTTACCTTCCCGCAAGCGGCAGGGCAAAGAAGCCCGCATCGAGGTCGATGAAGTCTGCGCCACACTCGACGTGCCGCTCGGGCCGGAGATTGGCCAGTGCTGTGGCGGCCGCGTCGAGGTCCTGATCCGGCTTGTCGACGGCGTGCTCGCTGCTGAGCTGGTCTCGGCTGCCGAAGCCGAAGAAGCCCACCTGCCGCACGTCTATATCTTCGGCGGCGGCCATGTCGGTCAGGCGCTGGCGTCGACGATCGCGCTCCTTCCTGTACACGGTGTCGTCATCGAGACGCGGGCCGAGGCGCTTGAAGGCATGCCGGAAACCGTCGAGACGCGGCTGACGCCGATGCCCGAGGCCGAGGTGCGCAACGCTCCCGCCGGCACCGCCTTCGCCATCCTCACCCATGACCACGCGCTGGATTTCCTGATCGTCACCGAAGCGCTGAAACGCGAGGACGCGGCCTATGTCGGCATGATCGGCTCGAAGACCAAGAAAGCGACCTTCAGGAACTGGTTCCTGAAGTCAGGGGACGGCACGGACGCGGAATTTGCCCGCCTCGTCTCGCCGATCGGTGGCGATGCCGTCAAGGACAAGCGCCCGCCTGTCATCGCCGCACTTGCCGCCGCCGAGATCATGACGGCGCTGGTCATCCACAACGCGGCGTCAAATGCCGACCTTGAAATTCCGCATGACAGAGTGATAGCCGGCTAAGCTTGCGCTGCCGGCTCAGGCCGGCCGCTTCAGCCCGAGATGCTCGCGCAGGGTTCGGCCTTCATAGTCCCGTCGAAACAGGCCGCGCCGCTGCAGTTCCGGCACCACCAGCGTGGCAAAGGCATCGAGCTCGCCCGGGAAATAGGATGGCATGACGTTGAAGCCGTCGGCTGCCCCGCCTTCGAACCGCGCCTGCAATTCGTCGGCCACTTGCGCCGCCGTGCCGACAATGCGCCAATGACCGCGCGCGCCGGCGAAATGGCGGGCAAGCTGGCGGATGGAAAGGCCGTCGCGTCGAGATTGCTCGATGACCAGCGCCTGCCGGCTTTTCATCCCCTCGCTCTCCGGCAGTTCGGGCAGCGGTCCGTCGATCGGATAGCGTCCGAGATCGGAGATACTGAGATAGCTGGACAGCAGCGCCACGCCGACATCGTCGGGGATCAGTTCCTGCAACTCCTCATGTTTCTCGCGGGCTTCCGCCTCGGTTTCCGCCACCACGGGTGAGACGCCGGGCATGATCTTGATGTCGTCAGGCTCACGCCCATAGGTGGCCATGCGCCCCTTGAGATCGTCATAAAAGGCCTTCGCTTCCTCGAAGGTCTGCGCCGCCGTGAACACCACGTCGGCTGTGCGGGCGGCAAGATCGCGGCCGACATCCGAGGCGCCGGCCTGGACCATGACAGGCGCGCCCTGCGGCGAAAGCGGCAGGTCGAGAGGGTCGCGCCCCGAAAAGCTCTGGCCTTCATGGCCGGACGCCTTGCCGTGCCAAAGGCCGGTGACCACTTCGGCGAATTCGCGTGCCCGCTCGTAGCGGTCGGCATGGGGTTTGAGGCCGGTCGAGCCGAAATTGGCGGCTTCGATCGGGCTGGCCGATGTCACCAGGTTCCAGCCGGCCCGGCCGCCGCTCAGATGGTCAAGCGACAGAAAAGTCCGCGCCAGGCCGTAAGGCTCGTTGTAGCTTGTCGACGCCGTCGAAACGAGACCGATGCGGCTGGTCTGCACGGCCAGCGCCGACAGCAGGCTGATCGGCTCGAAGCCGATCGAGCGCGAGGTCTGGCTGGCGATGCCGACATTGGCCTCGCGCAGGCCGGCGGCGTCCTCGCAGAAGATCATGTCGAACTTGGCCGCCTCCGCCGTGCGCGCCAGCTGGATGTAATGGTCGATGTCGATGCCGGCGGTCACATGCGCCTTGGGGTGGCGCCAGGCGGCGATGTGATGGCCGGTCGCCCAAAGGAAGGCGCCGAGCTTCATCTGGCGCGCGCTCATTCTGCGCCTCCGGTACCAAGCCCAAGATGTGCGCGCAGCGTTGCGCCTTGCTGACCCTGGCCGGCGATGCCATGGCGCCTGAGCTCTGGCAAAACGCGGTCGATGAAACTCTGAAGTCCCGGGACATCAGCTGGCAAAACAAAATTGAAGCCGTCACAGCCACTCGATTCCAACAAGGCTTGGAGGCTGTCGGCGTCCGGTTCGGATGTCAGGGCTATCGTTGCCAGTACCTTCACTGTCTCCGGTTTGCGGCCGATGGCGGCGGCTCGGCGCTTCAGGTCGCCAACGGCAACTTTCAAGGCCTCAGACGGCTGTCCCTCGATAAGGACAACGTCAGCGGCGCCGCTTGCGAGATCGATATCTGCCTCTGCCGGGCCGGACATGATTAGCACCGGCCTGTCCTGCGGCGAGCGCGCGACATTGAGCGGCCCGCGCACCGAAAAGAATTCGCCGGTGTGGTTCAGACGGTGCATCTTGTCCGGATCGTGGAAGCGACCGGCTGCCTTGTCGAACAGCAGCGCGTCGCGCTCCCAGCCAATCCACAACGCCCGTACGATGTTGATGAACTCCTTGGCACGGCGGCGGAAATCATCGTCGGAAAAGCCTTCGGGCCGGCTGCAGTTTCCGGCCTCGCACGGGTTCTGCCGCATCGTCACGTTCCAGCCGATGCGGCCGTGGCTAATGATATCGAGCGAAGCAAAACGGCGTGCCAAATTGTAGGGCTGATGCGCGAGCGTAGAGGCGCCGGCCACGAGACCGATCCTGTCGGTCACCGTCGTCAGGGCGGCCAGCAGTGTCGTCGCTTCAAACGGGCTGCTTGATAGCTCATCCGCGGAATCGGAAATCACGACCATGTCAACGCCGGCCGCCTCTGCCTCCCGCACGAAACTCGTGATCTGGCCGAAATCCAGAGCGGGCTGTCCGTTGGTGGCAGCGATGTTTAGCGAAATGGCGAGATGCATTGCACCAACCTAAGTTCGCCGGCGCGCAAGGCAAGTCCGGCGAATAGACCAGCGGGCCCTCACTTGCCGGCCAGAAGATCCTTGATCAGCCGTTGGCAGCGTTCGGCCATGAAATCGAGCAGCAGCCGTACCTTGGGGTCCTGCAACTTCTTGTGCGGATAGACGGCGGCGAACTGCACCGGCGTTGGCGGCGTGCTGGCGAGGATCACCTTGAGCCGCTGGTCGCGGATGAACGGCTCGACCTCGAAGCGCGGCTTGTTGATGATGCCGCGCCCGGACAGGGCCCAGCCGGTCAGCACGTCGCCATCGTCGGTGTCGTAGGGCCCGTGCACTTCGAATTTCTGCGGGCCGGTGGGGGTCTGCAGCGTCCAGACATATTCGCGCGCGCCGGAATAGCGCAACATCAGGCAGTCATGCTTCTTGCCGATCAGTTCCTGCGGCTCCATCGGTTCGCCGCGCGCTTCCAGATATTTTGGCGCAGCCACCAGCACGCGTTCGCATTCCATGATGCCGCGCATCCTGAGGCTGGAATCCTCGATGATGCCGAGCCGGAAGGCGACGTCGATGCCTTCCTTCATGATGTCGACATTGTGGTCCGAGAGCCTGAGCCGCACCTCGATATCGGGATACTTGTCGTGGAAATCGGGAATACCCGAGGCCACCAGCCGGCGACCGAGGCCCAGCGGCGCGGTCACGCGGATGGTGCCACGCGGCTGGCCGGACAGCGCCGATACCGCCGCTTCCGCTTCGGTGATCGCCTCCAGCACCTGCTTGGCGCCTGAGTAGAAAACGGTCCCATGCTCGGTCGGCATCAACTGCCGTGTCGTGCGGTTGAACAGCCGCACACCGAGATGCTTCTCCAATTCCTTGATGCGGTTGGAGGCGACGGCCGGCGAAATACGCATGTCGCGGCCGGCCGCCGACAGATTGCCGAGTTCGACGACGCGGACGAAGACGGCGATGTTGTCGAGATAGGCCATGCTGAACACCTTCGCCGGTTTTCGGCGATCAGCCTAGTATTTTCCATTTTTTTTTGAAAGTCATCGTACACCTCGCCTCTTTCCGTTTGCGCGCCACACCGTAAAGTCAGCCGATCGGCAGGGACGACTTCAATGATGGATTTCGCGATTTTCTGGGACTGGCTGAGCTTTGCCGTGCGGTGGCTGCATGTGATCACCGGCATCGCCTGGATCGGCTCGTCCTTCTATTTCGTCGCGCTCGATCTCGGCCTGCGCCAGCGTCCGGGCATGCCTGTCGGCGCCTTTGGCGAGGAATGGCAGGTGCATGGCGGCGGCTTCTACCACATCCAGAAATATCTGGTGGCGCCGGCCGAGATGCCAGAGCATCTGACCTGGTTCAAATGGGAATCCTACGCCACCTGGCTCTCTGGGTTCGCCATGCTGTGCGTGGTCTACTACGCCGGCGCCGACCTGTTCCTGATCGACCCCAATGTGCTGCCGATGTCGGTGCCGGTCGGCATCCTTTTGTCCATGGCCACGATCGGTGTCGGCTGGGTGGTCTATGATCTCTTGTGCCGCTCGCCGCTCGGCAAAAGCGACACCGGCCTGATGCTGGTGCTCTACTGCGTGCTGGTGTTCATCGCCTGGGGGCTGACGCACCTGTTCACCGGCCGCGCCGCGTTCCTGCATCTGGGCGCCATCACCGCCACGATCATGTCGGCCAACGTCTTCATGGTCATCATCCCCAACCAGAAGATCGTCGTCGCCGACCTGATCGCCGGCCGCAAGCCCGACCCGAAATATGGCAAGATCGCCAAGCAGCGCTCGCTCCACAACAACTATCTGACGCTGCCCGTTCTGTTCCTGATGCTGTCGAACCACTATCCGCTGGCGTTCGGCACGCAGTTCAACTGGGTGATCGCCTCGCTGGTGTTCATCATCGGCGTGCTGATCCGGCACTATTTCAACACTGTTCACAAGCGTGCTGGCAACCCACACTGGACCTGGCTCGGCGCCCTCGTCCTGTTCATCATCATCATCTGGCTGTCGACCGTGCCGAAGGTGCTGACCGGCGAGCCGAAGGCGTCCGCCTCGGCGGACATCTATATTGCCTCCGCCCATTTTCCGGCTGTGCGCGACACCGTGCTTGGCCGCTGCTCGATGTGCCACGCGCAAGAACCGGTCTATGAAGGCATCTATCATGCGCCCAAGGGCGTGATGCTCGACACCGACGCTGATATCGCCAACCATGCCCGCGAGATCTATCTGCAAGCCGGCCGCAGCCACGCCATGCCGCCCGCCAATGTCAGCCAGGTCACCGACAAGGAACGGGCGCTGCTGGTGGCCTGGTTCGAAGGCGCGGGGAAATAGCATGAATTCGACACTTCTGCGCGGCCGCACGCTGTCCTTCGTGCGCTGGCCCGAGACCATCGACGACCATTCGGCCTGGCGTTACGAGGAAGATGGCGGCCTGCTGATCCGCGACGGCAAGATCGTCGCCTCAGGCGCCTACAGCGGTGTCGAAAAGCAAGCCGGCGAGGGTGTACAAAGGATCGATCACCGGCCGCATCTTTTGCTGCCCGGTTTCATAGATACCCATGTGCATTTCCCGCAGATGCAGGTGATCGCTTCCTACGGCGCCGAACTGCTCGACTGGCTGAACACCTATACGTTTCCCGAAGAGACGAAATTCGCCAACGCCCAGCATGGCCGCCGCATCGCGCGGCTCTTCCTCGACGAGATGGTGCGGCACGGCACCACGACGGTCACCGCCTACTGCTCGGTGCATAAGGCCTCGGCCGAGGCCTTTTTCGCCGAATCGCATGACCGCAACATGTTCAACATCGCCGGCAAGGTGATGATGGACCGCAATGCGCCCGAGGGCGTGCTCGACACGCCGCAATCCGGCTACGACGACACCAAGGCGCTGATCGCCGAATGGCACGGCAAGGGACGCCAGCACTATGCCATCACGCCGCGCTTCGCCATCACCTCCTCGCCGGAGCAGATGGAGATGGCCGGCGCGCTGTGCCGCGAACATCCCGACCTGCACATGCAGACGCATCTGTCGGAAAACCAAGCCGAGATCGCCTTCACGCAACAGCTCTACCCCCGGTCGCGCGACTACACCGACGTCTACGAGCACTATGGGTTGCTGGGCAAAAAGAGCCTGTTCGGCCACTGCATCCATCTGTCGGAACGCGAGGCGGATGCGCTCTCGGACAGCGGTTCGGTGGCGGTGTTCTGCCCGACCTCGAATCTGTTCCTCGGCTCCGGCCTGTTCGACTATCAGCGCTTCCGGCGCAGGGACAAGCCGCTCAGGATCGCCGCCGCCACCGATGTCGGCGGCGGCACCAATTATTCCATGCTGCGCACCATGGACGAGGGCTACAAGGTGATCGCGCTGAACGGCGAGAAGCTGAATCCGTTCCAGTCCTTCTGGCAGATCACACGCGGCAATGCCGAGGCGCTGTCGGTTGCCGACAAGATTGGCACGCTGGAAGAAGGCACCGACGCCGACATCGTCGTGCTTGATGCCAGGGCGACGCCGGCGATGCGGCTCAGGATGGAAACGGCGCAGACGCTGGCACAGGAATTGTTCCTGCTGCAGACGCTGGGCGATGACCGCGCCGTGCGCGAGGTCTATGTCGCGGGGCGGGCAGCCAAGAGCGACATGATCGCGGGATAGGTCCCCCTCACCCGGATTGCCAAAACTGAATTGCCAAGGGCAATTCGGGGCAATCCGACCTCTCCCCGAGGGGAGAGGAGGTTGCTGATGCCAGCGCCTTTCTCTTCTCCCCCACGGGGAGAAGGTGGCCGCGAAGCGGCCGGATGAGGGGGCGGCCTCGACGGGAGCTTGACCCGGCAGTGCTTGTCGTACAAACGACGTGTGACGATTTTCGGAGAAAGAAAATGGCCGCTGCGGATGACATCGCTCTGATCCGGAAACAGGAAGAGACGCTGGTCTTTCCCGCCTTCGATGAAGCCGTCGCCTTCAAGATCGGCTCAGCCATTCGCGATCGCGCGCTCGCCGAAAACCTGCCCATCATCGTCGATATCAGGCTCTGGGACCGGCCGTTGTTCTATGCGGCCATGCCGGGGTCGAACGCTTCCAATCCCGACTGGGCGCGGCGCAAGATCAATGTCGTCAGGCGGTTTCTCAGAAGCACCTATCGCATGGTGCTGGAGCAGCAGCGCCCTGACCGCGCCTTCAAGATCGGCGAGGGCCTCGATATCACCGACTACGTGCTCGCCGGCGGCGGTTTTCCGGTGACGGTCAAGGGCGCCGGTGTCATCGGCGTGATCGCGGTCTCCGGGCTGCCGGAGCGCGAGGATCATGGTGTTGTCGTCGATGCGGTGTGCGATCACCTGGGTGTCGACAAGCGTGGACTGGCGCTGGCTGCGGAACCCGAATGACTGTGCTCAATCCCAAAGCTTTCCTCACCTCGATCTTCGACGCCGCCGTGGCCGCTGCCGATCCGGAGCGGACCATCAGGGGGCATTTGCCGGCGAAGCCCAAGGGCCGCACCATCGTCATTGGCGCTGGCAAAGGCTCGGCGCAGATGGCGGCCGCCTTCGAGAAGGTCTGGGATGGGCCGATCGAAGGCCTGGTCGTCACCCGCTACGGCTATGGCGCCAAATGCGAGCGTATCGAGATCATCGAGGCGGCGCACCCGGTGCCGGATGCTGCCGGCCTCGAGGCATCTCGACGTCTGCTGGCAAAAGTGCAGGGACTGACGGCGGACGATCTGGTCGTGGCGCTGATTTCCGGTGGCGGTTCGGCGCTACTGCCATCGCCTGCTGCTGGCCTGACACTGGCCGACGAGATCGCCGTCAACAAGGCGCTGCTCGCCTCCGGCGCGCCGATCGCGGCGATGAACACCATCCGCAAGCATCTTTCCACCATTAAGGGCGGCCGGCTGGCGGCAGCGTCCTGGCCGGCCAAGGTGGTGTCACTGGTTGTGTCAGACATTCCCGGTGACAACCCGGCCCTTGTGGCCTCCGGGCCGACCGTGCCGGATACCGGCAGCCGTCAAGACGCGCTGGCCTCGATTGCGGCCTATGGCATGAAGCTGCCGGCCTCGGTGATGGCGCACATCAATTCGCCGGCGGCCGACGCGCCGGATCCCGACGATGAGCGCTTTTCCCGCAATGAGGTGCATCTGATCGCCTCCGCCGGCGTGTCGCTGGAAGCGGCGGCCGCCGAAGCGAAGCGGCAAGGCATCGAGGCCGTCATCCTCTCCGATGCGATCGAGGGCGAAGCGCGCGAAGTCGGAGGCGTCCACGCCGCCATCTCGCGCGAAGTGGCGACGCGAAACCGGCCATTTTCGAAGCCGGTGCTGATCCTGTCGGGCGGCGAAACCACGGTGACCTTGCGCGCCAAAGGCAAAGGCGGCCGCAATTCGGAACTCCTGCTTGCCTTCGCCATCGGCATCAACGGCGTACAAGGCATTCACGCCCTGGCTGCCGACACGGACGGCATCGACGGCTCGGAAAACAATGCCGGTGCCTTTGCCGACGGCTCGACCGTCTCGCGCATGCGCGCGGCCGGCGTCGACGCCAAGGCGATGCTGGCCGGCAACAATGCCTGGACGGCGTTCGACGCGGTGGGCGATCTGTTTGTGCCGGGACCGACCGGCACGAATGTCAATGATTTGAGGGCGATTCTGATCCGATAGTTCACCTGTAGCTTGACTAGCGTTTGGCTCACAAAGTCTTTGGTGATGGGCCGAAGCCTCTCAGCTTCGTCATCCCTGGCGAAGCAGGAGCGCAGCTCCGTCGCGGAGACCCTGGGATCCATTCCGTGATCTTGGTCGAAGAATGCAGCGGAGCAGAATTCTGCACCCGTGGTGGCGCTCAGGAGTCCCGGCATGGATCCCTTGGGCTGCGACGCAGCTCCAGGGGTCTGCGCTGACGAAGTCGTTGAGGCCTTTGCTCATCTCACGACCCCATCAACCGCCTCACCTTTCTCATATCCTGCAAAAACCGTTCTCGCTCCGCTTCCTTCTCCGCCGGCTCCTGAATGCGCAGGATAAATGACGGATGGATGGTGATGAACACGCGCAGGCCATCCTCGCGCTCGACCACCTGGCCGCGCATTTTCGTCACAGGGATCGCCTTGCCCAGCAAAGACAAGGCCGCCGTTGCGCCGAGCGCCACGGCAAGCTCCGGCTTGATCAGCGCGAATTCCCGGTCGATCCACCAGCGGCAGGCCTGTACTTCGCCGGCATTCGGTTTGGAATGGATGCGGCGCTTGCCGCGCGGCTCGAATTTGAAGTGTTTGACCGCGTTGGTGACGTAGACCTTCTGCCGGTCCACGCCCGCGTCATCGAGGATGGAGTCGAATACCTTGCCCGCAGGGCCGACGAAAGGTTTGCCGGCCAGATCCTCCTGGTCGCCGGGCTGTTCGCCGACGAAGATGATCTTCGCATTATCAGGCCCTTCGCCGAACACGGTCTGCGTCGCATCGCGCCAAAGCGGACAGCGGCGGCAACCCTTTGCAGCCTCGCGCAATTCGGAAATGCTGCTTGCGTCATCACCCTGCAGCGTCTTGGCGGGCTGCTTCGGCCAATGCCTGGCCTGCACCTTGGTGTGATGCGGCGCGGGCGTTGTCGGTATTCTGGCGATCATCTCCTTGGCGGCCTTATCAGCTCCTGCGATCAGCTCTGGAATGAGTGAGGCCTCGGGAAGGTTCCGCCAATATTTCTTTGGCATCTCCTTTTGCATGGCCTTCACCTTCAGCCGTGCCGGGTTGAAAATGTTCTCGAAATAGGTGCGCCACAGCGCCTCGGTGTCGTCTTGATCAGGTGCATCGCCCTTGGCGGCACCCGGTCCGATCGCCAGTCTTTCGCCGTCCCAGTCGGCCGAAGCGTAAGGCGTCAGGATCGTCCAGCGCATGCCGGTGAAGCGCCCGACGAAGAAATCGGCGTTCCGCTCGACAATGAAATGATCGGGCTCAAACCAGGCGACATACCGCTCCTCGCCGCCATCGCCAATTTTTCGGAAGCGTACAAAAGCATGCATCTTGTGGCTGTCGCGCCGCACCGCCTTTTCCATCGCCTCGAGCCGCCTGGTGTCGGGATCCGATGCGATCGCCAGCAGTTTCGGCTCGGTGCGCAGTCGCCACAGCAACCGGTAGAGAAAAGCGAACCGGCTGGGGTCGGAATGGCAGAAGGCGGTTTCCGCGTGCTCGATAAAATCGCGCGGCACCACGAGTTGCGCCCCCGTAGGCACGGCGGGCATATCGCCAGGCGGTTGGTCGGAGCCGGCCGCGACATGCCAGCTGATGTCCTCGGGCCTGACCTCGTTCAGCGCCAGCCGCCGTGCCGCGTCGCGCCAGCCGGTAAAATCGGTCTCGCTATCGAGCCGCACACTGTATCGGGCAAGGTTGAGCTCTGCCGGCCGCATGGTCAAAACAATGACAGCTGTTCGCAAGAGCGCACGATCTTGTCGCGCAAGCCTTGCTTGTCGGTGAGCGCTCCCGGCGACCAGCCCTCGGCGATAATAAAGGGTCTGAGCTTGGCGATCGACTGGCAGATCCGCCCGACATCTTCAAGCCGCAGCCTTCGGTGCCGGCGGGTCTCCAGGATTTTCGCCACCACCTTGGTGCCGAGGCCGGGGACCCGCAACAGCGCCTCGCGGTCTGCCCGGTTCACGTCGACCGGGAACTGCCCGCGATTGCGCAGCGCCCAGGCCAGTTTGGGGTCGATGGCAAGGTCGAGCATGCCGTCGCTGCTCCCGGCCAGGATTTCCGGCTGCGAGAACCCATAGAACCGCATCAGCCAGTCGGCCTGATAAAGCCGGTGTTCGCGCATCAGCGGCGGTTTCTGCAGCGGCAGGGACGACGACGAGTCAGGGATCGGGCTGAAGGCCGAATAATAGACGCGCCGCAGATGATAGCTGCCATAGAGCCGGGCGCTGGTGTGCAATATGCCGTCGTCGGATGTCTTGTCCGCGCCGACGATCATCTGTGTCGACTGGCCACCCGGCGCAAAGCGTTCGCGTTTTTTGGTCCTCAGCGTCGGCTCGGCTTTTTCTTCCATCTTCTGGCGCAGCCTGGCCATGGAAAGGCGGATCGTTTCCGGCTTCTTTTCCGGCGCCAATTTCTTGACGCCCTCGTCGGTCGGCAGCTCGACATTGATCGACAGCCGGTCGGCGTAGAGACCGGCCTTTTCGACCAGTTCCGCCGAACTTTCCGGAATGGCTTTCAGATGGATATAGCCGGAGAACTTTTCTTCCAGCCGCAGCCGCCGCGCCACCTCGACCATCTCGCCCATGGTTTCATCCGGCGAGCGGATGACACCCGATGACAGGAACAGGCCCTCGATATAGTTGCGCCGGTAGAAATCCATGGTCAGTTTCACCACCTCATCGATGCTGAAACGGGCACGCTTCACATTCGAGGACGAGCGGTTGATGCAATAGCTGCAATCATAGATGCAGAAATTGGTGAGCAGGATTTTCAGGAGCGAAATGCAGCGGCCGTCCGGTGCGTAGGAATGGCAGATGCCCATGCCTTCGGTGGAGCCGATACCGCCGGATTTCAGCGAGTCCTTTTTCGTTGAGCCTGACGAGGCGCAGGAAGCGTCATATTTGGCGGCATCGGACAGGATTGCCAGCTTTTCACGGACGGTGAGAATGGTCATCCGTTCATGGTATGTTCTGTAGTGCCAGCTTGCTACCTCATTTGATGCAGGCGGCGAAAAAGTGATCGCCGCCCATCACAGAGTCGTCAAACCTCGTGCAGATAGAGATGATAATCCAGTTCGCTGACTGTGCGTGCCACGCGCAGATATTCGGACTGTTTGATCGCCACGAAGGTGCGGTGCAAATCCTCGCCGAGCGCGCCTTTCAGGAAGCTGGACGCCTTGGCCGCTTCGATCGCAGCGCGCCAATCGGCTGGCATCGTCGTGCGGGTGACAGCCGCTTCATAGCCATTGCCGGTCGTTTCCGGACCGGGGTCGAGCCCCTCGTCGAGGCCTTTGATGATGCCGGCCAGCACCGTCGCTGCGATCAGATAGGGATTGGCGTCGACGCCGGACGGCCGGTGCTCGATGCGCCGGTTCTTGGCGTCGCCGGCCGGCACGCGCAGCGCCACCGAACGGTTGTTGACGCCCCAGGTCGGCGCCACCGGCGCATAGGATTGCGACACGAAACGCCGCCAGGAATTGGCGTGCGGCGCAAACACCAGCATCGATTCCGCCATCGTCTGGATCAGCCCGCCGAGCCCTTGCAACAGGGGCAGCGACCAGCTCTCGCCGCCGGCTTCGGCAAAGACGTTGCGGCCGGCTTTGTCCTGCAGCGAGACGTGGAAATGCATGCCCGAACCGGCATATTTCTCGATCGGCTTGGCCATGAAACAGGCGGTCACACCATGGCGGCGCGCCTGCGCCCGCACCAGACGCTTCAGCATGACGAGGTCGTCGGCTGCCCGCATCACATCCTTGCGGTAGTTCAGCGTCAGCTCGTACTGGCCCGGTGCGTATTCGGATATCACGGTCTCGGCCGGAATACCTTGCGCCTTGGCCGCGGCATAGATGTCGGAGAACAGCGGCTCCATGCCGTGCAGATGGTCGACGGAATAGACCTCCGTCTTGCCCGAGACACGGCCGTCGAGCACCGCGCGCGCCGGCTGCACCTTGCCCTCGGCATCGCGCTCGTTGGCAAGGAGAAAAAATTCCAGTTCGAAGGCGCCGGCCGGGTAAAGGCCCTTGGCCGCGAGGATGTCGACCTGCCGGGCCAGCGCCAGCCGCGGGTCCGACGACATGGGCTGGCCGTCGAGGTGATACATCGCCATCAGCACCTGACCGCGCGGCGGGCTGGTGCCGTAGAGCGGCACCAGCGTGCCGGGGATCGGCCATGCCCGGAGGTCGCCGTCGCCGGTGGTCCAGATCAGCCCGGTCTCGTGCACGTCCTCGCCGGTGATGTCGAGGCCGAGGATCGAGATCGGCATGTGCCGGCCGCCCTCGAAAATGCTCTTCAGCTCATGCCGGCGCACGATCTTGCCGCGGCCGACGCCATTGGCATCAGTCAGCACGATATCGAAGGCTTCGATCTCGGGATGGGCGTCGAGAAAGGCTTGCGCTTCGGCGGGCGACGACCCTGAAGGCGAGGTCACAATGGCATTGTCCATGGCCGCTTGTCTCATGCCGCAAGCTTTGCCGCAACCGCGCCGAAGGCGGCGATCAGCCGGTTGACCTGGGTGCCAGTGGTTGCCGGCGAGATCAGCATCATGTTGTGGAAGGGCGCGATCAGCACGCCGCGATTGACCAGCGCGACATGGATGGCGGCCTCCAGCTCCGGCGCATGCGCGGTCTCGGCTTGCGCGCCGTTGCGCAACGGGCCGGGTGCGCAGATGAACTCAACGCGGGCGCCGACACGGGCGACATGCCAGGGCAGGCGATAGCGGTCGATCACCCCGGTCAGCCCGGCATCCAGACGCCGCGCCAGATGGTCCATGCGGTCATAATTCTCCGGCGTCATCACTTCTTCCAGCGTGGCGCGCATGGCAGCAAATTGCAGCGGGTTGGCCGAAAGCGTTGTGCCCATGCCGGAATAGCCGGGCTCCTTGGTCCTGTTGTAGTCGGCATAGCGCGAGGCGACCTCGTCGCTCATGCCCCACACACTTGCCGGCACGCCGCCGGCGATCGGCTTGCCCAGCACGAAGAAGTCCGGCTCCAGCCCGTATTTCCTGGTGTAGCCGCCGGGGCCGGTCGAGATGGTGTGCGTCTCGTCGATCAAAAGCAGTGTGCCGGTCGCGCGCGTCAGCCTGCGCAGCGCGTCATGGAAGCCGGGATCGGCCAGCACCATGCAGGAATTGGTCAGCACCGGTTCGGCGATGACACAGGCGACATCCCTGTCCTTGAGCGCGGCCTCAAGTGCTGCAACATCGTTGAACTCGATCACCTTGGCCGTGCGGGTCAGGTCGCGGAACTCGCCCGCCAGTCCCGGCCGGTTGACCGGCTTGCCGTCGATCAGCCGCACCATCGTCTCGTCGACCGAGCCGTGATAGCAGCCGTTGAAGACGAGGATTTTTTCCCTGCCCGTGACGGCGCGGGCGACGCGCAGCGCAAAGCGGTTGGCGTCGGTCGCCGTCGTCGCGATCTGCCAGAACGGCAGGCCGAAGCGCTGCTGCAGCAACGGCCCGATGGCAAGTGCGTCTTCCGAAGGCAGCATATAGGTCAGGCCGCGTCCGGCCTGGCGGCGGATGGCGCGCGCCACCGGCGGCGGCGAATGGCCGAACATCGAGCCGGTGTCGCCGAGGCAGAAATCGTCGAGCCTGTTGCCGTCGATATCGGTGATCGCAGCGCCCTTGGCGCTGTCCACCAGGATCGGAAACGGCGTCGGCCAGTCGTTCATCCAGTGCATCGGCACGCCGCCGAAGAAGCCAGGCAGGCCGTTGCCGACCTTGGCTTGGGATTTCGGCCGCGCCTTGCGGAAGGCCGCCCCTTCCGTTTCGCGCAATTGTGCGATGCGCTCGCGGCTGATGCCGCCGATGGACGTCTTTGAACTGTTGCTGCTGTGCATGAAAACCCCTCTCGTGCGTCCCTCTTAGCCAATCCACCTCCGCAACTGCAATTGGCCGCGCGCCCGCCCTGCGTTGGCTCAGCCTTTGCCGGCGACGCTTGACCGTGCTGCCGAAGTCAGCGCCAATGTGTGCGGGCGTTGAGGTGGGAGGACAAAAATGCGCACGATCATCTGTGCGGCAATGCTGCTGTCGTCGGCCGGCACGGCCTTCGCCTCAGGCGGCATCTGGTGCAATGTCGACGACACGGCGGTGACGTTCGACGTCGGCGCCGGCGTCACCAGAGGCATGGGTGGCCCGACCTTCAACTTTCGCGGCGATCTCGAAATCAAGGCGAGGCCGGCTGGCGATGGATTGCGCAAGACGGTGTTCGAGGATTCCAACCTGACCCAGTACTGGCTGGACGACAAGGAGCTGCGGCTGAACATCTACCGCGAGTACGAAGCGGCAAACACCTTCAATTCGGTCGAACTGACGATCCTGACCAAGGTCAGCGACGAAGGCGTCTATGACGGGCAGTACTCGCTTGCCGTCTATGACAATGCCGCCGACACGGACAAGGACGGCAAGCCGGCGGAGTTGACGGGCAAGGTGTCGTGCGGGGCTGAGTAGGCTCGCCGACCGGTTGTGTCAGCCCGCCTGCATCGAGGCGATGGCGCGCCGCATCAGGTCGAGAAACACCAGCCGCTCGTCCTCGCTGAAGCGGGCCAGCGCCGCCTCGTTCTGTGAACGCGCGGCCTGTGTCGCCGGCTCGCGCAGACCAACGGCTTTCGCTGTAAGATGGATCGACTGCGAGCGCCCGTCTTCGGGATGCAGGCGTCGTTCGATCAAGCCGTCACGCTCCATGCGGATCAGCGTGTTGGCCATCGTCGCCTGTTCCACGTTGAGGCGCTGCACGAGTTCGCGTTGCGTCAGGCCATCTTCATCCCACAGCGCCAGCAGCGTCATGAACTGGGCGGGCGCCAGGCCGAGTGGCCGGATGCGCTGCTGCAGCCCGTTGGCAAACAACCGTGCCATGTGGTTGGCCAGGAATCCGGCGGATCGTTCCTTCTGAAATGCCATGCCTGCAAAGATAATAGTTGAATAGCATGCTATGCAATGATATATAGCTTGCTATGAAAATGAAAACCAGAATTCATGCGGCGGCGGGCGCCGTCGCGCTCATCACGGTGTCTGCTTTCTGGCTGTCGACGGCCACGGTTGAACTGCTCGGCGACACCGCCGCGATCACAATGGTCAAAAACTCTGTGCTGGTCGGCATGGCGGTGCTCATCCCGGCGATGATCATTGCCGGCGCGTCGGGCGTTTCACTCGGCAAGGGCTGGAAGAGTCCGGTCGTGGCACGCAAGAAGTGGCGCATGCGCATCATCGCCGCCAACGGACTGCTTGTCCTCGTGCCTTCGGCCTTCCTGCTCAGCAGCCTTGCCACGGCCGGTCGCTTCGACAGCCTTTTCACAATCGTCCAGGCGATCGAACTGGTGGCTGGCGCAACCAACATCGCACTGCTGTCGCTCAACATGCGCGATGGTCTGTCGCTGCGGCGCAAGCCTGTTCGGCTGGCCGCCCGGGCGCGGTGAGTTCAGGCCGTGATGTCGATGACGCCGCAGTCGCCGGCGGCACTGCCGAAGGCGATGCGGCGTTCTTCCTTGTCCCACATCATCGCGGTGATGGCGCCCTTGCCTTGCCGGCGCAACAGCACTTCCTTGGCGTCGGCGAAGCGCGCGGCGATCACCATGCCGTCCTCATAACCGATCGCCACGACATCCTGGCTTGGATGGCAGGCGACCGAGGTCACCATCGTGTTGCCGCGCGTGCCGAGTTCCAGCGGCGCCTTGCCCATCGGCCCGTCCTTGCCCGAAAACGGCCAGACGATCGCCGCCGGCGCGCCGGAACTCGCCAGCCATTTGCCTTTGGCGCTCCATGACAAGCTTTTCACCTTGCCGGGATAGCCGGTCATGCGCATGTGCTTGCCGTCAGCGAGCTTCCAGCCGTGCAAGGCGTTTTCCTGCATGGTGGTGACGAGGAAGGCGCCGTCCGGCGAAAAGGTGATGCCGGTGTGGGCGCCGGCCCATTCGAGCTCCACCGGCTTGCCCTCGGCGGCCGGGAAATGCAGCGTCGCGCCATTGTAGCGGGCGACACCGAAGCGCATGCCCTTGGGCGAGAACGCCAGCCCCTCAACCGAGCGCGGATGGGCAAATTCCCTTGTCTTGCCATCGGCGAAGCGCACGAAAGCGGTCTTGCCCGTGGCATAGGCGATAGCGCCTTGCGGCCCTGCGGCAACGCTGGTGATCCATTTCTTGCCGGCTGTCGCCACTTCCTGGGCATCGCCGCCGGTCTTAACGGCAAACACCTTGCCGTCCTCGCCGCCGGTGATCAGCCGGTCGTTGGCCGCGTCATGGAAGGCCGTGAGCAACCCGTCATTGGCCTGAACCGTCTTGTGGCCATTGTCGAGCCGATGGACGGCGCCATCGGCCAGGGCGAAATGCGGCACGTCACCGAGGAAGACGGCGGCAACGCAATGGCCTTCAAGGTCGAGAGGGGCAACTGTGGGCATGAGAACCGTTCCAAGTAAATTTGTCGCCAACCCCGGGAAGGCGCCAGCGCGGCCAGGCATGTCGCCAACCTTCTCCCCTTGTGGGAGAAGGTGGATCGGCGCGCGCGCCGAGACGGTTGAGGGGGTGTGACGGAGCACGGTCATTGCCAAGCTGGAGCACCCCTCATCCGACCTCGCTTCGCGAGGCCACCTTCTCCCACAGGGGAGAAGGAAGAAGGGGCAGCGCTAGCGCCATAAAGTCAGGAAATCAAGCCGCCTGGCAGGCCTCAAAACTCTTCTTCAGCCGCTCGGCGTCCAGCTCGCGGCCGATGAACACCAGCCGGCTCTCATGCTTCTCGCCGTCCTTCCAGGCGCGTTGGTGGTCGCCCTCGATGATCATGTGTACGCCCTGGATGACGTAGCGCTCGTCATCGCCCTTGAGCGCAATGATGCCCTTCAGCCGCAAGATGTTGGGGCCTTCCATCTGGGTGATCTTCTCGATCCATGGGAAGAACTTCTTCGGGTCCATCTCGCCGCCGCGCAGCGACACCGACTGCACCGTCACGTCGTGGATGTCGGAAGGATGCGCGTGGTCGTGATCATGATGATCATGCCCGTCATGATCATGGTGATCGTGGCCATCATGGTCGTGATGATCATGATCGTGGTCATGATGATCGTCATGCGCCTCGAGGAAATGCGGATCGTTTTCCAGCGCCCGCGACAGGTCGAAAGCGCCGCGGTCGAGCACTTCCGACAGGGCGACGCCGGCGCGCGTGGTGCGGTGGATCCTGGCCGCCGGATTGATGGCGCGGATCGTCGCTTCGACCTTGGCCAGCTCTTCCGGGGTGACCAGATCGGTCTTGTTGAGCACGACGACATCGGCAAAGGCGATCTGGTCCTCGGCTTCCTTGGAATCCTTGAGCCTGAGCGGCAAATGCTTGGCGTCGACCAGCGCCACCACCGCATCGAGCTTGGTCTTGGAGCGCACATCGTCATCCATGAAGAAGGTCTGTGCCACCGGCACTGGATCGGCAAGGCCGGTAGTTTCGACGACGATGGCGTCGAAACGGCCGGGCCGGCGCATCAGGCCTTCGACGACGCGGATCAGGTCGCCGCGCACCGTGCAGCAGACGCAGCCATTGTTCATCTCGTAGATTTCCTCATCGGATTCCACGATCAGGTCGTTGTCGATGCCGATTTCGCCGAATTCGTTGACGATGACCGCGTAACGCCTGCCATGGTTTTCCGACAGGATGCGGTTGAGCAGCGTCGTCTTGCCGGCGCCGAGATAGCCGGTGAGAACGGTTACGGGGATCTGCGTCTGTGCGTCGCTCATGGGTTGCCTCGAAAATGACTGGGCCTTGAAATCCAGGCCGCGAAAAAGGGATTGTCGGCTCCATATAGGATGTGTGCGGGGCTTTTGCACGGGGCAAACCGATGGGCCAAAGCTCTCGGCCCGGCCACTGGGATATCGGCGTGCCGGATGACTGCGGAAGTGCGCCTTTGTGGCGAGCAAAACGCATCTCATGCCATGCGCGCCTCGTCCTTGCGGCGATTCCTGTGCGGCCAAAAGTCGTTTGTCATCTAACTGAAATAAACATCTGGCATTAGCCACGGTGGGCACCGCAATGCTTGCCGGCAAAGCTGTTTCACGCGCCGGATTCTTTTTATCGTCGATTGCCAACCGGCCGGCTGCGTCTATGCTGTCGCTACCGGTATGGCCGAAGAGGGATGAACCATGGCCAAGGCGGACAAGACTGCAACAATGAGCCGGCTGCATTCGGCGGCCAGGCTGGCAAGAACCGCGCTGGCGGCCCGGCTTCTGGCGCATGGCTTCTATGCCGGCCAGGACCAGATCATGCTGGCGCTCGACCGCGAGGATGGCCAGACGCCGGGCAATCTTGCCGGCCGCCTTGGCGTGCGCCCGCCGACCATCACCAAGACCATCAACCGGCTGCAGGCGCAGGGTTTTCTGGAAAAGCGCGCCTCCGAGGCCGATGCCCGCCAGGCGCACATCTTCCTCACCGACAGCGGCCGCGAGACCATCCGCGCCATCGAGAAGTCGGTGAAGAAGACCGAAAAGCAGGCATTGAAAGGCCTCGACAAGAAGGACCAGAAGGCGCTGTTCAAGCTGCTGGCCCGTATCGAGGCCAACCTCTCCAACGAGGAGCTGGAGCTGATCGACGACGACGCCGAGTCGGACGACTGATCACGCCGCCGCCGGGGCCGAGTCCCGGATCAGCGACGACCAGCGTCCTGGCGTCAGGCCGAACGCTTTCTTGAATTGCCTGTTGAAGTGGCTCTGGTCGGTGAAGCCGGCCTCGACCGCGATTTGCGCCAGCGGTTCGCCGGCGGTGATCATCCGCCGCGCGCGCTGAAGCCGGCGCATCACCAGGAAACGATGCGGGCTGGTCGAGAAGGCCGCGCGGAAATGCCTCGATAAGGCATAGCGGTCAAGCCCGGTGATGGCCTCCAGTTCGCCGGATCGCACGGGCCGCGTTGCGTTCTCCGTCAAATAGTCCCGCGCCAGCGCGGCCGCCCGCCACGCCGTTCTGGCCATCGGCTTCGCCGGCTGGCCGGCATGGCGCGCCAGGCTTCGCATTAGTTGCGTGAGAAAATCGTCGACGAACAGCTCGTCGAGTTCCTGCTGCAGCGGCCCCAGCGCCGAAAGCAGCGTGGCGCAGAAGGCGTCATCCTTCACCACGGCATCCCCGACGAAGGGCAGAGAAGCGCCGCCAAGGCAGTCCAACATCAGCGACGGTTCGAGATAGAGCATCCTGTAGCGCAACCCATCCTCGGTGCCGGCGCCGCCATCATGCAATTCGTCGGGATGCAGCACGATGATCTGGCCGGGCAGGCTCAGCCGCGTCGCGCCGCGATAGCGGAAGGTCTGCACACCCTGCAGCGTCACCCCGATCGCGTAGGTGTCATGACGATGCAGGTCGAAGGCGCTGCCGTGGAAGCGCGCCTCGATCCGCTCCATCCCCGCGGGGTCGGGAGCCGAGATGATGCAGTTTTCCGCCGCATCCGCGCACAAACGTCCAAGACCTTCGAAGGCCTGGCTGCCTAGATCGTGCGACATCGTCTCCTTCAGCCCCGACATCGGGGCACAACCTCGAATGGTCCATTTTCTCATGTTCGATACGAAATTTGCAATCGTGCTGCGGGAAGATCTGCCCGTCTGGCAGAAGCTCAATGTCACCGCCTTCCTGACCAGCGGCGTCGTCGCGCAGTTTCCTGACATCATCGGCGAGCCCTATCGCGACCGCTCCGGCAACCTCTACAATCCGCTGTCGATCCAGCCGGTCATCGTGCTGTCGGCCGACCAGGCGACGCTGGCCACCATCCACCGGCGCGCGCTGGAGCGCGGCGTGACGACCTCGCTCTATGTCGAGGAGATGTTTTCCACCGGCTTCGACGCCGCCAACCGCGCTGTCTTTGCACAATTCGCGCCGGAAGACGCGAAGGTGGTCGGCATCGCGCTGCGTGCCGAGAAGAAGCTCGTCGACAAGATCACCAAGGGCGCCCGTATGCACACATAAGGATTTCAACCAGCTGGCTGCCGCCGATCGAGAACAGCGGCATACAGTGCCGCCAGCAATGCGAGTGCCGCCGATATCAGCATCGTGACCAACAGCGCAGGGATCGACCCTGCCAGGAACAGGCCGGCGATGGCGGCTATGAGTGCTCCGCCGCCGATCCGCATCGCGGCGGCCAGTCCTGCGGCGGTGCCGACCAGATCCTGTCGCACCGACAAGGCGCCGCTGTTGGCGGCAGGCATGGTCAATCCATTGCCGACGCCGATGAACAGGCAAGGTCCAAAGAAGGCCAGGATGTGCGTGATGCCAAAGCCTGACAGGACCAGACCGGCCAACAGGCCAGCGCAGGTCAGCAGGCGCGCAAAGACAAGTGTGGCGCCGAGCGAGGTCTTCGCGGCGTAGCGCCCGGCCAGATAGCTGCCGAGAATGAAGCCGGTTGGAACCAATCCCATGTAAAGGCCGAGCTTCGCGCTTGATCCACCGAGCGCGTCGCCGACGACCAATGGGGCTCCGCCCAGGAACACATAAAGCACCCCCATCGAGGCGGCCATGCACAGCGTGTAGGCCCAGAACCGCGCTGAACCCAGGAGCAGCCCATAGGAGGCAAGGTAGTTCCTGTTCGATCTCGGTAATGGAATTCTTCTGATCTCGCGCATGGACAGGGCGAAGGCGGCTATCCCGAGGATCGCAAAGACAACGAAGCTTGAACGCCATCCGAACAGCTCGTCCAAAGACCCGCCAAACAAAGGACCGACCATGGGCGCGAGCGCCCACCCCATGGCGAGGTAACCGAATTTGCTGGCGGCTTCGCGCTCGTCCGATGTCTCCTTGATGATGACCAAGGCGACCGAATAGCAGGGACCGATGCACGCCTGCATCGCGCGAAACAGAAGGAAAGTGCCGATATTGGGAGCCAGAGCGCAGCCGATGGACGCCGCGACGAAGATCGAGAGGGATATCAAGACGACCAGCCTGCGCCCAAATCGGTCCGATAGTGCGCCCCCGATGGCCTCTATGACGGCGGTGATGATCGCGAAGCCGGCAACCGACAGATTGACCAATGCGAAATCAGCTTGGAACGTTGCGGCAATGTTCGGCAGCGACGGCAAAATCATGTTCACCGGCAGCACGGCAAGAGCCGAAAGCAGGATAAGGGTAATTAGCCGGGGCGGAGCAACGGGTTTGGGGACGACCGTTGTCTCGAGCATGTCCGTGCCCGGACTCCGAATGGGGTTATCGCTCGCCATGATCTCGCTCGCCTTGTCGGTGGGATTGAAGGGAGGGTCTGACGGGGCGGCCCAAATTCCGGGCATAAAAAAGGGCCCCGTCAGGAGCCTGCTTACCGCGCATGGGTGCTTTCGCCGGATGGTTACACCATCCTGCCCATGCGCTCCCTTACGACGATCAAAGCCATTGCGATGTTCATGGCACCAGAGCTAGGCGCAAGAGGTGCATGTCGTCAAGGCAGCACGCGCTCGGACGTCGATCGGCAACAGAGCCATGCAAGTGGTCTGTCGGAGCAATTCCAGGAACAAGAGTGAAATGGTGAATTGCTCTAAGCCTGTCGGCGCGTCTTGTTGTGCCAGACGCTTTTGGCTTGCCGGCAAGCGACAATTCCCGCAAAGGTGGGCTCCAGCCCTGCTTTTCCCCGGCCTGCAAGTGAATGCTTCCCAAAGATATGTCGAGAGCGCGACGCCGCCCGTGGCGATTCTGTGCATGCTCACCACCTACGTCTTCTTCACCTTCCTCGACACCTCAAGCAAATATCTCGTCCTTGCCGGCGTTTCCGCGCTGATCGTCGCTTGGGTGCGCTTTGCCGTGCATGTCGTGCTGGTCGGCACGCTGCTGCGCGGCTGGCGCGAACCCATGCGGTTTCGCCCGGTCAACCTGCCGGCGCAAGTGCTGCGGGGCGTGTTCCTGTTCGGCTCGACCATGGGCAACGTTCTGGCTCTGCGCTCCCTGCAACTGGCGGAGACCACATCGATCTATTTCTTCGGGCCGATGGTGATCACGGCCCTAGCCGGCCCGCTGCTCGGCGAATGGGCCGGCTGGCGGCGTTGGTTGGCCATCCTGGCCGCCTTCGTCGGGGTCCTGATCATCACAAGGCCAGGTGTCGGCGTTTTCGGCATCGGACATCTCTTCGCGCTCGGCTCGATGCTGTCGAACTGCTTCTACGTCATCATGACACGCCGCATGTCGTCGACCGAGACGTCGGAAAGCCTGATCCTGTTCTCGGCGCTGGCGCCGGTGGTGCTGCTTTTGCCCTTGCTGCCGTTTTCCTTCTCGCTGCCGCATGATGGCTGGCATTGGCTCGTGCTGCTCATGCTTGGCGTGTTCGGCGGTGTCGGACACTGGCTGCTGGTGCAAGCCTATCGGCTGGCGACGACCACGGCGCTGGCGCCCTATCCCTATTCGCAGATGGTGTGGATGATCATTTCCGGCTGGATCGTCTTCAAGCAGTTCCCGGATCGCTGGACGCTGGTCGGCGCCGCCATCATCGTCGTCAGCGGCCTCTATATCGTCCATCGCGAGCACCGGCTTCGGCTGCAGAGCCGCGCGGCCTCCGATGTCGAGGCCGAAGCGCTGGCAAAAAAACTTTGATTTGCCCCCGATCGGTGGCATAACGCCGCCTTTAAACAGTTTAGGTCGGAATTCAGGTCGTTCGGGGGGCGCAAGGCGCTGGCACAAAAAATCAAGCTTTCGACGATCGCCGATGCGCTCGGCGTGTCCACCGCCACCGTGTCCCTGGCGCTGCGCGACAGCCCGCTGGTGGCCGGCTCGACGCGCGACCGCATCAAGGAACATGCGCGCGCCATCGGCTATATCTACAACCGCCGCGCCGCCAGCTTGCGCACTTCGCGCTCGGGCATTGTCGGCGTCGTCGTGCACGACATCATGAATCCGTTCTTCGCCGAGATCCTGCGCTCGATCGAAAGCGAGCTCGACCGCAGCCGGCAGACCTTCATCCTGTCCAACCACTACGACCAGCTCGAAAAGCAGCGCACCTTCATCGACACGCTGCTGCAGCTCGGCGCCGACGGCGTCATCATGTCGCCGGCCATCGGCACCCCGGCTTCGGACATCCTGATGGCCGAGGAAAACGGCCTGCCGGCGGTGCTGATCGCGCGCACCGTCGAGGGCGCCGACGTGCCGGTGTTTCGCGGCGACGATTCCTATGGCACCGGGCTTGCCACCAACCATTTGATCTCGCTTGGCCACAAGCGCATCGCCATGATCGGCGGCACCGACCAGACCTCGACCGGCCGCGACCGCTACCAGGGCTATGTCAACGCCATGGAGGCGGCAGGGCTCGAAGTCAGGCCGTCCTGGCGCATCGCCGGCCCGCGCACCAAGCAGGCCGGCTTCGAGGCCGCCGGGCAGTTCCTGGCGCTGAAGGACAAACCGACCGCCGCCTGTTGCTGGAACGATCTCGTCGCCATCGGCCTGATGAACGGCATAGCGCGCGCCGGCTTGGTGCCGGGCATCGACATCTCCGTCACCGGCTATGACGATCTCGAGGAGGCGGCGATCGCCACGCCGGCGCTGACCACCGTCTGGAACGGCCAGCGCGAAGTCGGCCGCCGCGCCGCCAGTGCGCTGCTCGACAAGCTCAACGGACAGACGGTGCGCCCCTCACAGGAATTGATCAAGCCGGAACTGCATGTGCGCCAGTCGACCGGCAAGCCGGTGGAGCGTGCATGACCAAAGCCGAACAGCTGCAAGCCGTCGCCATTCTGGTGCCGGCTGACTTCAGCGACCATGCCGTCCGGCGCATCGATCGCACCTTCAAACAGGTCAGAATAGAGCGCGCCGATCCGGCGCTGGTCACCGACGAGATGCGCCGCGCGGTGCGTGGCATTGCCTCCTTTGCCGGCATCAGCGCGGCGATGATGGACGCGCTGCCCAATCTCGAAGTCATTGCCTCCTTTGGCGTCGGCTATGATTCGGTCGATGTCGGCCACGCCGCGGCGAAGAACATCATGGTCACCAACACGCCCGACGTTCTGACCGAGGAGGTCGCCGATACCGCGATCGGGCTGCTGATCAACACGATCCGTGACCTGCCACGCGCGGAAAACTGGCTGCGCGACGGCAGTTGGGTGCGCAAGGGCAACTATCCGCTGACCCGGCTGACCTTGCGCGCGCGCCGCGTCGGCATTTTCGGCATGGGCCGCATCGGGCAGGCCATTGCCCGGCGGCTTGAGGCGTTCGGCCTGCCGGTCGCCTATCACAACCGGCGCCGTGTCGAAGGGCTTGCCTACCAGTACCATTCGACGCTGAAGGGCCTTGCCGAAGCGGTCGACACGCTGATTTCGGTGGCGCCCGGTGGCGCTTCGACGCAGAAGGCGGTCAATGCCGAGATCCTGTCGGCGCTAGGCACCAACGGCGTCTTCGTCAATATCGGCCGTGGCAGCACGGTCGACGAGGCGGCCCTTGCGGCGGCGCTCGCCGATGGCACCATCGCCGCCGCCGGGCTGGATGTCTTCGCCGACGAACCGAACGTGCCCAAGGCGCTGCTCGACGCGCCCAACACGTCGCTGTTGCCGCATGTCGGCTCGGCCTCTGAGCACACACGCCGCGCCATGGCCGATCTGTGCGTCGACAATCTGGTGTCCTGGTTCACCGAGCGCCGGCCGCTGACGCCGGTGCCGGAGACAGCGCATGTGAAGGCTCCCGGTTGAGTGCCAGGCTGCCACATCTATTAACGTCGGCTTAACCCTTTGGAATCATTGTTCATCCTGTGCGCGTGCATGGATGAAGAACGATGAGAGTGCTTTCCGCCTTTGTTGCAATCACCGCCCTGTTTGGGGGCGTTCAGCTGTTTCATGGCGGCAATGGGGAAAGCGTCGCCGAAGAGGTCACGCCGTCCAACAGCTACAGGCTGGTCGCCAATGGCGACCAGGGAGCCTGCGCGGTGACGCGGGGCGCTTCGATTTCGGATGGCTTGTCCCTGCTTACCGTCGCTCGGACATGCCGTCGTCTGCTGCCTGGCATAGAGCGGGCAAAGTTTTGGCATGACCAGAATGACGGCACGGTGGCCTTCAGCGCCAACGGCGTCGATCCGATTGTCACCTTCGCCGTGGCGGATGGCGACGGTTACGAATCCTATGCGCCAGCCACGCCCTTGCTGTCGCTGGCGGGGACCGGAAGACTGACGACTGATTACTCCGCGGCGGCCCGCGCACCGGCCTTCGCGGCGGCGTGCAGGCGCACGGCATCCCCGAAGGCGCGGAAGATCTTGGCCGAGTTGCTGTCCGAGTTGACCCAGTATTCCGGATGCCACTGGACGCCGACGGCGAAGGCGCGGGCGCCCTTGACCGAAACCGCTTCGACCGTTCCGTCAGTGGCGACAGCCTCGATCTCAAGCTTCGAGCCCAGCCGGTCGATCGCCTGGCGGTGCAAGGAATTGACCTTGATCTCGCCGGCGCCGAACACGCCGGCCAGGCAACTGCCCGGCTTGATCGAAATGGTCTGGTGGATGACGAAGCGCTCATCCTGTTTGTCGCTCACCGGTGCGCGGTGGTCGAGCGAACCCTCGCGCTCCTGGATCTCGGTGCCCAGAGTGCCGCCGAGCGCGACGTTCAATTCCTGGATGCCGCGGCAAATGGCGAGCAGCGGCACGCCGCGCTCGATCGCCCGGCGAATCAGCGGCAGCGTGGTGGCGTCGCGCGCCGGATCATAGGGACCGTTGGCTTCGCTGGCATCGCCACCGTAGAGCGAGGGGTGCACGTTGGATTTCGAGCCGGTGACCATGACGCCGTCGACCGAGGACAGGAGTTCGTCGAAGTCGAGCCTGTCGCCGAACGACGGCACCAGCAGCGGGAACACGCCCGCTCCAGTGATCGCGGCTTCCAGATATTGCTGCGGGGCGGCATGCCAGGTGTAGTTGTCGAACTGACGGACGTCGGTCGATATGGCGACGAGCGGCTGCTGCATTTTGGCTCTGGTTTCCATCTGGCAAGGGATATCCTGCCTTCAAAATAGGCGATCCGCTGTGGTTTTTCCATGGCAAGTTTCAGCGTGTCGCATGGGCCACCAAATCCGCTGTTAGACTATAGTTGCAGGGTCGCATGGGTTGGTTACCAAATCCGGCCGCCGTGCTGGACTAGACTTCTCGCCCGTGTATTGTTTCTGCCAACCGATGCGGGAGCCCGAGGATTTCCCGAATGTCGGTCTGTTGATCCAAAAGGGAGGAACTGCATGGATCGTCGTTCATTCATTCGCAAGGCCGGCGTGACCGGCGTCGGCGCCGCGGCGGCGGCGGCAACGCTTGCCGCCCCGGCAATCGCCCAGTCCAATCCCAAGGTGACATGGCGGCTTGCCTCGTCCTTCCCGAAATCGCTCGACACCATTTATGGCGGCGCCGAGGTGTTCTCCAAGATGCTGTCGGAAGCCACCGACGGCAATTTCCAGATCCAGGTCTTTGCCGCGGGCGAACTCGTGCCCGGCCTGCAGGCCGCCGACGCCACCACGGCCGGCACGGTCGAGGCCTGCCACACGGTGGCATATTATTACTGGGGCAAGGACCCGACATGGGCGCTCGGTGCGGCGGTTCCCTTTTCGCTCAACGCACGCGGCATGAATGCCTGGCACTACCATGGCGGCGGCATCGACCTGTTCAACGAGTTCCTCGCCACGCAAGGTCTTTTTGGCCTGCCGGGCGGCAACACCGGCGTGCAGATGGGCGGTTGGTTCCGCAAGGAGATCAACACCGTCGCTGACCTCTCCGGCCTCAAGATGCGCATCGGCGGCTTCGCCGGCAAGGTGGTGCAGAAACTTGGCGTCGTGCCGCAGCAGATCGCCGGCGGCGACATCTATCCGGCGCTGGAGAAAGGCACCATCGACGCCGCCGAATGGGTCGGCCCCTATGACGACGAGAAGCTCGGCTTCTACAAGGTCGCGCCCTATTACTACTATCCCGGCTGGTGGGAAGGTGGCCCGACCGTCCATTTGATGTTCAACAAAGCGAAATACGAGGAACTTTCGCCGGCTTACAAGTCGCTGCTGCGCACCGCGGCGCAAGCCGCCGACGCCGACATGCTGCAGAAATACGATTATGTGAACCCCCCAGCGGTGAAACGGCTGGTGGCCGGCGGCGCCAAACTGCGTCCGTTCAGCCAGGAGATCATGGCCGCCTGCTTTGAGAAGGCCAACGAGGTCTATGCCGAAATGGAGGCCTCGAACGCGCCGTTCAAGAAGATCTGGGAATCGATCAAGGGCTTCCGCAAGGAGCACTATCTCTGGGCGCAGGTGGCTGAGTACAATTACGACACCTTCATGATGGTCCAGCAGCGCAACGGCAAGCTGTAAAACGACCCATAGCATTCGTTGAAAGACCCCGGGCGTGTCGCCCGGGGTCTTTCTTTTTCAGGTCGCAGAGCTGCCGATCTCGACCAGTATTCCGCCCGGCGCACGGCAATAGAACGTCGTTGACTTGAAGCCGCCGCGCGTCAGGTTCTCGACCGCGCCCGGCGCGAAGCCTGCCTCAGTCAATTCGGCCTGCTTGGCATGCACAGGTCTGGATTGCCGACGAAAAAGCCGACGTGAAAGCCGTCCGGGTAAACGGCAGGTTCTCCCTTGCCGGGCGTCATCAAATTGAGGGCAAAGCCATCGGCTCCGCGCAGGATGGCGAAGGCTTGCCTGCCGCGCATGGCGACAAGTTCGAAGCCGAAATGGCTGGTGAAGAAGCCGGCAAGGGCCGCGACTTCCGATGTGGTGAGGTTGAGGTGGTTCAGTTTCATGGTCTTTGTCCTGTCACGGTTGAAACGCGGACAGGCTTGGCTGCAGACCGAGAACCGGCGGGACCGTGGCATCAGGAAATCCGGACATGACCCAACCGGCCCACGGGCTTTCGCCTCGCTTGCCGGCCGCGGGTTCTCCCGCAAATCATGCGGTGAACAGGCCTCCGCCGAGCATGATCCCGAAAAGTGGTGTCCGGCATTCGGACAAGATCATGCTCGAAAAAAGGAACGGAAGAGACCGGACTACCGAACCGGTCATGTCTTTTTCGGCGCCGGCTGGATAGCCGATCGGCGGTGTGGTCGCAAGCGGCCGCGGCGCGACCGGCCTTGGCTCAGGGCCGGCCTGGCACCACCAGCACCTTGACCTCGCCGGGCGCCGGCGGATTGGCGATCACATCGGCCGCCTCTTCGAGCGGCACCTGCCTGGAGATCAGCCGGTCGATCTCGATCGCACCCGACGCGATCAGCTCGGCGGCACGGCGATGCGTATAGGGATTGAGGAACGAGCCGACCACCTTCAATTCCCGAAACAGCAGGTCAAAGGGCTCGAATTCCGCCCTCATGCCTTGTGGCGTCACGCCGACGATGACGACCGTGCCTCCGGCCCTTGCCAGCCGCATCGACTGCTCGACGGTGTCGCGCACGCCGGCGCATTCGAACACCACGTCGACGCCGCCTGGCATCAGGCCCGCCGGTCCGGCAACGGCATCGATGACATCGCCGGCTGTAGGGTCGACCGTCGCTGTCGCGCCGAGTTCCTCGGCGAGCGCGCGCCGCGAGGCCTGCCTGGTCGACAGGATGATGGTCGTGGCGCCGGCCAGCCGCGCCAATTGCACGGTGAGCAGGCCGATCACGCCGCCACCCAGCACGATCACCGAACTGGCCGGCCTAATCTCGGCAAGGTCGACGCCATGCAGGCAGCAGCCGAGCGGCTCGCAGAAGGCGCCGCGCGTCGGCGGCAAGTCGGCGGGCAGGATGAAAGCCTGTTTCTGCGGCAGCACGACATACTCGGCAAAGCCGCCATCGCGGTGGATGCCGATGGCATTGAGATTGCGGCAGAGATTGACCCGGCCGGCATGGCAATGGGGGCATCGCCCGCAGGCGATGTTGGGATCGCCGGTGACACGGTCGCCGACGGCAAAGCCGGAGACGGCGTTGCCGACCGCCTCGATGATGCCGGAAAATTCATGCCCGGGCGTCACCGGCGGCCGGCAGGGGAATTCGCCATGGAAGAGATGCCGGTCGGTGCCGCAGACACCGCAGGCCTCGATCCGCACCAGAAGCTCGTCCGGGCCGGGGACAGGTTTGTCCACCTCACGCAGCGCTATGCTGCCCACCGCCTCCAGCCGCACCGCTTTCATGGCGTCGTCCCCATCAGTTGAAGCTCGGCGGCTGCGAAAGGTCTGGCGCCGGTGTCGCTGGCTTGGACGGCGGCGCATCGCCGAAACTCGGCGGTTGCGACAGGTCCGGCGTGCCAGGAGCGGCCGGTGCGCTGCCGCCATTGGCAGGGGCCGTGCCACCAGGCGGCGGTGTACCGAGCGGTGACAGGCCGGGCGCATCCGGCACCTTGTAGTCGATCGTGCCCGGATCGATCGCCGTGCCCTTGTAGCGCATCACCATTTGCGGGAAGGCGATGGTCAGTCCGATCATCACCACCTGGATCAGGACGAAGGGCACCGCGCCCCAATAGATCTGGCCGGTCGTCACCGGCGCGATCTGCTTGCCGGTGAGGCGGTCGAGATAGGGCACGCGGGCGGCGACCGAGCGCAGGTAGAACAGCGCGAAGCCGAAGGGCGGGTGCATGAAGCTGGTCTGCATGTTGACGCCGAGCAGCACGCCGAACCAGATCAGGTCGATACCCAGCTTGTCGGCTGCCGGCGCCAGCAGCGGCACGATGATGAAGGCCAGCTCGAAGAAGTCGAGGAAGAAGGCCAGGAAGAAGACGAGGAAGTTGACGCCGATCAGGAAGCCGACTTCGCCACCCGGCAGCGAGGTCAACAGGTGTTCGACCCAGATGTGGCCGTTGACGCCGTAGAAGGTCAGCGAGAACACGCGCGCGCCGATAAGGATGAACAGCACGAAGGACGACAGCCGCGTCGTCGAGGTCAGCGCCTGCTTGATAACGTCCAGCGACAGCCGGCCTTTTGCCGCTGCCATGATCAATGCGCCGACGGAGCCCATGGCGCCGCCTTCGGTCGGAGTGGCGATGCCGAGGAAGATGGTGCCAAGCACCAGGAAAATCAGCGCCAGCGGCGGAATCAGCACGATGACCACCTGCTGCGCCAGCCTGGACATCATGTTGAAGTTCAGGCGTTTGTCGGCAATTGCCACGATATAGATGAAGAGCACCCCTACGGTGGCGCCGAGAATGTCGGCATTGTCGCCATGGGTTGGGGCGAGATAGCGATACGCGGCGTAGGAGATGGCCACCGCCACCACCAGCGCCACCAGCAGCGACAGAACGCCGTGGCCGAGCGTGCGGGCCTCGAGCGGCAGAGCCGGCACCGACTTCGGCCGGACGATCGACATGATGAGGATGTAGAGCGCGTAGAGGCCGGTCAGCACCAGACCCGGGATCAGTGCGCCGGCATACATGTCGCCGACCGAGCGGCCGAGCTGATCGGCAAGCACGATCAGCACCAGAGACGGCGGGATGATCTGGGCGAGCGTGCCGGATGCCGCGATGACACCGGCAGCCAGCCGGCGGTCGTAGCCGTAGCGCAGCATGATCGGCAGCGAGATCAGACCCATGGCGATGACGGATGCCGCCACCACGCCGGTGGTCGCCGCCAGCAGCGCGCCGACGAAGATGACCGCGTAGGCAAGGCCGCCGCGGATCGGCCCGAACAGCTGGCCGATTGTGTCGAGCAGGTCTTCGGCCATGCCGGATCGTTCGAGCACGATGCCCATGAAGGTGAAGAACGGAATGGCCAGCAGCGTATCGTTCGACATCACCCTGCTGCCGTAGAAATTATCCGGCAGTGCGTGCAGAAGCGGCCAGGCGAGGTTGATCGATCCACCAGAATAGGGCGATAGGAGCACGCCGATGAAGAAGAACATCAAGCCGTTGGCGGCCAGCGAGAAGGCCACGGGGTAGCCGATCAGCAGGAAGATGATCAGCGAGGCGAACATGATCGGTGCCATGTTCTGGGCGATGAATTCCATCATGAGCGCACCTCGTCGGCCAATGCCTTGGCTTCGAGTTCGGCTTGCTCATGTGCCGATATGAACGGATTGGGGTCGTCCATGTCGCCGCGCATGATGGCGATTTTCTTGATGATTTCTGAAATGCCCTGCAGCGCGAGCAGGAAAAAGCCGACCAGCAGGATGGCCTTGGCCGGCCAGATGATGAGCCCGCCGGAGTTGTTGGACATCTCGCCGCTGCGGAACGACAGGGATACGTAGGGAACGAAATAGAACACCATCAGCGTCACGAACGGCATCAGGAAGAGGAGATGGCCGAGAAGGTCGATCCAGTGCTGCACGCGGCGTGAAAACAGGCCGTAGACGATGTCGATGCGGATATGCTCGTTCTGCTTGAGCGTATAGGCGGCAGCCAGCATGAAGGCGGCGCCGAACAGGTACCATTGCAGCTCCAGCCAGGCATTCGACGAAATGTCGAAGAGCTTGCGGATTACGGCGTTGGCCGCGCTCACCAGGATCGCCAGCAGGATCAGCCAGGATACCGATTTGCCGATGAATTCATTGAGGCGGTCGATACCCCGCGACAGAGCGAGCGGCCCTTCCATGCAGTCCTCCCTTTGTACCGAAGGCGTGCCGGCTCCCCCTGCCGTCACGCCGCGTGGCCCAACGGTATGCCGTGCGTGGCCGGACGGGTCAACACGGATGGGAGCGGCAAAACGGGATTGGATGAAGGGCGGGGCCGGACAAGGGCAGTCTGCCCCGGCGTCATACAACCAAAGTCTGATGGTTCAGACGACCTTGCTGGTGTCGCGGCCGGCGCCGATCAGGATCAGCATGGCCACAAGGAACAGATACATCCACGCGTCGCGCCATTCGAGCGGAAAATAGCCGGCCCACAATGATTCGGCCATGCCGAAGGCGGCTGCGCCGAGTGCTGCCCGTGGCGGTGAGAGATAGCCGCCGACCGCCGTCACGAACAGGATCTTCAGGCCGTAGACGAGGCCGGAGCCGAAGCTGACATTGCCGTAGTAGAGGCTGGCCATGACGCCGGCCAGCGCGGCGCAGAAGCCTCCGAGCAGCACGGCATGCCGGAATACGCTTCGCACATCGACACCGCACAGGGCTGCGGCGCGTGGATCGTCGGAGACAGCGCGCCAGCACCGGCCGAAGTTGGAGCGGGCAAACGCAGATGTGGCAAGTGCGACCGCTGACAGCACCACCGCGCAGTCGAGCACCTGGATCAGCGTCAGCGTCGCCTTGAAGCCGGCGCCTTCGGCGAAGACGATGGGCTGTGCCAGCATTGGCGGCAGCCACAGATCATGCGTGTCGGCCGCGATACGGCTTGCTTCCGACAAGACGATCAGGATGCCGAGTGTCGTCACCACGATGGCGTTGGGCGAGCGGTCGGCCAACGGTTCAAAGACGCTGCGCGACAGGACATGGCTGATCAGCGCGGCATACAGGAATGCCGCCACCACGCCGAACAGCACCGACGCCAGCAGCGTCAGCCACAGCACCTGGTAGCCGAAGGCGACGCTCAGGATCATTGCCTGGCCGCAGAAGGCGAACAGCGCCCCATAGGCGAGGTTGGTGCGGTGCAGGATGCCGTTGATCAGCACGTAGCCGAAGGCGAGCAGCGCGTAGAGCGCGCCCGAATGCAGCCCGTTCAGCACCTGCTGGAGGAAATAGAGCATGCTCAACAACACCAGAAGCATCTCGCCCAGAGGGTTTGGGACGACGGAATGCTCGAGACAAGGCCACGATACCGTGCGCATCGGAGGTTTGCATCGTCGAATCTAACTTGTCAAATGCGATTTATCGGTTAGATTTTGCGGCATGACGGTTGCCTGGACCCCACACCGCTTCACCGGCGGCCTGCTCGCGCTTGATACGGCGAACACCGTCGTGCTGCGTGGCGATCCGGAGCGCACGTTCGACCGCTTCGACGATCCCGTCGAAATCGCCCGCTTTGCCGATGCAGCCAGCGGCTTCCGCGCCGCCGAGCTCGGCGACAGGCAACTGACCGTATCTTCGCCCACGGCAATCGCGCCCGTCGTGCTGTCGATCCGTGAGACGACCGACCGGTTGTTTCGCGGCGCTGTGTCGAAAGGCGCGGTTTCGACCGCCGATCTGCCTGAATTCCTGCGGGCCTGTGCCGAGGGCCTGGCCGGCAGCCGGACTGAGATCGGCACGCCGGGAAGGCCTTTCGGTGATCCCCTGACGCCGATCGCCTTCGAGGCGGCGCTGGCGGTCTCGGCGCTTTCGCTGCTGCGCAACGACACCGTCGCGAGGCTGAGGATCTGTCCCAACTGCACCTGGCTGTTCGTCGACAGAAGCCGCAATTCCAGCCGCCTTTGGTGCGACATGGCGGTGTGCGGCAACCGGCAGAAGGCAAGTCGTCACTATCGTCGCCGCCGCATGGCGGCCCATGAGGTCAAGGATGCCTAGAGGAGTTTCACGCGCGCTCGTTGCCGGCGCCTTGTTGATTGCCGCCGCGACCCTCGGCGCCTGCCGCGACACTGGCGGCGAGGGCAAGCTGTTCGAGGTTTCCGGCAAGATTTTCGTCTTCAATTACCGTCTCGCCAGGGCGACTTACGTCGTGACGCTGCGGCCCTTGCAGCCGATGGGCGAGGGCCAGGTGGCGGTTGCCAGCTTCCAGAACCCAGCCGGCGGCGCACCGTTGGTGGTCGAGCAGAAAGTCTGGCCGAAGCTTGACAAGGTGAGCCTGGAAAGCCCGGCCCTGACCTGCATCGTCAAGAACAAGCCCTATGCCATCGCCATCAGCATCAAGGGCGCCGACGGCGCGATCCTGCAGAAAATCGACACCACACTGATGTCGACGGAAGACCAGTCGATCCTGCCCGACCGGCCGCTGGTCATGGATCAGCTCTATACGGCCAACCCCGACCTCGCCGGCCATCCCGACGGCAAGCTGCCTGGCGAGCCGAAGCCGGACTGCTCGAAAGCCGGCTGACACCTTCCGACAGCAGCGATTCCGGGCGGAATTTTCGTGCGCAGCAGCACTGTCGGCGCGTGGTTTCATGCGTGGTCCGGCGCCCATCGGACTGTTTGTTGCGCGTTGCCTGGCCCCTGCGATTTTGTTTGACCTGCCTTGCAAGGGGAGAAAGGATGCGTCATCCGATCCCGACGTTGGCCGGTTCCCCGCGCGGCCTTCGCAGAGGAAATGCCTGATGACGCTGCATGATGTCGCGCTCGACGACAAGTTCGACCTTGGAAAGGAGCGCATCTTCCTGTCCGGCGCGCAGGCGGTCATCCGCATGCTCCTGATGCAGCGCGAGCGCGACCGTCGCGCCGGCCTGAACACGGCCGGCTTCGTCTCCGGCTATCGCGGCTCGCCGCTAGGCGGCCTCGACATGCAGCTGTGGAAGGCGAAGAAGCAGCTCGCCGGGGCCGATATCGTTTTCCAGCCCGGCCTCAACGAGGAGCTTGCCGCGACCGCCTGCTGGGGATCGCAGCAGACCGAGCTTCTGGGCGAGGGCACTCATGATGGCGTCTTTTCCGTCTGGTACGGCAAAGGCCCGGGCGTCGATCGTTCCGGCGACGTGTTCCGCCACGCCAATCTCGCCGGCTCGTCCAAGCATGGCGGTGTGCTTGCCCTGATGGGCGACGACCACATGGCCGAATCCTCGACCAATGCGCATGCCACCGAATTCCTCTTCGTCGACACCATGGTGCCGATCCTCAACCCGGCCGGCGTCCAGGAGATTATCGACTACGGCCTGTACGGCTTTGCCATGTCGCGTTTCGCCGGCACCTGGGCGGCGATCAAATGCGTCAAGGACAACATCGAATCGACGGCCTCGGTCGATGCCTCGCTCGAACGGCTCAACATCGTCGTGCCGGAGTTCGACATGCCGCCGGGCGGGCTCAACATCCGTCACGAGATCGACATGCTGGGCCAGGAGGAGCGGCTGCACGAATACAAGCGTGCCGCGGCTTCCGCCTTCATCCGCGCCAATGGGCTGAACCACATTGTCTATTCGGGCGGCCGCAACCCCAAGCTCGGCATCATCACGCTCGGCAAAAGCTATCTCGACGTCCGCCAGGCGCTGGAGGATATCGGCATCGACGGGGCCGCCGCCAACCGCATCGGTGTGCGGCTGTTCAAGGTCGGCTGCCCCTGGCCGCTCGACCTCCACCACATCGCCGACTTTGCCCGTGGCCTCGACACCATCGTCGTCGTCGAGGAGAAACGCTCGCTGATCGAGGTGCAGCTGCGCGAAAGCCTCTACGGCACCGCCTCGCAGCCAGTCATCGTCGGCAAGAAGGACGAGCGCGGCGACTGGCTTTTCCCGGCCAAGGGTGCGCTAGACCCCAACGAGATCGCCATCGCCCTTGGCGAAAGGATCGTCAAAACCATCGGCCCGTCGGAAGAGATTTCGGCGCGGGTGGCGAAACTGCGCCAGTTCCAGGCGATGCTGGCGGACGCCACCGACATCGGTTCACGCACGCCCTTCTTCTGCTCGGGCTGTCCGCACAACTCCTCGACCAAGGTGCCGGATGGCTCCATCGCCGCCGCCGGCATCGGCTGCCATTTCATGGCGCTGTGGATGGACCGCAACACGCTCGGCTTCACGGCGATGGGCGGCGAAGGTGCACAGTGGGTCGGCCAGGCGCCGTTCTCCAAGCGCGGCCACATCTTCCAGAATCTCGGTGACGGCACCTACAACCATTCCGGTACGCTGGCGATCCGCTTCGCGCTATCGAGCGAAGCCAACATCACCTACAAGATCCTCTACAACGATGCGGTGGCGATGACCGGCGGCCAGCCGCATGAGGGCGGCCTGACGGTGGATATGATCGCCAGGCAGGTGCGGGCAGAGGGCGTCGACCGCATCGCCATCGTCACCGATGAGCCCGACAAATATGCCGGCAAGGCCGAATTTCCGGCCGGCGCCACCATCCATCATCGCGACGACCTCGATCTCGTCCAGCGCGAACTGCGCGACGTCAAGGGCGTGTCGATCCTGCTCTACGACCAGACTTGTGCCGCTGAAAAACGCCGGCGCCGCAAGCGCGGTACCTTTCCCGATCCCGACAAGCGCGTCTTCATCAACGAACTGGTCTGCGAAGGCTGCGGTGACTGCGGCGTGCAGTCGAACTGCGTCTCGATCCAGCCGGTCGAGACCGAATTCGGCCGCAAGCGCAAGATCGACCAGTCGAGCTGCAACAAAGACTTCTCCTGCGTCAACGGCTTCTGCCCGTCCTTCGTCACCGTGCACGGCGCCAAGATCCGCAAGGCCGAGGGCCTTGCCGGTAAGGCCGATCCGCTCGACGGCGTGCCGACGCCTGCCGAATTCCCGCTTGGCGAGCAAGGCTGGGCGGCGATCATCGACGGTGTCGGCGGCACCGGCGTCGTCACCGTCGGTGCCGTGCTCGGCATGGCGGCTCACCTCGAGGACAAGGGCTGCGGCATGATCGACATGGCCGGCCTTGCCCAGAAGGGCGGCTCGGTGTTCACCCATGTCCGCATCGCCCGCACGCCGGACGACATCCATGCCATCCGCGTCTCGGCGGGCAAGGCCGACCTCGTGCTTGGCTGCGACCTCGTCGTGTCCGGCGCCAAGAAGGTGCTGACGGCGGTACGCGAGGGCCATACGATCTTCCTCGCCAACACCGCCGAGATCATGCCCGGCGAGTTTGCCCGGTCGGCGGATTTCTCCTTGCCGATAGAGCGCCTGAAGAAGGCGATCCGCACCGCGGCCGGCGACGACAAGGCGCATTTCTTCGACGCCACCCGCACCGCCACATCGCTGTTTGGCAATTCGCTTGGCGCCAACATGTTCATGCTCGGCTTTGCCTTCCAGCATGGCGGCCTGCCACTGTCGGCCGAGGCGGTCGAGAAGGCGATCGAGCTCAACGGCGAAGCGGTGGCCATGAACATCGCCGCCTTCCGCTGGGGCCGTCGCGCGGCGCACCAGCCGGATTTCGTGCGTGGCCTTGTCGCCCAGCCGGGCAAGGCGGGACAGACCGCCCCGATCGCACAGACGCTGGACGAGATCATTGCCCGCCGTGTCGCCTTCCTGAGCGCTTACCAGAACGCCGCTTACGGCAAGCGTTATGCCGACAGGATTTCCGCGCTGCGGGCGGCAGAAACGAAGGCCATGCCGGGTTCAACTGTTGTGACCGAGGCGGCAGCCAAAAGCCTGTTCAAGCTGATGGCGATCAAGGACGAATATGAGGTGGCACGGCTCTACACCGACGGCTCCTTCGCCGCCGAGCTTGGCAAGCAGTTCCAGAGCTACGAAAAACTCGAATTCCATCTCGCTCCGCCGATCATGGGCCGTCGCGGCAATGACGGAAGCCCTCGGAAATCGAGCTTCGGCCCCTGGATGATGAAGGGGTTTCGCGTGCTGGCGGCGCTGAAGGGCCTGCGCGGCACCGTTTTCGACCTGTTCGGCTACACCGCTGAACGACGCATGGAACGGCAGCTTTTGGCACAGTATGAGGGCGATCTTGAGCTCGTCGCTAGGTCGCTGGCGCCTGATAAGGCCGATGCGGCGGTTGCTCTCGTCTCGGTCCCCGCGCTTATCCGCGGTTATGGCCATGTCCGGCAGGCCAGTGCCGAAAAGGCCGCGGGCGAGCGCCAAAGGCTGCTGGCGCGCCTGTCGAGCACGCCGACGCGGGCGGAACTTCAGGCCGCCGAATGATGGATACGCCTTGTTTACCTGAAGCTTGATTTTCCAGGTCTGCCCTGCATTTGCAGGCCCCGGTAACCGGGCCGAAGTCACTGTTCTAAGCCTTTCTTAAGGCGGGTGTGACATGACAAGGCTTAGCGTTGGGCCGACAATATGGGCAGACCAAAAACCGAAAACATCCCCGCGGATGTTTATATCCAGTTTGTGCGGTCGTTGTTCGACAACGCCCACATGCTGGTGATCGGCGGCGTATGCTACTGGATCCTCGGATTCATGATCTATTTGCGTACGCACAACCCTTTGTTTCTGGGTTTTTCTTTTGGGTTGCTGTCCATCAGCCTTTTCCGCTACTCCGGCATTCGCGGCTTCCGGAAGGCGGGCGGGGTAATCGCCAATGTCGAAGAGGCGCGGCGGTGGGAGCGCACCTATATCCTCAAAGGCAGCCTGCAGGGCCTCGGCTTGGGCGCGCTGTGCTTCATATCGATCTATGTATATCCCGATCCGTTTGCCGAACTGGCCGCGACGTCGCTGGCCATCGCAACCCTGGTGACGGTTGTTGGCCGCAACTACGGCTCTCCGCTGATGGTGCGGATTTTTTCCGTGACCTTCATTGGCCCGGCGGCACTTGCACTCTTGCTGCGCATGGATGTCCCCTCGGTCGTTCTGGGCTTGATGATCATCCCGTTGACGTTCATCACGATCAACAGCGCCGACCACGTCCGTAACGTGCTTTTCTCGGCGGTCATCGGCCACAAGGAAGCGAGGAAGCTCGCGCACAGGTTCGATCGCGCCCTCAACACCATGTCGCACGGCCTCGTCATGCTCGGCCCCAACGGCCGGGTGGCGGTGGCCAATGCCGAGGCGGCCCATCTGATGTCGCTCAAGTCCGCGAATTCGCTGCTTGGGCGGTCGATCCATGGTCTGCTGATGCGCGGCGTTGCCGGCGGCATGCTGGCGCCGAAGGACTGCCGCTATATCGAGGCCCAACTGACGCGTGCCCTGCGCGAGGGCCGCGACCGCAAGGTGCTCGTTTCCCTCGCCAATGGCCAGCACTACGAATTCTCGGCCCGCGAAGGCAGCCAGGAACTCGGTGTCATCACCTTCGAGGACGTGACGGCGCGTGTCGAGGCGGAAGACAAGATCCGCTTCATGGCGCGCTATGACAATCTCACCGGCCTGCCCAATCGCGCCTATTTCCACGAGCTGGTCGGCGAGGCGATGGCGTCAGGCGACCGCGACCGTTTCTGCGGTCTGGCCGTGCTCGACCTCGACGATTTCAAGAGCGTCAACGACACGCTCGGCCATCCGATCGGCGACGGGTTGATCTACGCGGTCGCCGAGCGTCTTGCCGCCGTTGCCGGGCAAGGCATCACCGTCAGCCGTTTCGGCGGCGACGAATTCATGGTCTTCTTCGACCGCATCGAGGACGAGAGCCATCTGACCACGCAGATCGATGAGATCTTCGCCGGGCTGCAGGGCGAGGTGGACGTCGCCGGCCATGGGCTGCGCATCCAGGCCAGCGGCGGCGCCGTGCTGTCGCGGGTCAAGGACAGCGACGTCGACGCCATGATCGTCAAGGCGGATCTGGCGCTCTACAAGGCCAAGGAGCTCGGCAAGAACGGCTGGCGGCTGTTCGAGGCCGCGATGGACGCCGCGTTCCGCAATCGCCAGCTGATGAAAGCGGATCTGCGCAGCGCGGTGGAAAGCAAGGAATTGCGCGTGGTCTATCAGCCGATCGTGGCGATGAACACCATGCGCATTGCCAGCTGCGAGGCGTTGTGCCGCTGGGATCACCCCGATCTCGGGCCGATTTCGCCCAGCATTTTCATTCCGCTGGCCGAGGAAATGGGCATCATTTCCGAGATCAGCACGTTCGTGCTGCAGGCGGCCTGCACGGAATGCGCCAAATGGCCTGATCAGACCAGCGTCTCGGTCAACCTCTCGGCCAAGGATTTCCGCAACCGCGACGTCATCCAAAAGGTTCGCGATGCCCTGGCGAGTTCCGGCCTCGCCGCCGGCCGGCTGGAGATCGAGGTCACCGAAACGGCGCTGCTCGACGACAAGTCGCTGACGCGCCAGTATATCGAGGAACTGAAGCAGCTCGGCGTGCGCATCGCGCTCGACGATTTCGGCACCGGCTATTCGAGCTTGAGCTACCTCCACAAGCTGCCGCTCGACAAGATCAAGATCGACCGTTCGTTCCTGATGGACGTCACCCAGAATAATCGTTCGCTGGAACTGCTCAAGGGCATTGTCAGCCTGTCGCGGCCACTCGGGCTTTCGGTGACCGTGGAAGGCGTCGAGACCTTCGAACAGCTCAAGATCCTGGCTTTGCAGGTCAAGCCGGATCTCGTGCAAGGCTTCCTCTTCGGTGCCGCGCTGAGTGCGTCGGGTATCGAGACGATGTCGAATGTCACCTGGCCATTCGCCGCGGAGCTGCGTCTCACCGGCAAACGGACAGCCATTTCCGGCAAACGGACAGCCAGTCAGTTGTCGTGATTTCGAAGGTCGCTGGATGGTGGTTCCGCCGCTTTGTCGGGCGTTCCATGCGCAGGCGATGCACAACGCGCGTTCATGACCGGGAACGGGTCGGCCGTGAGGCCAAGCCCGATAGGCGGCGTCATGATGGTCGGTCTTTCAAATATATAAAGCAAAAACAATTTGTTACGACGCGATCGGCAATTGCCGAACGCAAGCGCCACGGTCTCACCCGGACGCCTGGCTGTTAAGGTTAACAGAAGGTAAACCGGCGCTATCTAAGTTTCAGCTTGTGTCTCATTTCAGCTCGAATAGCCTATTCATAGGCGGAATTTCGAGGACAGATGATGGATGCTGCAACGGCTGCAAGGAATGCGTCTGGCGTGGTCAGGGCAGCCGGAGATTCGGTGCTGAACCGATCGATGATGCAACTGCTGGAGCATGTCGACTATCGCCTCATTACCGGAGGTGAGGACTTGGAGGCGATTTACCGGCTTCGCTATAAATCCTATCTGCGCTCAGGCATGTGCGGCCCAATCGCCAGCGGGATGTTCGAGGATCGCTGGGACAATCTGCCCAATTCCTACCGGTTCGGTGTCTATTTCTATGGCGAGTTGGTCAGCACGATCCGCTTCCACTACATTTCTCGGGAGCACCCGAATTCGCCGTCCGTCGATGCCTATCCGGAAATACTGCTCGAGCGACTTGCCCGCGGAGAAACCTTTATCGACGGAACCCGGTTTGCAACCGATCCCGATAGCGCGCCGGCGCCCGGAGTGCTGCCGTTCCTGACCCTCAGGCTTGCCATGGTGGCCTCGCTCTATTTTGGGCAGGACTCGGTGCTGACGCCGGTCAAGGTCGAGCATTCCAATTTTTATTCGCGTTATTTCAATGCCGTACAGCGGACCGAGGCTAAGGAATTTCCAGGCGTTCTTACCCGGATCGCCCTGTTCGAAATCCCTGCCGGCGAAAATATGCGCCTGACGCTCGAACGGTTCCCATTCTTCAGGTCGACGCCGACCGAGCAGCGGCTGATGTTCGCCAATCCGGCCATCAACCGGCTGACACCCTTGTCCGTCGTGCCGACGGCGAAATATTATCGCGCCGCCGCCTGAGACTACGCGATTTTTGATGAGCCTCGGGAGCTTTCCGGCCAGATCCGCGTTCTGATGACGGCGGCGTGCCGCCGTTCCGTCTTGTCATCATGCCAACCGATCTGCCGCGAAGGACCCCGACATGCACATTTCCCAGCTCGCGCTCACGCCGCTTATCTCGCTGATCGCCGGCGTGTTGATCCTCATCATGCCACGGCTGCTGAACTACATCGTCGCGCTCTATCTGATCGTCGTTGGACTGCTCGGCCTTTTCCCGCACCTCGCCGGCTGAGGCCGCGGGGCAAGCCTGGCGCAAAGCCGTCCCTCACAGGGGCGGCCGGCAGTTTCAATTTTCCCTTGAGGCAGTTGTCCGCCCCAATGCGGCAATAGCGCCATTGCTCTCGGCCCGGCTTTTCGCTATGTGCCTGAAAGATGTCTTCGAAGGGGTATTCCTATGGCTGATCACTCGCCGACCGGTCCTGTCGAACTGGGCGCGAAGATGGACTATGCGGAACATGACCGTACCTATGCGGGCTTTCTCGCACTGGCCAAATACGGATCGCTTTTCTGCGGCGCGTTGCTCATCGCGATGGCTTTCGGCTTCTTCGCGGCCGGTTTCTTCTCGGCGACCATCCTGTTCATCCTGATCATGGCCGTCGGCGCCTTCATTCTGCGATAGACCTTCCAAAACCCCGTTGCCATTGACGTCGCCGGATATTCCGGCCGACACTTTGCGCAAACAGGTTCCAGCCGAAAGGATCATGCGGTGGGACAGACGGTTTTCATCCCTCGTGAGCTTGATGCGAACGAGCCGCGTGTCGCGGCCTCGCCCGATACGGTCAAGCGGCTGGCGGGGCTGGGCTTCGATGTGATCGTTGAAACCGGCGCCGGCACGAGGTCTCGCATCCCCGACGAGGAGTTCGCCAAGGCCGGTGCTGCCATCGGCAAGGCTGACGCTGTCGCCAAGGCCGATGTCGTGCTGAAGGTGCGCCGGCCGACGGAAGCCGAGCTGAAAGGCTACAAATCGGGTGCTGCGGTCATCGCCATCATGGATCCCTACGGCAATGACGCGGCGGTCGCGGCCCTGGCCAAGGCCGGTGTCACCGCCTTCTCGATGGAGTTCATGCCGCGCATCACCCGCGCCCAGTCGATGGACGTGCTGTCCAGCCAGGCCAACCTCGCCGGCTATCAGGCAGTCATCGACGGCGCCTCGGAATATGATCGCGCACTGCCGATGATGATGACGGCGGCGGGCACTGTGCCGGCGGCTAAGATCTTCATCATGGGTGTCGGCGTTGCCGGCCTGCAGGCGATCGCCACCGCGCGCCGTCTTGGTGCGGTCGTCACGGCGACCGACGTTCGACCCGCCGCCAAGGAACAGGTGGCATCGCTCGGCGCCAAGTTCCTCGCCGTCGAGGACGAGGAGTTCAAGGCGGCCGAGACCGCCGGCGGCTACGCCAAGGAAATGTCGAAGGAATACCAGGCCAAGCAGGCGGCGCTGACCGCCGAGCACATCGCCAAGCAGGATATCGTCATCACCACGGCGCTGATCCCCGGCCGGCCGGCGCCGAAACTGGTCTCGGCAGCGATGGTCGCCTCGATGAAGCCGGGCTCGGTGATCGTCGACCTCGCCGTCGAGCGCGGCGGCAATGTTGAAGGCGCGGTCCCAGGTCAGGTGGTGACCACGGCCAACAATGTGAAGATCGTCGGACACCTCAATGTGCCCGGCCGCGTCGCTGCGTCGGCCTCGCTGCTTTACGCCCGCAACCTGTTCGCTTTCGTGGAAACACTGGTCGACAAGACAACGAAGACGCTCGCCATCAATCGCGACGATGACCTGGTCAAGGCGACGATGCTGACCGATGGCGGCAAGGTGGTGCATCCGGCCTTCGCCCAGGCCGACCAGCAGCCGCATGTCGAGCCGGCCGCGATCCCGGCCACGACCATGGTGGCCTCGGCCGAGCCGGCTGCTGCAAAGAAAGCCGCGACAAAGAAAACGGCCGCATCCCAGTCGCCCTCGTCCAAGTCGCCCAAGTCGAAAGGCACAGCGTGATGGATCAGACCCTGCAAAAAGCCCTCGACCAGCTCGACCAGGCAAGCGCTGCCGTCAGGCTCGCGGTGCAGAACCTGGCCAATGCTCCAGGCGGTGCCGAGGCGGCGGGTGACGCCGCGCACGCCCTGTCCGGTGGCACCATCGATCCCTTCGTCTTCCGCTTCGCCATCTTCGTGCTGGCGATCTTTGTCGGCTACTATGTCGTCTGGTCGGTGACCCCCGCTTTGCACACGCCGCTGATGGCCGTCACCAACGCCATCTCCTCGGTCATCGTCGTCGGCGCGCTGCTGGCTGTCGGCATCGCGGCTTCCGGTGTTGCCGCCGGCTTCGGCTTCGTCGCGCTGATGCTGGTCTCGGTCAACATCTTCGGCGGCTTCCTGGTCACCCAGCGCATGCTGGCGATGTACAAGAAGAAGGACAAGTAGAGCGCCATGAACGCCAACTTCGCGTCCTTCCTCTATCTGGTCTCCGGCGTGCTGTTCATCATGGCGCTGCGCGGCCTGTCGCATCCGACCACCAGCCGCCAGGGCAATTTGTACGGCATGATCGGCATGGGCATCGCCATTGCCACCACGCTGGCGCTGGCGACTCCGTCAGCCGGGCGCTTCGGGCTGATCGTGCTTGGCCTCGCCATCGGCGGCGGCGTCGGCGCCGTCACCGCGCGCCGCATCGCCATGACCTCGATGCCGCAGTTGGTCGCCGCCTTCCATTCGCTGGTCGGCCTCGCCGCCGTCATGGTGGCTGCAGCGGCCATCTATGCGCCGGAAAGCTTTGGCATCGGCACCAATGGCGATATCCATGCCCAGGCGCTGATCGAAATGAGCCTTGGCGTCGCCATCGGCGCCATCACCTTCACCGGCTCGGTCATCGCCTTCCTCAAGCTCGATGGCCGCATGTCCGGCAAGCCGATCATGATCGGCGGCCGCCACTTCATCAACGCGGCTCTCGGCGTCGCGCTCATCGTGTTGATCATCCTGCTCGTCACCACCGAGTCAAAACTGGTGTTCTGGCTGATCGTCGCCGCCTCGCTGGTGCTCGGCATCCTGCTGATCATCCCGATCGGCGGCGCCGACATGCCGGTCGTCGTCTCGATGCTGAATTCCTATTCCGGCTGGGCAGCCGCCGCGCTTGGTTTCACCCTCGGCAATCTGGCCCTGATCATCACCGGCGCACTCGTAGGTTCGTCCGGCGCGATCCTGTCCTACATCATGTGCAAGGGCATGAACCGAAGCTTCATCTCGGTTATCCTCGGCGGCTTCGGCGGCGAGACCGCGGCAGCGGCCGACGATGGTATCGAGCGCACGGTCAAGCAGGGCTCGGCCGACGATGCCGCCTATCTGATGATGAACGCCCAGAAGGTCATTATCGTGCCGGGCTACGGCATGGCGGTTGCGCAGGCGCAGCACGCGTTGCGCGAAATGGCCGACAAGTTGAAGGCCAATGGCGTCGACGTGAAATACGCGATCCACCCGGTCGCCGGCCGCATGCCTGGCCACATGAACGTGCTGCTCGCCGAAGCCAACGTGCCCTATGACGAAGTGTTCGAGCTGGAAGACATCAATTCGGAGTTCGCGCAGGCCGACGTCGCCTATGTCATCGGCGCCAACGACGTCACCAACCCGTCTGCGCGCGACGACAAGTCCTCGCCCATCTACGGCATGCCGATCCTCGACGTCGACAAGGCGCGCACCTGCCTGTTCGTCAAGCGCTCGCTCGGCTCGGGCTATGCCGGCATCGACAACACGCTGTTCTACAAGGACGGCACCATGATGCTGCTCGGCGACGCCAAGAAGATGACCGAGGAAATCGTCAAGGCCATGGATCACTGATCCAGCTGATAGTCTCGATATCCGAATAGCAAAGAGCCCGGTCTCGAAAACCGGGCTCTTTCTTTTTTGGCAAGGAGTCTGAGCGTTTAGCGGCTGGTCAGGAAAACCGCTTCCTCTTCGTCGCGCTGCCTGCCGCCGAGAGCGGCCGCAGCACTGGCGATAAAGGCGCCGATGACCAGCGACAAAGCGCCGAGCAGGGCAAACGTCGCGCTGCCTTTCCGAGCTGCGTCGGCGGCCTGCTTGGCCTTGACCTTGGCGTCCTCGACCTTGGCAACCAAGGCATCGACACGCGCCTTGGCATCAGCCTCGGACAGCCCAGTGCGGGCGGCAACCAGTTGCGACAGATAGGTCCTGTCGTCGGCTGAAATCTCGCCCGCCGCCGCACTGGCGATCAGGATGCGCGAGGCCTCTCCGACTGCAGCAGCATCGCTGTCCGAATTGGCAGCCGCAAGCTTGGCCGGATCGGCCGGACGGAACAGCGAATCCACCAGATAGGCGGTTGCATTGTCGGCCGATGCGCTGCCGGTCTTGGCCGAGACACCAGCCGATGCACCCATGGCAGCGCCGGATGCTACGGTTGAGACAGCCTGCACGCCTGTACCGAGTGCCGCGGACAGCGCCGAGCCGAGCACGCCGACAACGAGCAGCGTCGCCAATGCCCAGGCGAGGAAGCCATGGGCAGTGTCGCGGAAATACACCTCGTCAGTGTGGATGCCGACCCATTTGGTGCGCAGCCGTCCGGCAAGGTAACCGCCGACGCCGGAGGACAGCCATTGCACGATGACCAGCCAGATCGCGGTCGAGACCGCGAAGGTGGTGATCGATGCGCCGGACCCCGACCATGGCGAAACCATGCTGAGCCCAAGCCCGGAGCCAAGCAGCATGAGGATAAAGGTCAAGGTCGAGGCCGCGAAGGCGCCGGCAATAATCGGTCCCCAGCTGACGGCTGTAGCGGAGGATTCTTCCGAAGCGGAAAGGTCAATGGCCGATAGGGTGGGCTGCATCAACGCCCCCTACCGTACGAACAGCATGATGAGGATGATGATCGGGATCGGAATACCGAGCAACCAGAGCAAAATGCCACGTCCCATGAAGGCCTCCTGTGAGAAATTTTTGATCGATGTTGTCACAATGTCGTCGGAGGACTTCCGTTCCGGCGCGGTTTGAAATGATTTTGTTTGCCGCCGATGGAACAATTCGGAGCGCCGCTTCGCGCCAATGTCTCAAGCGATCATGTTGTTGTGATTTGACCCATAGGCCGAGCCGGGCAAAAGCGGAAGTCCGGGCGTCGTCCCTGCCTTTTGACTCACCAGTCTCGCTGGATGCGACCCGTCAGCCCTGCGAATTTTCTTCGAAGTGCCTTGCCGAGCAGGAGGACAAATGACCCCAAGGAAATTCCGGAAGAAGCAGAAAGCAAGAGCCCGGCGGATTTGCGCCCAATCCGGTGGCTCGCGCTTAACAATTTTCGCGGGCCTGGTCTTGCTCTCTGGTCTGTTCACCGGAGCCTTGACCCCGGCGGCTACAGCCGGTCCGACGATTGGCACGACATCGGTCAGTCCAGTTGCTGAAGACCTCGCGCATTCCCCCGTGGGCTTCGAAGCCGTTCGCGTTCCAAATGGCGGCGAACCGCCGCTGGCCGCCGGCATCTGGTACCCGACTTCGGCCGAGCCGCGCGATGTGCCGCTGGAATTCTTCAAGCAGCGCGTCGCGCTTTCCGGCCCGGTAAAAGGCCATGCGCTGCCGCTTATCGTGATTTCGCATGGCGGCGGCGGATCCTATGCCGGTCACTATGATACGGCGATCGCCCTGGCGAGAGCCGGCTTTGTCGTCGCCGCGGTCAGCCATGCCGGTGACACTTTCGACGACCAGAGCAAGGTGCTGATGCTATGGCGCCGACCCGCCCAACTGAGCCGGCTGATCGATTTCATGCTGACGGACTGGCAGGGACATGCAGACATCGATCCGCAGCGCATCGGTGCCTTCGGATTCTCGAATGGCGGCTTCACTGTGCTCGTCGAAGCGGGCGGAATACCTGATCTCGGCAGGATCGACCCATACTGTGCGGCAAATCCCCAGCATGATCTTTGCACCACGCTGGCGAAAGCGGGGGTCCATTCCGTTGCGCAAGCGGCCCAGCCACCTCCGGATGCGTGGAAGCCTGATCGGCGAATCCGCGCCATCGCAGCCGCCGCGCCCGCGTTCGGCTTCACCTTTGACCGCGCCGGCCTCGCTTCGGTTCAGATCCCGGTGCTCCTGTGGCGGGCCGCCAACGACCGGCATCAACCCGACCCCTGGTACGAGGAGCCCGTGCGCTCGGCGCTGCCTCGACCGCCGGAGTATCATGTCGAGCCCCTGGCAGGCCACTATGCGTTCCTGCCGCCTTGCAGCACTCGCCTGCGCGCCATTGCGCCCATGGCGTGCGTTGACGCACCCGGCTTCGACCGGGTCGCGTTTCATCAGCGCCTCAACGCCGCCCTGGCAGACTTCTTCAGCGCATCGCTACAGTCTCAAAGCCCGTCGCATTGAAGCGGATTCAGCCGCTGCGCTTTAAGCTCTTGTGCATCTCGTTCGCCCAAAACCGCTGCGCGGTTTTGGGCGGCCGGCATCAAATATCCAGATTGGCGACGGACAGCGCATTGTCCTGGATGAATTCGCGCCGTGGCTCGACCTCGTCGCCCATCAGCCGCGAGAAAAGCGAGTCGGCATCGGTCGCGTCGTTCACCTTGACCTGCAGCAGCGACCGCACATTCGGATCGAGCGTGGTTTCCCAGAGCTGCTCGGCATTCATCTCGCCGAGACCCTTGTAGCGCTGCATGGTCAGGCCCTTGCGGCCGGTCGCAAAGACGGCGTTGAGCAGCGCCAGCGGGCCCGAGACGGTTTCGGACACATCCTTGCGGCGCAGCACCGGCGGCGTCCCGTATACCTCGCTGAGGCGCTGTGCGTAGCGATCGAGCTGGCGGGCATCGGCCGAATTGATCAGCCCCATGTCGAGATGGGCGTATTCCTTGACGCTGCGCACCGTGCGCTCGAAGACATAGCCGCCGCTGCCGTCATTCGAGGTCGACATGCGGCCGGTCCAACCACGCTCGGTGTCCTCGGCGATGATATCGAGGCGTTGTGCAATGCGTTCCGCCATGGCGTTGGCGCGGCCAAGGTCGCCGAAGACCTCGGGGTTGAGCCCGCCGGCGATCGCGGCCTGTTCGACCACGCCTCTGTTGTAGCGCGTGTGCAGGCCGTTGATGAGCTGGCGCACAGCGAGCGCATCGTCAACGGCACCACGCAAATCCTGCCCGATCCGCACTTCGCCTGAACCCAGCGTCAGCGAAGCTTCCTCCAGTCCGGACTCGATCAGGAACTCCTCGAACGCGCTCTCATTCTTGATGTATTGCGAGCTCTTGCCGCGCGTCACCTTATAGAGCGGCGGCTGGGCGATGTAGAGATGGCCGCGCTCGATCAGCTCCGGCATCTGCCGGAAGAAGAAGGTGAGCAGCAGGGTTCTGATATGCGCGCCGTCGACGTCGGCGTCGGTCATCAGGATGATCTTGTGATAGCGCAGCTTGTCGGCATTGAACTCGTCCTTGCCGATAGAGGTGCCGAGCGCGGTGATCAGCGTGCCGATCATGTCGGAGCCGAGCATGCGGTCGAAACGCGCCCGCTCGACATTGAGAATCTTGCCGCGCAAGGGAAGGATCGCCTGGTTCTGGCGCGAACGGCCGCCCTTGGCCGAGCCGCCGGCCGAGTCGCCCTCGACGATGAAGATTTCGGATTTCGCCGGGTCGCGTTCCTGGCAGTCGGCCAGCTTACCGGGGAGCGAGGTGACGCCGAGCGAGCTCTTGCGGGTGATGTCGCGCGCCTTGCGCGCGGCTTCGCGCGCTGCCGCGGCTTGGATCACCTTGTCGATGACCACCTTGCCTTCGGTCGGATGCTCTTCCAGCCAGGTGCCGAGCGCCTCGTTGACCAGCCCCTCGACCACGGGACGGACTTCCGACGAAACCAGCTTGTCCTTGGTCTGCGAGGAGAATTTCGGGTCGGGAACCTTGACCGACAGCACGGCCGTCAAGCCTTCGCGGCAATCGTCGCCGATCAGCGAGACCTTTTCCTTCTTGGTCAGGCCCGAGGACTCGCCATAACCGGTGATCTGACGCGTCAGCGCGCCACGGAAGCCGGCCAGATGGGTGCCGCCATCGCGCTGCGGGATGTTGTTGGTGAAGGCCAGCACATTCTCATGGTAGCTGTCGTTCCACCACATAGCCACTTCGACGGTGATGCCGTCGCGCTCGGCCTTGATGGCAATCGGCTTCTCGATCAGCGGTTTCTTGACCCTGTCGAGATATTTGACGAATTCTTCGAGGCCGCCATCATAGTGCAGCTCATGCCGCAAGATGTCGGCGTGGCGGGCATCGGTCAGAATGATGCGCACGCCGGAATTGAGGAAGGCGAGCTCGCGCAGCCGGTGTTCCAGCGTGCCGAAGTCGAACTCGACCATGGTGAAGGTCTCTGCCGACGGAAAGAAGGTGATCTGGCTGCCGCTGCGGCCCTCATAGGTGCCCGGCTGTTTGTCCTGCTCGTAGCTGCCTGTCGCCTTCAATGGCGCATCGGCATTGCCATGCGTGAAGCTCATCTCGAAGATCTGACCGTTGCGGCGAATCTTCAACTTCAGCCAGGCCGAAAGGGCGTTGACCACCGAGACGCCGACGCCATGCAGGCCGCCCGACACCTTGTAGGAGTTCTGGTCGAATTTGCCGCCGGCATGCAGCTGCGTCATGATCACTTCGGCCGCGGAAATGCCTTCGCCGGTGTGGATATCGGTCGGAATGCCACGGCCATTGTCGATCACCGTCACCGAACCATCGGGGTTGAGCGTCACGGTGACGAGGTCGGCGTGGCCTGCCAGGGCCTCGTCGATGGCGTTGTCGACCACCTCATAGACCATGTGATGCAGGCCCGAGCCGTCGTCGGTGTCGCCGATATACATTCCGGGGCGTTTGCGGACGGCGTCCAACCCCTTCAAAACCTTGATGGAATCGGCGCCGTATTCGGCTTCGGCGCCGTTGGTGTTCTCGGTCTGGTCGCTCATGAAAACCTATTGTCTAGATGCCGCTTATATAGCGCGAAAAATCGGCCCCGAATCGCGCGTCTGATATGCCTTAGATATAGGCGCTAAAGGCGGTTTTTCCAAGGTTTGCGGGTATTTCCGGGCCGAATCCCGCGCTGGCAGCCGGCTATTTTTTTCGGGCACCGAATTTGGCGAGAAGATTGCGCAAATATTCGATCGTGGGCTTGTCCCGGGGCGCCAGCCGGCCCGTGCGGTCGAGCTCCAGCGTCAGGTTCAGCGCCTTGGTCAGCACCGCCTTCGGATCCTTCGCCACATAGGCATAGTTGATGTAGGCCTGCACCAGATCGAATTGCCAGATCGCATTGTTCGGATCGGACTGGGCGAGTTTCTGGCGGATGCCGAGGCTGTCTTCGAACGCCTTCTTGGAACCCTCGAAGTGGCGCTGCTTGGTCTCCAGCATGCCGATTTCCGACAGCGTGATCGACAGGTCGCGCTGCCAGTCGGAATTGGCGGGGTCGAGCTTCGCCAGCCGGTCGGCAATGGCAAGACTGTCCTGATAGTTCTGCAGTGCACCGCTGACATCGCCCTGGGCATCGAGCACAACGGCAACCTTTTCCAGGCAGACCGACAGGTCGCGCTGCCAGTCGGCGTTGCCGGGGTCATCAGCGGCAAGGTCACGCGCGACGGCCAGCGCTTGCTGATAGGAAGCCAGCGCTGCCGGCCAGTTCTCCTGGTCGTTGAGCGCGTTGCCGACCTTGGTGTAACTGATCGACAGGTCGCGTTTCAAGTCGGTATCGTTAGGATCACGGCGCACCATTTCTTCGGCGATCGCCTGGCTCTTGGTGTAGGCCGCGAGCGCACCGGCGGCGTCGCCGCGTTGGCGCAGCAGGTCGCCGATCCTGTCGTGGCTGACGGAAACAGCGCGCTGGCGCTCGGGGTCATCGGGTTTGTTCCCGGCCAGCACAAGCCGAATTCTCAGGCTCTCTTCAAAGGCCGTCTGGGCGCCGTCCAGCTGTCCGGCGGTCCGGGCAAGGTCGCCGATTTCGTCATAGGTTATGGTCAGGTCGCGCAGCAGATAGGCGCTGTTCGGCTCGGCATCGGCCAATTGCTGCTTGATCGACAGGCTCTGTTGATAGGCCTTGGCCGCCGCACCCACATCGCCTTGCGTCGCCAGAACATTGCCGATCTTGTCGTTGGCCATGGCGAGGTCACCGAGCCAGTCTTTCTTGTCCGGCACGCTTGCGGTCAGGTCCTGCAGCATGTCCCTGGCCGCCTCATAGTTTTCCAGGGAGGTTGGCAGGTCGCCTTGCGCCATCTCAGTGTTGGCGAGCTTGATATGGGCGATGGCGAGATCGCGCTTGACGCTGGGGTCGGTTTCCTGACGCGACCGCTGCTCGAGATTGGCCAACAGGGCGGTGAAGGCGCGGCCGGCCGCCTCGACATTGCCCACCGTCGTATAGAGGATACCGAGTTCCTCCAGCGTGCGGCTCTGGCGGTCGGCCTGCTCCAGATTGAGCGAGGTCTGCCCGGCCTCGCCATACAGCGCCAGCACCGATTCATAGTCACCAATGGCCGTGGCGTAGTCGAGATCGGCGCGCGCCGCACCACCGGACAGGAAGCGCGTCGCGGCCTCGGACAGGGTTCGGCTGACGAAATTGACCTTCAGCGCCTGGCGCGAAACATTATCGATGTCGGCGGCCTTGGCGAGAAGGGCGCGGGCGCCGTCGAAGGCACCGAGCGCAAGCTGCTCCTCGGCCTGCCGGCGAAGCTCCGTCACTTGGGGATCGTCGGAGGCGAGCGTCTTCATTTCGCTACGCACCTTGACGAAGGCGTCGGCAGCCTCGCGCAGCCGGGCGTTGAGGCTGTCGGCGGAGAGATGGCTGGTGTCGGTGCTGATCAGCGCGCCATAGAGCGGCGCGAGCGGCATGTCGGCATCGCTGGCGATCTGCTCGACCTCGCCGCGCATTTCCGGCGTCACATCGGCCATGGCCAGCAGCAGCCGTTCGCGCTCCGGCAGCTGTTCCTTGGCGGCAGTGGCGAAGAACAGTTTCGGCAGGCCGCTTTCGACATAGGGCAACTGCTTGCCGCGCGACAGGTCGTAGACCTCCTGCTGCACCAAGGTCAGCACCGAGCGGATTTCGAGCCCGTCCGTGCCGAGATATTTGGTCAGCGCCGTTGTGAACGGCGAGTTCTGGCCGGTGCCGTCGGCCGCCGTTTCGCCGGGTGCGGCCGAGAAGGCGAACAGGATGTTTTCCGCCCGGCCGACGCGGCCGAGGCCCGGCTTGACCTTGTCGGCGACATCCTTTGCCAGTGACGTCGCGCCGCGCCCTTCGCCACCGCTACCCGAGAACGGATCGCTGCGGCAGGCGTCGAGCACGATCAGCCCGACCTTGGCGGTGGCGGCGACTGCAGCGCGCACTTCTTCCAGCGGCAGGCTTGTCTTGTCCAGTTGATCGAGCGAGGAGGCATCGGCATCGACCGGCAGCAGCC